>NZ_JBFHIT010000030.1:0-59546 GCF_041596335.1 Mangrovibacterium sp. | reverse complement strand
GATTGTATCAGATTGCTTGCAATGCTTAGTCCTAAAGCATAGCTAAAATCTTCCAGACGTTTGTTTGTTTTTTGTTCTGACATATCCTATTTTTTAAAGAACTACGAAGATAGATTAAATTTTGAAACTGAACTTTTTTATCCGCATTTCTCTCCAAATAACATCTCTTTTTTCCCTGGTGGCCCTTGAATTCTTTTCATATTGAAGCCACTGCGAATCAACGATCTTCTAACTTCGCCCTGAGCGCAGTATGTTACAAATATCCCCCCGGCCTTTGTGTGGGCAGCTAGTTTTGAAAATAGGGCATCGGTCCACATTTCCTGTTGTTTTCCCGGGGCAAAGGCGTCGAAGTAGATTAAATCGAATAATGGCAACCCGTGAAAGTCGAAATTGGTTAAATCGTCGTGAAACTTAGTAAACTCGAAATTGGGCTCTATTTGCACAGGCAGGTTCCATTCACTCCCGAGCATGAGTTGAAAAGCCGGTTCCAATTTAGGATCAATTTGCCGGGGATAATCCAAACAGTTGTATTCGTCTGGTTTTAGGGGGTATTTTTCAATCGTAAAATAACGGATCCGTTGATTTGGTTTTTTGTTTGCCAGCGTGAGCAGCGCATTTAGTCCGGTGCCAAAGCCAACCTCAAAAATGCAGATTTCGTCCTTGGTAATGCCCATTAATCCGCTGGTAATAAATACGTGCATGGACTCCTGAATTGCTCCGTGCACCGAATGAAAATGTTCATTTAGCTCGGGGACAAAGAAGGTTTGAGAACCGTCGGCAGTGAGAATTATCTTACGTTCCATAGTTAATTTTTCGATCGGCGAATTTCGTGTTTTTATTTTAGCAGCCAAGTTATTTGTGTTACTTTTAGCTATTAAAATTAAGTGCTATGCTGATTAGAATATACGATGAAAATCCAAATGAGCGGGAGATTCAACGAGTTGTGAAGATCCTGAGAAACGGAGGCGTAATCGTATACCCAACCGATACGATTTATGGCGTTGGTTGCGATATTACTCAACCGAAGGCTGTAGAACGAGTCGCCCGAATTAAAAATGTTGAAGTTGCCAAGTCGAACTTCTCGTTTATATGCAGCGATCTGGGGCACTTATCTACCTATGCCAAACCAATTCCGAATCATATTTTCAAATTGATGAAGCGGTGTTTGCCGGGGCCGTTTACATTTATTTTGGAGGCCAATAACAACGTGCCGAAGTATTTTAAAGGTAAAAAGAAGACGATTGGTATTCGAGTGCCGGACAATTCAATCATACTTAGTATTGTTCGCGAATTGGGGAATCCGATTCTATCGGCTTCTGTAAAAAGTGAAGATGAGATTCTGGAATATACGACTGACCCCGAGTTGATTGAAGAGAAATTTGGCGACCTGGTTGATTTGGTGATCGATGGTGGCTACGGCAGCAATATTCCTTCAACGATTGTTGATTGTACGAGCGATGTTCCCGAAATCACGCGACAGGGAAAAGGCAAAGTGGAAATTTAAAAGCGACAGGATTTCTGGTTTCGCTTTACTTTTTCCAGAAAGCCGGGGAGAAAAGCACCAGAACGGTGAATAATTCCAATCGGCCGAGCAACATTAAAAAAGATAAAAACCATTTTCCGACAGCCGGAACATGGAAGAAATTATCTGCAGGACCATAATTGCCTAATCCCGGGCCAATGTTGCCCAAACAAGTCGCAACGGCTCCCATTGACGAATTCAAATCGGGTTCAATTAGCGTAAATAACACGGTACTTACAAAAAAGATAATCAGGTAGATCATGAAAAATGCCAGCACGTTTGTAATGATTTGCTCAGAGACAGCTCGTTTGTTGAAACGAACCGGAATAACTGCGTTTGGATGCAGCAGACGGCGTAATTCATAATAACTGTTTTTCAACAACAGTACAATTCGCATAATTTTGATCCCACCTCCGGTAGATCCGGCACTACCGCCGAAGAAGAACAAGGTGAAAATCAACACCATCAGGAAAGGTTTCCAGGTTAAATAGTCGGCCGTCGCAAACCCGGTTGTCGTAATTACTGATACAACCTGGAATAAGGTATCGCGGAAGGCTTGTTCGTAGCCTAACTGGGTTGTTAACAATAGACCAGAAAAAATAATTGCAGTAAATATGACGACAAAAAGAACGTAGTATTTAAATTCTTCATTCTTGTACATTTTGTCAAATTTGCCAATCAACGCGCTGTAAGTCAGTGTAAAGTTCGTTCCGGCAATAAACATGAAAAAGATAATTACATACTGAATGAAGGGAGAATCCCAATGCGCGACTGATGCCTGTTTGGTTGAGTAACCACCGGTAGCCATTGTGGTAAACGAATGGTTGATGGCATCAAATAAAGTCATTCCGCCCGCCCAAAGCAATAGCGATTCAACCACCGTAAACGAAACGTAGATGGCCCAGAGGTTTTTGGCCGTTTGCTGAATTCTCGGGTTGAGTTTGTCGGGTACCGGGCCGGGTACCTCCGCGGCGAAAAGCTGCATTCCACCAATTCCAAAGACCGGTAAAATAGCTAACGAGAGAACAATAATTCCCATTCCACCAAGCCACTGGGTTAAACTTCGCCAAAACAAAACCCCATTGGGGAGCGCTTCAATATCGTTTAAGATTGACGATCCGGTTGTGGTAAAGCCCGACATGGTTTCGAAAAAAGCGTCGGTAATGTTGTCAATCGATCCGCTCAGCAAGTAGGGGAGGCTGCCAAAAAATGAAAACAGTATCCAGACCATACTGACAATAATGAATCCATCGTTTCGGTTAATCCGTTTGTCAGCATTAAACATACTGGCCGAAGTGACTCCTCCGATTACTATTGTGATCAGTGATGATTGAAGAAGAGGAATAACATCGTGGCCCCCATATATCAATGCAACCAGCATCGAGATCAGCATAAAAACACCTTCAACGATTAATAAAAATCCTAGAATCTTTATAATAGCTTTGATATTGAACATATGCAGATCGGGTATGTAAAAATGATTATTTAAAGAATTTTTCTAATTTTCGGATTGCTGATTGCAGCGCAAAAACAACAACTTTATCTCCTGCTTGAACCTCTGTATCGCCTTTGGCGACGAATGCCATTTGTCCGCGAATGATACCCCCCACGGTTGCATCTTGCGGAAATCCAATGTCCTTGATAGGACTTGTTGTAATTTTTGAGTTTTCAGAGGCGATAAACTCAAAAACTTCGGCTTCGGAGGCCGTTAGGCATTTTGCCTGGGCAACCTGAGCTCCCAAGGTATATTTGTAGATGTAACTGGCGGCAATCAGTTTTTTATTGATGAGACTTCCAATGTCCATGCTCTCTGCAATGCCCATGAAATCGATGTTTTCAACCTCTGCGACGGTTCGTTTTATCCCGAGGCTTTTGGCCATGTGGCACGATAGGATATTGGTCTCGGCATTTCCTGTTACCGCAATGAAAGCATCCATTCGTTCAATCCGTTCTTCTTTAAGCAGGTCGAGGTTGCGACCATCGCCGTTAATGACCAACACATTTTCGAAGCGGTCGGCTACCTGTTGGCTGCGAACTTTATCGGATTCAATGATTTTGATGTTGTAATAGTCTCCCAAGCGTTCGACTGTCTTTTGGGCAATGCGGCTCCCTCCTAGAATCATGATATTTCGAACGGGGAAAATTTCCTTGCCGGTTAGCTCAAAGGCTTTGTTCATGTACGCTCTGGTGGTAATGAAGAAGATAATATCTCCACTACGCACGTAGTCCCGGCCATGCGGAATAATCGTATTGTTCTCACGATTGATGGCTACCGCACGAATTTCAGATTCAATGAAGGAGAGTTCCTCAAACGTTTTGTTCAATACCGGAGCATTTTCACGAATTTTTATACCCATCAAAATTAGCTTTCCGCCTGAGAATTCAATCAGTTGCCGGGTGCCAACTTGTTTCACCGACGAGGCGATTTCTTTCCCTGCCAGACTTTCCGGATAGATTAGCTCGTCAACCCCAAGGTTCCGAAGTTTTTCTTTATACTTCTCTTCCAAATATTCACCGTTGTTAATCCGTGCTACTGTGCGTCCAACACCCATATCTTTGGCCATAACACAAGCCATAATATTTCGTTCTTCGTACGGAGTAACAGCAATTAACAAATCGGATTTTGATACACCAGCATCCTTTAAATCTTTAAACGAGTTGGCATACCCGGTAATGGTCAGCAAATCTACTTGGCTGGATAGTTTATTCAGTTTCTCAGTATCATCGTCCATCAATACGATGTCGTGATCTTCCTTGCTCAGCATTTTTGCAAGGTGAGTGCCCACTTCTCCAGCTCCGACAATAACAATCTTCATTGAGTAATTTTGTATGCTTCGTTAAAATATGCCAAGCAAAGAAACATATAAAATCTTCAATATCCATGCAAAAGGAATAATTTTTAACAGGTCTGCATGGCGCTTAATATCAGCGTCAAAACGTGTTTTTACACCTTGTTCGATTAGTATCTGCTTCCCGAAATTCGAAATTTTCAGCTGTTTTATTTGTCGGTTTTGCGATCGATTGCACAGTTCAATTTGCATTGATTTGCGGATTGCCGGTTGGTTTGTCACCACCGCGAGCGTGTTTTATCAGCTTAGTCTTTTTTTGAATATCAACCCAGAGGTAGGTCTCGTTTCCAAACTGGCAGAGCTGGTTTTCGATCAGGATATCGCGATTGCGGAATGTTACCGAATCGACTAGTGGAATTACATGAGGACGATGGAGATGGAGTTGGGTTTCTGCCATTGAATAAATATACGGCGACAGGTTACTCGTATCGCTGGAAATCAGATAGTTTTCTCGTCCGTTAATGAAGTGAAACGTCGGGTTTTTCCCTTGATAGATAAGTAGTTTATGTTGATTGAGTAGGTTTAGTTTATTGTTGATTCCGATTATTTGAAACAAAACAAAGCACAGTAAACTGAGTTGCAGCAATCGGGCTCGCTTGTAGTGAATAAAAATGATTATTAGCACGATCTGGCTAACAAGCAGTGTCAACTGTCCGAATGTTATCGAAATGTTTTCAACCAGTGCTCCGGGTAGTTGGCTGATAAATTTAAGTAGATCGAGGACCAGCGTGTTGACAAAATCCAGGCCAATCGCCAGAATCTTACTGATTGGAGGAAGAGCCGAAAACAGGAAAAAGAGCAAGGTTCCGGATAGCAAAATAAAGGCTGCCGGAATAACCACGAAATTGCTAAGCCAAAAGTAAACCGGGAATTGATTGAAGTAGTAAATGCTCAAAGGGAATGTGCCTATTTGCGCAGCCACTGAAACACACAACAGTTGCCATGGATAAGCCAGAAGCTTGTTTCTGACTGGGAGCATTTGTTCCAGTTTAGGGTAGAAATAGACAATGCTTAAAACAGCAGCATAGGAAAGTTGAAATCCCACAGCAAACAAAATGTCGGGGTTGATGAGTATAAGTGCAAAGGCTGAAGCGGCAATCGAATTGTAAATTGAGTTTGTCCTGTTGGTGCTTTCGGCAATTAAAAGGAAGGTAAACATGGTTGTTGCCCGTTGAACCGAAGGTGAAAAGCCGGTAATCAAAGCGTAAAGCCAAAGAAACGTCGCAATTAGGATAAACCGAATTAGTTTTCCCTTGCGAATGTGCTTCAAAAAAAGAGACAGCCGGAGCAGAAACATGAAAATTAGTCCAACATGCAAACCGCTCACAGCCAACACATGCATGGCTCCGGTGGTGGTAAAAAATGCTCTTGTTTCGGGCATAAGCTCTTTCCGGTAGCCGAGTGTAAGAGCGGAAATAACCTGAAAGCTTTCAGAACCCGGAAGCTGAGAACGCAGCTGGGCTAAAAGTTTATTTCTGAACTTTTCAGCAGCCAATCGGATGCTGAATGGGCTGCCACCGGCAATCGTTATGTTTTCAGTTTTTAAGTAGCAGCTATAAAAGATGCTCTGTTGCTCAAGGTAAGCTTTGTAATCAAATTCAAACGGGTTGCCTCGGTTTTCTACCCGATTCAACCTGCCTTTACAAAACAGCTGATCCCCAACCTGAAGGTTCCCGGTCGATGGCGATTTCTCGATCCAACAGATGAGTTTGCGACCGATCAGCGAATCGGGTTCAGTATAGTCAATTCTCATTAAACACTGAAAGCTATTGGGTTTTTCAGTTGGGTTTTCAAGCAAGCTTCCCAAAAAGTGAGTTTCTGCGACCGGAGCCGATGGAACTGACGGATGCTGTAATTTGTAATTTAGTGCCGACAGCAGAAAAATGAGACTGGCCAATGTGGCTGATAGCGCCAAATCGAAGGGGTATTTTCTTTTTACAGACAGATAGATGGACCAGCACAGAAAGAACAGCAGTATGAATCCTGTTGCAATGAGCAGAATTGGGAAATGCCTGGCGGTTAGGAGACCGGCGATCCAGAATCCAAGGATTTTTAGAAAGGGATTGTTGGCAAAAAATTTCACTGTAAATTCATGATGAACATGTAATTTACAGTGAAATCATAGTTGAAATCCAGTAGTCTACGCTATGAATTTGATGAATAGCGGATTTTCGGAGTCGAAACCCCGTAAGTTTATCACGAACGACTATTTTCGTGTGCCCGGAATCACAATCCGATAACTCGTTTTTACCTTTCCTTTGGTAATATTTGTTAGTCGGCTTTTCAGCATTCGTTTTTTCAATGGAGTTAAATAATCGATCAGAAGTTTACCTTCCAGATGGTCGTACTCGTGTTGAATGACCCGGGCTGCAAAACCGCCGTACTCTTCAATATGTTCTACAAAGTTTTCGTCGAGGTATTTGATTTTAATAAACTCAGGCCGCGATACGTCTTCTCTAATTTCCGGCAAACTCAAACAGCCCTCATTCATCACCCATTCATCACCTTTTAGTTCCAATATTTCAGGGTTGATAAATGCTTTTTTAAATCCTTCCAACTCCGGTTCTTCTTCAGCAGCGGTCGACGCGTCAATTACAAACATCCGGATCGATAGCCCGATTTGAGGAGCAGCCAGGCCAACTCCGTCCGAGAAATACATGGTATCAAACATATCTTTAACCAGCTGATCGAAATTTGGGTAATCCTTTTCAATCGGTTGGGCAATCTTCCGCAAAAGTGGTTCTCCGTAAACAGTAATCGGGTAAATCATTATCTGTATTTTTTTTGTTCTAAATACGATTGCAGGATAATAGTCGCACTAACCGCATCAATCGTCGCTTTATTTTGTCTGTCTTTCTTTTTTAATCCGGCATCAATCATCGTTTGAAAAGCCATTCTGGAGGTAAACCGTTCATCGACCTGTTCAATCGGCATCTCCGGGTATAACTTTTGAAACCGCTTTAAGAACGGATTGATATACAAAACGGCTTCAGAGGCTTCATTGTTCAATTGCAACGGATATCCGATGATCACTTGCTCTACATTTTCCTTCGCGAAGTATTCCTTCAGAAAGTTAAATAACTGGTGGCTCGGAACAGTCGTTAGTTTCGTCGCGATCAGTTGCATTGGATCAGTTACTGCCAATCCAACCCTTTTTTTTCCGTAATCAATAGCTAAAATGCGTCCCACCGTTTCAAATTTTGCTGCAAAAATAACAATCTAATTGCATTTCCGAAGCAGAATGCAAAAAATATAGTATTTGCTTGTTGCTGTAAGTGTTTGAAATTTATGTTGTTGTGGTTTTGGCATGCCGTTTGTAAATTCTCGATCAACTGATATCGGTAAAAGAGAACAAACAATTTAAGTTGAATTTTAAACCACGAAGTCATGAAAACAAATCTAAAATACCAGATCGCTGCAGTAGCCATGATCGCCGGATTCGGCTTAGTCAGTTTTACAGCAGAAGCTCAAAAGAACGATTCTAAAAAGGCAGCCAAAAAGGAATATAAGTACGAGAAAAAAAATGAGCGTAATAGTTACGATGCCCGGTCAGACTACCACTACAATTCGAAAAATGAACGGAAAGCCTACAACTACAATCGCTATCAGCGGAATGTTGTAAAGAGCAAACCTTACAATGACCAACGCTACGCCTATCATCATCCGCATTACGGACAAGTGTATCGCCAGTTCGACTATAGCCCTGTTCGGTTAAAACATGCACATGGCGATTTTTACTATCACTCAGGATCTTATTATACCTATCGACCACACGTAGGCTATGTTCGTGTAGCAACTCCTTCAGCTTTTGTTTTTAGCAGTCTGCCGGGGCAATACAAGCGCGTTTACTTTGGTGGAACCCCTTATTACAGAGTTGGTGATTTGGTTTTTGAACGTTGTTCGCACGGTTACAGACTTGCTCCCCAGTTAAACATTAATTTATCGGCTCGGTTTTAACCGAAGGTGGTAAACGAAATTATTCAACCGGCAGGTAGCGCTCTACTTGCCGGTTTTTTTTATTTCTTGTTGGTGGGTTCAAAGTTCAGCGAAACCGAATTCACACAGTGGCGGGTATTTTTGTCCGTCAACCTTTCGCCGTAAAACACGTGCCCAAGGTGTCCGCCACAGTTGGCGCAGGTAATTTCCGTCCGACGTCCGTCGGCGTCAACCGATTTTTTGACTGCGCCCGGAATTTCATCATCAAAACTTGGCCAGCCACAGCCTGAGTCGAACTTGTCGTTTGATTTATACAGCGGCGCGTTGCATTGTTTACAGGTGTAGGTACCATTTTCGCTAAAATCGTAGTATTGCCCGGTAAACGGTCGTTCAGTTCCTTTTTCGAGAATAACATACCGTTCAAAATCATTTAATTGTTTGAATTCCATGGTTTCATTTTTTAGTTTCTTCTCCTGCGCACTGCCGCTAAAGCAAACAAACATAAGGACGAGAAGTGCCGGTACTTTCATTGCTTTTTCTTTTAAGGACAATCGCACGCGTAAATTTGTTTGGTGAGAATTGTTAAAAGTTCCCAATGCCAACATGCTGCGGGGATTGCAACAATGGAGTGGTTATTGAATCGGGAGCAAATACAGAAAGGCAAAGAAATGGCAGATTGATCCACCCAGAATGAAAAAGTGGAAAACCAGATGAAAGAACGGAACTTTTGGAAAGGAATAGAATGCGGCCCCTGCAGTGTAACTTAGTCCACCTGCCAATAAAAACCAGAGTGATGTGGCCGGTACATTGCGGATTACCGGTACAATGGCAAAAATAATCAGCCATCCCATGGCGATGTAAAGGGCTGTTGACAGGTTGCGCCAGCGGGGTTTATAAAACCACATTTTAAAAACAACCCCTGCGATAGCCAACGACCACACCAGCCCGAAAAGTGTCCAACCGACCCAGCCCCGCAGCGAGGTTAACGTGATTGGTGTATAGGAACCGGCGATCAGGATGTAAATCGCTGAATGGTCGAATCGATTAAGCTTTTCCTTCAGCCGGGGCTTTTTCACTCCATGGTAGAGCGTTGAGGCGAGATAAAGCAATATCATGCTCACTCCAAAAATTGAAAAGCTGATAATATGCCAGATGTTTCCGTGTAACGCACCAAAGACATTCAGTAAAACAACTCCGGCGATTGCCAAAGCTACACCAACTCCGTGAGAAATGCTATTCGCGATCTCTTCAGCTTTTTTCAGTTTTAACTTTTGTAATCTCATAGGGCATTTATGTGGAATGATTTGAAGAGCAAAATTAATGAATCGTCAACACTTTGGACACATTAATCGGTTGGAGTTACGAACAAGCTGGTTTGCTTTGATTGAAATAAAAAATTGGATCTCGATAAGGAATTTTATATTTGTCGGAGATAAGTTATTCTGCATGCGTTTACCAAACGGCGTTTTCGCTGTGAAAAGTGCAGGAGAATTTCGTTCAAAAAATCGATAATACTTTTCTTCAGGGAAAACATAAAATTGGCAAATCAAATACCATATCAAACTGAACAGGAAATACTAAGCCGGATTGCCCAAGGCGATTTGAAGGCCTATCGTATATTGTTTGACCGGCATTTTTCTGATTTGTGTAATTTCCTTCTGAGTTACTTGCATGATCGCCGTTTTGCTGAAGAGATTGCTTTAGAAATTTTCACGACCATTTGGGAAAAGAGCGATCAGCTAAATATCCATACAAGTGTTAAAGCCTATTTATATACTGCTGCAAAGAACCGAGCCATCAGTATTTTTCGACGCAATAAAAATCATTTATTAAGAAGTTTGGATATTGAAGAACAGTCGGTAATTGCTGACGAACGATCTCACCTGTATCTGGAAAATAAGGAATTGCGGGAAATAATTCAGGCAGCGGTGGATTCACTTCCCGATCAAAGCCGCAAAATTTATAAGATGGCCTGGGAGGAAAATCTGTCGCACAAGGAAATCGCTGAAAAGTTGGGCTTGAGTCCCAAAACAGTAGAAAACCATGTGGGCATTGCCTTACGCAAGCTACGAACACAACTTCGACCATTTTATAAACAGATTTTTACGATCTGGGTTACTGCACTTTAATTCGCATTCGAAAAAATTATTGCAAGAAAATAAAAATCCGTTGAGGGATTTCTATTTTCCCGACGTCATACCAACAACAACACCGTAATGAAAGAAAGTCAAACACCATGGGACGCTATCGGAGCCTATCTGAAAAATCAGTCAGATAAGCAAAATGAAGCCATTGTAAAAGCATGGTTAAACGAATCGGCAGAAAATATTGAGTTGTTCAGGGTGATTGTCGATACCCAATTGATTACACGCCAGGTTCCTGATTTTTATGAACCCGACATGGAAAAACTTTGGGCGGAACTAATTACCCGTGTGCAGCCCAAACAAAAAGGGCGTAAAATCATTTTGTTACCGTTGTTGAAATATGCCGTCGCTGCAGCTATTCTGGTATTTGTCTTTATAGCCGGGAGATGGTTTTCCGGAGATAAAGCAGTGGAAGAGACAATGGAGGCATATTCGACGGTGTATGCAGCGCCGGGGCAACGAACGCAGCTGGTGTTGCCCGATAGTACCAAAGTTTGGCTTAACTCCGGTTCTTCCTTAAAATATGCCACCAATTTTAACTTCGGTGAGCGAGAGGTTTTTATCTCAGGCGAAGGTTATTTCGAAGTCACAAAAAACAAGCGTAAACCTTTTGTTGTGCATGCAAACGATTTGCAGGTGAAGGTTTTGGGGACGCACTTCAACGTGAAAGAAGATTTGAAACACCAGGTATCGGAAGTAACCCTGGTGGAAGGGAAGGTGCAAGTGCTGGATGATAACGCGAAATCGCTGACTTATTTGGCTCCCGGCGAACAGTTGAAAATGAAAGACAGGCACTACAGCGTTGAAAAAACGGACAATCCGGAAGCGCTCATTGCCTGGACGCAAGGTGTGCTTGTCTTTAAAGATAAACCATTCGGTGAGGTTATTGAATATTTGGAAAGTTGGTATGGGGTAAGCATTCAGCTGGAGGAATCACTATACGACAATCACCGTTATACCTTCAAGTTAATGACAGAAAGTTTGCGTGAGATGCTGGATCTGATTTCAGAAATAACACCAATTCAATATGAAATAGAGGGGGAGCAGGTGTACATCAAAACGAAAAGAAATTCTTAAAATAAAACAGGAAAGGCGGCCACCTTTCCTGCATATTATCAATTGTTAAACCGAATCTGAATACATCGCATACCGCTAAATATGACTGTATTCCGGATTCATAACTGATCTCGTAAAATTATGAAAAAAAAACGATTGAATTTGTACCGGGGTAACTCGTGTGCAAAAAAAATGCTTTTGACTATGAAGCTAACAGTTATCTTAACCTTGCTAACGACACTAACTGTGTTCGGAGGGAGTTTTGCTCAAAACTCGAAATTAAACCTAAAAATTCAGAATCGTCAAATCAAGGATGTTCTGAATGAGATTGAAAATCAGTCGAACTATTCCTTTATGTACGACACCAAACAGGTCGACGTGGAACGGCATGTGAGCATCGATGCCCAAGAAAAAACGATTGATGAAGTTATGGCAGACCTGTTAGATGGGACCAATGTGACCTACAAGGTGATTGAACGTCATATTATGCTGATGGCGCAAGACAGCCCAAAAGTGCAAATGCAAACCGGTTCTGTAACGGGCCATGTTGTATCTTCCGATGGTCTACCATTACCAGGAGTTACGATTGTTGTAAAAGGAACCAATGTCGGAACAATCTCTGATTTTGACGGAAATTTCAGCTTAGCTGGTGTGAAGGCTACCGACGTACTTTCTTTCAGTTTTATTGGTATGCAACCTCAGGAGATCCCTGTTGGCAACCAAACTGCTTTCTCGATAACGATGCAGGACGAAATCATCGGTGTGGATGAAGTCGTGGTTGTTGGTTATGGTGTGCAAAAGCGTTCTGATATTACCGGTTCGGTAACTTCCGTTCCTTCAGACCGCTTGGGAAAAGTACCGGTAACGAACCTGATGCATGCCATTGAAGGTTCGACAGCTGGTTTAAACGTAACACAAACGTCGTCGGTTCCAGGTAGTTCAGGCAGCATGCAAATTCGTGGTGTCAACTCAATCAATGCCAGTACCAGTCCGTTTATTGTGTTGGATGGTATTCCATTCTTTGGTCAAACCAACGACATTAATCCAAACGACATTGAGTCAATCGAAATTCTGAAAGACGCATCTGCTGTCGCGATTTACGGTACCCGTGGTGCGAACGGTGTAATTTTGATCACCACAAAACGCGGTTCACAAAAAGATGGCAAGCCGGTTATCACCTACAATGGCCATGTAGGTGTTGAGAGTATTGCTCACAAGTTGACCCCGATGGATCCGGAAACCTATGTGCAGAAATATGCAGATTTCAATACAGCCAACGGGTTGACACAAACTTCGGTATTACCCAATGCTTCTGAAGTTGAAAACTATGAAGCATGGCAGCAGGGAAATTATACGCCAACCGACTGGATGGACGAAGTATCGCAGACCGGATTGCTGCAGGATCATAGCATAAGTATTTCAGGTGGTACCGATAGAGTGCAATATTTCGTTTCCGGTGGTTATCTCGATGAAAAAGGGATAGTTAAAGGTTATCACTATAAGCGTGCCAGTTTCCGCTCTAATCTTGACGCTAAGATCAATGATTTTTTAAAAGTTGGTACGTCGGCATTCTTTACCAATAATAATTACGACGGTGGCCGTGTAAACTTTTTGGAAGCGAATGCCATGAGTCCGTTTTCAAAACCGCGCGACGAAAACGGCAATTACATTATCTATCCCATGGCGCCGGAACAACTTTTTGCAAACCCGTTGTTAGGATTGACAAAGGATCGTTTGGACAGAGCATTGAACCTGACTGGTAACGGCTATGTTGAATTAACGCCGGGAATTGAAGGATTGAAATACCGGATGAATGCCTCATATATTTATAACATCTACAGGCAGGCCAATTATTCTGGTCGGGCGGCTAATGATAATAACGGAACTGCAGCAGTATCGAACTGGCAAACTGATAACTGGGTTGTGGAGAATATTCTTTCGTACACCAAAGATTTCGGGAAGCATCACATTGATTTCACAGGTCTTTACTCAGCTCAAAAAGTAACCTATTTCAGATCGTGGGCAAACGCTTCAGGATTCATTAACGATGCACTTTCTTACTACGATTTGAAAGCGGGCGTGTCTCAGTCGGTTGATTCGGAAGGTGATGAGTATACTTTGCTCTCGCAAATGGGGCGCATCAACTATTCATACGATAGCCGTTATTTATTTACTGTTACTGCACGTCGCGACGGTTATTCGGCCTTTGGTGCGAACACCAATAAATACGGGTTGTTTCCTTCGGTTGCTTTAGGTTGGAATATTGCAAATGAAAGTTTTCTGGAGGATAGTCCAACAGTAAATCAATTGAAGCTCCGTCTTTCTTACGGTGAAACCGGCAACATGGCTATTGGTGTTAACCAAACTGCTTCGACTGCCGCAACTGTTCAGTATCCATTTGGAGGAACAGCCTATACTGGTATCCTGTACAATAGTTTGGGGAATGGAAACCTGAACTGGGAAAGTACGAACTCTGCTAACCTCGGTGTCGACTTTAGTTTGTTCGACTTCCGAGTAAGTGGTACAGTCGAGGTTTACAAAACAAAAACAAGCGACATTCTATTGAAACGTAATTTACCCGGAATCACAGGTTATTCAAGCATTTGGGCCAACCTGGGTAAAATGCAGAACGTTGGTCTGGATGTGACTATTAAAACTATAAATATTAAAACTGCCGATTTCAAATGGACCACCGACCTAAACTTCTCAACTTATAGAAATAAGATTCTGGAACTTTATGGTGATGGGAAAGACGACATTGGTAACCGCTGGTTTATTGGCGAGTCGCTGAAAAATTATTACGACTATGAGAAGGTAGGCATTTGGCAAACAGGAGAAGATACATCAACTTCAGATCCTGTGTCTCAAGCGGGTGATTTGAAATTCAAAGACCAGCTGACTGTTGATACCGACGGAGACGGTGTGGCTGATGTTGCTGATGGTAAGATTAGCTCAGATGATAAAGTGATTTTAGGGCGAACCGACCCCAAATGGACCGGTGGTATTACAAACACATTCACCTATAAAAACTTCACATTAAGCGCCTTCCTTCAGATCTCTCATGGTGGTTTGAAATCGAACCGTGACCTGACTTATGCTGATGAAGCATGGCGCCGCAACCTCCCTGATGGCTTTGAGTACTGGACCGCTGATAACCCCAGTAACTACTGGCCTTCATTGGCCGCGTACAAAAATGTCAGAGGCTATGGTTTTGCTGAAGACTGGAGCTACGTTCGCATAAAAGATGTGACACTGAGTTATTCTGTTCCAAAAGCTTTCTTAAATGAGTATAACATCGGCGGATTAACTCTTTTTGCAACCGGTAGAAACCTGCACACCTTTACAAAGTGGTTTGGATGGGATCCGGAAATGAATTACGATTCAAGGGGATCGGGCAATTGGACTAACAATTACCCTCCTGTACGTACGATTTCATTTGGACTTAACCTAACTTTGTAATTTTAGCACCTGAAAAAAAATGAAAATAATTATGAAAAAATATATCAGAATAATATTGAGTGCCGGTGTTATCCTAACAATAATCACGGCCTGTTCCAAATCGTTTTTGGATGAAGAGGTACTGGATGCCTATGCTCCTTCAACACTTGATAACAAGCTTGGTTTTGAAGCTGCTTCGATCGGTTTGTATAATCATTACAGCACAGCGTTAACCACTACCTGGGATCAGACCAGGCTGGGGATGTTCCAGTTAGGGACTGATATTCTTTGGGCGCCAATGGGGCGGTCGAATGGTGATGCACGCCCTTATTTCAATTATGAAAGCTTAACTTCAACGGACGCTGCCGCCGAGAAATACTGGGATTACCTCTATACGTTAATCAACAACGCGAACGTAATGATCAGTAATGCTGACAAAACGAGTGCTACCGACATGACCGCAGCAGAAGTAGCTGCCTACAGTTCCGAAGCAAAATTCTTCAGAGCCTGGGCTTACAACCAGCTGGTAACGTTTTGGGGCGATGTTCCTTTATTGACCGCTCCGCTGACTGAACCGAAAACAGATTTCACGCGCAATGCAGTTTCTGAAATCAACACCGTAATTGAGAGTGATTTGCTTTACGCAATTAACAATCTCGGAGATATTGATGCCGTAAGCCAAGCTCGCGCGAATAAATCGATGGCTCGCCAGTTGTTGGCTACGGTTTATCTACGTGTTGGAAAATATGCTGATGCCGAAACGCAATGTACAGCCATTATTACCTCAGGTAAATTTAGCCTCATTACAGAACGATACGGAGATACAAGCAATGGAGGCGATGCGTTCTCGGATATGTTCCGTGTTGGCAAGCAACGGCGTAACCAGGGAAACACGGAAGCAATTTGGATTTTGGAACAGGAGAATCCAGCGGATGTACCCGGTGGAAGCACTAATTATCCACAACAACGTCGCGTATGGGGTGGTGGCTATCACGATGTGCCGGGGATGACTCCTTGCGATACACTTGGAGGACGTGGATTAGGTCGTGTTCGTTTAAACAACTGGGTTGTGTATGAATTGTATGATGATGGTGATATGCGAAATTCACGGTATAGTCTGCACCGCCAGCACTATTTCAATAATCCGGATGCCAAGTATGCGGTGGTTTATGGTCAGCCGGTTCCCTATGGTCAGGACGTAACCTTTGATTTGGGGGGGACTTACGGAACATTGAAAGTGAATGCGTTGGATACCATATACAAATTGGCACCTTACACCTTAAAATGGGGACATTTCGACCCGCGTGATACCTTTGGTTATGGGATGTGGAAGGACTTTGTTTTGATGCGTTTGGGCGAAACGTACCTGTTGAGAGCTGAAGCACGTTTCAGACAAAATGATTTGGATGGTGCAGCAGATGATATCAATGAATTGCGCGATCGTGCTCGGGCTCCCGAAGTTACGTCAGGCGACATTACGCTCGATTTTATTTTGGATGAACGTGCTCGGGAATTGTTAGCTGAGGAAAATCGTCGGGAAACCTTAATTCGCACCGGAACACTAATTGAACGTGCCACGAGGTTGAACGGAACGACTACTTTGGCTAATGGAAACATCGAAACAACAAACGGGTTGGAAGCTCACCATGTGTTGTTCCCGATCCCTCAAGCTGAAATCGACTTGAATAAAGACGCCGATCTTGGACAAAACGACGGATATTAATCGTCTCGCAGAACTGAATCCGGAAGAAGTAACTAATAAATATGCAATTTCAGATCAGTTAATGGTTCTATAGATCTAAGCGAAAGGCTGTTCGAGAAATTTTCGGGCAGCCTTTCTTTCTATGTTGCCGCCGGTAATTGTCAGCTCATGCATCGATTGTAAAACAGGTCTGATATGTGTTTGGAACTTGCAGTTTTAATGGCAGTTTCATTAGCCGGCAGATTGACTTTTTAAAAAAGCAGCCAGCATTTCCTGATACTTTTCACGGGTGTCCATATCTTCGAGTTCACTGTCGGAATCTACACAAATCACCCATTCATTATTGTCAGTAATCAATCTTTTTGCCCCTTTTTCGCCATTTAATTTCTTGAGATCATCGAAGTAACTTTTACCAAAAAGAGCGGGTACGCCCTGCCAACCGTTTTTCGATCGCGATGCGACGATCCTGTTTGGGTTGAAGTTTTCGATCATTTTTTTCAGATGTACTGCGGAGACCATGGGCTGATCAATCAGGGTGATCAAGATGCCTTCGGTTTCCGGAAATTTTTTGGTCATTTGAGTGATTGCCGCGGAAATAGAACTTCCCATACCTGCCGGCCAATCCTTATTCAATAAGACAGTAGCCGGATATCTTTCGACAAATGGTCTGGTTTGCGCTGACTGCGAACCAAGCACGACAAATACGGGATACCCGGTATTCAGCAACTGCTGAATTTGAAACTCAATTAAGTTGTATGATCCCCAGGGGAGCAATTGTTTGGGTTGTCCCATTCGGGATGATGATCCCGCCGCTAAGAGTAAAATAGAAATTTCAGCCATGGATCGAACCTGTTTTGTTCCGTAAAGCAATCGGTTCCTGTCGGCGGATGACGCTTAGTATCTCGGCCAGGACAGATACCGCTATTTCTTCGGCAGTTTCCACTCCCACGTTGATTCCGGCAGGCCCGTGGATCTGATCTAAAAAGTCAATGGATAGTTCGGGGTTGAATTCCAGAAGGCTTGACAAAATTCTCTCTCGTCGTTTCACAGACCCAAGTAGACCGAGATAAGCAGGGGTGACATCCTTAAGCGCCAGTAAATACTGGACATCTTTGTTCAAACTGTGCGTCATCATCACAATTGCCGTCTGTTTGTCAAACAGCGATTGATTGATTTCCCCGAAGGATGGGGTGATAATTGATTTGGCGCCGGGGAAAAATTCGATTGTTTTCGAATCGTCGGGAGAGGCGACGACAGTAACATCCCACCCCAACAGGGCGGCTGATTTGCACAAATGAACCGCATCGTGTTCGGCACCAAAAATGTACAATTGAAACGGAGGATCAAACGATTGTACGAAAGATTGCTGATCTTCAATTTTCTTCGGATTAAAGTTGGGATTAAGTGAGTAGCTTTCTCCGTTTAGCTCACACAAGGTGCCCAGATTTTCGTATTCACCAACGGATGATTTAAAGTAGGCTTTCATGCTAAATGGCAGCCTTTTTTTCAATGCTTTACTAAAAGCGTTAATCAATTCATAGCTAAGAAAAACCGGTTCAATGAGTATCAGGATATTGCCATCGCAGCCTAAGCGGAAACGACCATCATAAGTGATCATTTTGGACGTCCCGCGTTGGAATACCGTCTGCGCCTGACGAGAAATTTCTCCTTCAACACAACCACCGCTGACAGCTCCGACTGAATCTCCGTTTTCATTGATAACCATCCGCACCCCGGGGCGGCGATAAGAAGAGCCTTCCAGGCCGACAACCGTAACAAGAACAGCCTTTTTATTCAACTGCTGCCATTGGGCTAAAGTTTGAAACAAGCATTTTATTTCGTGTGTCATATGTCAACGATTTTTGTTACTGAAAAAGCTTACCCGTTGTGTTCAATCAAATTGGTTTTTAATGAATGGCTGATGATAGTATCGTGTGCCGGTTGCTTTGTACAAAGCATTTGCCAGTGCAGCCATTACAGGAGGGTAGGGCGGTTCGCCGAGACCTGTCGGATGGATCTCATTTTCCACAAAATGGACTTCGATCGATTTTGGAGCTTCAGCATGACGGATAAGCCGGTAGCTATCGAAGTTATTTTGATCCGGTTGCCCATCAGAAAATGTGAGTTGACCGTACATGGCCTGCCCGATTCCGTCCACGATGCCTCCTTCTGTCATATTAACAGCAGCATCCTTATTGACTACAATGCCGCAATCAATGGCAGCGTAAACCGTCTGAATAATGGGTTCGCCATTGTCAAACTCAATGTCCAATACATTGGCCACATACGAACTATGGCAGAAATAAGCGGAGACCCCACGTTTTTTTGCGGCAGAATCTGTTCCCCAGCCCGATTTTTCGCGAACCAGTTCAAGCACTCCGGCATAGCGGGCTGCATCGTAGTCATTTTTCTCGCCAACCGGATTATCCTGAGCCCGTTTCAGCAGATCGAGACGAAACTGAATCGGGTCTTTACCTGCCGCTTCAGCTACTTCATCCAGAAATGATTGCTCCGCAACAGCATTGAAATTGGAGCCCGGTGCCCGCATTGCTCCAACACTGATGTTGGATTCAATGGCCCAGCTATCGGCCAGGTAATTATCTACAGCGCCGGCGGGAAACCGGTTTGCATGTAAGGCATTTTCGGGAATACCGCCCATCCGGACATGAAAGCCAATGAGATTATTATCGACATCGAGTGCTGCACGGTAAAGCGCATGGTACGCCGGACGATAAATACCAAAGGTCATTTCATCTTCGCGGGAGTAGATCAGTTTCACCGGTGCATTCATCTTTTGCGAAATCAAAGCCGCTTCAACCATAAAGTGTCCGTACAAACGCCGGCCGAATCCACCACCCATCCGGGTCATTTGGATGTCAATTTTTTCCAGAGGCAAACCCAATCGGGCCGACAAGGTTTTTTCCATATACTCAGGTGACTGGATCGGACCAATTAATACGGCATTGTCCGTTGTTACGTCGGCAACGAAATTCATTGGCTCCATCGGGCTGTGGGCCAGAAACGGTGCTGTGTAAGTTCGTTCAATTACTTTAGCCGCATTTTTAAATGCTTCTTCCGGCTTGCCATCCCTTCGCTCTTTCCGACCTGGCTTTGTCGCAGCTGCCGCCATTTTCGCATTGTGGCCGTCTGAACTTTCGAGACCAGAGGGTACAACAACTGTTTGATCGCCTCCCCAGCCTGCAACAGCCATCTCATAGTCCGAAAAAGGTTCCCATTCGACTGTTAACATCAGCTTGGCATTCATTACTTCCCAGGTTGAGCGACCGACAATAGCCACCAGATCGGTGAACGAAGCCGTGTCGCACCATTGTTGCTTATAGTCGTCGTTATAGGTTTTAATTTGAAAAACATCTAAAATCCCCGGCATGGCTTTCGCTTCCGTTGCGTCGAACGATTTCAGTTTCATTCCGAAAGCAGTTGGATGTTCCAGCATAGCAATCAGCATGCCTTCTTTTTTGTAATCGAGACCAAATAACGGTTGACCGGTCACGATTTTATATCCGTCGACATTCTTTTTGGATGTCCTGATAATTTTAAAATCTTTTAAATCCTTCAACTCTACTTCTTCCGGAACGGGCAGTTGGGCTGCAGATGAGGCGACTTCGCCATAGCTCACCTTTTTCCCGCTGTTTTTATGATACAACACACCTAATTCGCTGGTGATTTCATCAACCGGCACATTCCATTTTTGGGCTGCAGCTTCTTTCAGCATTTTACATGCCGAAGCGCCTGCCAGTCTGAGCGCGTTCCAGCTCTGTTTTATCGAGTCACTTCCTCCGGCCAATTGCCGGTTAAAAATGTCGGTGTTAAGCGGTGCCTGCTCTACGATCACATTTTTCCAGTCAACATCCAGTTCTTCGGCTACAATCATGGGCATGGAAGTTTTCACATTCTGACCAATTTCGGGATTGGGCGACATGATCGTGACCACGCCGTTTTCACCGATCTTTAAATAGCCGTTAATTTCGAACCATTCATCAGGGATCGTCAGGCCTTTGGGAGCATCGGCGGCGCACGAAGCAGCCAGCCAGTTAAATCCAATCAGCATGCCTCCACCGGCTAAAACAGAACTTTTTAGGAAAGAACGCCGATTCAATTTCGTTTTTATAATTGTCATGTCACTTGGGTTTAAATTAGTGATTCATCTGTAGAAAAGATGATTTACAATTGGACCGAAATGGAAAGTCCGTTAAGAATTGGCCGCAGTTTTAATTGCTGCCTTAATCCGGGTGTAGGTGCCACAACGGCAAATATTGCCATTCATGGCGGCTTCAATTTCCGCGTCGCTGGGATGTGGATTACTCAACAACAAGCCGGCAGCGTTCATGATTTGCCCCGACTGGCAATAACCACATTGCGGAACATCATGTTCTATCCACGCCTTTTGCAGCGGGTGATCGCCGTTTTCAGAAAGTCCTTCGATCGTTGTGATTTCCTGATCCCCAACTGAATCGACAAAAGTGATACACGAACGCACAGCGAAACCGTTCATGAGAATGGTACAGGCTCCGCATTGAGCCATTCCGCATCCAAACTTGGTTCCAACCAGATTGAGATGATCCCGGAGTACCCAGAGCATCGGGGTTGAAGGATCAACATCAACCTGGTATTCTTTTCCATTAATCTTTAAATTGAATTGTGCCATATGTTGAATTTTATAGTTGACAGCCTTGCATGAAGCATTCACATTCATCGGATGTCGTTAATTTTGCACAACCAGCTTTTGCCAGATGTGGGAGCAGTCGGTTTTCCTTTCTTACGAATTTATACAAAAATGTTAGCCCTTACTATTCGTTTTTGCGTCGATATCTCTCGATTTTAGTGTTTTACAAATGTTCCGAATCTTTTTCAAAGACTTTAAGATACGTCATCCGGTTTTGATCTCTTTGCCGTCCTCACGAAAAAGCTTACGATTATATTACTATTGAAGTCGATTTTACCCGGAACTTCCGTTTGCACCATGTTTTTTTGAACACGGGTGTATTGGCAGGGGGAAATTATTTTTTTAAGCTCTCTTCCTATTTACCGGAATATACTTGATGATCCAAAAGTCCAAACTAAAATTAATTGAGTAAAATTTGTTTTTGAGTTGAGGGTTAAAGGAGCTTTATTCGTCATTAATTAAACATGCTTTAATTAGCACTCCGGTTATTGTTACCTGGATCAATAGGAGAAAGGGTATCGGCTAAAATTCTAACCCAAAATAAAAAGAGCTATATTCCATGCAGGATTGTCGGTTTTTGCGCAAAAAAATTTCCGTTTTTGAGACGGGAGCTTTATCTACTTTAGAAATTGATACAAAAATGAGGCTTCCATTTACAAATTTCGGGAATGGCCAAGCTAAGCGTGTAAAGCAAACTGTTTTATGCTTGTTGATTGCTATCGTCAGCCTGACAAGTTGTTCGGGAGCAAAAGAACAGGTTGCAACTAAAAAGACCGATCGCTACGAAGTAGCCCGCGAAGGCGCCTGGTGCTGGTTTGCCGATCCCCGGGCGATTCATTATGAGAATGAAGCCGGAACAATCAATAAAACGTTCATTGGCTACATCGATATTCATGGAAATATTAAAGCTAGCCAGCATGATTTTCTGACGGGAAAAACGCAAGAGGTTTTGATCAGATCCTGGTTTCAGCCGGATGATCACAATAATCCGACCTTCCTGGTTCTTCCCGATGAGCGGGTCATGGTATTTTATTCACGACACACCGATGAACCGTGCTTTTATTACCGCATTTCCGGGAAGCCCGGCGATATTACAGACCTCGGCCCGGAGTTTACAATCCCAACCGATCGGAATACAACTTACCCTTCTCCTTTTATTTTGTCCGACGATCCCGATCATTTTTACTTGTGCTGGCGGGGAATAAGCTGGCACCCGACAATCGCTAAACTGTCGTTGCCCGATGACGAAGGGGCGGTTGAAATGGTTTGGGGCCCAAATCAAATCGTGCAATCCACGGCATCACGGCCCTATGCCAAATATGCCAGCAACGGAAAGGATAAAATTTATATGGCCTATACAACCGGCCACCCGGATCCTACGATGCCCAATTATATCTACTTCAATTCAATCGACATTAACTCGATGGAGTTAAAAGATGTCACAGGCCGCGTGATTTCGAAAATAGGCGATGAATTACACCATGTAGCAGCAACACAGGATTACGAAGATGAATATACCAATGCTGTTGTTGATGATACACAGCTGCGCGATTGGTTATGGCAGGTTACTCTGGGTAAGGATGAAAATCCGGTTATCGCCATGGTGCGCATCAACGAGGACAAAAGTTCGCACGATTACTATTATGCACGTTGGACAGGTACCGAATGGCAAAAGACGTTTTTGACAAATGCCGGCGGCCATTTTCATCAGTCGCCCGACATTGAGAAATGCTACAGTGGCGGAATGGCGATTGACGATCAAAATCCCAATGAAATCTACTGCTCTGTACCGGTTTCGGGGAAATACGGAGAAGTTTACGAGCTTGTAAAATATACCATCAATGAGCAAGGTGAAGTCAGTCAAACAGACTCACTAACGAAAGATTCGAAGTTGAACAATGTCCGTCCTTTTATCATTCCCAACCGAAACGATTCTCCCCTGAAGTTGACCTGGATGTATGGAGATTATCACGATTGGATTGTCAGCAAAGAACGTCCGCAGGGATATTGCACGTCAGTTTATGCCGATTACAACCTGAAAGGGGAAGCCGTTGACCTAACTTCGGGCTTGGTATCCGATGCGTCTTATTCCGCGAAAGAAACAGGAAACAGAACATTTCAGATGCCGGAGTCGGATGAGTATTCAATTTTTCTGGAATTGGAACTCGATACTTCGGCTTATAGCGGAACATTGCTTAGCGCGAATAATTTCGAATATGCGGTAAACGGCGAAAGCATGAAACCATCTATTCGTTGCGAAGAAAGCACATCTAACAGCACGAACATTTTGGGAAATTCCGATGGTTGGAAAGAGGCGCCCCGATCAACAGACGGCGCTTGGTGCGATCCTGTAAAATATACCTCTGTCCGGTTAACGCTTGTATATTCGGATTACGAGTTGAAGAGCTACCTGAATGGCCTTGTTGATCAGGTAGTGGGAATGAACGGATTTAAATTTACGCAGTTTCAAGTCGGCGAATTTGCCACTAAAATCAAAACCTGTAAAGTGTATAACCGAACGTTAAATCAGGCTGAAATTAATCAGTTGTCAGGTAATTGATGATATTTAAAAAGAGCATTTATATAAATAAACCCAAATCATGCATAAACAAATTAGTTCCTTTTTGTTGCTGCTCGCTGTTTTTTTCAGCTGCACAACACCGGAGAATAAAGAGAAGCCGTTGGCGCAAGTGATTAACGAATCGTTGGAATTTGCGACGCAACAAAGCCTTTTAATGGCTGAATCGTTGAAAGACCAACCCGACCGTCTACCCAAAACCATCAACGCTGAAGGACAATTGGAAACATGCGGTTCAGCCTGGTGGGTGAGCGGATTCTTTCCCGGGGTACTTTGGTATTTGTACGAAAGCAATCCTACAGATAGCCTGAAAGATTGGGCGATCAACTATACCTTGCGCGTTGAGGATCAGAAGTACACCACCGACAACCACGATGTTGGTTTTATGATTTTTTGCAGCTTCGGTAATGCCTATCGTCTAACCGGAGATACAGCTTACAGCGAGGTGATTCATACTGCCTCAAACTCACTGATTACCCGTTTCAACCCAACCATTGGCTGCATTCGCTCGTGGGATTATGCTCCATGGAGCGCCAAGTGGCAGTACCCGGTAATTATCGACAATATGATGAACCTGGAGATGCTGGAATGGGCATCCAAAGCCTTCAGCGATACCGTTTACAGTCATGTTGCTGAAAGCCATGCGAACACAACACTGAAGAATCATTTCCGGGATGATTTCAGCAGCTACCATGTTATTTCCTATGACACAATTACCGGTCAGGTTGAAAAGAAAAATACCGCTCAGGGTTATTCCGACGATTCCGCCTGGGCACGTGGTCAGGGCTGGGGCTTGTATGGTTATACCATGATGTACCGCGAAACCGGCAACAAAGTTTACCTGGAACAAGCCGAAGGTATTGCCGACTTCATTTTGAATCATCCGAATTTGCCGGAAGACAAAATTCCATACTGGGATTTTAATGCCCCGGATGTCCCAAACGCGAAGCGTGATGCTTCAGCCGGAGCATTGATTTGTTCTGCTTTAATTGAACTGAGCGGTTATGTTCCAGCTGAAAAATCGCAAGATTACCTGATTGTCGCCGAGACTCAGTTGAGAAGCTTAAGTTCTCCGGCTTACCGGGCCGAATTGGGTGCAAACGCGAACTTCATACTCAAACACAGTGTTGGGCACATGCCTAACGGAACAGAGGTTGACGTGCCGTTAACTTATGCCGATTACTATTACGTGGAAGCTTTGATGCGCATGAAGAAACTACTTCAGGAAGAAGAAAAGCAATAGTGAAACAATCAAACGATATAGAAAACCATGAAGAAAAATTTAATTTATTTCCTTTTAATTTTATTCTCAATTACCACAAAGGCACAGTCGACGAACGACTGGGAAAAACCGGCTGTTTTTGGAATTAATAAAGAAGCTCCACGGGCGCATTTTATTCCTTTCGCTGATGAAGCTTCGGCTTTAAAAAACGACAAATTCGAATCGGCTTTCGTTTTGAATTTGAATGGAAGCTGGAAGTTCAACTGGGTGTATGCACCCGAACAGCGACCGGTCGATTTTTACAAAGAAAGTTACGATGTAAGTGGCTGGAATCATATTGAGGTCCCTTCGAACTGGGAACTGAAAGGATATGGAACGCCGATCTATACCAACATCACTTATCCTTTTCCGAAAAACCCACCCTTCATTGATCACAAACACAACCCCGTGGGTTCGTACAAACGCAGCTTCGATTTACCGGCCAATTGGGATGGTCGTCGGGTGGTTCTGCACTTCGAGGCTGGTACTTCGGCCATGTATGTTTGGGTGAATGGTGAAAAAGTAGGCTACAGCCAGGTAACCAAAAGCCCGGTGGAGTTCGATATTACCGACTACGTCCGCAAGGGGACCAATAATTTGGCGGTTGAAGTTTACCGTTGGAGCGATGGCTCGTATCTGGAAGACCAGGATTTCTGGCGCCTTTCGGGTATCGACCGCGATGTTTATCTAACCAGCACCGATCAGGTTCGTATTGACGATTTCTTTGCCAAAGCTGGTTTGGATAAAGCCTATAAAAACGGAACGTTCTCAGTAGAATTGGACGTGAAAAACTACAGTGCCAAGGCAGCTTCCGGTTCATTGCAGGTTCAAAT
Source organism: Mangrovibacterium sp. (assembly GCF_041596335.1). Lineage (GTDB taxonomy): Bacteria > Bacteroidota > Bacteroidia > Bacteroidales > Prolixibacteraceae > Mangrovibacterium. Next base: position 33,543 of record NZ_JBFHIT010000030.1, on the reverse strand, counting down.
TCTCGATGCTTCCGGCAAGCAGATTTATAACACTAAGAAAAGCTGGAAAGCCGGGGCGAATGCTTTGGCAACTGTTTCAGCTGCCACAACGGTAAAGGGCGTGAACCCGTGGAGCGCAGAAACACCAAACCTATACCAATTGCTCCTTGCGTTATATGATGCCAACGGAAACTTACTTGAAGCGACTTCTCAGCAAATTGGTTTCCGCACCGTTGAGCTGAAGAATAGTCAACTGCTGGTAAATGGGAAAGCCGTTTTGGTGAAAGGGGTGAACCTGCACGAGCACAATCAAACTACCGGTCATTATGTGGATAAAGCAACTATGCTGAAAGATATTGAAGTGATGAAAGCGCACAATGTCAATGCAGTTCGTACTTCTCATTATCCGCACAGTTCGCTTTGGATCTCTCTTTGCGATCAGTATGGTTTGTACCTGGTTGACGAAGCGAACATTGAAACGCATGCCATGGGAGCGGAGTTGCAAGGATGGTTCGACAAATCGAAGCACCCGGCTTATTTACCCGAGTGGCATGCTGCTCACATGGATCGTATTCATCGTTTGGTGGAGCGCGATAAAAACCATGCTTCCGTTATTCTTTGGAGTTTGGGAAATGAGTGTGGAAACGGCCCTGTTTTTCACGATGCTTATAAGTGGATTAAGGAGCGGGACAATACCCGTTTGGTTCAGTTTGAGCAAGCCGGAGAAAATGAAAATACCGATGTCGTTTGCCCGATGTACCCACGCATGAAAAATATGCACGAGTATGCTGAAAGGGAAAACCCGGGACGTCCGTTTATCATGTGCGAATATTCGCACGCGATGGGCAACAGTAACGGTAATTTTAAAGAATATTGGGATCTGATCCGCTCCAGTGCACACATGCAGGGGGGCTTCATTTGGGACTGGGTTGACCAGGGCCTGGAAGCAACAAACTCATTAGGCCTCAACTTCTGGGCTTATGGTGGCGATATTGGCGGTTACAAATACACGCACGACGAAAACTTCTGTATGAATGGAGTCGTCTTTCCTGATCGCACGCCACATCCGGGATTGATGGAAGTGAAACACCAGTATCAGAGCATTCATGTCAGCGCTGTCAACTTGTTAAAAGGTGAACTGGCCGTTTACAACGAATATTCATTCATCAATTTAAGTGAATTCAACTTTAAATGGATTTTACTGAAAAATGGCGAACAAGCAGCAGCCGGTGAATTCACAAGTTCTGCCAAACCCGGCGAAACTCAAAACGTGAAAATCGGTTTGCCTGAAGTGAAAACTGAACCCGGTGTTGAATACACCCTGAACGTTTATGCCTATACCAGGGACGCCAAAAACCTTGTTCCTGCTGGTCACGAAGTTGCACGCGATGAAATCGCTTTTGAAAACAACAATTACTTTGTAGCTCCCAAAGCTTCAACCGCTAAACCGACCGTGAAAGAACATGATCGTCAGATTACACTGGAAGCCAATGGTGTTCAGGTGATCGTCAGCAAACGTTCCGGTTTGCTCGGGCGGATGGTTGCTGATGGTCAATTGCTGATTAGCTCAGAGTTGACTCCCGACTTCTGGCGTGCACCGACCGACAACGATTTTGGTAACGGAATGCCTGTTCGGTGTAATGTTTACCGGGCAGCCGGCTTAAATCGTGAGTTGAAACGCATTACGGTGGAAGAAACAGCAAATACGGTTGTTGTGACCAGCGAATTGTTGCTGAAGGATATACATTCAAGCTATACACTGGTTTATGCCATGAATGGAGACGGTAGCGTGAAAGTTGATGTGGATTACAAAGCCGGCGTCGACAATTTGCCCGATATGCCACGCTTTGGTATGGTGGTTCGTTTGACGGGCGATTACGATCAGTTTAGCTACTACGGCCGTGGGCCCTGGGAGAACTATAACGACCGCAGTTCTGCTGCTTTCCTTGGAGTTTACTCAAGTGAGGTCGCCGATCAGTACGTGCCCTATATTCGTCCTCAGGAGAATGGTTATAAAACCGATGTTCGGTGGATGAGCCTTACCAATGAAGCGGGTACTGGTTTGAAAGTTGAAGGTTTACAACCGTTAAGCGGCAGTGCCCTTCATTTCGAATCGGCTGATCTGGATCCGGGATTGACTAAAAAACAGCAAAATGCAGCCGATGTTCATTCGCGTTTTGATGTTTTCCTGCACATCGACCTGGAACAGTGCGGTGTTGGCGGAGATGACAGCTGGGGAGCCTGGACACACAAACAATATCGGTTGGAAGAAAAAGCCTATTCTTATAGTTTTATATTGAAACCAACAAAATAGAACAACTAAAAAAAAGGGGATGTCCCAAAAGTTCAGGCTCAGGTTATCCCGAACTCCCTGCCCGGCGGCAGACGGGGGTTCGGGATCTCAACATACTGATCGTCAGATGCTGAAATAAATTCAGGGTGACAATGCAGAGAATTTATGACTTTTGGGACAGCACCACTTTGTTAATATAAAACCATGAAATTCAAATTGTATTTTTTTGCTGTATTGGTTTTTTGGGGGCTGATGTCCTGTTCATCTCCAATAGAAACGAATCCGGCAACGGAATTTTCGGCCACACTGAAACCAATCGGTCTGGCTTGGTCCGAAAACAGCGTGAACGCAACCATTTTTCGTAAAAACTCCGTCGTATCATCGGCCAACTTTCAGTTTGTAGCCTATTACGACAGCGCTGCTCATGTGGTGTTGGCGCGTCGAAAGCATGGCTCCGATTATTGGGAGCTTCACCAAACGCAATATTCCGGCAATGTTCGTGATGCGCACAATGTCATCAGTCTGATGGTGGATGGTGATGGTTATTTGCATCTTAGTTGGGATCACCATAATAACCAACTGCACTATTGTCGCAGCCTGGAACCCGAAGGACTTGAACTGGGAGAGATGATTTCGATGACCGGTGAAAATGAAACGGTGGTTTCTTACCCCGAGTTTTATGCCATGGCCGATGGTGGACTGTTGTTCGCCTATCGCGATGGCGGTTCCGGAAATGGTAATTTGGTACTGAATCGATATGACCTGAAGGACAAAAGCTGGTCGCGTTTGCAGACCAGTTTAATTGATGGCGAAGGACAGCGCAATGCTTATTGGCAAATGTATGTCGATCCTGCCGGAACCATTCATGTTTCGTGGGTTTGGCGCGAAACGCCTGATGTTCATTCCAATCACGACATGTCATACGCTTGCTCTAAAGATGGCGGTCGCAGCTGGTATAAATCGACCGGCGAACAATACCAACTGCCGATTAATGCAACAACTGCCGAAGTTGTGAAAGTAATTCCGCAAGGCAGTAACCTGATCAACCAAACATCGATGACAACTGATGCTGCCGGTAATCCTTTTATTGCCACATATTATAAGGCACAGGGCGACATTTGTACCCAGTTTCATATTATTTACCGGCAGGAAGGCGTGTGGAAATCATCGGTTGCAACCAACCGCGAGCTTGATTTCGAGTTGGGGGGTGTTGGCTCCCGAAGTATCCCGGTTAGCCGCCCGCAACTGATGATTCTAAAGGTTGGCGATGCGCAGCAATTGGTGCTAATCTATCGCGATGAAGAGGAGGGGAACAATGTTGTCCTTTCAACATCGGTGTTAAGCGATAATCCGGAGTGGACTTCGCAAATCATCAGTCCCTATCCGGTTGATCGCTGGGAGCCCTCTTACGATACTGAAATATTACGCCGGCAGAATAAACTGGATCTGTATTTCCAGAAGGTGGCGCAAGGGCAGGCCGAGACAACAATTGCCTTGCCTCCACAACCGGTAGGCGTTTTAGAAATTAGATTGAAATAGATTGATTTGATTGGTCCTTCGCATTGCGGGGGGCTTTTTTTTTAATCCTCAAAGTAGAAATCGTCGGGATTGAAGGGAATATCATCGTCCGGATCGTGATCGAATGGACCAACCCCGGGGGGATTGAACAAACCCCAACGGTCGATGGTGTAATTGGTGATATCGAACGAAGCAACCCAATCAATAAAAAGCAAGCGGTATTCTTCGAGCAGATCACGCACGATTGTATAGTATTCAATTTCTTCAAAACCGAACATCTCAAGGCTGTGGTAATGTATTATTAGGTTGTGCGCGGCTTTCCGGATTATGGTGGCGCATTCCATTTTGATATCGTACAACGAAGACGCTTCAGCTCCGGCAACTTTCACCATCAGGATCAGCGAATCGGTTAAAATTTCGGTTTTAACAAACTGAAGTTTTTCATGATCATCCGGAATTAAGTCGGCAATTTTGGAAACTACCTCGTAAATCTCATTTCCTTTTCTGTAAATCGGTAAATGTTCAGTCTGTTTGTTCCTTAGCATGTGGGGTCATATTTGTGGTTGCGATTAATATAACGTTAAAACATGGGCTTCATTTTGTCACATTCAATTAAAAATAGGGTACGAACGGGCTTTATTGAATATTTTCGTGCCAAAGTTCAACAAAAAATGGATTACTTAAAGTCGGCCCTTGAATTGAAACAACTGATTCGGAAGGTGAATCACCTGCAAACTCAGAAAGAAACGAGTGTACTCGCGCATCGGAATAGTATGTTCCTTTTTTCGGGCAGCCATTTGATTGCCGAACAGGTAATGGCCGAATTCACCAATGAATTTGTTCAAAAAACCTTAGCTGTGTATCCGAACGCCACGTCATTTGTAATGACTGATTTAGCGGCTACCAAGGTGAAAGAGAAAACGCTGACTTACTGGTTGTACAAGGGCTATCATACCGGATTGGAAAAGGGGATGGTGTACTATCAGCCGATTGATGAACAGAGCTTGAACAAAATAGGGCGTCTGCAGTACAGCAACCTGGAAGACAATATTTTCCTGAAACATAGTGCTCCGGACTTCGAGGAAAGTTCGGCAAATGCCATGGAAACGGAAGAACAAATTGAAGGCAGTAAAAGCATCGTATTCTTTATCGGCAATATGGACGAGACTCGCTTGTTGTACGATATTCAACGGGTGATTTTCGATACGCTGAACAATGTTCAGAATCATAAAAATCTGAATTTCAGGTTTATTCTGAATATTACCCGATTCGGAGGAAAAACAACGACCGAATTTTTAGCTCAGCTGAAGGATATCGAGCATTTCGTCAAAAAAGAACTGGAGCGGGAATACCCCAATGTGCGCTATGTATTCGATCTGGAAAAGTAAGCCCAATTAAAAACGAACTAGCATGAGTGCGACTAATTTCCCATCGATCAGCTTTCAGCCCATTGGCCTTATCCGTACGCCACATGCCGACTTGGTAAACATGCCCATTCAGCCTGTTGGCGCTAAAGGAGTTGAAGGCATGATTGAATTGACGCCCGATTTACAGGAAGGACTGACTGATCTGGATGGTTTTTCGCACCTCACACTGATTTATTATTTGCACGAGGTGAAAGGTTGTGAGCTAATGGTGAAACCGTTTATGGACAACCGGGAGCATGGTATTTTCGCCACCCGTTCGCCCAAGCGCCCCAATGCGATCGGGCTGTCAACGGTGAAGCTGATCAAGGTAGAAGGAAATCGGGTTTATTTTGAAGGAGCCGATATGCTTGATGGAACACCTCTGCTGGATATCAAGCCGTTTTTCCGCCAAACCGATAATCGTCCCGATGCCGTTTCCGGGTGGCTGGACGAAAAAGATGAGCTCATGGCTCACAACCAGCGTTCGGACGATCGCTTTACGAAATAGAGCAACACCACCAATTTTTTCTTTTAGGCAGATTTCTCGCCGGCATTAACCGAACTTGAGTCGCACCTGTTGGCGCTACTCAAGTTCGTGTCACCCAATCTGCTGTTTTGCTTTTCATTTTGGCTCCCGGTACACCTGCCGGTCGGGAAAGCGTCTGACTTCGATGAAACCCCAAATTTCACAAATAGCAACAAACTTCGGTTTTTAGCAAAATCAAACCCACTATGTGATCATACCATTCGAGGATTTTTTTTTCTACATTTACAGGCTTTACACAAGTGGAATGAGTAAAGTGCTTTCAAAACACATGATGTTTTATTTCGTTGTTTTTATATTCTTGTGCACGTTAAATAGTTACGCGCAAGAGGAACTTCAAATTGATTCCCTGAAAAAGCGAAATCGAGTTGAGTTAAATAAAAATCAGCAAGTCGATAATTACAATCAGATTGCCTATTTATTTGGGGGTTTTAACACCGACAGTTCGCTTTTTTACAGTCATAAAGCGTTGTTTTTAGCTGAAGAAGTTGGATTTACAAGCGGGCAGGCAACGGCACATTCCTACATTGCCCGAGGCATGATTCAAAAGGGAGAATTGAAAAATGCGATCACAAATTTCAATTCTGCCATTCCCCTTTTTGTTTCCGAAAACGATTCGTCGAATGTTCTAAGTTGCTACCGGGGGTTGGGTTTTATCTACTCGTATGGCTCCAATAAATTAAAAAGTCTGGAATATAACCTCAAAGCACTCCATCTTGCCGAACAGCTGAACGATTCTGCCAGCCTTTCAGTTATCTACAATAACATAGGAGCAATCTACCGGTTTCTCGACAACCATGAATCCGCTTTGTTCTATTTCCAAAAATCGTTGGATATGGAAGTCCAGTGGCAAAACTTCTACGAAATGGCAATTGGGTTCGCAAATGTTGGAACAGTAAGGGTTGAAAATAACCAATATGCAGAAGCGGCGCAGGACTTCAAAAAAGTGTTGGAACTCCTTCCGCAAGTAGATGGAAACTACATAACGGTGAATTTAGATTTGTCACTATCGAGGTATTATACGACAATTAACCGCTTCGATTCGGCTTCCTATTTTATCGAGCAGTCAATTCGAAAAAGCAAGCGTGGTAAATTGCCTCAATATTTAGCAACCGCTTATTCCCGGAAAGGCGAATTGTTGTTAAAGCAAAAGCGGTACAAGAAGTGTATTCGATATTTTGAGAAAAGCTTAGCGCTATCCGATTCGATTGGAATTCGAGATGATTTGCCTAAAATATATGAATCGCAGGCCATTGCCTATGCAAATTTGGGTATGCACAATAAGGCCTATGAGCTATTGTTGGAACGAAATAGCGCGATAGATTCAACAAAGAATAAGGAAGTTGCCGTTTTAATTGGTGAATTCGAAAAAGAGCAAAAAATAAAGGTCGAGTCAGAACGTCAGATCTTAGAACATAAGCTAAAAGAACAAGTCGCCGAAAATAGATCCATTCGCATGAGGTATCGGCTTAAGTATGCCATTGGCATTATCTTATTGCTGTTGTGCATTATTGTCGTTGTCGGGTATCTGTTTCTGCGAATAAGGAAAAATAAGCAGGTTCTTGAAAGTCAAAACTCGATTATAAACAGCCAAAAATTACAACTGGAAAACAGTCTGAAGGAGTTGGAAATTAGTGAGGAAAACCTCAAGCAGTTGAATGTCACCAAAGACAAATTTTTCTCCATTATAGGGCACGATTTAAGAAGTCCGTTCAATGCGATCATCGGATTTAGCGACGAACTAACCCAGTCGTATGACTCGTACAATGACCAGCAACGAAAAGACATGATTGCCATCATCAGCGATTCATCAAAATCGACTCAAAAACTGTTAGACAACCTTCTAAACTGGGCTTTATCGCAACAAGAGCGAAGGCCTCTATTTAAAAAGCGACATTCGCTGACCCGGTTGGTTGAAACCGGGATTTCGGCTTACAAAAGTGCTGCCGCTTTAAAGAAACTTAAGGTGACACTATCAATACACGATAACCCGACTGTGTGGGTCGATAATGAGACCATTGAAATTGTGATCTCGAACCTGTTCAACAATGCCATAAAATTTACCCAATGTGGCGGATCAATTCACCTCCATAGTGTCGCTACGGCAGGCGAGGTTCAGCTTTGTATTCAGGACAACGGGATTGGAATGACAGACGAAATTAGAAGCGGCCTATTCGAGATTGAAAAAGACGTCAGGCGTTTGGGTACATGCAGCGAGAAAGGCACCGGTCTTGGTCTGCTTCTGTGTAACGAATTTGTAAGCAAAAACAACGGTAAAATTTGGGTGAATAGCACCGAAGGTAAAGGAAGTGAATTCTGGATTTCGCTACCTGCTTCCGAAACGAACAGCCAGGCCACCGGCCGTTCTTACACGACATTGGCAGAAGCGTAAACCACATGATCCAAGCAGGAATCAATTTAAAAAGTTTGTAATCGACAAGCCACCGTTCGTTTATGCGGGCGCATTGCTATTGAATAGGGGATAGCCATGGCTTGTGAAGCGTACAATTGTCATTTTACGGTGGTTGATTGTAATTTGGACAGGGAAGTTGCCCGCGATCCCCAACGATTTCAGATCTGTAATTGTCAGCGCAAATACTAATAAGACAAAAATGTCGTTTAATGAAAAATGCACGACAATGAAAAAAATGAAATTGATTTTAACACTTCTGTTCTTTGCAGGACAATTATCGCTAGTCTATTCTCAGAATTGGGAATTAGACTTTGACAACGCACTGAAAACAGCTCAGGATTCGAATAAAATTATTGTTTTAGTGTTCTCTGGTTCAGATTGGTGTGCCCCCTGTATGAAGTTGGAAAAAGAGATTTGGGAGAGTGAGACATTTAAAAACTATGCTGAAGACCATTTTGTAATGGTGCGAGCCGACTTTCCGAGGGGAAAAGCGAATAAATTGCCGAAAGAACAAGAGGAAAAGAACGCGAAACTTGCTGAAAAATACAATCAAAATGGCTATTTCCCATCCGTCGTAATTATCGATCAAAATGAAAAGGTATTAGGCAATACGGGGTATAAAAAGCTGTCGCCCGAAGAGTATATCGAGCATATAAATAACCTGGCTAAATAAAAACATGAAGCAGACCTTTTTCTTTTTAATCCTTTTTCAGGTAATAACTTGTCAGGCTCAAGAAGCGTTCAATAAAACTGTTCTTTTAATGGGAAGCAGGTTCGACATTACAGTTGTTGCAATGAACGCTACCGAAGGAGACAAATATATTGAAACTGCGATAGCCGAAATTTCAAGAATTGAGAAATTGATTTCTTCCTGGGACAATAATTCACAAACGTCAAAAATTAATCAAAATGCAGGCATTCAGCCTGTAAAAGTAGATCAAGAGCTGTTTGATTTAATTTCTCGTTCGATCGCTATTTCGTCAGTTACCGACGGGGCTTTTGATATTAGTTACGCGTCAATGGATAAGATTTGGAAGTTTGACGGAACTATGACACTAATGCCAACGAAACAAGAAATTCAAAAATCGGTAGAGAAAGTGGGGTGCCAAAAAATTAGTTTAAATCCTGAAAATCAAACCGTATTCTTACCTCAAGTGGGTATGAAAATTGGCTTTGGAGCTGTTGGGAAAGGATATGCAGCAGATAAAACCAAAAAATTATTGATGGAAATGGGTGTTACTGCCGGAATCATTAATGCTTCCGGCGATATGAATACCTGGGGAACGAAACCCGATGGTACCGAATGGACCGTTGCGATTACTAACCCGATGAATAAAAACAAAGCCTTTGCTCTACTTCCCTTGAAACAAGGAGCCGTAGTTACAAGTGGTGATTACGAGAAATATGTTGAGTTTGATGGCATTCGGTATGCCCATATCATCAATCCCAAAACGGGCTATCCTTCTCAAGGCATTATTAGCGTAACTGTATTTGCGCCAAGTGCTGAACTTGCCGATGCCTTAGCTACCTCTATTTTTGTAATGGGTGTAGAAGTTGGCTTAGACCGCGTAAATCAATTACCCAAGGTGGAATGTATTATTATTGACACGGAGGGCACTATTTTTCAATCTCAAAATATAAAGATCAATGAAACGGGCAGGTAGAATAATTGAGCCGGGAGTCGAATTAAGATACCTGCGGGTTCCATATTATGCCATTCAAAACATTCAATTTTAATCGTATGAATAAGCGAATTAGTTTTATTGTATTAATCTTCTTAATACTCGTAAGTTTAAGTTCTTGCGTAGCCGTGAAACCCTACGAAATGGTATCTATTAACGATCCCGATATGACGTTGACAGATCGAAACGCGAAAAAATTTCATACCGCCTTTCAAGTTTATCGTGAAGGGGCATCGGGAGGAAATGGCGGAAAATCAGGAGGTGGCTGTGGTTGTAATTAAAAGCGTCAATCGTATGAAAATCATTCTAATAAGTTTTATTGTCCTCTTGCCTTTTTGCCTATTTGCTCAACAGGACACAGATAGTACAGCTTTTCATAAAAGAGCATTGGAAAATACCGAATTGAGTATATTAACTAGTTTCTATACTCAGGATGGTAAAAATGCCGCTGTAACGGGAGGAATCGGCTCTGAACAACTCAATGACTATGCGACTAACATTCACGTTTCCATACCCGTGAAACAAAATGGTGTTTTAACGATCGATGGAACTGTATCCGCATACACATCAGCATCGTCCAGTAATTTAAACCCTTGGTCGGGGGCATCAAACGGAGGTGATGATGATGACGATGATGACCATGAAGACCATGATGATGATGACGACCATGATAATGAGGCAGGTGTGAATACAGGCACACCATGGGCAGCATCTTCAGGAGCCTCGCGCCAAGATGTTTGGGCAAATTTAGCTGCATCATACAGTCATTACTCCAAAGACAGAAATTCCATTTACAGTGGAAATTTGAGTGTCTCGAATGAATATGATTACTTTTCGCTGGGAGGAGGACTTGGTTTAGTAAAGCTTTTTAACAGAAAAAATACAGAATTAGGAATAAAGTCGAATGTCTATCTCGATAACTGGAGACCAGTTTACCCGACAGAAATAAAAACCTATATTGAAAATAATGGAAATCTTAATTCAGATTTTTTTCAAGACACCGATATATTGAATCAAAACGGAGACATTATTGATAAGTTTTCGCAAAATGCCTGGAGACCTTCGCAGGATAAATTAATTGATGACAAAAAACGAAATACTTATTCCGCAACAATTAGTCTTTCCCAAATACTCGGTAAAACAACTCAGCTATCTCTTTTTTCTGATATCGTGTATCAAACGGGGTGGTTGGCAAACCCGATGCAACGGGTTTATTTTGCTGATATCGACAATTTTTATATTGGTAACGCATCTAGTATTCCAGTTTATACCGACGAACGGAATCGCGATGTTTTTCAATTAGCCGATGACATTGAACGACTTCCCAATAGCCGACTGAAAATCCCAATAGGCATAAGGTTAAATCAATACGTGACAGAAAAAGTTGTTTTACGTACTTATTACCGTTATTATTTCGACGATTGGGGCATACAATCGCATACCATTGACGCGGAATTAGCGATAAAAATTGGGCGAAAATTTACCATTTATCCAAATTATCGTTTTTATACGCAAACCGAAGCAGATTATTTTGCTCCTTACGAAACACATCTCTCAACGGATGAATATTACACGTCCGATTTTGATTTGTCGAAATATGACACGAAACAACTAGGCCTGGGCGCGAAATACACGGATATTTTTACAAAATCTCATGTCTGGAAATTCGGCTTAAAAAGTTTGACACTCGACTATAATTATTATGAACGAACAACCGGACTGAAAGCACATATTGTTTCATTTGGAGCAGATTTTATAATTGATTAAAAACGAAGCGCTTGTGCTGATCATTAAGCGCCCGTTCCGCGCGAGGCACAGCGGCTGAACCGGGTGTTGAGGTAGTCGGTAAAGACCTTTACCTCTCCCCGGGTGAAGGATTGAATTCCGCTGAAGCGTTCCGAATCATCTCCAACATTGATCCTTGGCGCTGCAAGGTTTGTTTCGTTGGACTGATCAGCGCTTTTCCGATTAACAACACTGCTTAAGCCTTTAAACGGCAAACGTTTGTTGACTCAGGCGATAGCCTACCAGATTTTATCTATGATCGGAATCCTGATTTTACGATCGATTAACCATATGAATTATAATTCATACATTTAACATCGTAGCCGGTCGCTGCGAGAGAATACCAGAATGTCTTTTGTCGTTCATGCAGACAGTACATACATCGAGAAAACAGATTCAAAAACGCTATGGAAAACTTAGAAGAAAAAAACTCCATTGAAAGATCAAGAGAACATCTGGCTAACGAGAGAACCTTTCTTGCCTGGATACGAACATGTATTGCTTTAATGGGACTCGGCTTTGTCATTGTGAAGTTTTCTTTGTTTTTAAAACAACTCTCATTATTTTTTGAAACAGAGGATTTTCTATCAAAAGGGTATTCCTCAATGGTTGGCGTAGTCATGGTCGCTATAGGTGTCGTAATTACAATCCTGGCTTTTTTACAATACAAAAGAAATGAGAAACAGCTGGACAATAATCACTTTGTTTCCTCCTCCATGTTGTCACTATTAGTAACGCTCATAATCATAATCGGTGGCATCTTCTTGATGTTTTACTTGTTTTCAAATCTTTGATTACGATCCGATCTGAGTTAAGATATTTTGCCCGACCGCCATGGTCGGGCTTTTTATTTTTAAGCGGCTGTCAGCTCCTGTTTTTATTGTTTGAACGGAAGGTTTCGAGTCCTGTCTTGTGTTCGGAAAGCTGATTTTCGATCAGTTGCCCTTTTTTTGCGAAGCTCTGCCGGGCCCGGAGCAGGGCTTTTTCACCAAGTTCAGTATTGATTTATGATTTCGGCACGCTCAGGCCGCGGCTCGCCGGAGCCCAATCGCCAGATGGTATCCAGCTTTTCAGTTGCGGCAAGCCGGATCCTGCTTACGACTATCGATGCGTTCCGGCAAGTTTATCCGCCCCATTTCGCTACCTGCTTCCGAAACGAACAAGCAGTCCGCCAAACACCACGCCAACAGCATTCGGCCATTTACGCAACCAAGTAAGGAAGATTGAACCAACCGAAACCCGAAACCAACCAACAGTAAACCAACTCGTACGCTGCGTAAACCAGTTACAACAAGCATCAAACAACATCAGCAGACATGTAAACCGTTTGCAACCCTCATTAAACCACATTCGCAGAACTGTAAATCGCTTTCAACCGTTATTAAATGACATAAGCAGAAGCGTAAACCAATTTCGACGATCATTATACGACTTTAGCAGTAGCGTAAACTACATTCTGATTACATTATTCGACTTTAGCAGAAGCGTAAACCGCTTTCGGATATCATTATTCAACTTAAGCAGAGGCGTAGACTACATACAACCTTCATTACACGACTTAAGCAGCCGAGTAAATCAAATGATCCAAGCAGTAATCAATATAAACCGTTCGTAATTGACAAGCCACCGTTCGTATTTGCGGGTGCTTTGCGAATAGGCAGGGAATAACCATGGCCTGTGAAGCGTACAGTTCACCTTAAACGGTGGTTGATCGTAATTTAACAATTGTTGAAAACTAGCTGAATATTTTTGTAAAATAAATTACGTAAATCAGTAATTTAGTGAATCCAAAAAACAATGATAAATAAACAGCCCACGCACATTGCACACATTAGCAAATCGCACAGGCTGACACACAAACCAAAATTTGCAAAGGAGTGCAATAGTTCCCGAAACAATAGCCGTATCTAGAGATGAAATTCTGTGTTATCATAGCGACCTCACAAAAAAGAACATACTGGTTGATTAATCGAAGTTTGCTTTCTGTTTACAGCCAAGTTGGAATTAAAAAATCGGAATGGAGTGTAATCGTAGTCGATGATAATAGAGGCACGTCTGAGTTTATTGAAATTCAAAAACAAGTAAAACTTCTAAGAACCAAATTGAACCTTAGTCCTACTGAATTTTCTACAACTATTATTAGGAATAAACGAACTCAGTTTATGTCTGGTACAGGCGCATGGAATACAGGAATATATGAATCCCATGTTAACTCTCCTGATGGTTTTGTAAGCATTCTAGACGATGATGACGAGTATTTGCCAAATCATTTATCAGAATGTGTTTCAGTAGTGAAGACCGACTCTGTCGCGGTATTTCAGCGTTTAATATGGTATAATGAGGATAAATCAACTACGGATGTAGATTTGACAAAAAGAAGTTTAACTCCAGAAAATTTCTTTATTGGAAACCCAGGTGTTCAGGGGAGTAATATGTTTTTTAAAACACAAAGCCTTATCGAAATAGATTGTTTTGACGAAACACTACCCAATACAACTGACAGAGATTTAATGATTCGTTTCCTATGGAAAAATAATTTGAACAATATAGAGGTAATAGAACAAGTTGGAGTTTGGCATTATAATCATAAAAGGCAAAAAGTGAACAACGATATTCTAAAAAAACAAGAAGGATTGGATTTGTTTTACAAAAAATTCAAAACTCATTTTTCAGAAAAAGATTATCAAAAATCATTAATTAGAGCAAAGAAATATTTCAATTATACTCCTTCGGAACAGATTGTAATTTGTATGGCATTAAAAAATGCAGAAAAGACTGTGGAAAAAGCTGTTCTTTCTGTTTTAAAACAAACCAATACAAAACGTGAAATTGTTTTATTAATCGGTAACGATAACTCAACTGACAACTCAGAAACAATACTAAAAGAAATTGTTTCGCAAAATCCTAGTATTGTTTTGCTTAATGTGAGGTTTGGTAAAGCATATTTAATCAGAAATTATTTGAACAAATATGCCCGAAAAAACTATCCCAATTGTGTACTTATTGGCAGACTTGATGCAGATGATGTGATATACAATGAAAAAACAATTAGTCAGATTGAAAAATTGTATGATGAAACAAATTTTGATGTTTTTATGTGTGGTAATAAGCAAGTTAAAAACGGAGAAATTCTAGAGTGGGAGAATAAGCCAAGTAAAAAACTATTACAAGAGGAATATCTTTTAAGTCAGCTATTTGAAATGACAAAAAGAAATCCCAAAGCAGAACTACCTTCTTGTAATACATTCATAAAGCCATTCATAAAGACTGAATATCCTGATAAACTAAGTGCAGAAGACCACTGGTTTACAGTATTGCTTCTGCTTCAAAAAGAAAAGCTAAATATTCAAATTGACGAAAATTTGATTTATTCTGTTTATTCCTTGGGTGGAAATACCACTAATAACAACAAAAAAGCAGATGTCTATAAAGAAAGCAGAAAGGAGCTTTATGAGTTTTTTAAATATCAGAGTAGAATAAAAAGAGCAGAAAATATCCTATTAACAAGAGGTATTCAGTCGATTGAATATTTAGGTGAAGGACATGAAGGAGTAGTTTTTAAAGATACAAAAAGTGTATATAAGGTTTTACTACCAATAAACAACGAAACGTTTAATTTTGAAATAGCCAACAGAAGAAATTCTTTCTTTTTAAATCTACCTATGGATTTAAAGCACTTGTATTGCATTGAACTAATAAAAACACAAGAATCCATTATTGTAAAATATCCTTTTGAAGAAGGGGCGAAATGCAGTTCTTACACAGAAAACGAAGCTATTAGTATCCTAACCGAGCTTTGGCAACAAAAAATCATCATTTTAGATTGTAAACCAGAGAATTGTATTCGAATTGGAGACGCTGTGAAAATCATTGACTTAGATGGTAAAGAGTACAATGATAATTTGTTTTTAAACATGTGTGCAAGAATGTATTTGTATGCTAACTATTACAGTAAATATGAGTACGCAGAATTTCATAAAGTAAAACGAAGTGCCATCAATAATTTTGAACTTCCAGAGCTAAACGGGTTGCGTGTTTTTGTTAATCGAGTGTATTCCAATATCATTTTTGAAGAATCAAAGCACTTTAACCATTTTGAGGATCCTGTAGAAGATGAAATTCAGGAGCAAATCAATATTAATGACAATTTGGAAAATGTATTATTTTCCAAAATCAAAGACCATAAATTTTTAACAGGAATCTATCTTGATGGATATAAGCTGAATAGTGATAATTATTTTGAGCCTATAAATCTGCGAGTAGGTTTTAAACCAATAACGCCTATTGATAAAAAGGTTACATTGCTTATAAAAACCTGCCCACAAGACACAGCGACCATTGATGAAAATGTAAAACATATTATAAAGCAATTGTCTTCTCCAAATTCATTTTATGAAGTATTGATTTCCATTGATACGAAAGAGGAAGATTTTCTGCGAGAATTTAACGGCAGTGGAACTTTAAAAGAGCTACTAGAAAAGGTTGAAAACCTAAAAGAAAATAGGATAATTGACCGATATATTATTTTCGACCAATCCAAAACCAAGGAACTAAATAAACGGTGGTTTGACATAGATTCAGAAGCTTCGCATACAATTAGTAAAGCCCCTTTAGCTCCTCAGTTATATGCCTTTGAACAGTGTAAAGGGGATTATATTCTGCAAATGGATAGCGATGTCTTGATTGGCCGAAAAGACTACAGCCATTCATTTCTTACCGATATGTTGTCAGAGTTTGATAAAAACAAAGATGTTGTTTCAGTCGGTTTTAATATCCCACAAAAAGAAACTAACGACTATTGGGGATTTAAAGATGGCGGATTTGTTCCAGAGGTTCGGATGGGGTTATTGCATAAAGAACGTATTCATAATTTGTTTCCATTGCCTAATTCGGTCAGCGCAAATGGGAAACCTGAACTAACTTGGCAGAGGTCTTTGCTAAAGATGCAAAAAGAGCGCAATAAAGTTTCTATTCGTGGTGGTGACCATCGAAGTTTTTACATCCATCCGCAGAATTACCGAAAAAAAGAACCGTATGCCTGGCTAACTATTTTAGATAAAGTAGAACAAAATATATTGCCTGATTTTCAATTTGGAAAGTTTGATGTAGAAGGTTCGTTGTATGATTGGTCAATTCCCAAAAGGAATGAAAAAATTGTAGTGGTTTCGTGTTTTAGAAATGTTAGTATTGACCGTTTCCTGAGAATGTGGTGTTCTTTAATGGCTCAAAGCACAGCTGATTTCGGAATTATTCTCTTAGATGACAATTCTGATAACGGACTCCCTTATTTTATTGATACCCTAATTAAACCTCATTTGAATAAGGTTACTATCATCAAAAAAAGAAACAGGTCTACACGCTTGGAGAATGTGTATACTGCAATTCATTATTATGTATCGAATCCGGACTCAATAATTGTGATGTTAGACGGTGACGATGCTTTGATAGGAAAAAACGTATTAACTACAATTGTTGAGAAATATGACGCTTACAATGCTGATGTTGCAGTAGGTCGCTTTCATCAAACTTATAGAATACAGCCACACTATCGCTATCCAGTTGATTTTGCAAATCCAAGAAAAACAGGAGGCAATGTTTGGCAACATTTAAAAAGTTTCAAGAAATATCTTTTTGATGCAATACCACTTCATTATTTCAAATACAAAGAAGAATCTGTAAAACTTTATAATAACAAATGGCTTCAGTCATGCGATGACTTTGCTTTAATGGTTCCTATTGTAGAAATGTCCCAACAACCAATTTATTTAGATGACATTAACTATTATTACGAGCGTGATTATCAAAAAAGAGATGATAGTAGGGACATAAAAGAACATTGTATTGCGGAAATTCTAACAAAACCACCCCTATCAAAAAAGGATGTATTCAAAAAAAGGAAAACCTTTCTTCCCAATACTAATAAAGTTGAAATAGACATTACTTATGAGTGTAATCTAAAGTGTTTAGGGTGTAATCGCTCATGTACGCAAGCACCAACAACAGATTGTGTTACATTTTCAGATATAAAGCAGTTTGTAGAAGAGTCTGTACTTTCTAATAAAAAATGGGAACTTATAAATATTCTAGGTGGTGAACCGACCTTACATACAGAATTTGAAAAGATTATAAAATATATACATAACGAATATATCCTAAAGCAATCTCCTAAAACTATATTGCAAATTGTCTCTAACGGATATGATGAAAAATCACGAATTCTATGTGATGATATGAGAGCAAAGTACCGGAATGTACACATTGATTATGGTTCATACAAAACAGATAGAGTGGTAGAATATTTTTCACCATTTAATGATGCACCCGTTGATGATGATAATTTTAAAGACGCAGATTTTAAAAAAGGTTGTTGGGTAACCAGTTACTGCGGTATTGGCTTAAATAAAAATGGCTATTATGCCTGTGCAGTTGCAGGTGGAATAGATCGAATTTGCAATAAAAATATGGCTATCACCAAATTGACTGAAATAACCAATGAGAGATTAGAACAGCAATTAGAAGAATTTTGCAGATACTGTGGTAACTTTAAAGCATACGAAGAGAATTTTGGCAATTTTATTCCAAGAGTAGAAAAAGAACCTTTTAAGAATGAAATTTCAGAATCGTGGAAAAGATTATATGAAGGTAGGCATTCGCCCAACCCCGTCTTGTGTCTTTAGCTAGGACAGTTCTCTTTTAAAGTTTCTCTAAAATGTTCGGAGAACTTTGAGAAATTTAGGAGTGACTTTGGTTTATGGGTTTGAAATTGTAAGGTTTCACTTTAGCTACCTTTAGATTTCGTTCAACATCATTACACGACTTAAGCTGAAGCGTAGACAACTTACAACCCTCATTACTCGACTTTGGCAGCCGAGTAAAACAAAAGATCCAAGCAGTAATCAATATAAACTGTTCGTAATTGACAAGCACCGGCAAACTTCCTCTTTGCATTTCCAATCGCTCAACTTGCTGCACCCGCCGAGTTCGAGTATATTTGGGCTGGCAACTGATTTGTTGCAAAAAACTTGATGTAGACTATGAAACTCCTCCATACTTCCGATTGGCATCTGGGTAAGCGGCTCGACGATTTTTCGCGGCTGGAAGAACAACAGGCTGTGATGAGCGAAATTTGTGACCTGGCCGAACGCGAGCAAGCTGATGCGGTGCTGGTAGCCGGCGATTTGTTCGATACGTTTAATCCGCCCACCGAGGCTGTTGATTTGCTGTATAAAACACTGAAACGCCTAACAAACAATGGTCGCCGGCCGGTGATTGCAATTGCCGGAAACCACGATTCGCCCGACCGAATTGAAGCGCCCGATCCGCTGGCCCGCGAATGCGGGATTATTTTTGCCGGCTATCCGAATTCGGTTGTCGCTCCGTTTGAGCTTGAAACAGGGCTGAAGGTGACCCAAAGCACCGACGGTTTTCTCGAGATCAAACTTCCCGGAACAGCGGTTCCGTTGCGCATTCTGCTAACGCCTTATGCCAACGAGTACCGACTGAAAACTTGTCTGGGACTGGAAAACAGCGAAGCCGAGCTGCGGGCTGTGCTTCAACAAAAATGGAACGAGCTGGCCAGTCGGTTTTGCGACCAGCGTGGGGTGAATGTGTTGGTGTCGCATCTTTTCATGATTAAAAAAGGCGACGAGCTACCCGAAGAACCGCTGGACGAAAAGCCAATTCTGCATGTTGGCGGGGCGCAGGCCATTTATACCGAAAATATTCCGGCACAAATTCAACATACCGCTCTGGGGCATTTGCATCGTATGCATCGTGTTGGGCCGGCAGCCAACCATTCGGCCTGGTACAGTGGCAGCCCGCTTTCGTACAGTTTTGCCGAAGCTAATCAGAGAAAATATGCCTTGCTGGTGGATGTGGAGCCGGGCAAAGCAGCCGTAGTTTCAGAAGTTGAATTAACCAAAGGAAAGAAATTGCTCCGCAAGCGAGCCGAAGGAATGGACGATGCCCTGCAATGGTTGTCCGAAAACCCCGATGTTCTGGTGGAGCTGACACTGGTGACCGACTCATTTCTCACGGCAGCCGAACGCCGGCAGTTGAGCGCCGTTCACAATGGCATAGTTGTCATTATTCCGGAAGTGACGAATGCCGATGAGTTGGTTGGCCGGCAGCAAAAGCAGATCGACCTTACCCAGAGCATGGAGCAACTGTTTCGCGACTATTTCAGACACGAGAAAGGGCAGGAGCCGAATGACGAGCTCATGAATTTATTCACCGAACTATTGGCCGAAGAAGAACAATGATACCGATACAACTCACCCTGCAAGGTTTGTATTCATACCAGGAAAAGCAAACCATCGATTTTACAAAACTGACAGCGGCCAATCTGTTTGGCATTTTTGGCTCGGTTGGAAGCGGAAAGTCGTCGATTTTGGAAGCGATTACCTTTGCGATTTATGGCCGTACCGACCGATTGAATCTGTCGGGCGACAATCGGTACTACAACATGATGAACCTGAAGTCGAACGAGTTGCTTATCGAGTTCGTTTTCGAGACCGGGAAGAACCAAACCACTTATCGCGCATCGGTAAAGGGGCGGCGAAACAGCAAGAATTTCGACGATGTAAAGGCGCTCGATCGTTCGGCCTATCAGAAAACAAACGGCGAATGGATTCCTATTTCCGTTGAATCGCTCGAAAGTGCTATCGGCCTTAGTTACGACAATTTCAAGCGAACGATCATCATTCCGCAGGGGCAGTTTCAGGAATTTTTGCAGCTTGGAAATAAGGATCGAACGCAAATGATGAAGGAACTTTTCAACCTCGGAAAGTTCGAGTTTTATTATAAGGTGGCGTCGCTCGAATCGAAAAACAATGCGCAAAAGCAAAACATCGACGGGCAGTTGCTGCAATTGGGCGCTGTTGATCCGGAGCAGGTAAAAGTGCATCAGGAACAACTGAGCCAACTCGGAAAGGAGATTGAAAAGAACAGCCTTCGGCTAACCGAACAGGGAAAAGCGGAAGAGCAACTTCGGCAGTTACAGGAACTAACCAAAAAGCGGGCTGAAGCGGGGAAAACATTGTCGGAACTTCAGCAGCAAGCCACCGTTTACGATGCGTTGGAAACGAAAATTACCCGATACGAACAGTGCGTGCTTGGCTTTAAACATGTGCTGGATTCGCTTCAATCCGGAACGCGGAGGCTGGAGGATCGGAACCGGCAAATTAAACTCGATTCCGGTCAGCTGAAACTGAAAGAAGAAGAAATAGCAAGGTTGAAGCAATCTCTGGAGGCGCTGAAACCGCAGTACGAGAAGCGGACCGAATTGAAGCAGAAAGCCGATGAGCTGACTCTTTTACTGCAAATGAAAGATCTGGAGAAGCAGCTTGTTTCCGAAAACGAACGACTGAAAAAGGGGAAGGAGGCTTTTTCCGATACCAGCGACAAGGCCGATAAACTGAAAGTACAGAAGCAACAACTGGAAGAACGCCTGAAACTGCATCGGCAGAAGTTGTCCGATCTCGACGTTTTGGCGCAGGTAAAAGCGTGGTACGTCGAGAAGCACAACATCGACAAGCAGCTTCGGGAGCTGGATAAGGAAATTGAAAAATACAAGCGGGAAGAACAGATTAACCGGCAGGATCGGTCGAAATTATTGACTTTGCCCGTTGTAGAAACACTTTCTCGCGATGCGGAGCCGGACGTTTATTTGCCATTCATTCAGCAAAAAACAAGCGAAAATAAAGCGAAACTGAAAGTGCTGGAGGAGCAGGCCAATCATATTCAGGTGAAAGCTCAGCTGAAGACTTATGCTGAAGATTTGGAAGACGGAAAAGCCTGTCCGCTTTGTGGGGCGGTTCATCATCCGGAACTGTTCAATGCCGACGATATTGCAGAAGCACTGGCGAAACTGGCGAAGGAGCGCGATGCTTGTGAGCAGCAACTGGAGCAGTTGGCAAAGGTTGCGCAGTCGCTGAATTTGCTCGAAAGTCAGCGGCAGTTTACGCTTCGGCACCTGAACGAACTGTCGGAAAAGAAAGCCCTTCAGCAAAAGGCGATGGCGGCTCACGCGGCTTTGTTCTGTTGGGAAAAATTTCGGGACGAGACCGAGCTTACCAAAGCCTCTCTGGAAGTATCGCGCATTCAGCAGGTGTTAAAAAAGGATGAATCGGAGCTGGAACAGCTTGCCAAAGAACTGACACAAGCGGAGAAAAACAAGGAACGCTATCAGGCTGAACTCGAAAAGATAAAAACCAGCCAGACCATTCGGGAGACCGAGCTGAAAACCATTGGGCAGCAGCTGAAGATTGTTGTTCCGGCACAGTATCAGCAAACGCAGTTGCCGGAATTAGAAGCCGAAAAAGCCGGTTTGTTGCAGCGCTTTGCCCGCATTGAAAAGGAGGTTGCCGAAAAAACTGAAACGCTTGCCGAGCGAAGCAAGCAAAAGGACACTTTAAGCGGAAGTTTACTTGTGAACCGCAAGGAACTGGAGCAGGATGAGCAGCAAATAAAAGAACTGAACAAGCAACTGCAGGAGCAACTGGCAAAAACGGCCTACGAATCTGCGGAGGAAGTGCGTAGGGTGTTGGCCGAGCCAATGGATCTGGAGCGTGAGAAAAAGCGACTCGCACAATTTAACGACTCGTTGGTTCGCAGTAAGTCGCAAGTTGAACAGTTGCAAAAAGAAATTGGCGATCGGGTTTACGATAGTGAGGCGCACCAAAAGATGCTTCGGGAAATTGCCGAACGGAACGCACTGCTGAAGCAGCAAAATCAGGAGTTGGGCAAAACGCAGGAGTTGTTGAAAAAGCTGCAAAAAGATTTGGAAAGCCAGGCAGTTTTGCGAAAAGAGTTGGAGAAACTGGAGCTGAGAGCGGAGAATATCAAAACCATGAAATCGCTGTTTAAAGCGAGCGGGTTTGTCAATTATATCTCGTCGGTTTATTTGCAAAATTTATGTCATTCGGCCAACGACCGGTTCTTTCAGTTAACCCGGCAAAAGTTGAGTTTGGAAATCACCCCCGACAATAGCTTTCAGGTGCGCGATTTCATGAACGGAGGAAAAGTTCGCAGCGTAAAAACCCTTTCGGGCGGACAAACCTTTCAGGCCGCCTTGTCGCTGGCCCTGGCTCTGGCCGACAATATTCAGAAGATCACCGAGTCGAATCAGAATTTCTTTTTTCTGGACGAAGGTTTCGGTTCGTTGGATAAGGAATCGTTGACTGTTGTTTTCGAAACACTGAAGTCGCTCCGAAAGGAAAACCGCATTGTCGGTGTCATCTCTCATGTTGAAGAGATGCAGCAGGAAATCGATGTTCATTTGCGGATCGACAACCACATCGAAAAGGGGAGTCTCATTTATTCGAACTGGAATGAGTGAATGCTCGCTCGCGGAGTGAGCACCAAAAACCGAATTTTGTTCGAACGCGGATCGACGAAAGAAGCTGGCCTATAGTCGGCTTCTGTTGTTTGCTGCTCATACAGCTCCGGTTTATACCGTGCTTTCAAGTTCAGCTTCAAGCCTGATTACTATTGGGAATGGCAGCGATAGTGTGCACTGGAGAAATCAGAAAAAACAAACTAAGTTGTAAGCTCCCTGCTTTAAATCAGGTTCTCAATTATCCGGAATAAAAGCCGGAGGAAGGAAAGAGAGGTAATTTTATGCAAGTAACGGATAAAATCGGGTAATATACTCCCATCGTAATCAGGTTAATTTGTTGTAAAAATTAATCTCTATTATGGAATTCGCACTTATCCCCTTCGCGTTGGTATTCCTTGCCAGCATTTTTCAAGGAACTTTTGGCCTCGGAATGAAGTTTATGGCGCCCTTAAAATGGGAAGCCTGGTGGTTGGTTCATGCTACTGTCGCCATGGTGCTTTTCCCCTTGATTTGGGCTCTGGCGGTTGTTCCGAACCTATTTGAAGCGATTGCCAACGCTCCGGCTGAGGCCATCCTGGTCGGCATGTTGTTTGGCTTCCTTTGGGGAATTGGCGGAATCATGTTTGGCAAAAGTATTCCTTATATCGGTATCTCGTTGACTTACGGAATTGTTATGGGCGTTTGCTCTGCCGTTGGCAGTCTAATTCCTTTCTTTCAGCTCGAAAACGCGACGAGTTTGCCGGCTTTCCCTTATGTAATGACTGGAGTTGCCGTTATGCTGGTTGGTGTTGCCATTACCGCTTTGGCCGGTATTCGTCGCGACAAACTGGAGCAGCAGGGTAAAAAGAGTGAGGTCAACTTAAAGGTCGGACTTACAATCGCTGTTGTCAGCGGAATCCTTTCGGCTTTGCTGAACGTGGGTTTTGTAAATGCTCAACCGGTTGGTAAGGCTGCCGAAGCTTATGGCACCATAGCCCGAAACAGCAGCCTGGCCATTTGGGTTGTGGTATTAATCGGAGCCTATATCATGAATGCCGGCTATGCCGTTTTCCTGTTAACTAAAAATAAAACCTGGGGGTCGTTTGCCGTACCCAAAGCCAGGAAAGCTTATTTCTGGTCGATTGTTGCTGGCTTGCTGTGGTTTGGCGCGCTAGGTGTGTACGGGCAGGGAGCCACACTAATGGGCGATATGGGGCCTGTTATCGGATGGCCAATTCTGCTTGGTGTTTCGCTTATTGTTAGCAACATCTGGGCTTATCTGAATCAAGAGTGGAAAGGGGCTTCCAAGCCATTCTCGTTGCTGTTGGTCGGTTTGTTGGTACTTTTAATTGCCACGATCATCCTCGGATATTCAAACGGAGTCGCATAAAAAAAATAGATAATCAATTTTCATTTGATAAACGAAATTACGATGAAGATAAAATCAATTGAAAGCTATATCCTTTCGGATAAGTTAAAAGAGAGCTTTTATTTTTCCCAGTGGGAATATTCGGAAAGACGCATTTGTATTGTTAAAGTAACGAGCGACACCGGACATGTTGGATGGGGCGAAGGCTATGGCCCGGCAGGGGTTATTCAGGCTGGAATTGAGCACTTAACTCAGTTCATTGTTGGTATGAATCCACTGGAAACAGAGACAATCTGGAGCATGATGTACCGACGAACGTTGGACTATGCCCGCCGGGGAGTGCTTGTTTCAGCCATTAGTGCCATCGATGTCGCCCTATGGGATTTAAAAGGTAAAATCATGCAACAACCGGTTCATCTTCTACTCGGAGGAAAGAAACGGGATTTTATAACTCCATATGCTACCGGACTGTATTATACGCACTGCGATGACCTGTGCGGAAAGTTAGTAGAGGAAGCCAAGCAATATGTTGCGCTTGGCTACAAGGCAATGAAAATGAAAGTGGGGTTGGGTATCGATGTTGATATCGAGTATGTTAAGAGTGTTCGTGAGGCTATTGGTCCGGATGTTCAGTTAATGATTGATGCCAATCATGCTTATAATCTAAGAGAAGCGGTACAACTTTCACGAGCGGTTGAACAGTACAATATCGGATGGTTCGAAGAGCCAATCTCTCCCGAATATTACGATCAGTACCACGAGCTGAGAACAAAAACAACCATTCCGATTTCCGGAGGTGAATGCGAATATCTGCGCTTTGGCTTTCAAACGTTGCTACAGTCGAAATCGGTCGATATCATTCAACCCGATATTTGCGCTACCGGTGGACTGACAGAAGCCAAACGCATTGCAGCACTGGCTTCAGTTTATGGTGTCGAGCTAGTACCGCACACCTGGGGAACCGGAATTGCCATTTCCGCCGCGTTACATTTTGTTGGTAATTTAGATATCTTACCAGGACGTTTACGAACTCCGAACGCTTTTATTGAGTATGACCGTACAGAAAACGGACTGCGCGAAGAGCTAACCACAACTGATATGGTGGCTGTAAACGGCGAAATAAAATTGAGTGACAAACCGGGATTGGGGTTTGAATTTAATGAAGATATCTTGCACAAATACACGTTAAAAGAATAAGACCATGGAACTGGGATACAAAAAAATGTATATCGACGGACAGCTGGTTGATGCCGTGTCCGGCGCGAAAGAAAAAGTTGAATGTCCGGGCACCGGTGATATTATCGCTGAAATTGCCTGGGGCGGAAAAGAAGATGCGATCCTGGCTTTGGACGCTGCGCAAGCTGCGTTTAAGAAGTGGTCGAAAATGAGTATCAACACCCGCAAAATGTGGATGGACAAGCTCCGTGATGCCGTGATTAAACGGCAACATGATATTCGTGAAGCGGTGATGTATGAAATGGGTAAAACCTATAATCAGGCGGTTGAAGATTATGAAACCGTTGTTAACGCTTTGGAATGGTATCCGCAGGAAATGTTGCATCGTCGCGACGAGATTATTCCCGATCCGGACGGAACGCATGCCCATCACCTGATTGCCAAACCTGCCGGTGTAGCTGTTGGCTACCTGGCCTGGAACTTCCCACTTTTAAATCTGGGTTTCAAAATTGGTCCGGCTTTGGCTGCCGGATGTACTGTTATTTTAAAACCATCGGCCAATGCGCCTCTTTCAGCTTATTTAATTGGTGAAATATTAGAGAGTATCAACTTCCCGAAAGGGGTGGTAAACATTGTTGCCGGCTCGAACGAGGAGTTGGCACTTACACTTTCATCAAGCAAAATTCCGCGCGTGATCACGATGATCGGATCTTCCGTTTCCGGACGTATCGCTATGCAGCAGGCTGCCACTTCAATCAAGCATTTCAGCATGGAGTTGGGTGGAAATGCTCCGGCTATCGTGTTTGATGATGCCAACATTGTGCAGGCTGTAAACGACTTGGCAGCCCTCAAATTTGGTAACTGCGGACAGGTATGTGTGTCGCCAAACCGGATTTTTGTGCACGAGAATGTCTACGACGAGTTCGTGGAACGCTTTGTAGGCAAAGCCAAAAAACTTGAAGTCGGTTTTGGCAACGACGCTAAAATAGACATGGGACCGATCGTCGACGGCCGGTCTCGCGACCGGGTGATGAAGTTGGCTGAAAAGACTTTGGCAGAAGGCGCCAAGCTGGAGTGCGGCGGAAAAATCCCGGCCGACAAACCCAACGGCTATTTCTTCGAGCCTACCGTGTTTACCAATGTAAATCGCAACATGACCATTTTCCGCGAAGAGATTTTCGGACCATTGGCAGCAATCTACAAGTTTAAAACCGAAGAGGAAGTGCTGGATATGGCCAACGATTGCGAGGTTGGTTTGTCAAGTTATCTGTATACCAACGACATCAGCCGGATCAACAAGTTTACCTCCGAAATGGAAGTTGGTGAAGTGCATGTAAATGGATTCAAATATGCCATTTACCTTCCACATGGCGGGGTAAAGGAAAGTGGCCTGGGGCACGACTGTTCCCACCTTGCTTTAAATGATTATCTGGAGTTAAAACGTATTACCATTAGAAAATAACCATGCAACCTATAGCACAACGGGCAATGACGCCCTCAATAATTAAACGAATTGATGACGCAGGTATTATCGCGGTTTTAATTATCGACAAATTAGAACATGCTGTGCCCGTGGCAAAAGCCCTTTTAAAAGGAGGTGTCGATGCCATCGAACTAACCTTGCGGACTCCGGTTGCCATCGATGCGGCCAAGTTGATAAAAAAAGAGGTGCATGAAATGGCGCTGGGGTTTGGAACCGTTTTAACGGTCGACCAGGTAAAAGCAGTTGCCGATGTTGGAGCCGATTTTGCGGTTTCTCCAGGTTGTAACCCCAAAATTATCGCCGAAGCCTATAAGCATGGCTTGTCGTTCGCGCCCGGAATTATGACTCCAAGCGATATTGAAATCGCCGTAGAACAAGGTTGTCGGGTGTTGAAATACTTTCCTGCCGAAACATCGGGCGGAATGGAGCATTTGGAAAACATGGTTGCACCATACCAGTATTTGGGACTTTCGTTCATCCCGCTTGGCGGATGTAATATGAACAATGCCAGCAATTATCTCCAATCACCTCTGATTACTGCTATTGGCGGTTCGTGGGTGGCAAAACGCCCGTTGATACAGGCTGAAAACTGGGATGAGATTACAGCCAATGCGCGAGCGATCAAAGATTTAATTATCAATGTTCGATCTGGTAAAAAGCCGGTCGGGATTATCCATTAAAATTTTGTACATCAATTATTAGATCAGAAAAATAGTTAGAATAGGATGAAGACAATAGTAACCTTTGGTGAAATTATGGGCCGGATGGCTTCGCCCGAGAATTTGCGCTTGCGCCAAACCAGAAATTTAGAAGTTACCTACGCCGGAGCCGAAGCAAGTGTGGCTGCTTCAATCTGTAACTTTGGTGGAAAAGCCCGATACGTAACCGCACTGCCTAAACACGCCTTGGCCGAAGCAACGATGGACTCAGTTCGCTCGGTGGGGATCGACACGCAGTACGTTCTTCGAACTGACAAAGGACGGTTGGGCCTTTACTTTCTCGAAACAGGCGCGAACCAGCGTCCAAGTAATGTAATTTACGACCGTGAGGATTCGGCAATCGCCATTACACCGGCCGATCAGTATAACTGGGACGCTATTTTCACCGATGCCCAATGGCTTCATTTAAGTGGAATTACTCCTGCGTTGTCTAAAAAAGCGGCCGAGGCAACCTTGCGAGCTGCCCAAAAAGCCAAAGAGGCCGGCGCGTTGGTTTCAATCGATTTAAACTTCCGTGGAAAACTGTGGAAATGGGATCCAACAAAGTCTGCCCGTGAGCTGGCCCGGGAAACGATGAAGGGGATTTTGCCTTTCATTGATGTGGTGATTGCCAACGAAGAAGACTGCCATGATGTGTTAGGGATTCGTGCCGGCGACACCGATGTGCATTCCGGATCACTCGACACTTCCCGCTACCCGGATGTTGCCCGTCAGGTGGTGGCTCAATTCCCGAATGTTTCGAAAGTGGCTATTACGCTGTGCGAGAGTTATTCGGCAACACACAACAATTGGGGAGCCATGCTTTACGATGCCGGTGCTGACAAAGCGTACTTCGCACCGCTGGACGCGGACGGGAATTACCAATCGTATGAAATCAAAAATATTGTCGATCGTGTGGGGGGAGGCGATTCATTTGCCGGCGGTTTGATATTTGCGCTAACGACCAGCGAACTGAGTGAGCCGCAGACTGCTGTGAAATATGCTGTAGCAGCTTCATGTTTGAAGCATTCTATAAAAGGAGATTTTAACTATTCTACAAGGGCTGAGGTTGAAGCTTTAATGGGAGGCTCCGCTTCGGGTAGGGTAGTGCGCTAATACGATGTTTGTTTAATAGAAAGCTCTCTTTATGGGGGCTTTCTGTTTTCTGTTGAAGGCTGTAATTTGTCGGTTCAAAACCGTAATCGATACTCGTTCGTATGAAGGAATGCCGGGCATGATTAAAACAGCAAATGAGGGCGGAGTCCGGTACATCGGGCAACATTCTTCGACCACTTGTTGAACCGTGATTTTCTGAGCGGCGACTTTCAGGTTCAGCATAGTCGTTAATCGGGCGGTACAGTTGTGGTTGCAAGTTAATTAGCGGCCATTTTACCGGTGGATTGACTAAATAAATTGGGGCGGAAATGCTGCATCTGTTATCGAATGGCACCCTTTTTCGTATTGATATGAACCCCTATGGCCGGAATCGCAGCTTGTATCTTTGTTTCAAACCATAAATCAATAATTATTGAACTATACTAAAGGAGTAAATTATGATTAAAAAAATTGGACTCATTGGATCAATCCTGTTTTTTTCAAGCTATCTTCTTTTTGCCCAAAAAGATTGGGAAAATGAACATGTTTTCGAAAAAAACAAATTGGGCGCTCGTGTACCATCCTATTCGTTTAAAAACGTTGAGGACGCATTAACCGGCGATCGCGATAAAGCCCGGCTGATGTCGTTAAACGGAACATGGAAGTTTAAATATGTTGAGGATGATGAACTTCGTCCAACCGATTTTATGGCAACCGGTTTTGCCGGAAATGACTGGAATGATATCGAAGTCCCCTCGAACTGGGAACTGAAAGGTTTCGGCCAGCCTATTTACTCCAACATCATCTATCCGTTTACCCCTAATATAATGGATCAATCGCTAAAGTACGACTGGCGTGGTCCTCAGCCACCGTTCCCTCCTAAAATATACCGCGAGAATCCGGTGGGAAGCTATTTTCGCGATTTCGAACTTCCGGAAGATTGGACAGATCAATCGATTATCCTGCACTTTGGCGGAGTTTCATCCTCGTTTTATGTCTGGGTGAACGGGAAAGAAGTTGGTTATAGTCAGGACGACCGACTGGCTGCTGAGTTTGATATTACCGACTATGTTCAAGCCGGAAAAAACAGGGTAGCCGTTCAGGTTTTTCGCTGGAGCGATGGCAGCTACCTCGAAGATCAGGATATGTGGCGGTTGAGCGGAATTCATCGCGAAGTGTTGCTGTTGGCCAAACCCAAAATATCGCTCAACGACTTCTACGTCCGTACAACGTTCGATGCCAATTTGCAAGATGCCAAACTCGAAATCCGTCCAAGCGTTTGGGTGAAGGAAAATGAAGATAAACTAAACGGATGGACGATTTCTGCCGAGCTTTTTGAAGCCGATAAAAGTCCGGTGCAAACAACGGAGATGGTTGTTCCGCTTGCCAAAGTTTATTGGGAACGTTGGCCTCAGCGCGATATCACCAAGTTTGGTTTGTTGGAGACTATGGTGCGTCACCCGCGCAAATGGTCGGCCGAAGATCCCTATCAGTATACGCTGGTTTTTTCGGTGAAAAATCCACAGGGCGAACTTGTTGAAGCAAGAAGTCAGAAAATTGGATTTAGAAAAGTTGAGTTTAGCGCTAAAAATGAATTGCTGATCAATGGCCGCGTGGTTGAGATTATGGGCGTCAACCGGCACGACCACAGTGCTGTTAACGGGAAAGCGCTCACGCGCGACGAGATGCGTATGAACGTTGAGGTTCTGAAGCAATTCAATTTCAACGCGGTGCGGACTTCGCATTACCCCAACGATCCGTATTTCCTCGAACTGTGTAACGAATACGGACTATATGTGCTGGACGAGGCGAATGTGGAATGCCACCATTTGGGAAGTTATATTCCGCAGCAACCTTCATGGGCTGCACCAATTCTGACCCGCGTGACAAATATGGTTATTCGCGATAAAAATAATCCCTGCATCATCGGTTGGTCATTGGGCAACGAAGCCGGAACAGGACCTGCCTTTGCTGCCGCTTCTGCCTGGATCAAGGATTACGATCCTTCGCGCTTTGTTCATTACGAGGGAGCACAGGGCGATCCAACTGATCCGCATTACCAAGAGGGTGAGGCCGCCCAAAAAGTCTACCGGGGCTCAGCAATGGCGAACCCTGATGACCCAAATTATGTTGATGTGGTGAGCCGGATGTACCCGGAGCTCGACCAATTGGTAGCCATGTCAAACAGCCCGCACATCAACCGCCCGATTATCATGTGCGAATATTTGCATGCCATGGGAAACTCAATCGGAGGTCTGAATGATTTTTGGAAAGAAGTCCGTCAACGGCCAAATCTGATTGGTGGCTTCATTTGGGACATGGTTGATCAGGGGTTGGAAAAGCAAGGGCCTGACGGTAAAATGTTTTACGCTTATGGAGGCGATTACGGAGATATTCCGAACGATCAGAATTTCTGCCTGAATGGCGTGTTCGCTTCCGACCTTTCGCCAAACCCTCATGCCTGGGAATGTAAACACGAATTTCAGCCAGCTGTATTTGAGTTGGTTGACGCGAAAGCGGGAACGGTTCGGATCATCAATCGCTTCAACTTTACCAATCTGGATAAATACGACATACGTTGGGTGCTATCAGAGAATGGTGCCGACCTACAGTCGGGTGTTCTTCAGGCTGCTGATGTTGCTGCCGGAACATCGACTGTGGTTTCTGTGCCAATTAAACAGGTCGAATTTAAGGCCGAATCGGACTACTGGCTGCGCCTGAGTCTGCACGAGAAAACCGACCGTCTCTGGTGTAAAAAGGGTTTCGAAATAGCCAAAGACCAACTGCTTATAAAGGCAGCGGAAGCGCAGCCAGCTTATGTGTCAACATCCAAAGAGCTTGTTGGTGTTGATGAAACAGACGGAGCTATCGAGGTGAGCAATAAACTATTTGGTATTTCTATTTCTAAAGATAATGGGCAAGTGGTTTCGTACCGATTAAAAGGTGTGGAGCAGTTTAAATCACCTTTGATGTTGAACTTTATGCGCCCATCAACAGATAACGACATTCGTGGTGCAAATGTGAAATACGTCGCCGATATTAAGAAAGTTTGGGGGAATTATCCTGAAAAGTTACAGACTAATTCGGTTGTATTGGCGAAACAGGACGGAATGAAAACCACTGTTGAAGTGCTTCAAACGGCTGAAGGGATTGAGCTAAAAACAACGTACACGATCTTTAGCGATGGGACAGTTCAAGTTAATGTGGCGTTAGATGCAGAGCAATCGCTTCCTGATTTATTACGCTTTGGTATGACCGTTGGTCTGTCGAAATCGTTGGCCAATACAAGTTATTACGGAAATGGCCCGTGGGAGAACTACAGCGATCGGAAAAAGGGAGCAGAAGTGGATGAATTCACTTTAAAAACCGATGAGCTTTTTAACAATTACGCGCAGCCACAGGAGAACGGAAACAGAACCGATACCCGTTGGTTGAAGCTAACTGAAACAGACAAGAAGTCCGGACTACTGTTTAAAGGACTGTCAACCTTTGGCTTTTCAATTTGGCCCTATTCGGCTGAAAATATCGATGCAGCCAAACATCCGTTCGACTTGAAACCGTTGGGTTATTACACATTGAATATCGATGCTGTTCAGGCTCCGGTTGGAGGGACACTATCCGGTTATCTGCCGCAATACCTGTTAAAAGCAGGAGCGTATCAATTTGGCTTTCTGTTTGGTCCGTGCTGCAAATAGTAAATTTTTGCTTTGTTAGATTTTTTAATTCGATTACTTGATTTATTGGATGTTTTTAACCCCGTCAATCAATACGATTGACGGGGTTTTTCATGAATATCCAAACTTCTTTTTTTATTGAATGTTACTATTTACAGTTATTCTTTCTATTTTTCAGAACATTAACGAATGGTTTTTGAGAATAGTTACCCTGAAAATAAGCCACTGATGAAATTGATTCGGAAAAATACAGATCGATTTGAAAATGAACGGTTGAATATAACCATGAAAGACATTCCATGTTTGGATTCATCCTGGCATTATCATCCTCAGTTTGAGCTCTTGTATATTTCTCAAAGTACAGGTATTCGGTTTGTGGGCGATAGTGTATCTCAGTTTTCTCCCGGAGATCTTGTTTTGGTTGGGCCTAATTTACCGCATTTGTGGCGAAACGATCCCTCCTATTACAAGGAAGGTGATGAAAGCCGCGTTAAAACCATCGTCATCAAGTTTTCAAAGGATTTTATTGGCAAGGGAACTTTTGACAATGCGGAGTTCTATAGTATTGGCCATATGTTGGAAGAATCGAAGTTTGGCATTTCCTTTGGCAGAACAATCAGCAGAAAGTTTCACAATGATTTGATGGAGATCATTGATTTATCGCCAGCCGGGCAATCAATCATGCTCTTAAATATTCTTCTTCAATTGTCTCTTGCCGAGGAAAAAACGGTTTTGTCATCAACTGATATGAGACAATATACAACAGACAATTCCCAGCGAATTGATGACATTCTGAAATATATCTCCGATAATTATTCTACCTATATCAGTCTGAACGATGTAGCAGAAATAGCCTGCATGACCACCAACTCATTTTGCCGTTTTTTCAAGCGAATGACCAATAAATCCTACACTCAGTTTTTGAATGAAGTGCGTATTAGAAATGCGGCAAGGCTGCTGGTTCAAAACGAGGAATTATCGGTGTCAGAAATTGCCGATATGGTTGGTTACACGTCAATAACGAATTTCAACAGGCAGTTCAAGCAAATTTTGAACAACACTCCCCGGGATTTCAGACAGCTTCATGGCAGTGGTACACTTGTGTACTAGT
>NZ_JBFHIT010000029.1:0-63688 GCF_041596335.1 Mangrovibacterium sp. | reverse complement strand
TCACCGCATTGACCTGAAAGGTGAATCGCTGAGAAAAGGAATTTTAAAGAGTGAAAATTAATTTTTTGTATAATTGCACCATCTCTCAAAGTGGCACGGTTTCAACCGAAATGTGTGGCACGGTCTGACCGAAATAGCCACATATTTCAGAGCGGGGTCGGTGCGGTTCGTAACGGCGGATTCTCGCATCGCCGTTCCGTGTCCTTCGGACAGGAACGCGCTCCGAAGTCCGCCTTGATAGTATCTACCAAAGGTTGTGTTTCATGGTAAGAGCGACATGACGACGCGCATTTGTAAACTCCGTCCCACAAGCTGATGCTTCAGCTTACAAAAGAGCCAGATTTTTGCCAACGGATCTAAGATTGATTACTTTTGTATAATGATAGAGTTGAAAGAAAAATATAAAACACCTTCTGAATTTGCTGAGTTTATCGGGCTTGAATACGCATGCTCTACATCTGATAAACATAAAAAAGATAACGGACAATTCTTTACTCCCAAACAGATTGCCGACTTTATGGGAAATTTAGCAAGTCCCAAATCAAATAAAATTTCAATACTTGACCCTGGATGTGGTACAGGAATTTTGACTTGCTCATTAATCGAAAAACAGATTCAAAAATCAGGCATAACGGACATAGACGTTTCGCTTTTTGAGACAGATGAAAATGTTTTAGCGGTTACTCAAAAAGTAATCGATTTTCTGGCTTCATGGCTGGCAGAACGGAATATCCAATTAAAATATCAAATCAATCGAACTGATTTCATAATAGAAAATTCTAAAGTATTCAATGTATCAACTTTGTTTGGATTTGAAAAAGTGAACCAGTACGATTATATAATTTCTAATCCCCCATATTTTAAGATATCTAAAACCGACAAAAGAGCAATTGCAGCAAAAGAATTAGTATATGGTCAACCGAATATCTATTCTTTGTTTATGGGGGTGGCTGCGAAATTATTGAAACAGGATGGAGAATTAATTTTTATAACACCTAGAAGTTTTGCAGCAGGAAATTATTTCAAAGCTTTTAGACAATCTTTCTTCAACGATGTAAGTATCTCAAACATACACATCTTTGAATCCCGAAATAAAATGTTCAAGAATGACAATGTCCTCCAGGAAAACATTATTCTTCGTGCAACAAGAAAGACAAATTCGGAAATAAAAGTCACTGTTTCTGAATGCGATAAAGGTTTGAACAACCCAAAAGAAAAAGTATTTAAAGCCAATTCATTAATAGATTTAAAATCAAAAGATAAGATTTTATTTATTCCTTCAAACGATAAGGAAATAAGCACGATTGAAATTTTTAAGAAGTGGCAAAACACGCTGAATGACTTTAATATTCAAATTTCTACAGGCCCTGTTGTTGCATTTCGGTGTACTGAGTTTCTGAAAGCGGAAGGTGTTATAAATGGTTCACTTTCGCCATTAATTTGGCTGCACAACATCAAAGAAATGGAATTTGTTTATCCACTTCAAAAAGGAAAAAAACCATGTCTTATTGTTAATTCAGAGGAATCACGAAAAGTTCTGCTCAAAAACAAAAACTATATTTTACTTCGCCGATTTAGCTCGAAAGACGATAAAAGCAGGTTGGTTTGTTGTCCATTTTTCTCTTCAAATTTTGAAGCTGAAATGGTTGGTTTTGAGAACCATTTAAATTATATCCATCGTCCAAACGGAGATTTGTCGGAAAATGAAATCTGGGGAATTTCTGCACTTTACAGCAGTAGTTTGTTTGATACATATTTCAGGACTTTTAATGGCAATACTCAAGTTGGTGCAACCGAATTAAAACAGATTAAAATGCCACCTTTAAATGATATCGTTTTAATCGGTAGCAAAATAAAAGAAATTAATAATCTTGAGAAACAGGCTATTGATACAATTGTTAACGAAGTCCTTTTAGAAGAATCTTATGTCAAAAATACAAGAAGCACAGGTGATTTTGCGAGAGTTGGGGTTGCCTGATGCTCAGCAAAATGAAATTTCTGCTTATACTTTACTTGCTTTGTGCAATATCAAAGAAAATGACAAGTGGTCAAAAGCTTGCAGGAAAAGTCATGGCGTTTCAAAAGGAATAATGAATTTTATTTCTGCGAACTATCAAAAAGAATATGCTCCAAATACCAGGGAGACCTTTAGGAGACAAGTTCTACACCAATTTGTACAAGCAGGTATTGCCGATTATAATCCAGACATTCCTGATTTACCAGTAAATAGTCCTCGTGCACATTATGCTATTTCTGAGATTGCTCTCGAAACAATAAAAACTTACAGAACAAGGATTTGGAAAAGATCATTAGAAAACTTTAGTTCTAAAATCGGAGGTTTAAAGGAAAAATACAGTAAAGACCGCGAGATGTCGAGAGTTCCGCTAAAACTTTCAGATGGTAAAGTTTTAATGTTGTCACCAGGAAAGCACAATGAGGTTCAAGCTGCGGTTGTGGACGAGTTTGCTTCACGATTTGCACAAGGTTCAAGATTACTTTATGTAGGAGACACAGAGAAAAAGGATTTACACATAGACAAAGAAGCTCTTGAAAGGATGGGAATTCCGATTACAGAGCATAGCAAATTGCCAGACATTGTAATTTATGACGAATCAAAAAACTGGTTGTATCTAATCGAGGCTGTAACTTCACATGGCCCAATGACTCCGAAAAGAATTGTTGAATTGGAAGAATTTCTGAAAGATTGTAATGTAGGAAAGATTTATGTTTCTGCATTTCCAGATTTTTCAGAGTTCAAAAAGCATACTGCTGAAATTGCGTGGGATACTGAAGTTTGGATAATGGAATTTCCAGAACATATGATACATTTTAACGGTGACAGATTTTTAGGGCCGAGATAATATGCCGACCCTTCGCATACATACACATTGCCAAGTCACTCGAAAAAGCAAGCGCACGGATCTAAGCTTGTCAAATAGTGTGACTGTCCAAACACACCGGAGTTAGCAACGACGTTGCAAATTGAAAGATATATTGACCGAGATGAACAAACACGCGACGGAAAAACAATTAAGCGTTCGGCAAGTGCGCGACACGTTGGCTGAACCGGGTGTTGATGCAACCCGGGATTAATAGCCGAAACAAGGATTATAGGTTTTTCCCGGTTCAGCGGATTTCGGCCTTTTCACAAAACGCTCTAAAAGCTCCATTTCAAGCGGGCAAATGCCAATTGGCCGATGTCGCCGTATTCGCTGGCATGGTCGCCAAAAAACAACTGGGCAGACAGCATAAACTCCAGATTGGATTGCAGCGAGTAGTTCAGTGCCGGCCCCAGGTAGGAGGATCCATCGGCCGGATTGATGATGACTGAAGCATTGGCGGCGAACAGTGGTGTAATTGGGTAGGAGCATTGGGCAAAAAGCTCGTACTTGCCAAACGACAATGACTTGGCCGAGAGGTTGGTGTTTACGATCGGACTTAGGCTAGCAGCTGTTCCGTT
Source organism: Mangrovibacterium sp. (assembly GCF_041596335.1). Classification (GTDB taxonomy): domain Bacteria; phylum Bacteroidota; class Bacteroidia; order Bacteroidales; family Prolixibacteraceae; genus Mangrovibacterium. Next base: position 60,228 of record NZ_JBFHIT010000029.1, on the reverse strand, counting down.
GTTCCCGAGACTGTTGTAGAGCGCGCTAACATGAACATACAACGAATTCGCGAATGTGTAGTCGGCCGACACGGAAGCTACGGTTGCCGATTCGGATTCGGACTTTGACTTGCGGGGAATAAACTGGCTGAATTCGCCGCGAAATCCGGCTCCCAGAATATCACCGGCCCATCCAAATCCGGCAACCAGATCGGTTCCAACCCATCCACTCATCAATTGAATGTCGTAGTTCAGGCGCGAGAAGCGGTACAACGCGGCCAAAGCCATTTCGCCGGTGTTTTCGCCCAGTTGGTACACCAGCTCTGCCGACGATGTTGGCCCTGTGTAGTATTGAACGCGTAAGGCGTCGGTCCCGGGGCGTTCTTCATAATCGAAATCGAAATACGAGTAGGAGTTGAACAGGTCGTTGGGATTCCAAACCAAGTTCAGCCCCCAGTTCACCCGTTGCCGACCAAGTCTAACTTGCCAGCTGCCCGAACTCCAGTCCACATAAGCCCGATCAATCATGCTGTGCAGAAACCAGGAGTCGCCGTTGAGTGGTACAAACGATAAATCAACGTAGCCATTATCGGTATCGATGTACGATTGATAACCTGAAAAGTAGTGAACCATATTGCCGGAAATTAGTCGGTTGCGGTTTTCGATAGCCACGGTCAGGTGTTTTGTGGCTACCCATTCAAAATTAAGCCGGTTATGGATGGTGTTTAGATGCAGGTTTTCGGTCGCCATTCCGGGGATCTGCGGCTCCGGATGATAATACATAAACAGATCTTTCACATAGCCCGCAAGTGTCCAGTCGCGATCCTGACTACTGGCAGGTAGCGCCAGCAGTAGAAGGAATGTAAAAAGGAATGCTGTTTTTGGGTTCATCGTTTGGTTCGGTTTCAGTGTCGCTGTTATTCTTTTTGCAGGTCGCTAATAATTTTGCCGTCTTCGAGGGTCAACACGCGTCGGGCTTTGGTGACCACTCGCTGGTCGTGAGTGCTGAAAATAAAGGTGATCTTTTCTTTGCGGTTCAGTTCTTCCATAATATCCAACAGGTTGGCTGTCGATTTTGAGTCGAGATTAGCTGTAGGTTCGTCGGCCAATACAAATTTGGGGTTCGAAGCCAAAGCCCTTGCTACGGCAACCCGTTGCTGCTCACCACCGGATAGTTTAGAGGGGCGGCTATTGATGCGGTCACCTAATCCAACCTGCTTCAGTAGGGCGATAGCTCGCTGTTCCCGTTCTTTTTTCGGAACTTCCTGCAGTTGCATGATAAACTCCACATTTTCAAGGGCGGTCAATACCGGGATCAGGTTGTAGGCCTGAAATACAAACCCGATGTTCCGGAGTCGAAAGTCGATTAGCCGCGACGATGACAGGGCCCGAATGTTGGTTCCGCCAATGCTGATTTCGCCTTCGGTGGGTTCATCCAGTCCGCCAAGCATGTTTAGCAGTGTGGTTTTGCCCGACCCGGACGGCCCAACTATGGTGGCGAATTCACCCTGCTCAAAACTCAGGTCAACCCCGTTTAGGGCATTCACTTTCACTTCGGTGGAGTCGTATATTTTTTTCAGATTTTTTACTTCAATAACCTTCATAGTTCCTGGTATTATTGTTCGTAGTCATTTGCTCAATTGTTATTCAATGTTGCCTGGTTAAGGGTTTGAAAAAAAAGCTTTGTGCAACTCTGTAGTTAAGAACCCTGTAGGAAATAATTAAATCATAGCGTTTGGCAGAGCTACTTCTTTCTCGTTCCTACATATCAATCCGGATCGCTTCGCCCGGTTTTAGCCGAAGGGCTTTTATAGCCGGAAAAATGGATGCGATGATTCCGGTGATGATGACCATCGCTGCAATTTCCAGAGAAATGGACCAGGTTAGCCGGGTAAAAACCACGGAGTCGAAGCCCATCGATTTGTAGGCTGTCGACCAGGTTTCAAGGTCAATTCCTTTCGCCCCGAAATACAGGTTTAAGAGCCAGCCCAATAAAATACCGCAGAAGCCGCCAACGAACGAAAGCATCACCGTTTCGAGCATGATCATGGCGAAAACCCGGATTCGGTTCATCCCAATAGCCATTAACATGCCCAGTTCCTTTGTTCGTTCCAGAACAGCCATCAGCATGGTGTTTATAATGCCAAAAAGCAGCGCGAGTAAAATGATGCCGATAAATACGAACATGGTCAGCCTAAAGCTGCTTTCCAATAGGTTAACTTCGGGCATAATTTCGCGCCATGTTTTTACATCTACTAGCGGTAGTTCGCTTTTTAATTGTTGTCCAATAGCGGCAAGATCTTCATTTCGATTGAGTAAAACCGCAATTTCGTGCGCACTATTTTCGTTGGTCGCGAGCAGGCGGTGGAGGTCAGTAGCCCGAACAAAGACACTAAGCTCGTCGAACGCGGTATTCGAGCTTTCGTAAATTCCGACCACTCGGTAGGCGGCTCCGGTTATATGGCCGTGCATATCCTGCAGCGTAATCACCACCTTCGACTTTAGTTTCACTTTCAGTTTGTCGGCAAGTTTCCGGCCAATAACGATTGGGTTCCTCTTGTTGTCTTCAAAATAAGTGCCTTCAGTTATTTTCGTATGCAGATTGGTAACCAGCGCTTCCTTTTCAGGATTAATGCCGGTGACTTTCACCCCCGAACCTGTTGTGGGCGACTGGATCATGGTGTTTACAATAATTCGGCTGCTGACGGCTTTCACCTCTTTTTTACGTTGAATGACCCGAACAACAGAGTCGGCAGAGGTGATGATGAATTTCTTATCCGGATTAGTCAGGAAGTTGAGGTGGTGGATTTGAATATGCGATGCTTCCGTTTTTATTGCCGAATTTATCCGCTGATCCAGCATTCCTTTGTAGAATGCCATGTAAAAAATCCCCGAGGCCAGACCAAGTGTCAGCGCGATGATGATGACCAGGCTGCGGGTTTTGCTTCTCCATATATTTCTCCAGGCAATTGCTACTATCATGGTTGGTCGGTTTATTTTGAATTAGGTTCGAAGTGCTCGTGTCAATTTCATTCCGTAGGTTTTTACCAGCGGATAGATGAATACGATCAGGGTTAGGATGAAAATGATGAGTATCTGCCGGGCAAAGATGAACCACCCGGCCGAGAAGTACATGGCGGCTTCAAATCCAAATTCTTCGTAGGCTTTGGCCGCTTCGCCCGACAAAGGGATGGGGTGAACAACCAGGTAGGAGATGAGAGGGAGACTGACAGCAAACCCAACGATCACGCCAATTAGCCCAAGCAGCGCGGTTTCGAAAAAAAGAATGGTGCTCAATTGGCTTTTTTGCATGCCGATTGCAACCATGATTCCCATTTCTTTGCGGCGTTCGGCCATCATCATTATTACGGTTCCAAAAATCCCGAACCCGACAATGGCGTATAAAATCCCCTTTGTAATGTAGGCGCCCGAGCGGTCGGCATCGATCATGTTTTTGGTTAGCGGATCCATTTCATCCCATGTCATGATCTCGTAACGGTCTCCGAATTCCTTTTTCAAACGATGATGAATTTTCGCCACTTCAGAATAGTTGTCCACCATTAAAACCAGTGAACTAAATTGGTTGGGTATGGAGAAGAAATCCTGAGCCGTTTGCAGATCGATATAACCACCCATATTATTTAAGGCCGGCGAGGGAAACTTCAGAATTCCCCGAACCGGAAATAGGGCGGCAGCGCTAATGCCGTGATATCCCTGACTTATCAGAACAAGGGTGTCGTTCACTTCAACTCCCAGGTTTTTGGCCAGGTTAACAGGCAGTAAAATACCATCGTCGCCCGGCTTAAGGTAGTTGCCTTTTATTACCCAATGCGAAAGATTACTCAGTTGGTTTTCCTTTGTCGGGTCGACACCGATCAGAGCCGCTCCTTTGGTGTTATTGCCGTACGACATTAGTGTAAACGACTCGAGACGCGGTACATAGGAGCTAATATTCGGCGCGTTTGTCAGAGCCTCCGTCAGGCTGTCGTCGGGAGTGAAGCAGTAGTCGATGGTTTTGTTGTCCCAGTATTCCGGGTGATGGATCTGAATATAGCCGGAATAAAAGCTGACCACATTGTCGATCATTTTGGAGTACGTTCCCTCCTGCATGGAAGTCATGAACGTGCTGAGCAAAACACCGAAGAAAACAGAAGCTACTGTGATGACGGTTCTTTTTCGGTTTCGCCAAATGTTTCGCCAGGCCAGTTTAAGATTCGTCGGGATCATATCGAAGGATTGAAGGATTTAAGGATCGAAGGATTGACTAACTGACGGATTGAATAATTGGAAGTGCACATGATTTCTTAGTTTGAAGTTTTTCTGGCAGCGGCCATGATTTTCAGGATCTCCAGGCTTTCCTGGTGTAGCGTTTTAGTTGGTTCATTATTGCTGATCTCCGATAGGATTAACAGATCGAGCCACATCTCAGTCTCGTCAGCTTCTTCGACAATGATGCTCAGCTTAGCAAAAAATTCATTCTTCGACCGCGCTCGGCACGCAGCTCGATAGTTCGCGTAAACAGAACTGCCGGAGCGAATTAGTTGACCTTTTAACGTTTTCGATTCCTGTGAGTATGGAATTTGTTGAGTCAGCTTTAGAAGATCAAGGACAAATGTTCTTAAGCGAATTTTCATTTCATTTCGAAACCTAATTTGATCTGGTGTTGCCATTATTTTAAGATTTTGAGGTTGTTGCTGTGATTGATTGCAGGTGTTTTACTCTTCGTTCAATTCAATCCATCAGTCCATCAGTCCATCAATCCATCAGTCCTTATTTTATCCTTTTCATATTTTGAATAGAGAAGAACGATTCGTCCAGATCGACGTTGAATTTGATCTGCTCAAACACCATACTTGTTTTTTGACCCGGTTTGTCCTTCGGAATCATTTCCAGATGTGTCGGCATCATCCGGTCGTCCATCAACCTGATCTCCGATAGAATTTCGGTGTTAATAAGCTCATCATCTTCATCGTAGAATTCGGCTTTTAACCACAAAAAATCGTTCATAGTAATCCACATCAAAATTTTCCCCCACACTACTGCAGCTTCTTCGGTGGGGATTAGCTCTATTTTAAAGCATTCATAGTCCTCTAGTTGCTCCGTGCCAAGCAGCTTGTGGGTGTAGTCTTTTACCAAAGAGGATTCTTTCACCAGATCGTCGTTCGTAAAGTCAGAACCCATCCACGACTGCATCATCATCGATGGAGGGATTTTAATGGTTCGTTCAATGCTGGGCATCCAGTTCCACATTTCGTTTTCGCGCTTCAAAAACACCTGGCCTCGCTCTTTCGCGGGCGCACTAATGTAAATCAACGAATAGTCGGTTCCCAATGTCCAACTTTTCATCTCAATTGTGCGCGACCAATTAGAGCGTTGAATGGTCATGCTCATGGTTCCCTGGCTCGACTGTCCTCTGAACTTTTCATCCGCTCGTTTAACGATTTCTTTGATGTCGATGTCCTGTGCCTGAATAAACAGGCAGGCAGCAAGAAGCGGGAATAGTGTTAGTATTCGTTTCATGATTGATGTTTTATACCGGTTTCGATAATCCGGAAGACTTTGTTGATCGTTTCCGGTATCGTTTTTCGCTTTTAATGTTGCAGTGACTGTCGGTCAGTCTTTTTGAGGCGTTGGCTGGGTTGGACGTCTGGTTAATGGAAGTGATATGAAAGCCGTTTTTGGCAAAGAGCTCAAGCGCTGCATTCTTCGTGATTTGCTGCTTGCCCCTCCTGATTTGTTCATGTTGTCCTTCTGAACGTGGCATATCTTTTTGAGTTTTGACTGAACGGTTTGTGAAAGTTAAACCATCTGAAAATCAATTCAAAAAAATATATTTTTAATCGGACATTTAGCGGTTTAAAACATATAAGAGCAGAAAAGCAGACGCCCGGTATGTTGCCGGGCGTGTAAATACGGGTAGTCCGGAATGGCCTTTGGCTGGAAACAAAGCGCTGCGACAAGGAATGCTTTTATTTGGTAGGCGCTTGTTCGCTTGCTTGGTTTGGCATCATTTCTACCGGAAAATTTTTGGTGGCTTCACCGGCATACAAGCTTACATGCGGGAATGGAATTTCGATTCCTTCGCGATCAAATGCTTCCTTAATTTCAATCATCACACTGTTTTTGACATCGCGGAAGTTGTTCTTTTCAAACCAAACAGCGAAGAGGATATCAATGCTGCTGGCGCCGTAGCCTTGTATTAAAATCAACGGATCGGGTTCGTCGAGGCAAAGCGGATTTTTACGGGCTACTTCTTTCAGCACTTCAAACACTTTGCGCAAATCTTCTTTATAGGCAACGCCCACCGCAATGTCCATCCGGCGGATGGGGACGCGGGTGACATTGATTAACTCGGAACTGATCACCGTTTGGTTTGGAATACGCAGCAGAAGATTGTCGTACGTGCGGATTTTTATGCTTAGCAGGTCGACCGAATAAACCGTTCCTGATTTATCGCCAATGCGCACCACATCACCCAGTTCGAACGACTTTTCCGATACCAGAAAGAATCCGCTGATGATATTTCCGATACTTGTTTGTGAGGCTACCCCAATGATGATACCAACAACTCCGGCTGCACCAAACAAGGCGGTAATGTCGAATTTTAATTCTCGCAAAACCATGAACGAAAGCAAGGTGTAGCCAGTGTAAACAATGATCCGGTTGATGATCATTCTGGATTGTTTGCTGAGTCGTTGCGTTATACTTCGTTTCACAATAAAAGCTAATCCCTGGATGATGATCACCGAGATTAAAATTAAAAAGCCGACTCGAATAATTTTATCAAAGGTCTGTGGATTCAGGTATTTTGAGAAATCAAAGTCCATATTTGTGTGTGTTCGCGGTTATAATTGAGTCATTTGTTTAATGAAGTGAAAGCTGTGGCCCAAAATTGTTCGGTTGGAAGCCTGTCTGGCTTTTCCGACTAATACAGGGTTGGTTCCATGAATCGTTTTGTCTGTGCCAATTTGCAGGTTGCCAACCTGTCCCTGTCCTTTGAATTCAATTGTGGCCGTATCGGCTATCAGTCTGGCGCCAACCTGGTAAACATTCATTATTTCAACATGTACCAACAAGCGTTGAAGATCAAGCAACTGGGTGCTATTGTTTTGAATGTTTAAAGGAATTAAAATCTCGTATTCTGCAGTTGGTAAATCGTTAGCCTGTAGCGCGAAAAGACTTCCACCGGCGAAAGCCGGAGTGCCACTGTCTGGCTCTCCGAACCAGGTATCGCTCAGGCGTTCACTATCTACTTCGGTTAACAGGTGGTCGGCATCGGTTTGTTTGTAGTACAATTGAATGCTCAATGGAACTTTTATGTACAAACGCATCGATTGGTGTTGCCGGATAATGATTTTCGTATTTGTACGAAAAACAATCGGTTTGGCCGGTAGGGTCGGTTGCAGGATCAAATTTGTTGATCGTCCGGTTTGATAAATGTTGGCATCAACCAAGCTGGTAGCTTGTTCGAGCGAGGAAAGGTTAATCGTTGCCGATTTTTCACTTAGTTTTTCAGTTTTTATGGCCCATCCTCCGGAGAAATACTGAAGGTTCAGCTGGCTGTATCCACAAGCTAATTGGAGAATTTGATTCGTTTTCCCTTCGTGTTTCCCCCAAATTGTTTTTCGATTTTGCATGATCCTTATTTCGTTGGCTTCACACAAAAATAGATTTATTTTGAATGAATTGGTAGTGCAATCGGGCGAAAGGGGAAAAATAAAACAGCAAGCTCAGCCCTTATTCTTTTTGATGAGTGTATATTTGTGTCCGTTTAACAATGCTGAAAAAATGAATGATCGTCCCCTGATATTGGTAACCAACGATGATGGCATTTATGCCAAAGGGTTGAAGGAATTAACAGAAGTGATGCGACTGTTTGGCGAAGTGGTGGTGATTGCCCCCGAAGCTGCCATGTCGGGCATGTCGAATGCCATTACAACCGGAAAACCTTTGCGTGCATCGAAGGTTGAGGAAGAGGAAGGGTACATTTTGTACAAATGCAGTGGCACCCCGGTTGATTGTGTAAAAATGGGTTTTAATCAGTTGCTCGATCGTCATCCCGATTTTGTTGTGTCGGGAATCAATCACGGCACAAATTCATCGATTAGTGTGGTTTATAGTGGAACGATGGGAGCAGCCATTGAGGGTTGCCTGCACGGAGTTCCGTCTATCGGGTTTTCGCTTTGCGACTACGATGCCGACGCCGATTTTACCCGCGCGAAAATGTGGGTAGCCCGTATTTTTCAATCGGTGGCTCAAAATGGTCTGCCTCATTTTACCTGTTTGAATGTAAATATTCCGAAAGGCGAAGTGCGTGGCGTTGAGCTTTGCCGGCAAACATCGGGGAAATGGGTCGAAGAGCTGGAAAAACGGACCGATCCGCACCAACGCGATTACTACTGGCTGAGCGGATATTTCAAGAATTTTGAGCCGGAAGTAGCCGGAACCGATATGCATGCACTCGAAAATCAATATGTTTCGGTCGTGCCGGTAAGTGTGGATATGACTTGCCATCAAACACTGGAGCAAATGAAAAGCTGGAGGTTTTAATGGCATCCCCGAGAAATCGCAACAAAATGGGCTTTGGCTTTTCACTGGGCATGTTGTTTCCGGTGGTGGCCTTTTGCGCCTTTTATTTTTTGAGCAAGCAGGAAGTTCCGCTTTCAGACTATCTGATAAGCCTTTGGCGCCTGGGTGCATTGCTGAAAATTGTAAGTTTGTGTGTTCTGCCCAACCTCATCTTATTCCTGTATTTCTACCGGATAAAATACGACATGTCGGCTCGCGGTGTGCTCATGGCCACGTTTGTGTATGCTTTTGTGATTGTGCTGTCGAAAGCCTTCTAAATAGGCTGGTTTAGAGTAGTTGGCAGGGTGAACTCCAAGCTCCCGGAATGAGTTTCTGCTCCCGGCTTGTGTATCCGTTTTCCATCCTTTAGGCAAATTCAACTTTAAAAATTACTTTTGAAGGCTGTTTGCGAAAAACTGAGAAAATAAAACGAAGCACCAAAATCATGTTTCTTGTACCGAGAGGTGATTATTAGTGAGTTCAGGCCTTCAGTGTTTTAGTCTGAAAAAGCAAACCGCTGGTGCGCATACGCCGGAATTTTAATTGAAGAACTAAACCAATGAAACGAACATGTTGCTTCGAACACAAACACCAACTGAAAGTATTTTTCAGCAGCATGTTAGATCCATACGGCCATTAAAAAACAAATTATTTACTTATGAAGTATTTCTTTATTGCCGGTGAAGCTTCGGGCGACCTACATGCCTCAAACCTGATCAGGGAATTGGTGAAAGCTGATCCTTCTGCTGAAATTCAGGGTTTTGGAGGTGAGCTGATGGAGCAGGCCGGAATGAAGCTGATGAAGCACTACAGGGAAATGGCCTTCATGGGCTTTGTACCTGTGCTGTTAAACCTGCAAACGATAAGGCGAAATTTCAAACAGTGCGAAAAGAATTTGAGCGACTTTAACCCGGATGTTCTGATTTTGGTTGACTATCCCGGTTTCAACCTTCGGATGGCAAAATTTGCCAAGTCGTTAGGCCTAAAGGTTTATTATTATATCTCGCCCAAGGTGTGGGCCTGGAAGTCGAGCCGGGTGAAACAAATTAAAGAGTCGGTGGATGAGATGTTTACGATTTTTCCATTTGAAACCGACTTTTATGCCGACCGCGGGTATCGGGTTAATTACGTGGGGAATCCGGTTTTAGATGCGGTTTTGGAAAAACGCACCGATAAATCATTTGATACTTTTTGTGCTGAAAATAATTTGATTGACAAGCCAATTTTGGCTCTGGTGCCTGGCAGCCGGTTGCAGGAAATTAAATCGCTTTTACCCCGAATGCTGAAGGCTGTCAATTCGATTACTTCGCATCAGGTGATTGTTACCGCAGCTCCTAATATTCCCGATCATGTCTACATTGGCCTGGTGAATGGTCATCAGGTGAGTGTTTTACGGGATAAAACCTACGACGTATTGCAAATGGCCGATGCGGCGGTGTTGGCCTCCGGAACTGTGACCCTGGAAACAGCTATTTTGCGCTGCCCGCAGGTGGTGTGCTATCGCATGGCTGGTGGCGCTCTGTTTTTCGCCATCGGTAAATTTGTGTTGAATTTAAAATGGGTGTCGCTGGTGAATATTATTTTGCAGCGTTCGGCTGTAAAGGAATTGTTGCAGCATAATTGTACCCCTGCCAATATTTATAAGGAACTTCGACGAATAATTGAAGAAAAGGCTTATCGCGGTCAGATTTCCGCCAGCTACGACGAGCTGCAGAAGGTTTTGGGAAGCAAGGGAGCATCGGCCAGGGCTGCCCAAATGATTGTAGAAAAGCTTCGGTCGTAAATAAATACCTTTTCGTGTTGGTTACGAAGGTTGTTCTTTTCACACGGTTCAAAACTTGGCTGGCAGAAACGCAATTGCTATTTTCGTGAACTTTAATACTGAGCTGTCAATGTTGTTATTGTCGTCGCTTGCGAATATTAGCCAGAAATTCCGACGTTTTAATGACCCGGCAGCTGATACAAATAAATCAACCTCTGCGATATGTTTAGTTTGTTTCGAAAGGAAATAACCAGCTTTTTTGGTTCGCTAACCGGGTATCTGGTGGCTTTTGTTTTTCTGATTGCCAATGGTTTGTTCCTTTGGGTATTTCCGGGCAACTATAACTTACTCGAAAATGGTTATGCATCTCTTAATCCGTATTTCTCACTAGCTCCCTGGCTGCTGTTGTTTTTGGTTCCGGCGCTGACCATGCGCTTGTTTGCCGAAGAAAAACGACTTGGCACGTTGGAGATCCTCATCACAAGACCGTACTCGTTATTGCAATTGGTTTGGGTGAAATTCCTGGCCGGATTGTCATTGGTTGTTTTGTGCCTGTTGCCAACTCTCGTTTATTTTTATTCAATTTATAGTTTAGGAAACCCTGTGGGTAATTGGGATAGCGGTGCTGCCTGGGGATCGTTTATTGGACTGTTTCTGTTGGCTGCCTTGTATCTCGCATTGGGGATTTTGTCGTCAGCATCGACTGATAATCCGGTTTTTGCATTTATTACCGCGCTGTTCCTGTGTTTCTTTTTCTACTCGGGATTCGACTTTATTGCTGCGATGGATGTCTCAGTAGCGGTCAAATCGTTTTTCCTGAATCTGGGAATCAGCAGTCATTACGATTCAGTCAGCCGTGGCGTTGTTGACTCGCGCGATGTGCTGTATTTCGTGTTGACCAGCGGATTTATGCTGGTTGTAACCAGTTTGCTTCTGCGCCGGAAACAGCAGCGGTTAAAAAAGCAGCTTAAGAAGACAGTTGTGCTGGTGTTGGGCATGCTGTTGCTTTTTGTCGTTGGTTCTTCCGTGTTTTTTCGCATCGACCTAACAACAGAGAAGCGATACAGTTTAGCACCGGTTTCTAAAGAATTGCTATCCAAACTGGATGCGCCAATCAAAGTTGATATTTTTCTGGCTGGTGAGTTGCCGCCGGGTTTCAGACAGTTACAGCAAGCTGTTGAAGAGAAATTGCAGGACATGGATGCCTGGGCTGACTACCGAATTCAATCGGCTCGGAAAGATCCTTACGATATTACAAATGTTGACGAACGAAACCAACTGTTTAATCAGTTGGTGACCTTGGGCATTCAACCAACCGATCTTCGCCAAAACAAAGAAGAAGGAACAGTAACAAAACTGATTTTCCCGGGGGCTGTGCTGCGTTACAACGATCAGCTCATTGGTGTCAATCTTTTAAAGAATAATCAGGCTTTGTCAGCCGAAGAAAACTTGAATAATTCGGTTGAAACCATGGAGTTTGAGTTGATGAATGCCATCCGGCAACTACTTGGCGGACAGAAAGAGGAGATCGCGTTTTTGAGCGGGCAGGGGGAGTTGGATGATGCAGAGACCTGGGACATCCGACAAGCTTTGTCGGAGAACTTTCGTGTTTCCGATCGCAAGGCCGAGGAGTTGTTCCGAACCGACACCTTGCCCAAGGCATTGATCATTGCAGATCCTTCGCAGCAATTTAGTGAACAGTCAAAGTTCTATCTCGATCAGTATTTGATGCGCGGTGGTAACCTCTTGTGGTTGATCGATCCGGTGCAGGTGAGCCTCGATAGTCTGAGTCGCGGTGAAACAACTTTGGCTTTTCCGCGCGATTTGAATCTGATGGATTTGTTGTTTAAATACGGGGTACGCGTAAACCCCGATTTGCTTCAGGATGTAGAGTGCGTACTCATTCCCGTTAATACGTCACCGGTTCAGTCTCAGCCGAAATTTACACCGGCTCCCTGGTATTATTCGCCTATGTTGACGCCTTCCGAAAATCATGTTATTAGTCGTAATTTGAACCGACTGAAAGCGGAGTTTGTCAGCTCTGTTGATACTGTTGGGAGGAATCCGCAGGTTCGAAAATCGGTCATTCTGCATACTTCGCCTTATTCGCGAATTGTAAGAACACCGGAGCAAATCAGTCTGCAAAGCATCAATAACCCTCCCTCACGAAATCTTTTCAGCCAGTCAGAAATTCCGGTGGGAGTCATGCTCGAAGGGACTTTCCCGTCGGTATTTGCCAACCGCATGACGGGGGAATTCAATTCGTTGGGTATTTCTGTCCGGCAGGAATCGAAGCCGGCGAAGATGATTGTTTTGGCCGACGGAAGCCTGATCGCCAACAAAGTGTCGCGCCGGAATTCGGAGGTGAGAACCCAGCCGTTGGGCTACGACGAATACTCGAAACAAACCTTCGGGAATAAAGCTTTTTTGGTGAACGCACTAAACTACCTATGCGACAATTCCGGCATTATGGAGCTGCGCTCGCGGGTATTTAAAATCCGTTTGCTCGATAAGGTGCGGCTGCGCGAAGAAAAAACCTATTGGCAAATCATAAATGTCGCTGGCCCGCTGGTATTTATTGTCGTGTTTGGACTCGCTTTTCACTTCATTCGACGACGGAAATACCGTGGTTAATTACTTTGTATAAATTGTTAATTCAAAATCTCGGGAAACCAATGCAAAGTTTGTATATTCGTGTATTCGCGACGCGGAAAAACCGACTATCCGTGTCTAAAAGAAATAGATAAGTAAAACTAAAAGAGAATATCAATGAAATTTGTTGTTTCCAGTACCGAATTGCTTAGTCACCTGAATGCGATCAGTAAAGTGATTAGTTCGAAGAATACATTACCCATTTTGGATAATTATTTATTTCAGCTGGAAGAGAACCGGCTAACGGTCACTGCTTCTGATTTGGAGTCAACACTGATTACGAGCCTCGAATTAGACAATACGGAAGGAAACGGTGATATTGCTGTTCCGGCGAAATTGCTGAACGATACTCTGAAGGAATTTCCTGATCAGCCGTTAACGTTCAAATTCGATATGGATAATTTTGGTATTGATATTTACTCTGAAAACGGTAAATTCAGTATCGTTGGGCAAGATGGCGACGAATTTCCACAGTTGCCGGAACTGAACGAAGCTGCTGCATCAACCATTCAAGTACCTCACGACGTGTTGCAAACCGGTATTGTTAAAACGTTGTTTGCTACTGCCGACGACGAACTTCGCCCGGTGATGAACGGAATTTTCATGGAATTGGGAAATGACGACCTGACTTTCGTCGCTTCGGACGCGCATAAATTGGTTCGTTACAAGCGCAGTGATGCCAAAGCTGAAGTTGAATCTTCATTTATTCTGCCTAAAAAACCGGCTTCGTTGCTGAAAAACTTATTGGTAAAAGAAGATTACGATGTGAAATTGCAGTTCGACGAAAAGAACGCGTTCTTCACTTTAAGCAACTTTAAGTTGATTTGCCGTTTGGTTGAGGGAAATTACCCGAGTTACAACTCCGTAATTCCGACCAACAATAGCAATAAATTGATTGTTGACCGGTTGGAATTTTATAACACCATTAAACGGGTTTCGGTGTTTGCAAACCAAGCCAGCAACCTGATTAAGTTTCATATTGCCGACAACCAATTGGTGGTTTCAGCACAGGATGTCGATTTCTCAATTTCGGCTGTTGAACGCATGAAATGCCAGTACGAAGGCGATGAAATTGAAATCGGCTTCAAATCTACTTTCTTGTTGGAAATCCTTTCCAACCTGTCTTCGTCAGAAGTTCGGGTTGAATTGTCGGACCCAACACGTGCCGGGCTACTTTTGCCGGCTGAAAAAGACTTTGACGAAGAAGATGTATTGATGCTATTGATGCCAATGATGATCAATGCATAATCAATAAATAAAATATTTTGGAAGCCTAACAAGAGTCATCTTGTTAGGCTTTTTATTCATCAACAGGGCATGGGCCCGAAACTGAAAAGCAATACAATGAAGCTTAATTTAAGAAACCCACTCGTATTTTTGGATCTTGAAACAACTGGTATAAATGTGGCAACCGATCGGATTGTGGAGATCGCACTGGTCAAAGTACATGCTGATGGATCAGAAGAGGTGAAAGAGATGCGGATCAATCCGGAAATGCCGATCCCTGAATTTTCAAGTAAGGTGCATGGAATTTACGATGAGGACGTGAAAGATTGCCCGACCTTTAAAGAAGTGGCAAAGTCGTTGGCAAAGTTTATGGAAGGATGCGATTTGGCGGGCTTCAACTCTAATCGTTTCGATATTCCTTTGTTAGCCGAAGAGTTTTTACGTGTTGGTGTTGATGTGGATTTCAAAAAGCGCAAATTTGTTGATGTGCAGGCTATTTTCCATAAAATGGAGAAAAGAACACTGGCTGCTGCCTATAAGTTTTATTGCCAGCAGGAGCTGGAAGGTGCTCATGGCGCTTTAGCCGATACAAAAGCAACTTACGAGGTGCTGAAGGCGCAACTGGATATGTACCGGGAAACAGAGTTTGAAGACGCTAAAGGTAAAGTTACAAAGCCGATTCAAAATGATATTAACGCGCTGAGTGAGTTTTCGTCGTACGACAGAAATGCCGATTTTGTTGGGCGAATCGTATTTGATGAAAAAGGGGTTGAAGTATTCAATTTTGGTAAAAATAAGGGTGTTCCGGTTGAGCAGGTGCTGCGTGAGCAACCTGGTTATTTCGGTTGGATTATGAATGGCGAGTTTCCACTGTATACCAAAAAAGTGCTGACCGCTATTAAACTCAGGATGAAAGACAACTAGCAAGGCGAGAAGCAAAGATCATGGAATTTGGGACAGCGTTTTATGTCGTCGGATCCATGAATGTTTACGTCAGAAATAGCGATTAAGCAACACTAATTGAAAGGTCCCGGCTGGAGACGATTTTGCTTCCTGGAATTTGAAACCTGAAATTGTATTGATTATGAAAATTATTTGCATTGGCAGAAACTACAGTGAACATGTTCGCGAATTGAAGAATGAAATTCCGTCGGAGCCGGTGATATTTATGAAGCCGGATTCAGCATTATTGCGGAATAACGATCCGTTTTATATCCCATCGTTTAGTCAGGATGTCCATTTTGAGTGTGAGCTGATTGTGCGAATCAACCGACTCGGAAAGAATATTGAACCTCGCTTTGCCAATCGCTACTACGATGCGATTGGTTTAGGGATTGACTTCACAGCCCGCGATCTGCAAAATAAGCTCAAAGACAAAGGTTTGCCCTGGGAAAAAGCGAAAGCTTTCGATCGCTCGGCCGTAATTGGTTCTGACTTTATTCCGGTAAATGAATTGCCGGATGTGAAGGCCATTAAATTCCAGTTGAAAAAAAATGGCGAGCTGGTCCAAAATGGAAACAGCGGGCAAATGTTGTTTCCGATTGATGAGCTGATCAGTCAGGTGTCGAATTATTTCTCGCTCAAAATAGGTGACTTGATTTATACCGGTACTCCTTCAGGTGTTGGTCCGGTGACTATAGGCGATCGCCTTGAAGGCTTTTTAGAAGGCCGTAAAATGTTTGATTTTGAGGTGAAATAGACTCAGCGATAGGATCACAAAAGTGCCGGATTTGAACTTATTATCAGCAGTCCGGGCAATTCATATTCATCTAACGTATTGGGATAATAGAAAGACAAGAGGCGGTCCAATTTTTACATTTTGGACCGCCTCTTCTTGTATTTACGAAGTCGCAGCAGATTATTCAGTCACTAGAGTCACTCCCAATCGGAAGTCGTCATAAATGAATTTATCCCCAAGGTCGTCAAAGAATGATTTCGATCCGTAGCGAACGTCATATTTCGAGCGGTCAACGGTGATATCAGCAGTGTACGTTTTTCCGTCTTTAACCACCTCGAAAGTTACCGGATGTGTAGCGGCTTTAATGGATAGGTTGCCGGTTACAGTCGCTTTGCCTCCGGTAAAAGTGGCTTTTTGGGTAATCACTAATTTGGCCGTTGGGTATGTTTCAACACCGAAGAAATCGTCCGATTTCAGGTGTCCAACCAATTTGCCGTTCCATTCCGGGTCGGTCAGGTCCAGGTTTTTTATCGAGGTCATGTCAACAACAAATTCTCCGGCAGTAATGGCATTGCCATCGATGGTCAACTCACCGCTTTTAACTTGTATCGTACCATTGTGTTCACCACCAACTTTTTTACCCAACCAGGTAATTTCACTTTTCGAGGTATCAACTTTTTGTGTTTGGGCTTGAACTCCCAAGCCAATTGTCAGAGCTATTGCTGCTAATAATACTTTTACTGTTTTCATTTTGCTTCCGTTTTAATAATTAAAATTTGCTTTTTCAATTTTATTTAATTCATCGTCATTGGAACTTCCATCAACAGAAGCTGCGTGTCCTTTTCAACTTCAAATTCAATGGTCGAAATTTCCCAAATCCCAATTCCATCGCGAACGCTTAGTTTATTGCCGGCCACTTCAACCTCACCTTTTAATACAAAAACATACAAACCGCTATCTTGGTTGTGAAACTGATAGTTTAAAGCCTTTTTACGGCTAAAATATCCAAGGTTGAACCAGGCTTTTTGATGGATCCAAACACCCTGGTCGTTGGGATCGGGGGAAAGAATCTGAAAGAAATCGTTTTCCTTTTCCAGATCACGAATCGAAATCTGATCGTATCTAGGTGTCACATTTTTTTTGTTTGGGAAGACCCATATTTGCAGAAATTTTCCGGCAACGTCTTTGTTTTTGTTGTATTCTGAATGAAAAACTCCGGTTCCTGCACTCATTACCTGTACTTCGCCCGACTCAATAACAGCCGTGTTTCCCATGCTGTCTTTATGTTCGAGAGCGCCGGATAGCGGAATAGAGATAATTTCCATATTGTCGTGCGGATGAGTTCCGAACCCTTTTCCTCCGGCAATAGTGTCATCGTTTAATACCCGGAGTGCACCAAACTGAATTCGGTCGGGATTGTAATAATTGGCAAAGCTAAATGTGTGGTAGGAATCAAGCCAACCATGGTTGGCATGTCCTCGTGTGTTTGCTTTATGTAGAGTGGTTTTCATCGCCTTGTCCTTTCTTTTGAGTTAATTTTGCCGTTCAATTTTGGTGTAAATTGATCTTACAAAAATAGCGGACATGGATGTCTTTTAATGTGCGAAAATCGGGTGAGCTGTTGCAAAAATCCGTTCTATTTGACAGAAGTATCCAATCGTAGTTGCTGCGATGTTTTGTTTTGTAGTGTCTTTCCCCTTGATCGTTAGTTGTTTATGTATGTCGGGCTGAGTTCCGAAAATCGAGAGGCGATGTGTTTGTGTACTTTTTAAAGAAGTTGCTGAAATGGGATGGTTCTTCAAACCCGAGTTCAAAGGCGAGCTCTTTATTAGTGATTTCAGTGAAAAGCAAAACACGTTTTGCTTCAACCAGGATGCGGTCGAGAATAAACTCCTTGGCCGATTTGCCGGTGATTGCTTTCACCGATTTATTTAGGTAATCGCTGGTTACCGACAACAGCTCTGCATAGTCGTTTACCTTGTGCAATTCTTTATAATTCAGGTCGATTAACGTTTTGAACTGCCGCAATAAATGATTGCCTGTTTCTACCGTTTGCGGATTTTTTTCTTGTTGTAAATCGCAGTGGTTGTTACTTTGAATGAGAACTAATTTCAATAAGGCACCCAACGCAGCATTTTTGTAGTTCGGATCGAGCTGGCTGTACTGCTCAATTTGGCGAATTAGATCTTTGTAGTGTTGAAAATCTTTTTCAGTTACCGGTAGCGGAGGAGCTTCTCCGTATTTGTTGAAAAGGTATACATCGTTGACCAAGCGATCGGGAATTGCGTTTTGCACCAGGAACAGTTGACTAAAGTTAATCACCCAACCCTGGGGGCGGGTGCTAGCTACAAACTGGTGCACCTGACCGGGATGAATAAAAAACAGACAATGATCAAATAATTCAAACGATTTAAAATCAACGATATGGGAGCCGCTCGCTTTTTCAATCAACAAAATCGTGTAATAGTCGTGTCGATGTGGCGCATCAACTTGTCCGTCAAATGAATCATACAAGTCACCCATGTTTTTTAGGATGAAATCAGTGTTCTGTCCGCTTCTATCTGTTAAGGAGTAGGTTTTAATTTCGGTATGCATTCTTCACAAAATTCAAATTCATGCTTAAGTATGAACAAGAAAGGTCGTTTAAAGTTGAAACGGGCAAACGTGTATAATGGTCTAGTGGCCGTCTATGCCATGTATCATATACAGCGAATGCTCAACCGTTGGAAGAATTTCGTTGCAGTATTCAGTGACTGCCTTTACACTCCCCGGCATCGCATAAACCAGCGTTTGACCGATCAATCCGGCGATGCCCCGGCTTAAAAGCGCTGCCGGTTTTTCCATCCCATATTTTACGCGAATGAGCTCCATGATTCCCGGAATCTCTTTGGTTAATAGTGGACGAAGAGTTTCGGGAGTAATATCCCGCGGTCCGATTCCAGTTCCTCCAGTTGTTATGATGATATCAAGCTTGTCATTAACAGCCTGCTCAACTTTGCTTCTCAGTAAATCGGCGTCGTCAGGAATTAAGTCGTGCGTAAAGCTGACCCGACGATTGATTGATTCGAAATATTTCCCGGCCATATTTTTAATCTGAGGGCCACTTTTATCTGCATATTCGCCACGACTGGCTCTGTCGCTTAAGGTGATGATCTTTAGGTTGATAACCTTAGGTTGATATTTCAAAATATCGTCCGGTTGTAAGTTGCCATGACGGATTACGCGCGCAAAAATTCCTTCTTTAGGCATGACACAATTACCAACCTCGCGAAAAATTGAACAGTTGTCGCCATGGCATTTTTTACCAATTTGAGTGACTTCCAACTCAATTTGTTCGCCAATAAACCGGTCGAGAGGTTTGGCTGTGTGTAGTAGTAAGCCTTCAGTGGTAATATTCTCGGCAAATTCGCCATAAGCGATCTTACGCTTTGCTTCAGCTGAAAATTTATCAATACTTTCCTTGGCCAGTAAGCTAACCTGCCGGTGCCATTTGCCCGAATGGGCATCTCCAACAACTCCAATTTCAGTTAGTTGAATGTGATTTGCCGGTTTCTTTATTGTGCCTTTTTTTTCCGAAATATTGACTGATAAAATTTTAATTTGAGTCATCGTGCCGAATTTAGTTTAGAGGTCGGTTTTTGTTTTTTCAAGTAACCGAACATTGTTGATTACCATGGTTTTGTCTACCGCTTTGCACATGTCGTAAACGGTGAGTAAGGCCACTTGAACGCCAGTCAAAGCTTCCATCTCAACTCCGGTTTGCCCTATGCACCTGGCAGTGCAGCATGCTTTAATTCCTTCAGCCTGCAGTTCGCAATGCACTTCGACCTTGGTTAAAAGCAGGGTGTGGCAAAGCGGAATCAATTCGCTGGCGCGTTTTGCGGCCTGAATACCGGCAATTTCAGCCACAGTAATTACATCTCCTTTTTTGAGCTGGTTTTCGGAGATTAGCTTCCGTGTTTCCGCATTCAGCGAAATAAACCCTTCGGCAGTCGCCGATCGGATTTGTTGGTTTTTATGCCCTACATCAACCATGTTTGCACGGCCTTCGTCATCAATATGGGTTAGTTTCTTCATAAGATATCAATTTTCAGTACGATACTAATTCAGTTTCTGAAAGCTGAGACTCTCCTTATTTCTCATCCTCCAATACTATAGAATTCACCAGATTTGTTGTACGTTCCGATTTTCGGCTTATTGCCAATTGCCAGATCGAGCGCTTTCTCTGCGCCCAGTTCCCGGATGTTGTATGCCAAGTCACTAAACAAACAGGGTTTCACATTTCCGTTAGCTTGTAGTCGAACCCGGTTGCAGCGCTTGCAGTTGCCTCCTTCGCCACCCTCGACCTTTGAAAATTCGCCACTTTGTAAATCCATTTGGTGAATAAAGCGTAACTGCAAATCCTTTTCGGCACAGTATTTTCTTAATTGTTCTATTTCCTTGTCGGGTTCACCCAGCAAAACACAGTTTATTTTTATCGGGTTGAAGCCGACCTTTTGAGCAGCCTCGATTCCATTGAAAACATCTTGAATGTTTCCAGTTCTGGTGATTTTGCAATAACGATCCGGATTGACCGTATCTAAGCTAATGTTCACCCGTTTTAGGCCGGCTGCTTTTAAATCTGCCGCAAATTTTGCCAATAAAATCCCGTTTGTTGTCATCGATAGGTCTTCCAGCCCTTCAATTAGGGCTAACCGGTTTACAAGCTGTACGATGTTTTTTCGAACTAAAGGCTCACCTCCGGTCAGTCTGACTTTGTTGATTCCCCGCGATACAGCCAGTTTGGTGAATTCTTCAATTTCTTCAAACGAGAGTATTTCATCGTGCTCCATTAGTTGAATCCCGGACGCTGGCATACAATAGCTACATCGAAGGTTACAGCGATCAGTAACCGAAATTCGCAAATAGTTGATTGAGCGGTTAAAGCGGTCGTACATAGACTGTTTCTCCTTTTAAAATAGTCCGGACATCTTCCGGGATGACCATGAAGCCGAAGGCGTCGTGGTAGGCGTATATGTGAGCCGAACCGTGATAGCGAACGGTTTCAACCTCATTTTTTTCGTTGATTTTTACAGGCACGAACTCTTGCCGGTCTGCTTTTCGGCGATGGTAGTCGGCAGCCAAAGGAAGTGGCAATTGAACATCGGGTGCCGAATAGTTCATCATTTTCAACAAAAAAGGTTTCACGAATAGTTCAAATTGAATAAACGATGAAACCGGATTGCCGGGCAGTCCGATAATGTATTTGTGATCCTTAACTGCAAATGTGGTATGCTTGCCAGGTTTTACAGCAATTTTATTAAAAAGGATTTCGAAGCCTAATTGCCGGATGATTTTAGGAACATGGTCGAAGTCGCCAACCGAAACACCTCCGGAAACCAGCGTGACAGAATTTTCACTTACAGAACGCTCAATGGTTTCAGATATCGTTTGTTCGTTGTCGGCAACGATGCCGTAATATTTTACCTGGCAATGGCAGGCGTTCGCCTGAATTTGCATTTGGTGGCCGTTTGAATTGCGAATTTGCGATACCTGCGGAAAGACATCCGGTTCAACTAACTCAGAGCCGGTAGAAATAATTCCAACTTTTGGTTGGTGGAAAACCAAGGGTTTTGTACAACCAACCGATGCGAGCATGGCGATATGTTGTGCTTTGAGTGTTGTTCCGGATTTCAGAACCAAATCGCCCTTTTTCAGTTCTTCGCCCAGAAGACAGATATTGCTGCTTGTTTTTGTGCCGGTGAAGCGAACCTGCTGTTTTTCGTTCACCTCGGCGTGTTCGACCATAAAAACGATGTCGGCGCCTTCGGGGACTGCAGCTCCAGTCATTATCTTCGAGCATTGTCCGGCTTCAATCCGAAACTGCGGTGGGCGTCCGGCCGGGATCACTTCAAGAATGGAGAGCCAGCTACCTAAGTCAACTTTGCGGCACGCATAGCCATCCATCGCCG
This sequence comes from Mangrovibacterium sp., assembly GCF_041596335.1. Lineage (GTDB taxonomy): Bacteria > Bacteroidota > Bacteroidia > Bacteroidales > Prolixibacteraceae > Mangrovibacterium. The sequence continues at coordinate 38,411 of NZ_JBFHIT010000029.1, read as the reverse complement.
ATTTGTTAAATGGCGGCATGTTGATATCGGAATAGACATCTTTGGCCAGAACTCGCCCGGCCGACTCCAGAAAATCAACCTGCTCGGTTGGTAAAACGCGAATCCTTTCATAGGCCAACTTAATGGCGTACTCAAGGCTTATGTTGACATTATTTTCCATTCTGTATCAAAAATTAAATGCTCTGTTGTTGGTGTGAACTCTTGTCCGTTGAACGTGAACAGCACATCTGCCACTTTTTTACTGATTTCAGCTGACGGTTTTTGTTCGTCATTTTCGCGGGTGATAAAAGCGAGCAGCCCGCTACTAACGATGTGATGCATGGCCGCGGATTCGATCAAAATCGGTTGACAAGCTTCAAGATAGGGTAGTAGCGCCACAAAGGCTGTTTGTAGGTGCGAATCGTTAACCTGCAGGTAGAACGAGCGATTTGCTCCGTATTGCAAATAGCGGGAACTGTCTTTCCGGCTCGTGCGGTCTGTTTCTTCAAAGAGCTGGAAATTTGGTTCTTCGGCTAAAACTTTCAACCCCGAAGTTGGGGCATGAAAATGAGGCGAAACTTTTATCGCGATGGGTTTAAAACTGCTGAGTTGCCCGAGAAGTTGGCAAATGAAAGTTGTTTTCCCCGAATTCTGTCCGGAGCCGGCGACCAACAGTATGTTCGACCAAGTTTGTGTCATGCTTAAAACGAAATTCCCGGTTCATAGTTGATGGAAGGGAGGGTTTCAGGCAAATTATACGAATCTGGCTGTGCCGTAGTCTTCTCCTTTCCAAAGTCATCCGGCCACTGCCGGAATCGGGAGGTCAACATGTTTCCGTGTTAACCCATCGGTTCAGTGCGCCTATGCTAAGCACTTAGCCCACTGAACTCGGAGTTGTATACAAATATAGAAATATCTACATCTGTTTGATGTATTGAGCCTAATTTAGAACGAATATAGCAACAGTTCGCAAACAACCGGCCCGGGTACAACATTGTTTTTTTATCCTGTTATTGAGAGAGAAGCTATTTTATCTTATGATTTCTCTGCAAGTCTGGCCTGCAAGTAATTTAATTGTGTCGCTTTTAACAGCTTCTGGCAACAGAATTGTGTGGCTTGTAGGTTCTAAATACGTTGTCTGTATGTGTGTTTAACTTCTACAGGAATGAGCGTAACAAGATGAAAGCTTTGCGTTTTTTTGATCAACTATTTTATAATGCAATTGTTACTTGTAGCATACCACTTATAGGATGTAAGATGGTGTTCTCTTGTGAAGCGACCGGCTTGCGGGTTTTTGGTTTTTAGTCGCTCCGGTTGGTCCGAATGGCTCGTGAACCAAATTGCCTAAAAGAAATTAAGCCATTCATGGGGTTAAAAAAAGAAGGTAATACGGCACTTTTCAGCAGCCGGAAAGCCAAATAAAAGTTATATGTTCTATTTAAATAAGTTAATTATGAATCTTAAGAGAGTCGTAAATTCAGGTTTTTTAGGTCTGGTCGTGTTTTTACTATTTCAGGCTTGTACATCTGGTCCTAAGTCGGATACAGGTCATGAGCACGACATGGTAATGCATGATAAAGTAATGAAGGCTCCGATGGATCACGGAGTTGAAAAGGCCATTTGTGTGCTGCAATCTACCGAGGGGAATTCGGTTTCCGGATCAATTACCTTTACAAAAACAGATAGCGGGATGCTGGTTAAAGGTGAAGTTTCCGGACTCACACCCGGGAAACACGGTTTTCATATCCATGAATTTGGTGACTTAACAGCACCCGATGGAACCTCGGCAGGAGGTCATTTCAACCCAGGGGGGCACGATCACGGAGCACCACATGGCGAAATGCGACATGTGGGCGATTTGGGAAATCTGGAAGCAAACGCCGATGGGATCGCGACCTATGAGGTCACCTATCTCGGAATGATGATGGAAGGGCCGGAATCAATATTGGGGCGCGGAATTATTGTACACGCCGATGAAGATGATTTGGTTTCACAACCAACTGGAGCAGCCGGTGCACGCGTTGCGATGGGAGTAATTGGAGTCGCGAAAAGCGAATAAAATTTGAAGAAAAATGTGGTTGATACCTGACCGGGATGTTACTTGTAGAAATTCATCTCGCTCAGGTATTGCCATGTTTTAGTGGGAACGAAATGGCGAATGTCCCGACCCTCTTTTATCGCGTTTCGAACGAAAGACGCTGAGATCTCCATTAATGGCGCTTCAACCAACTGAACGTTGGGGGATTTCAGCCATTCACTTGATTCGAATCCCGGGCGCGGGTAAACCAGAAGGTGGTAGTTTTCCAACAACTGCTCGTAGTTTTTCCATTTGTGCAGAAACTCCAGGTTGTCGGAACCCATAATAATCGAAAATTCATGTTTCGGGTACTTTTCCCGAAGGTGAGCTAAGGTGTCGATGGTGTAGGATGGTTTTGGCAATCTAAACTCAATTGAATTGGCGGAGAACCGGTAATCATCGTCGATTGCACGCTGTACCAGCTCCAGACGCTGATAGTCATTCAGCAGATGTTTTTTATTCTTGAACGGATTTTGAGGGCTGACGATAAACCAGAGCCGGTCGATGTCGGTATATTCGAGCATGTAATTGGCAATCGCCATATGCCCGATATGGATGGGGTTGAATGTTCCGAAATAGAGTCCGACTTTCATGATTTTAAGTTCCTGATTTCAACTGTCAATATCCGTTGCGTAGCCTTTTGCCCCCGACTTTATTCCTTCCCAATAAAACTGAGCACCAGCTTATCGGCATTCGCTAGTGTCACCGGTAGCTCTTCGCTCACCAGAATCACATCAAAGTTTGGTGCAAAAGTTAGTTCGTGTGCTGCTTTAGCCACCCTTTTTTCAATCACTTCAGGGGCATCGGTCGAACGGCCAACCAACCGGTTTCGCAGTTCTTCAATTGACGGAGGTTGTACAAAAATAGCCAAGGCTTCATCTCCATAGAACTTTTTTATATTGATCCCGCCAACGACATCAACATCAAAAATAACATGTTTCCCCGTTTCCCGAATTCGCTCCACTTCCGATTTCAAGGTTCCGTAACAGGTTCCTTTATAAACTTCTTCCCATTCAAGAAATTCGTCGGCAGCAACTTTTTGGCTAAATTCATCAGGACTCAGGAAATAGTAATCAACGCCATGGGTTTCGGTATGCCGGGGTGCACGACTGGTAGCCGAAATAGAAAATTCTAATCCAAAATCCTGTTGCAATAAATGCTTTACGATTGTGGTCTTGCCTGCTCCTGAAGGAGCTGAAAAAATTATGAGTTTGCCTTTTTGCATAGTTTCAGATACAAAATTCCGGGTTAAACGTTTCGCAAAATAAAACCTTTTGAGAAACGTTCAAGCCGGAGAATGAGAATAAAAAATAATCAAAAATTTTGGTGCCGACAAACGGCGCCCGGTTAAAGTACATTCAGCAACTGCTCCTTAATGCGCTCCAGAGCATCTTTCATTTGTACAACAAAACGTTGAATATTGCTTTCATTGGCCTTGCTGCCAATAGTGTTTATTTCGCGGCCAATTTCCTGAGCGATGAATCCTAGCTTTTTGCCCACATCCTGAGTGCTGTCCAGGGTTTCGAGGAAGTATTCGCAGTGGTTGGTTAAACGAACTTTTTCTTCGTTAATGTCCAGTTTCTCAAGGTAGTAAATCATTTCCTGTTCGAACCGGTTTTTATCCATGTTGCCATTGAGGGCGATTTCATTTAAGTTGTCCTGGATGCGTGTCTTCACGTTTTCGATCCGTTGCCCTTCGAAAGGTTCAATTTGTTTCAGTAGTTGTTGAATGTCGGCAATATTACCACGGATATCACGATCCAAAGCCTGGCCTTCCTGACTCCGGAATTCCAGCAAAGTTGCAATCACATCCTGAATGCGGGCAAGGATGTTTATCCATTCATTTTCGTCCAACTCTTCATACACGGTTTTTACCGTGTCGGGCAAACGCATGATGTTCTGCATGATTTGTTCCGTAACCGGCAGTCCCAGGTTGGTTTGGATTGCACTAAGTTGCTTAAAATACGCTGAAACAATATTTTCGTTGATCGCAGAATTACTTTCTGCCCCCAGATTTTCGATGTACAGAGAAAAGTCGATTTTTCCACGAATCAGCTTTTCCGAAATCTCTTTGCGGATGACCAAATCTTTCTCCCTGTATAGCATAGGAAGGCGAGAGTTGATATCGAGTTGTTTGCTATTAAGCGATTTTAGTTCGAGGGTAATTTTTTTGTTCCCTGTTTCAAATTCGGCTTTTCCGTAGCCGGTCATCGATTTGATCATGTGTGATTATTTAAATGTCCCCAAAGGTACAATTTTTCGGTTTAAAAATTATCGTCAAAACATGCCGGTAGCTAGCTTGCAGGTGTGCAGGCTGAAGACGCTAAAAGGTCTGGTTTTGCTCTTGTTGCTGTAGGTCGTCGATTAGGCAATTACGCCCGAACCAATTAATTCGTCGCCTTGATACCATGCCGCAAACTGGCCCGAAGTGATGCCTCGCTGTTCATCCTGAAAGAGCATGTAAATGCCGTCTTCCTGACGAAATAGCGTCGCTTTTTCGAGCGGCTGCCGATAACGGATACGCACATCGTATTCGCGAACTTCGCCCACTTCCATCGCCAGGTCGGTGCGGATCCAGTGAATTTCTTCATTGCCAATAAAAAGTCCGGGGCGGTATAATCCGGGATGCTCCGTTCCTTCGCCAACATAAATGATATTCCGTTTCACGTCGGTTCCGATAACAAACAGGGGCTTTTCGTGACCACCAATATTGAGTCCTTTGCGTTGACCCACTGTATAATAGTGTGCTCCGCGATGCTCGCCGATTACCTCGCCATTCCATGGTTTGTAGGGATAGGAAAAGCACAGTTTGCGAAAGTTTTCGGGTGTTTTTTCAACCTGTTTCTTTTTGCAAACAAAGTCGGCAGCTACCTCAATCACATTGCCTGTTTTTGGTTCGAGCTGTTGTTGCAGAAAGGTTGGCAAGTCAACTTTCCCGACAAAGCAGATTCCCTGCGAGTCTTTTCGGGTAGCAGTTGGTAATTGCTGCTCGGCAGCAATTCGTCGAACCTCCGGTTTATCTAAATGGCCAATCGGGAAGAGCGCTTTGCTTAGCTGTTCCTGATTCAGTTGACACAAAAAGTAGCTCTGGTCTTTATTCGTATCAGCGCCTGCCCTGAGTTGGTAAATCATTTGTCCATCGTTGTTGAACTCCGATTTCTGGCAATAGTGTCCGGTAGCAACAAAATCGGCTCCGTGTTTCAAACACTCGTCCATGAAAATGTCGAACTTAATTTCACGGTTGCACAAAACGTCTGGATTGGGTGTACGACCTTTGCTGTATTCGTCAAACATATAGTCAACGACCCGCGTTTTGTAGTGTTCACTTAGGTCGACAATGTGAAACGGCATATCTAGTTTCTTGGCCACCATTTCAGCAATTAACGCATCGTCTTCCCATGTACATTGACCAGTCAGCGTGCCTGTTCGGTCATGCCAGTTAATCATGAATAACGCGATAACTTCGTATCCCTGTTCTTTCAATAAATACGCGGCAACACTGGAGTCAACTCCTCCGGATAAGCCAATAACAACCCTTTTCATATGCAAAGCTTCATGTTTCAAAAAAAACAAGTTTCAAAACCTATTACATTTTCTGCGACGAACGATTGACAGGCTTTTTTCTTGTTTTCAATAAATTGAGCGCAAAAGTAGGATGAAAAACGGAGATAGGCAATTAATAAAGTTGGGTCGTTGGCTTTTCACTAGGAACAGTGGAATAACGGTTGTAAAGTGGGGGGGCTTGACTCTTTGATCTATGAAATTACTGTAACCATTGAAGGAATTGCTGAAACCGTTGATTCTGTTTGGCAGTATGGGGGGACATGATCAACTTTGTTTTTTTACGTCAGAACAGACAACCAATTTAAAAATTGCAACATGAAGAAGTATTTCATTTTATTTTCAATTCTTACAGTTCCCGTTTTGAGTTTTTCGCAATCGCGCTTTTTTATCAATTTGAATACCGGCTGGGACAATACGACAAACAAATATTACAATTATAACAACTACAGTATTTTTGAGGATGGAGGAGCCGATTATAGCTGGGGCGCAGACCTTGGATATCAATTTTCGGACATCGTTCGTTTTCGGATCGAATCTCGATTTGGGAAGTACAGCTACGGGCAGTATTACGATGGGGCAAACCTCACTCAAACAGAGATGACATTGAGTTACTTCAACATTGACCCGCGGTTTGATTTTCGGGTGTGGAGCAAAAACAAATTTGGATTGTTTGTTTCACCCGGTCTAAAGCTTGAATATGTTTATGATTCGGAACAGGTAACTGATAAAGTGGATGGCACAACTTCGGATGGCAGCTACGTGTCGTCAGCTTATGCCGATAATATGGCCGGTTTTGTCGGAGGCGCTATTTTGAAGTATAGTATCAATAAGCACCTGGGCTTAACCTTGTCGCCGGAGTACACCTTTTATTTTAAGAAATTGTACGAGAAGAACGATAATAACATGCAACGGTTTTCAGCTCGCTTCGGTGTTGAATGGAATTTTTAAGCACTGGTAAATTCCATTATTTGTCAGTCGCATAAACTACTTGGGTCGGAACAATTTTCCGGAGTGCAGGAGTGGCGAAAAAGGTATCCCACCACAGGATACCTTTAGTTGCTTTTAGAAATATATTTACACGTATGTAAATGTGGTGAATTAATAAAAATTACTTGTGCTTCCAGGCTGGTTGGCTTTTTAAACGTTTCGTGTTTCGTCACAAAATTGACGATGAAAGCATTCTGAGCACCAACTAAAAGTACAATGGTTGATTTTGCTTTTTTTCTTCTCTTAGCTCCTCTGGTTTTTCTTTAATTGTAATGTTTTCGCCAGTTTCAAATTTATAGTCCAGTTTCAACGATTCACTTATAATATTTAAAGCCACTTTTAAACTTCCTGTTTCCAATTGACCGGAAAACGTCTGCGGATTCCGGGTTTCAAGATGGATGGATACCTGAAAAAAATCTTCTAAAGAGCTCAGAACAGTCTGAAGGTCATCGTCAGAATAGGAACCTCGGAAAAAGGCCAAATTGGGATAGTCCACTTCCAGTTTTTCGTTTTTTACCAAGTTGCCCTGTTCAAAAAAACTGCTTGTTCCCGCCGGAATAATTACTTCTGTATTGTTCTTGTTGAAAACAACTTTGCCCTCGTAGCACCCTACCTTCATCAGATTCTCTATTTCCGCAACCGTAAAACGGGTTCCCAGAACACGAACAGTTCCTTTGCCGGTTTCCACAACAAATGATTGTCCTTTTATCACTTCAAAATAGGCTTCGCCCTGTAGGTTTAGTTTTTTGTTCCAACGATATTTAGGGTAGTTGAGGGTACTATTCGTACCTAAAACTACGCGCGATTTATCCGGCAATCGAAACGAGATCGATTTTTCGTGTGTCTCAAATGTAATTTGAGAGAACAAGAAAAACTGAGCAAGAAAGACTATCGCCAGAACTGCAGCGATTGAAATTGCCGCCCGATAGCCTGATTTTATTACCGGTGCTTTGGTTAAAATCTGCTGAACTTTAGCGTCTTCAATCTTTGCAAGAACTTCATCAAAAGCAGCCGGTTTGTCTTTTCGGGCCGGCACGCGGTAGGCACGTGTTTGCTCGTCAATCCTGTTTTGCTTGTCAGGAAGAACCAGGAACGTGCAGAGAAGACTATTTTTACTTGCTTTTGACATTTGTTGCTTTCTGAACTTAATATCCTTTCGTGGCGAGATACCCTACCCTGAAAGTTGTTTTTTTTTATTTATTTTTTCGGAGCTGTGATCAAAATGGGCTGTTTTTTCAGAATCGAAGCGAATGATTCTTTTAGGGGAGACTGTCGTGAAATAATAGAAACGGCGGTTTCAATCTCATTTTGAATGCCGCTGCTTTATGTTCTTGTCAACGTTTTCTGCCAGATATTTCAAGGCTTTTGAGATGTGTTTTTCAATCGCCTTTTCACTTAGAGTTAGGCTTGCCGCTATTTCTTTATAGCTCATCGAATCAATCCGACTCATCAGGAATACCGCCCGAGTTTTATCGGGTAGCTTTGCGAGTGCACCTTGAAGCTTCAGGTCAAATTCTTTTAACTCAATCACATATTCAGGTGATTCATTGTCGTTTTCAAGAATAAGTGAGTTCGTGAAATTTAGTTGGATTGATTTACGACGGTAGTATTTCAGGTACTGGTTTTTGGCAATGGTGAAAAGGTATGAGCGAACCGTTTCGTGTGACACGTTGTTTCGATCGTGCCAAATTTGCAGGAAAGCATCCTGAGACAGATCCTCAGCTAGCGTAATATCGCCGGAGAGGTAGTACAGATAATTTCTGATGTAGTCGTAGTGCATGCTGAAAATCTGCGCAAACCATTTTTTTTCATCCATGTCCTGCAATGTTCCTGTTTGTCGTTTAGTCTGGAGAGGGCAAATATAATTAAAAACTGAGCATAAGTGCTCTGTGGTTGAGTTGGATTGAGTCTAAATTAGTCGTTGTGAATCTTTTGCGTTAGTCGATCAAAAAAAGCTATTTCCGGTCTACGACCTTCCGGTGCCCCTTGTTGATTGGGCTGAAGTTCGTCGATCTGAATGATGTTGATACCCGGAGCCAATTTGTAGCCCGTTGGGTTTCATCCTGGTATTTGATCTTCAATTAACATCATGGTTTGTTTCATTCTGTTGATTTTTGATCACCTTTGCAGCATGAATCAAAAAGGACTCTTCTCAAATACCATATTCCTGGCTATTGTCGCTTGTTTGCTATGGTCTTCCGCCTTTGTAGGTGTAAAAATTGGGTTGAAATATCACACGCCGTTCCAATTTGCCGGTGTTCGGTTTATTTTGTCCGGTATTATGCTGATGGTTTATTTTAATAACCGCAAAAATTACTGGGTTGAAGTTCGAAAAGAATGGCGCTTCATCGGGTTGATCGCCGGATTGCAAACCGTGTTGCAGTACATGCTCTTCTATTCCGGAATTAATTTGCTTCCCGCGGCAATCTCAGCCATGATTATTGGTTCGTCGCCTCTGTTTATCTCTACTGTGTCGCATTTTAGTTCGCATAACGACAAAATGGATCGCATGAAAATGGGCAGTTTGTTGTTGGGGGTAGCAGGTGTTGCCATTATTAGTTTCGGTAAATCAAGTTTGCCTGATGCCGTAAAAATTAGTCTGATCGGTGTTGGTTTGCTGCTGGCAAATAATCTAGTCTCAGGTTTTTCAAACGTGATTGTCTCTAAAGGGGCAAATCGGGTTTCTCCGGTGGTGTTGAGTTCTTCGTCCTTGTTTTTCGGTGGCATTGCCTTGTTGTTTATTTCCATACCGATTGAAGGATATGGACTGAAAGCTGTTGCTCCGGAGTATTTTGTAGCTCTGGGATGGCTGAGTTTTTTATCGGCTGCAGCCTTCGCTATTTGGTTTACGCTATTGAACCGGCCGGGTGTGAAAGTTTCTGAGCTAAATACCTGGAAATTTCTGATCCCGGTAACCGGAGCTATTTTGAGCTGGTTAATTATGCCGGACGAAAAGCCAGAACTTCTCTCGATTTCCGGAATGGTTGTTATTGCAGCCTCTTTATTAATCATGAACTATTCGAACCGAAAAGCCTCCAGATATCGAGCAGTGAGTTAATTTGCATAGCTAGGGTGTAAGTTGGTGCCGGCTGGGGATGTATTGTCAGGTTTTAATTGCTAAAAAGACGGATTAACCAAGTGGTTAAAATAAATGGTCAAAACTATTGACTTTTTATTCGGAATGTTTTATGTTTGCCGCATGATTTAACCAAATAGTTAAACCAGGTGTAAAATGGAAGTTAAAAAGGATAATACAGAAGAAAAGATAATTGAAGCAGCTACTGATGTGTTTGTTCAGAAGGGCATGGATGGAGCCCGAATGCAGGAAATCGCAGATCGGGCAGGCATCAATAAAGCGCTGTTGCACTATTATTTTAGAAGCAAGGAAAAGCTCTTCGACGCGATTTTTACAAAGTTGATTGGGATTGCGTTCCCCCGGATCGGACAAATTCTGCAGTCCGAGCTAGTGATTACAGCGAAAGTAGAGCAAGTGATTGATGTTTATATTGATCTGCTGCTGAAGCATCCGTTTTTGCCGGCATTCATTATTAAGGAAATAAATCGCGATGCCTCGCTCTTTTTCAGCTTTATCGAGCGGAAGGGGTTTTCTCCGGATTCAATTTTTGAAATGCTAAATGAAGCGATGGAACAAGGAGTTATCCGACGAATGAGACCGGAACATCTGGTTTTAAATGTGATTGGTTTGTGTGTTTTTCCGTTCGCTGTGCGACCGATGGTGCGGCAGGTGGTTTTTCATGGAGACGATCCGGGGATGCAACAATTTTTAGTTGAACGCAAAGACGAAGTCAAACAGTTTGTATTGAAGGCCATTCAACCCGATTAGCTATGTATGAAACGAACATGTTACGCCGAATACAAGCATCAAACGGAAATAGCTTTTAGCAACATGTGTGTTCCGTCAGACAATAAAAAACAAATTACTTACTGATGAAAATAAGAAGCATTATTTTATTGTGTTTGCTCTTGCCGTTGCAGGTTTTGAAAGCACAGCAACCGGTCAGTTTAAACGAATGTCAGGAGTGGGCAAGAGAAGCTCACCCGTTCCTGAAGCAATTGGAAATCTATCGGCAAATGAGCAGTTTAAAGCTGGAAAATATCCAGACTGCATGGTTGCCGCAGATCGATCTGAACGCGCAGGCCAGCTATCAGTCAGCGGTAACGCATATTGGAATTTCGTTGCCTGGAGTTGATATTCCGACAGTCTCGAAAGACCAGTACAAAGCCTATCTGGATGTGAAGCAAAATATCTGGGACGGTGGCATAACAAAAGCCCGTCAAGAGATGGAGAACGTTTCCAGTCGAGTCGACCTGCAAGCTGTTGAAGTCAATCTTTATCAGGTGAAGGAGCAGGTTAATTCGTTGTTTTTTTCCTCATTTCTCATTCAGCAAAATCTCGATTTGCTAGCCAAAAAACAGGAAACGCTAGAAGCGCAAAAGCAGCAAATGGAAGGAGCCCTGAACAATGGGGCTATTTTGCAATCCGATCTCGATCAGCTATTGGCCGAATTGATCAAAGTGAAACAGCAGCAGCTCGAGTTGAGTTCCTCGCTCGAAACTACGCTGTCTGCTTTGGCTATTCTCACCGGAAAAGAGACTGCCAGTTTGCTGAATCTAAAAATAGAGACCAGCGAATTGGAAGCGACTGCAGAAATAATACGTCCGGAGATGGAGTTGTTTCATCAGCAATCGGAGTTGTTGGCCGTTTCTTCGGAGCTCACCAGGAAGGCTCGCAATCCCAAACTGTTTGGTTTTGGGCAGGCTGGCTACGGACGCCCGGCTCTGAATATGTTGAACGATGATTTTGATACATACTACCTGGTTGGTGTCGGTCTAAACTGGACTTTGTTCGACTGGAAACAAACCGAGCGAAGCAAAGAGGTTATTCAGTTGCAGCAGCAAATGGTGCAGACGCAGCAAGTGCAGTTTGAGCGAACAATCAACATCGCCCTCGACAGCGAGTCCCGCAAAATAGCCAGAATAAATTCAACCTTGGAAAGTGACCGGGAGTTGATTGGGCTGCAGGAACGCATCACCCAAAGTTCAGCGTCGAAGCTGGAGAACGGGACAATAACCGCAGCAGATTATTTGCAGGACTTGAATGCCGAAATGGCCGCCAGGATAATTTTCGAAACTCACAAAGTGCAGTTGGAGGCGGCCAAAATTAGTTACCGGAATTTACTCGGACAAGAATAAATAAAAACAGAAAAATCATGAATAGAATATTCTTATTAGTGTTCATTATGTCCGCTTTGTTGTCGTGTACAGGCGGAAACGAAAAATCGGACGCGTACGGAAACTTCGAGGCCGACGAGACCATTATTTCCTCTGAAATTGCCGGAAAATTGTTGAGCTTTGAAGGAGAAGAAGGTCGCGAGGTGAAACAGGGCGATGTGTTGGCGGTGGTCGATAGCAGTACCGTTCGTTTGCAAATTCTGCAACTGGAAGCGCAAAAAAAAGCCACTCAGACGAAAAAAATCAACCTGCGCTCGCAAATCGATGTGCTGAGTCAGCAGCTAAAGAATGCAAAAATCTCGCAAGCCCGGGCTCATAAATTATTCGCAGAAAAGGCTGCCACACAGCAAACGCTCGACGATGTCGATGGTCAGGTTCGGGTGATTGAACAGCAAATTCAGAGTCAGAAAACTCAGTTTGTGTCGATTGATAGTGAGCTGTCGGTGTTGGACGCGCAGATCGAACTGGCTAAAAATCAATTGGAAAAGTCGGTGATCAAGAGCCCGCTAAACGGCACTGTTCTCGAAAAATACACCGAGTTGGGCGAGTTGGCAGCACCGGCTAAAGCACTGGTGAAACTGGCCGATTTGTCGGAACTTGATCTGCGTGTTTATGTTAGTGGCGCTCAGTTGCCATCGGTAAAATTGGGGCAACAGGTTCAGGTGCTAATCGACCAGGATAAAACGACAAACCAACAGTTGACCGGTGTGGTGGACTGGATTTCGCCCGAAGCTGAATTCACGCCAAAAATCATTCAAACCAAAGAAGAACGGGTGAAACTCGTTTACGCTGTGAAAGTGAAAGTGAAAAACGATGGACGTTTGAAAATTGGAATGCCGGGCGAGGTTCGATTTTAGTGATCGGTGATCACTAACGGAATAGCAACCTGTTTCAAAAATCAAAAACGAATTCAATATGGAGTTTCATGGTTTAGAAGCTTATCAAAAAGCATTTGCTATGGCGATGGAGATTTTTAAAATCACTAAGGATTTTCCAAAAGAGGAAAAATATTCACTGACCGATCAGATTCGACGGTCATCCCGTTCAGTTTGTGCGAATATTGCTGAAGCTTATCGAACGCGGAATTATCCAACGCATTTTGTCCGCAAGTTGACAGATTCAGACGGTGAAAATAGTGAAACGCTTGTATGGTTGAATTTTGCTTTGGCTTGTGAATACATTAGTAAAAGCAAATTTCAAGAACTGGTGGACGAGAATAAATCCATCGGAAAGCTTATAAATTATATGATTTTAAATCCAAAGAAGTTTGGTTGCAATGGCGAAGCCAACTGATCACTGCGACTGAACACTGAATACTTGATATGATAAAAGTCCAAAATATATCGAAATCCTACGACAACGTTCAGGCGTTGAAAGACATCTCGTTTTCGGTTAAAAAAGGCGAGTTGTTTGGGCTGATTGGTCCGGATGGGGCTGGAAAAACCAGTTTGATGCGAATTTTGATGACTCTGTTGCTGCCAACCGGCGGAAACGCTCAAATGGGTGGGTTGGAAGTGGTGAGAGATTATCGCGAAATTCGTCGGATGGTGGGCTATATGCCTGGCCGGTTTTCCCTGTATCAGGATTTGACGGTAGAAGAAAATCTCTCGTTTTTCGCCACTGTTTTCGGAACCACGATCGAAGAAAACTACGAGCTGATCCGCGATATTTACGTGCAGATTGAGCCGTTCAAAAATCGGCTGGCCGGAAAGCTTTCCGGCGGGATGAAACAGAAGTTGGCCCTTTCGTGCGCCCTCATTCATAAACCCGAAATTTTAGTTTTAGACGAGCCAACTACCGGTGTGGATGCCGTTTCAAGGAAGGAATTCTGGGAGATGCTGAAGAAATTACAACAGCAGGATATCACCATTCTGGTTTCGACACCATACATGGACGAGGCCGGCTTGTGCGACCGTGTGGCTTTGATGCAGAAGGGCGAAATACTGAGCATTGACTCACCCGGGGGCATTGTCGCTAATTACGAGCGACCGCTATTGGCAGTCCGCTCCGATGATATGCACCGTTTGATTCAGGATCTGCGAAAATGGGATCAGGTTGAAACGGCTTATGCCTTTGGGCAGTTTGTGCATGTTACACCAGCTAATAATCGGCTAAAACCGGAAGAGCTTAAAATGTATCTCGAACAGTTAAACCACCGGCATGTGCAATCTTCTCTCATCCAAGCAGGAATAGAGGACGTTTTTATGGCTTTAATGGGGAATAGCCAACTGAAAGTTCAAAGGCAGTGCTTAACGATTGAATAATGGCAAAATGAATAAAACGAAACCTGTAATATCGGTCAAAAACCTGGTCAAAAAGTTCGGCGATTTTGTGGCCAACGACCACCTAACCTTCGATGTGTACAAAGGCGAGATCTTTGGATTTTTGGGAGCGAATGGTGCCGGAAAAACCACTGCCATGCGCATTCTTTGCGGTTTGAGCAGTCCTACATCGGGCGAGCTCATGGTTGGTGGGTACGATGTGTACAGGCAGGCAGAGCAGATCAAACGCAACATCGGTTATATGAGCCAAAAGTTTTCGTTGTACGAAGACATGACTGTTGCCGAGAATATTCGGTTTTACGCCGGGATTTATGGTCTTTCAACCCAAAAGCGTAAAGAAAAGGAGCAGCTGATGTTGCAAAAGCTGGGGCTCGGAACCGAGCGGAACAAGCTAATCGCTTCGTTACCATTGGGATGGAAACAGAAGTTGGCCTTCTCGATTGCTTTGCTGCACGACCCGCAAATCGTTTTTCTCGATGAACCGACAGGAGGAGTCGATCCGATTACGCGCCGGCAGTTTTGGGACTTGATTTACGAAGCGGCAGCCGAGGGCAAAACCATTTTTGTAACCACGCATTATATGGATGAGGCCGAATATTGCGACCGGGTTTCCATTATGGTCGATGGACAAATTGCCGCTCTCGATACGCCCGATGCCTTGAAAAAACAATTCGACTCGGAAGATATGAATGGGGTGTTCTTGCAGTTAGCTCGTTCAGCAACCAGAACCGACTGATTTAACCACAGAGTCACACGGAGTACACCACTGAGTTTTTAGAGTTTTAATATGCGACCTATGGAGATCAATAAAATTACTGAGCAGATTTTGAAGTGTGCCTATAGCGTTCATACGGCGTTAGGGCCCGGTTTATTGGAAAGTGCGTATGAAGAGTGTTTGTTCTATGAGTTGCTTCAATCTGGATTGTTGGTGCAAAAGCAAAAAGCGTTGCCGTTGGTTTATAAGGAAATTAAGTTAGACGCTGGTTATCGAGTTGATTTGTTGGTGGAAAACAGAGTCGTTGTTGAGATTAAATCTGTTGAATCGCTAACGGAGGTTCACGTTGCTCAGGTGTTGACCTATTTGAAACTATCGGGATGCAAAATTGGCTTGCTATTGAATTTCAATGTTGCATCACTAAAACATGGAATTAAACGGTTGGCGAACTAACCTCACTGTGATACTCTGTGCAAAACTCAGTGTCACTCTGTGGTTAATCAATTAAAGTATTAAAATCGAAAAACTCAAGATATGAACCGTTTCCTAGGGTTTGTTAAAAAAGAATTCTTTCACATTTTTCGCGATAAGCGAACAATGATTATCCTGTTTGGTATTCCGATTATTCAGCTCATGCTGTTTGGTACAGTTATCACCAACGAAATAAAAGATGCCCGGATAGCCATTTACGATCAGTCGAAAGACGAAACAACACAGGAAATCACCGCCAAATTGCTATCGTCGGGTTACTTTTTACTCGACCAAAATTTGGAAACGACCAACGATATTGAAGCCATTTTAAAAAAGGGGCAGGTAAAGGAAGTGGTGGTGTTTGGTCGCGATTTTAGCGGAAAGTTGAAACGTGAGGGCAAAGCTGATGTGCAAATCATTACTGACGCTTCCGACCCCAACCTTGGAAAGATGTTGGCTTCTTACACCAGCGGCATCATCAACGATTATATTCTCAAACAGATGGGCGATTTGCATCTTCCGATGCAGATTGAACCGGAAGTGCGCATGGTTTACAACGAAGGATTGAGATCGGTGTACATGTTTGTGCCGGGCATTATGGCCATGATTCTGATGCTGATTTCAGCCATGATGACTTCGATTTCAATTACCCGGGAAAAAGAACTTGGAACGATGGAAATTTTGCTGGTTTCTCCCTTGCGCCCCGTGCAGATTATCCTCGGAAAGGTTACGCCCTACCTGCTATTGTCGTTCATCAACGCGATCATTATTTTGGGTATCGGCCACTTTATTTTTGGTGTCCCGATAAAAGGAAGTTGGGTGCTACTATTGGGCGAAAGCATCCTTTTTATTCTAATGGCACTGTGTCTGGGGATCATGATTTCGTCGCTGGCAAAAACCCAGATGGTAGCCATGTTTATTTCCGTAATCGCATTGATGCTGCCCACCATTTTGCTTTCCGGATTCATCTTTTCCATCGAGAATATGCCGCTGCCTTTGCAAGTGGTTTCGCACATCATTCCGCCGCGTTGGTTTATCGTCATTCTCCGAAATATTATGCTGAAGGGCGTGGGTCTCGCCTATGTTTGGAAAGAAACATTGATCCTGGTTTTTATGGCAGCAGTGTTTGTGACCGTTGCTGTAAAGAAGTTCAAAACGAGATTGGAGTGACGCTGCAAGTAGTTAACTACAAGCATATGGATTCAGATAAATAGCATATAAAAACCCATTAAAATGAAAGATTTTAAGAAGCTGAAAGTATGGCAACACGGAATCGATGTGGCTGTCGATGTATATCGTTCTTCAAAAGAGTTCCGAAAGAAGAAGTCTACGGACTGACGGGTCAAAATGCGCAGAGCAGCTGTCTCAGTTCCCTCGAATATTGCAGAAGGCTCGGGGGAGAAACTCGGATAATGATTTTGGTCGATTTCTGGATATCTCGCTTGGAGCAGCTTTTGAGCTGGAAATTCAGCTGATTATTGCCAATAAATTAGAATTTCTGTCGGATGAAAAATTTGTAGAATTAGCCGGAAACGTTCAGGTAGAACAAAAAATGATCTCAGGACTTCAACGAAGTTAGAATAAAGGACAATAACAACGAGGCAGGCAACTCTTGCAGCTTGCCGCTAAATACTTGTAGCTCGATATGAGAACAATAGGATACATCCTTCAAAAAGAATTCATCCAGGTTTTACGGAATAAAACCATGTTGCGGATGATTGTGATGTTGCCGCTGGTGCAAATGCTGGTGCTGGTATTTGCTGCAACTTACGATCTAAAAAATGTTGACCTGTATGTGGTCGATCAGGATTTGTCGGATACCAGCCGCGGATTGATCAATCACTTCGAAGCGTCGCCCTTCTTTCGCATACACGATTCGTCGTTTGATTTGGAGGACGGAATGAATCAACTTAAACGTGAAGAATCGGACTTCGTGCTGGTCGTTCCGCCTGACTTCGAACGTTCGCTGGTGCGAGAAGATGAAGCCGATGTTCAGCTTCTGATCAATGCCATCGACGGCAACAAAGCCTCGCTAATTTACCAGTACACACGGAGCATTGTCGCGGCGTTCAATAAGCAAATCATCATGGATTGGAAAAGTCTGCCCGATTTTAACCCACCCATGCGTGTTGAATCGCACGACAATTACTGGTTCAACCCCGAGCTGGATTACAAATGGTATATGGCACCCGGCATTTTGTCGATATTGGTAACTATCATCGGAATGTTCCTGTCGGGAATGAATCTGGTGCGCGAAAAAGAGATGGGAACAATTGAACAACTGAATGTTACGCCAATAAAGAAGTGGCAGTTCATTGTTGGAAAGTTATTGCCCTTTTTGGTGATTGCCTTGCTCGATTTGACTTTTGGACTGGTAATCGCTCGTATCGTTTTCAATTTACCAATTGAAGGAAGTCTGGTGTTGCTGTTCGGTTTTGGCGCTCTTTACCTGGTTGGCGTTCTCGGGCTTGGACTGTTTATTTCTACGGTAACCGAAACACAGCAGCAGGTGATGTTTATTACCTTCTTTTTTATGATGGTCTTCATTCTGATGGGGGGCGTGTTTACTCCCGTTGAAAGTATGCCGCATTGGGCGCAACAGCTCAATCGCCTCAACCCGATTTATTATTTCATTCGCGTTATGCGTATGGTTTGCCTGAAAGGCTCCGGGTTTGCCGACCTGTTCAACGAATTTGTGTCATTGACAATCATTGGCATTTCGTTCCTCGGCTTAGCTATTTGGCGATATCGGAAAACAAACTGATTTTGTTGCCTTCTCATACAAAACGGAATCAACCGGAGCAGCGCACATTTGCCTGCGCCGGTCAACTTATTTCAATTCAGATCGTTTTGTCGGTCTGTTTTTGTCTTACCGGAGGCGGTAAGCAGCTCCAAACGACCAGTTGATCAGCAGAACCTTCGGATCTTTACCAATTTGAATGTCCTGTTGAGTTTGGTAGTTCTCCAGATTCATGATGAGCTGCCACCTTTTGGCGAAATTGTAATGCAACATGGCGCCTGCAGCCCAACTCGGGCCGTTGGCGGTTTCAGTTTCGTAAAAGTCCACATCTCGTTGTTCGGTGGTGTATCCCACCATTAAACGCAAATCCAAATCAATTTTATCGCTCAGGTGAAACGAATACATTGGGCCAATCATCAGGTTGCCAACAGCCATCGTTCCGTCGGTTCCAAATAAGTCCAGAGGGTTAGCCATTCCTGACCAGGAAGCGGTGATGCCCAGATTTTTCCAAATCTCGTAGCCGAACGTAAGCAGGTTGATGTTTACTCCGGTTTGCGCATAGCCATCGTGATAGTCTCCGCTTGAAGCATAAGATCCGTAAGGAAAAGACGGTCCGAGCATTAAGCCCAGATAGCCTTTCGACTCAGTTTCCTGACTCATGACGTTAAGAGCGAGGAAGCCAGCCAACAGAAAGCAAATCAGCTTTTTCATTCTACAGTTCATTAAGTTTATACTAAAAAAGAGCAGGCATGAACGTGATAGGCGTATTTTTTATACGGCGGGCAGATTCGCTATGTTTGAACGAAAGAAGTCTATTTTTTGATTTCGAGAAGGGGTAGGGCGATGTCGAATTTCACTACGACCAGACGAATGGTGATTATCGACAGTATCGTGACAATTTCACAAACGATTTCAGTTACGTTCAGGTAGTTTAGCGACAGGTAAATGAGTGAACCTGCGATACATGCGGTAGCATAAATCTCGCGGTGAAAGATCAACGGGAGCTCGTTGCATAGGGTGTCGCGAATGATTCCTCCAACTACGGCCGACGATAGTCCCATCATCACAGCCATTGGTGGTTCAATATCCATGAGCAGTGCCTTTTTCAACCCCAGAACGGTGAAAAAGGCGATTCCAATGGTGTCAAACAAAAACATGGTTCGTTTTAGGCGCATAACAAACTTGCCAAATACGATTGTCACCACTACGCCGGCAATGATTAGCCAAAAGTAGTTCATGTTTCTCATCCACGAAACCGGCAGGTCACCCATCATCATATCGCGTAAAGTGCCCCCTCCGATGGCTGTCACAAAACCAATAAAGGTCGCTCCGAAAAAGTCGAGTCGCTTGTCGGCTGCTGTTAGTGTGCCACTGATCGCGAATACGAACGTTCCGATGTAGTCGAAAAGAAAAAATAAGTCCATGCTGCAAAGAAATAAAAAAGAAACGGATTCGAAGGAATGAAAACGAACAGACCGGGTTACTTTAAGTCACCCGGTCTGTCATCCGTATCTTGCTCTACCAGCTAATTGGGAAGTAGTCTTTAAGGAATTTTCCGCACCAGTGTTTGCCGGTGTTTATGCCATCGATAAACGGATCGCACACGCGGGCAGCACCGTCAACAATATCCAGCGGAGGCTGAAAGTCGTGTACTTCCTGTTTATACTTGGCGATATCGGCCGGATCTTCATCGGTTACCCAGCCGGTATCTACGGCGTTCATAAAAATTCCGTCTTTCGCCAAATCGCTGGCCGATGTGTGCGTAAGCATATTCAGCGCCGCTTTCGCCATATTGGTATGTGGGTGTCGGTCTTCTTTTCGGAAGGTGTGAAATTTACCCTCCATGGCCGACACATTTACAATGTGCTTTTTACCCGTATAGTCTTTGCGCATGAGGGCTGAAAGTCGGTTGCAGAGTACAAACGGCGCGATGGAGTTCACCAGTTGTACTTCCATCATTTCAACGGGAGCAACCTCGCCCAAACGAAGGCGCCAGCTATTGGTCTTGCGCAGGTCAACCTGTTGCAGGTCGGCATCCAATCTACCTTCCGGAAAAACTTCGGCAGCATCAAGCGAGTTGTCGATTCGATAAGGAATTTGCGAAAGTTGAGCGGATGATTTAATCCCAATGCCGGGTGTTTGGCTGTTCCAGTTTACCGATAAGGCTTTTTGGTGTTCACCTTCTTGCTGGTTGAAGTATTCAATTTCTTTTAAACACGCTTGATGGTGCGACAACAACTGCTGAACTTCGGCAGAATGCTCTTGATGCGGCCGGTTTTCGAGCGCCATCATATGCGAATAAAAAGTAGATGGACGACGGACCGTTTGGGCGGCATTATTAATCAGAATGTCGAGCCGTTGGTATTTTTGTTCCACATAAGTGGCAAACAACTCCACGCTGGGAATATGGCGCAGATCGAGTCCATAAATATGAAGGCGGTTGCTCCAATCCGGAAAATCTTTCTCTTTAGCAAAACGAGTAGCCGAGTCGGCCGGGAAACGCGTGGTGGCAATCACCGTTGCCCCCGAACGCAACATCATCAGGGTGGCATGGTAGCCAATTTTCAGGCGCGATCCGGTAATCAACGCGATTTGTCCGGTGAGGTCGCAGGTTTGGAACC
Source organism: Mangrovibacterium sp. (assembly GCF_041596335.1). Lineage (GTDB taxonomy): Bacteria > Bacteroidota > Bacteroidia > Bacteroidales > Prolixibacteraceae > Mangrovibacterium. The sequence continues at coordinate 17,722 of NZ_JBFHIT010000029.1, read as the reverse complement.
GTTTCCGGTAGTTCAAATCACCACATTCGGTGCACATGGTGTCGTAAAAATGGTGCACTTCGGTGTAGCGTTTTTTGCAGACATAGCAGTTGTGCTCGGTGGTCAGCACATGTTTCCCTTTGGTTGAATCGGCTTCTTCCAGGGCGATCTGCTCGGGGGCTTCGAAAACGCTGGCCAGGCGCGCTTGCCGAATGCTCGATGCGGCTCGTGCTTTTCGGTTTATCTCAGAGCGTTCGTTCTTTTTCGTTTGCTTAACACCTTTGTTTCGCTTTTTGCGTTCCGCCCGGTCGGGGCGCGAAATTTGTCCGGCTGCCTTCATTAATTTAATGCGCTGCTCTTCATTTAAATGAACGAGTTGATCGCCGTTTTTCAATAAATACTCCAAAACCGAGATACATTGTTCGATTTCGTCCGTGTTTAACATCTGCTTTCGCGCCTTGTCGTTTTCCATTTTAAAAATCCTTCTGAAATTGGCTGCAAATGTAATCGAGTTTTTGTTTTCAGCTCACGCTTTTTCGATAATTGTGTGTATTTAAAACATACTGGTTTTGTGTTCATTAATCAATTGGTTTGGGATGAACAGCTATCGCACGATTTTAACTGCTGTGTCCGATTCCGGAAAGCTGCCTGATGTGGGAGAAAATTGCCTAATTATTTTCTACCTTTTAGGCCACTTGTTTAAAACGAATTTTAAATCCTGAATCATAAGATTATGAGTAAACGAACAAAATTCCCGGCGGTGTTTTGGGTCGCCAACAGTATTGAGGTACTTGAACGTTTTGCCTATTATGGCATATACCTGAGTTTTGGTATTTATCTTGGAGAACTTGGTTTTTCGAAAGGTGACCTGGGGATTATTCAGAGTATTTTTCTGGCCTTGTCGTACCTGATGCCACTGTTCTCTGGCACTTTTGCCGATCGCTATGGTTTCAAGAAAATGCTTTTGGTGGCCTACATGGCTTATTTGCCCGCAATTCTGCTGCTTATTCTCACCAAATCGTTTAATGGTATTGCGCTCACAATGCTGACCATTGGTTTTGCAGCCGGAATTTTTAAGCCGCTAATCTCGTCTACCGTTCGGGTTACTACCGACTCAACCAACAAAACGCTGGGCTTCGGTATTTTCTACCAAATGGTGAATATTGGCGCTTCGTTTGGGCCAATCGTCATGGGGAAACTGCGGGGGTGGTCGTGGGACTACGTTTTCTACACCGCGGCGGCAACCGTTGGTTTAATGTTTTTAATTACCCTTCTTTTCTATAAAGAACCTGAACGCGATTTGGAAGGAGCAACTCTAAAGCAAAAGTTTCGGGATATGGGCGAGGCGTTGTCCGACGTGAAATTTGTTATTTTTCTGGTACTGCTGGGGGTTTTCTTTTGGATGCCATTTTGGGCGTTTTTCAACGTTCTGGCTGTGTATATTAACGATTTTATGGATACCAATGCCCTTTACGAGTCGGTCAGGATGGTGCTTGGCGATGCCGTAACCCAGTTTATTTCGAGCAACGATCAGGGCGTTTGGAAAATTAATGCTGAAGCGATCTCGCAGACCGGATATGTCATTATCATTTTTCAGTTAGTTGTTTCAAGTTTATTCGAAAAGCGACCGGCAATCTCTTCGTTCCTGTTTGGTTTGTTGGTATCAGCCGTTGCCTTTGTGGTTTTGGCTCTGTCGGTAACCGTTTCAAACAGTTTGGTGTTTCTGGGTGTGTTTCTTTTCTCAGTGGGCGAAATGATTTCGTCGCCCCGTATTCAGGAGTACATCATGTGGATTGCCCCGAAAGAGAAAGCCGGACTATACATGGGAACCAACTTTCTGGCTACTTTTGTTGGCGCCACATTAAGCGGTATTTACACCGGTTTGATGGGGCATTTTGAGTCGGTTGGCAAACCCGAATACATTATGTACACACTGGCAGTACACGTTTTGCTGGGAATCGTTGCGATTTTCATCTTCACCAAAACATTGGGCGAATTTAAAGAACAGACTGAATAGGCTGGGGTGAAAATTAAACGACCGGATCCTTCAAATTTGGTTGAGGCCTCCGGTCGTTTAATGATTGAAATGAGTTGATTTCGAATTGTGAAATCATTTTTTTTGCAACTTATTGTTAATGTTTCGTCGTTTTGGTCATCTCGAATAAATGGGTTGCCTGTTCGCCCAAAAAGCCGGAGAATAGAACTTTGTTCCCATTTTCTTCGATGTATCCTCGTTCGGCCAGTTCGTAGTAGGCATAGGTCCAATTCATTTTTCCAGGATTCCCATCCGGTTTGATAACGTCGACCAACTCGCTCACGGCCTGGGTTGACGATTGTTGCAGTTTACTTCCTTTTTCCCCCTCGATATGGGATTTCATAGGCACTCCCGCTGCGGCCAAAGCGGCGCATGTTGTTTGCAGATCGGGCCATTCTTCAACTTCCTGGTAGTTGATGAAGGCTGTGAAATGATTTACCGAATTGCCATGCAATAGAGTCCATGCGGCATATTGCGAGATTTCATTCAGTCTTTCAACGCTTTCCTGTTTCGGAATTCCCCAAGGTCTGGAAAAATAAGCGGTTAGCTCGCGAACCAGATTGGAAACCGCTTTTTCGTCCAATTCGTTCTTTTCATTTACTTCCAAAAGATCCAGTACTGCTGTTTCCGAAAGATGATAGGGCGTATCTTTTACCTGCTCATTAATTAAATCACGGGCCCATTCAGGTAGGTCGGGTACTTCCAGCTGGCTCACAAAAATCTTGGGAAATTTTGGGTCGGGATGTTGAAAATGGACGGCGTGCAGTTTCTTTTCGGTGAAGGTGTACGTTCCGGCAGGTTTAAAACCAAAGGCGTCCAGAATATGCCAGATTGCTCCAATTCCATGCGGCTGTTTTCCGGTTACTGTGTTGAAGGTTCTGAAAGCGATATGGTCATTCATAACATAGCCTCCCTTGCTGTGAATTAGGTTGGCATAGGTTTTTGCGTAGGAAACGCGCTGAATGTATTTATTCCAAAGCGAGTCCAGTAATCTGCTAAGGATTTCATTACTACTAAGTTTCATATCCTTGTATTTTATTAAGTTTGAAATGTCTACCGAGTAACGTTTACGTGAAAAACAACTGAATAGTTGAACCCTAAGTTTCGGGTGAAACAATCCTTTGTTTGAACTTGATTCCGTATTCCTCCAGTTCATTCAACACCGGCTCATAAATCTCGGGCAGCGTGGGAATGAAGAGTCCGGAGCGTTTAATTTTCCCCGAAAGGATCAATTTAGCCGCAATACCCAAAGGCAGTCCAACAGTTTTCGACATGGCTGTATTAACCGGATCGTCGCCGATGACAACCAATGACAAGTGTTTTTCGACCAGCCGTAAGGTTGTTTTGTCGCGATAGGTAAACTTGTGCCACATCACGGTCATGTCCTTGTCGTTGGGTGATAGCTTCCATTTTTGGTTTAGAAGGTGTTCCAAAACCTTTGCGGGGCTGCCGCGATCCAACCCAATGGGAGAGTTGTCGAAAATGCCGAGCCATTTCAATTTGGTGATGATGTCTGAATCCTGCGGAATATTTTGGTCGTGAAATAATTTCAATTCCACCGAGTCGGTTGGGTGATAATAGAGAAATGAATTGGTGAAGTCGCGCCAGGTCATGTCGCTTAAATTTGCCATTTCATAGCTGTCGTCAGTCATGCCCAGTTGCACCAGTACGTTCCAAGCCCGGCAAAAACCCGGACGACGGAGCGTACCCCGATAAATGGTTGGTATTCCCGTCAGGTTATACCGATCGATGTATTTCAGCGAATCGCGGTTGGCATAGCCTTCGAACGTTCCGAAGCCTTCAATCTCAATTAATTCGGTTCGGCGAAAAACCCGGTTGTATGGAATGTATTTGAACTTGCCTTCCTGAATAAACTTTACGGTGCCTTCCTGACCGGCCAGCACAACATTGCGGGGGTTCCAGGTTACTTTGTAGTGCCAGGGGTTATTGTCCGACTCGGGAGCAATTAAGCCACCGGTGAAGGATTCAAATCCGAGTAACTCCAATCCTGATCTTTTAATAGCATCAATTTCACGCATTGCCGACATGTGGTCGATTCCGGGATCCAGTCCAATCTCATTCAGAAAAAACAATCCCTTTTGCCTGATCTCAGGTTCGAGCTGTTTCATATCGTCTTTCACATAAGAAGGGGTCAGCAGGTGCTTGTTGTATTTCAGGCAAAGTTTGGCCACCAAAATGTGGAATTTTGCTGGTAGCATCGAGATCACCAAATCGGCATTTTCAATTGCTTCGCCACTGGATTCTTCCTGATTAATATCGAACCAGACCAGATTTTCGGATCGACCAAGCCGTTCTTTTGCTGCTTCCGGATCAAGGTCTCCGATCACAATTTCCCAGCCGTTTTCACTAATTTGACTTTGCAGGTATTTAATGAGGTTCGACGACGAACGACCAGCGCCGATGATCAGAATTCTTTTCATGTTTTTTCTTGTGCTACTGTTTATACATTAAATTCTATTCCCTGTGCCAACGGCAATTCCGTGCTGTAATTTATGGTGTTGGTTTGGCGGCGCATGTAGGCTTTCCAGGCATCGGAGCCGGATTCGCGACCGCCTCCTGTATCTTTTTCACCACCAAAAGCACCACCGATTTCGGCCCCCGAAGTACCGATGTTAATGTTGGCAATTCCGCAATCTGATCCTTCGCACGACAGAAAACGTTCGGTTTCGAGCAGGTTGGTTGAGAATAGTGCCGACGATAATCCTTGTGGTACATCGTTGTGCAGGGCAATGGCTTCGTCCAATGTTGTGTATTTAATCAGGTAGAGCAGGGGAGCGAATGTTTCTTCCTGAACAATGGTGTAGTGGTTTTCAACTTCGGCAATCGCGGGTGTTACATAGCAGCCCGACTCATATCCGGCGCCTGTTTTAACTGTGCCGCCGCAAATAACTTTTCCGCCTTCGGCTTTCACTTTGTCAACAGCTGCCAGATAAGTTTGAACGGCGCTTTTATCGATGAGCGGACCAACAAGTGTTTTCGGATCGAGCGGATGACCGATGGCGATACGTTGGTAAGCGCTCAGTAGTTTTTCTTGTAGTTTATCGTAAACAGACTCGTGAACAATGATTCGGCGTGTTGAGGTACAACGTTGGCCACAAGTTCCCACTGCTCCAAAAACGATCGCTCGCATGGCCATTTCCAGGTCGGAATGTTGAGTGACGATAATCGCATTGTTGCCTCCCAGTTCAAGGATGGCTTTCCCTAGTCTTGCTCCGATTAGTCCACCGGCTTTTTTGCCTACTTTGGTCGATCCGGTGAACGACACTAGCGGAATATTGGTGTCGGTAAACAGTTCATCGCCTAAATATTTCGAGCTGGTTGCCACCAGATTGACAACACCCTCGGGAACGTTATTTGTTTTCAGCACTTTTGTAATTACTTTCAGCACTGCAATAGCGCAGAGTAACACTTTCGACGAAGGTTTCCACAACACCACATCGCCGCAAACCAATGCCAGCATAGTATTCCAGGCCCAAACGGCAACCGGGAAGTTAAAGGCCGAAACCACACCAACAATTCCCAGCGGATGGTACTGGTCGTACATGCGGTGCGATTCCCGCTCGGAGTGCATGGTGAATCCGTATAGCTGCCGCGACTGGCCAACGGCAAAATCACAGATGTCAATCATTTCCTGCACTTCACCTAACCCTTCCTGGTAAATTTTGCCCATTTCGTAAGAAACCAGCCTGCCCAACGGTTCTTTGTATTTTCGTAGTTCCAATCCAATCTGGCGAACGATCTCACCTCGTGCCGGCGCCGGAATTTTTCGCCATTCCGGGAAAGCAGCCTTCGCTGTTGCGACAACTGCTTTATAATCGTCGAGTGTTGCCTGCCGAATTTGTGCAATGAGCTTTCCGTCAGCCGGAGAGATTGAATCGATTGGATCGCCTGATCCTGCTGTCCATCGCGTTCCGGTGCATATGCTGTCGTTCAGTGCTTGAATCCCTAATTTCTGTAAAGCATCCTCAATTCCAAATAGATCCGTTGTTTTCATAATTGCAGTGTATTTTATTGAATGGTTCCTGGTACTGACCCGAATAGACTATTATTCAAGTTATTGCTTTTTATACGGATTTACAGAAGAATGAAGATTTTTTTTAGCACATTCAGCAGACTGACAAAAAAACAGGCACCATTGGTTTAGCTTGTCATACCCATTTTTAACAAAATCCGTATACTTCAAATGTAAAAGAAAGGAGATACGATCATGTTGCCACAAATAGTAAAAACAGAGTTTGGGAACATTACTATTGGCCGAAAACGTTATGAATACGACGTTGTGATTCGGTTAGACGGGCATGTTGAAAAACGAAAAAAAAGCCTGTCGAAAGCCAAGTATGGTACCTCGCACAAAATATCGTTGGAAGAAGCCATGCAGATTTATGAGGAAGGTGCTCAGGAGTTGATTATTGGAACAGGACAAATTGGTTACGTTGAATTATCGCATGAAGCAGCAAGATTCTTCGATGAGAAAGAATGCTCAGTCAAACTGGTTTCAACACCAACGGCAGCCAAAGTGTGGAATGTTTTGGAAGGCCGGGTAATCGCCTTGTTTCATGTTACCTGCTAATTCAGGCGGGATTGGGCGGTTGGCTTCAAGTCATCCGGTCAGTTTGCATCAGTAAAAATGGCGAACCCGTTTCAACTTTCGCGATAATTATACTGTAGGTTTCACTACAAGTGAAACCCACAGTGACAAGTTCTTTTGGCCGACTATTTCTTTCGCTCCAACTCGTTGAGGTGTTCCATTTTTTTGCGAGCCAGAAATTCAGTAATTCCTTCGAGGTGTTCTTTCACGCGTTTGTTGCCAAATTCGTACACTTTGCTTGCCATTCCGTCAAGGAAATCACGGTCGTGCGATACGAGAATCAATGTTCCGTCGAACTCCAGCAAAGCTTGCTTCAGAATGTCTTTTGTGCGCATGTCGAGGTGGTTCGTCGGTTCATCGAGAATGAGCAGGTTCACTGGCTCGAGCAACAGTTTAATCATTGCCAGCCTCGTGCGTTCGCCACCGGAAAGGACGCTAACTTTTTTGTCCCAGTCTTCGCCACCAAACATAAAAGCTCCGAGAATATCTTTGATTTTGGTTCGAATATCACCTTTGGCTACATCGTCGATGGTTTGGAAAACAGTCAGCTTTTCATCGAGCAACGATGCTTCGTTCTGTGCAAAATAGCCAATCATGGTGTTGTGTCCCAGTTGAACCTGGCCACCGTGTTCAAGTTCTTTCATGATCGCACGGATCATCGTCGATTTTCCTTCACCGTTTTTACCAACGAAAGCCACTTTTTCGCCGCGCTGAATTGTGAAAGAAGCATTGCTGAAAACCAGGTGGTCGCCATAGCTTTTGCTTACGTTTTCGGCAATTACCGGGTAGCTGCCGGCACGTGGCGAAGGCGGAAATCGCAATTTCAGGTGCGAGGTATCTACTTCGTCGACTTCAACCAACTCCAACTTTTCCAGCATCTTCACACGCGACTGTACCTGAAGCGTTTTTGAATAAGTTCCTTTGAAACGATCAATAAATTGCTGGTTTTCGGCAATCATTTTTTGTTGCTCGTCGAATTGTTTTTGCTGTTGTTCGCGGCGCTCGGCACGCAACTCCAGGTATTTGCTGTAGTTAACTTTATAATCGTAGATGCGTCCCATGGTTACCTCGATGGTGCGTGTGGTAATATTGTCGATGAATTTACGGTCGTGCGAAATTACGATTACCGCTTTCGAATTGTTGATCAGGAAGTCTTCCAGCCATTGCACCGACTCAATGTCGAGGTGGTTTGTTGGCTCATCCAATAGAATGAGATCCGGATTTTTCAGCAGTATTTTTGCCAACTCGATCCGCATGCGCCAGCCACCGCTGAAATCGTTGCTCGACCGGTTAAAATCGGCCCGTTCGAAACCCAAGCCAAGCAGTATCTTTTCAACTTCAGCATCAAAATTAATTTCTCCCTGGCTGTATAGTTTTTCGCTCATTTCCGATACCTGCTCAATAATCGCAGCGTATTCGTCCGACTCGTAATCCGTACGCACAGTAAGTTCGTGGTTCAGTTCATCGAGCTTGGTTTGCATGTTCAGCACATCGGCAAAAGCCTGCGAGGCTTCTTCGAAAAGTGTTCGGTCGCTTTCGTGCATCAGGTGTTGCGGCAGGTAGGCGATGACGGCATCTTTCGGCGCCGAAACTTTACCGCGGGTCGGGCTTTGTGCACCGGCCATCAACTTCAATAAGGTTGATTTTCCGGCACCGTTTTTACCCATCAGGGCAATGCGGTCCTTCTCGTTTACCACAAATGAAATATCCTTGAAAAGCGTCTGTCCGCCAAACTCAACCGTCAATCCGTCTGCTGAAATCATGCTTGAAATTTTTTTAAACGCGGCAAAGATAATTAAATGCCAGACAGCTGAAAGACGCGATTGACCGATCGGATTTAAATCACAAAGAAACTTTTGAGTCCGGAAAGAATGCTTTGCGTCGCATAGGACGCGAGGATGAGCCCCATAATTTTACTGATAACAGTAATTCCCTGTTCTCCAATCCACTCTTGAATGTAGCGGGCAAGAACGAGCAAAAGTCCGGTCAGCCCGACAACTAAAATCATTAGCAGGGTTGTAATCGACTGTTGTGTTATCGAGTAAATATGGTTGTCGGTGAGCAAAACAACAGCCATGATCGCGCCGGGCGAAGCAATGGATGGAATGGCAATTGGGAAAACAGTCACCTTCTTAAAATCTTTAATCATGTGCTTTTCGTTTTCCGGCTTTCCCTCTCCAAAAATCATTGTTAGTGCAAACAGGAACAGAATTATGCCGCCTGATATTTGAAAGGCATCAAGGGTAACTTCCATCCCTTCAATAATAATTTGGCCAACAATAATAAAAAAAGTGAGGACAAGAGCCGCAACTAATGATGCCCGAAGGGCGATCGATCTTTTTTCAGCATTGTTGAACTGTTTGGTTGCTTCGAGAAAAACCGGCACCGACCCCAGTGGATCGATCACGGCAAACAGAAGCAAAAATGTGTTTAAATAGTCGATCATCGTGTGCGATTCGATTTTGTATGACAGTTTCTCGCAATATAACAACTTGTTTGGGATGTGGGTTTGACAAATGATTGTTTTCTGCGATCTGGTGACAAAATAGGATCATCGCGATTAATTTATTTGATCGCTTGAGCTGAATCTGGTTGGCCGTTCTTTTTTTTATATTTTTGGAACTCCCAAAAAGCAAGCAGCAATGACACTAAGAAACAGGTTATTTTTTCTTCTACTTTTTTTTATCTCAATTCACCCGGTTGCCAAAGCGCAACAATCAGCAATTGAAAAGCCCCGTTTGGTGCTAATCATTAATGTTGAGCAAATGCGAAATGATTACCTGGTTCGCTATGCTGATAAATTTGAAACCGGTGGATTTTTACGTTTAGTTAATCGTGGTGCTGTGTGTTCAAACGTCAGTATGAATTTGCACATTCAAAAGTGTATCACTGGTGTTCCAACGTTGTTTACCGGCTCATATCCCGATCGACATGGGATTATTAACGAGATTTGGCTCGATCGGCTAAAGGAGAAGGAGGTCGACGCTTTGCGCGATTACGATTATATTACCGTTGGAAGCGATTCGAGGGAAGGACAGCGTTCGGCCCAACGATTGCTGAGCCCAACGATCGGCGATGGATTAAAACTCACTACAAATGGGGAGGCAAAGGTATTTTCCGTTGGGTTGAATGATTACAGTGCCATCCTTTCGGCCGGGCACGCGGCTGATGGTGCTTATTGGCTCGACAACGAAACCGGAAATATGATTTCAAGTTCCTACTATGTTGATCAGTTTCCGGGATGGGCGGTTGATTTTAATAGCAAGCATCTGGCCGAGTCGTATACATCGCGCGACTGGTCGACTTTGTTGCCGATTACCAGTTATTCAGCCTCAGTAGTTGATGATAATCCCTTTGAAAAGGGTTATTTTGAGAAGTGGCGTACTTTTCCGTACGATCTGAAAAAGCTGGTTTCAAACGAGGCGAGCTACCGGGTTCTGAAGACTACGCCTTACGGAAACCGGTTGATTAAGGATTTTGTCGTCAACCTAATCGACCGTGAACGATTGGGACGGGATGCTGTGCCTGATTTGCTGACCGTCAACTTTTCTTCAATGGACTATGCCAATGGGTTGTTCGGCCCGTCGTCGGTTGAAATGCAAGATACCTATTTGCGCTTAGATCAGGATATTGCCGGACTGCTCGACTATATTGAGCAAAATATCGGCCTGGCCAATACTCTGGTAGTGCTCACTTCTTCTTGCTCTTCATCCCATTCTTCCGACTTTTTAAAAGAGAAATACAATATGCCGGCCGGCAATGTGTCGCCGGAAAGTATGGTGGCTTTGCTGCGATCGTATCTGAATATTACCTATGGTCAGGGAGATTGGGTCGAGTATGTGATGGATCAGCAGATTTATTTGAACCGGCGGTTGATTGAAAAACAGAAAATTTCGCTGGATGAATTTCTTGGCAAAGCGGCTTCGTTTATCAACCAGTTCGAAGGAGTGAAGATTGCGCTTCCGGCAACCGGCTTTCAGCAAGGCGATTATACCACTAGTTTGTTAACAACCATCTCAAAGTCGTATAACTACAAACGGTCGGGCGATGTGTTATTTATGTTGGAGGATGGCTGGCAACCGCAGTTCAAATTTCGCACCGTAGTTTATACCGATAATAGCCGGATCCCGATGATATGGATGGGGAGCGATATTAAACCCGGACGCCATCGTGAAGCACTTGATGCAGTGGACATGGTTCCAACTATTTTCGACATTCTTGGTTTCGACATTCCTCCGCATTGCGAGGGAAGAGTCATTCAGGATATACTGCGATAAACGGCTCTGTTCCTCGGCACAAACGAAATTCTGTATGCTGATGAAAGTTTTGCTCTACGAGGTTTTTATGCCCGCAGCTGCTGCCTGATCGAAATAGAAGTTGAGATTTCCATGCGTTGGCCGAATGTAAGTTGAGGGTAGTTGCTCCGATTCCGATAAATGGTTGAAGATCTCTCGAACACGCTCTGTTTTTGAGGTGCCGGTTACCAAAAAACTAACTTCCAGTGCATTGTTGATCACCTTTCCGGTTAGGCTCACTCGCTTTTGCCCCGATTCAGGGTGAGTTGCTACGGCGCAGATGTTCGGATCATTGAGCAGTTCTAGTTCGTGTGGAAAGATTGACGCGGTATGGCCGTCATTTCCCATGCCCAGAATGATCAGGTTGAAGACAGGTAAATTGTTTTTAAACGGAAGGTGTTGGCTGATTTCGGCGATGTAATCCGAATTGGCATCTTCTGGCGCTCTTTCACCTTTTACCCGATGAATATTCCCGGCAGGCATTTCAATGTTCGACAACAGATGATCGACCGTCATTTTGTAATTACTTTGCGCATCGGTTGGCGGAACACAGCGCTCGTCGCCCCACCAAAAATGAATTTTACTCCAATCCATTTTTTCGGCGTAATCGCGCGCCAGAATGTCGAAAAGCAGCGCAGGTGTTGTGCCTCCCGATAGCGCGATGTGAACCGGAGCTTCAGTTTGCTTTACCAGTAAATATAAGTCGCCGGCAAACGAATCTGCGACAGCCTCGGCGTTGGCAAATATTTTAACCTTGGGTGATGTCATTGGTGTCTGTTTTATACGGGTTTAAAAAATTAAAGCCTGATTGCTCAGGCTATTGTTATTAAAGCTCGCAGTAGTTTCCGTCGTCCGAGAGGTTTTTGCAGGGGTATCTCCAGGTACTGTCTTCAACCAACTCGTCAGCGACATCGGGGCCCCAGGTTCCTGCCGGATAGCCGTAAACCGGAATGTCCGGATTGTTTTTCCAGGCATTCAGAATCGGTTGCACATATTCCCATGCTTTCACAACTGCATCGCCTCGCGAATATAAAGTTGCATCGCCTTGCATACAATCCAGCAGTAATCGTTCGTAGGCCGCTGGCAAATGCACGTTGCGTAAATCATCGTAGTGGAAATCCATATTCACGGTTTGCACGTTGAAGCCGGCACCGGGAACTTTCATCCCAAACTTCAGCAAGATGCCTTCGTCGGGCTGAATGCGAATGACTAACTGATTGTTGGTGTGCTCGTATCCGGCATTGCTTCCAAATAAATGGTGCGGGGTCTTTTTAAAATGAATGACAACTTCGGTTACCCTGGTCGGCAGTTTTTTCCCGGTACGAATGTAGAACGGAACACCACTCCAGCGCCAGTTGTCGATGTAGAACTTCATCGCCATAAAAGTTTCGGTGCGGCTTTCCGGATCAACTCCTTTTTCTTGTCGGTAACCTTTTACCAATTCGCCTTTGATATGCGATTCGATGTATTGTCCACGGATCACATGTTGTTCCACGTCCTCTTCTTTAATGGGTCGCAGCGATTGGAAAACCTTTAAAACTTCATTTCGGATTGCATCGGCTTCAATCACAACCGGTGGCTCCATAGCGACCATGCCAACCAGTTGCAGCAAATGGTTTTGAACCATGTCGCGCATAGCACCTGAGTGGTCGTAATAACCACCCCGATCTTCAACCCCTAAACTTTCAGCCGAAGTAATTTCAACATGGTGAATGAAGTTATGATTCCAGATCGGCTCGAAAATTCCATTGGCAAACCTGGTCACCAACATGTTCTGAACCGATTCTTTTCCCAAATAATGGTCAATCCGGTAGATCTGATCCTCTTTTAAATAATTCAGCAGATTTTTGTTAAGCTGCTTAGCCGAATCCAAATCGGTACCAAAAGGCTTTTCAACAATCAATCTGCGGAATCCGTCTTCAGTTTTATTCAGATCAACGCTTGCCAGATTTGCCGGTATAATGTCGTACAATCTTGGCGGTGTCGATAGGTAGAAAATGAAATTCTCGTCAATCTCGTTTTGTTTCGCAATGGTGCACAGTCGGTCTCGCAGCACGGGATAGTCGTAAGCATCCTCAGTGGCTAGCGGTTGATAATAAAGCAGTTTCAGGAAGTCTGTAATTTCGCTCTGCTTATCCGCAGCTTTATTTAAGAACTCCTTCATTTTCTCCCGGAACGATTCGTCGGACAGTTCAGTCCGGCTAACTCCAAGAACTGCAAACTTTTTGGGAAGCAATTTTTGGCGATATAATTCGTAAAGGGCGGGAATTAATTTTCGCTTCGTCAGGTCGCCTGATGCACCGAAAATGACCAATATTTGTGATTTTGTTTGATTCATGGACTTTGTCGTTTTTATTTAATCTTGTGAATTGCCTGGATCTGTGTTTCAACGATGAACTGATGTGTAATATCAGCTTCCGAAAATAATAAATCAATTCGTGACCATAAACAAGTATTTAGGCCAGATGTTTCAGGATTTTTGCCCTCAGTTTGTTTTCTGGGCGAAAGGTGTCAGGCAAACAATTAGCTGCTCTGCTAATTTCAGTTGGTACACTTGAAAGATTAGTTCTTCATTTCCATACACATGAACGGTGAAACTTCCGTCGGAGCTCATATTTATTTCAATCTGTTCGTTGAAAATAAGGCCTGGTATGCCTGCAGCTTTATAGGCAGCTTCTTTCATGCACCAAAATAGCCCGGGGCCGTTGGTGAGTTTGTTTGCCAATTCGATTTCAGATTCACACAGATATTTCTTTTCAACACGTTTAAAATTTCGGTCTTCTGACTCGATATCTAATCCGGCTAATTTCGAAGGGTGCAAATACAGCCCCGCAAGTTTAGCTGAGTGACTGATGGATATGGACTTGTAGTATTCGTGTTCAATCTGTGGTTTGCCGTTTTGATTGTAGGTTATCGGCAGATCGCATTTGGCATAGTGTAGCAAGCGGCGAATGCAGAGCCATTCTTTTTGGCGTTGCGGGTGATGTATTTTTAAAAAGTCGGGATGGCTATGATAGTCATTTGCAAATAGGCTAATCTCATCGTCTGATTCAGTCATCTCCCAGAGCAACAAAAGGCCTTCATCTATCACGTTTTGTTTTAATAGCGGCATTTTTAGTCGATTTATAATTACTGCATCCGGATAGGCTGCGGGGGACTAGTTCCAGTTAAATGTTTGAATGAAATGGATAACATCGGGTTCCAGAAAATCAATCACAGGTTGAATACTGTCGATATTTGGAATTTCACGAATGTAAAAAGCTCCCCGTAAAAAGTGTTTTGTGCTGTCGGTTAGGTAAAATTGCATCGGCGAAGCGGCATTTCCTTCAATGAAATAGATTGTTCCGTAAACATCTTTTTCAGGATTAAGAAATAGTCGTTCATTAATGGCATCGGCTTTTATGCTGTGGTCGTATGCCAGACGGCGCGAATCTTCGATGTGTTTGTTTAGGTCTCCTTCAAGCTTCATGTAGGTCAAATGGATATCTGCCCTGTTTGCAGGAGTGACAATATTGACCCATTCCTCGTTGCTTCGTGAGTCCTTGGTGTATTTTATCTGGGCATAATCAGCCAACTCAAACGAGTATGGTAGTGCTTCATTTGTAGGGTGATACGATTTTTCAGGGAAGCTTATTCGATAATAGCCTCTTGGTTTTGGGACGTAGGTTTCGTTGCAAGCCGTTAGAAAAAGATATAATCCCAGTATTAATACAAGTTTTCTCATCTGGTAGCCTCGCTTATTTTTTCTCGACTTTAATTTTCTTGATACGTCGATTATCGACTCCTTCAATTGAAAATATAAAGTTTGCATAGGATACCTTCTCGTGCAGAGCCGGAATTTCTCCTCTTAGTTCTAGAATTAAGCCTGCCAGAGTATCAGCGTCTCCTTTGCAAGCGTCAAAAACATGATCGTCAGAACCGGTAATTTTGTAAAAGTCGCTCAATAGTATTTTGCCGTCGAACAAAAACTTATCCTCTGAAATTTTTGTAAAATAGTTTTCGTCTTCATCAAATTCGTCGGCAATTTCACCAACAATTTCTTCCAGAATATCTTCCAGGGTCACAATGCCGGAACTACCACCATACTCGTCAACAACAATAGCCATGTGGACTTTGTTTTTCTGAAATTCTTCCAGCAGATCATCAATTTTTTTAGTCTCGGGGACATAAAACGGTGGCCGGATAATGGATTGCCAATGAAAATTTTCGCGGTTGTTGAGGTGTGGCAGTAAATCTTTGATGTATAAAATGCCCCGGATATTGTCGAAAGATTCGGCGTATACAGGGATACGCGAGTAGCCCGTTTCATTAATCAGGTTGATCAACTTGTCGAGCGAATCTTTTGTGTCAATGGCTTCAACATCCACACGTGGACGCATCACTTCTACGGCATTTTTATTGCCGAATTTCACAATCCCCTCCAGAATATCTTTGTCTTCCGAGATCTCATGGTCAGCAGTTAGTTCCAGCGCCTGGGAAAGTTCATCGACAGAAATATTTTGCGGGTGCTTTTGCATTCGCTTGTTTACAAAAGAGGTTGAATAAATCAGGATCGCATTGATCGGGCTGAAGAATCGCTCCAGAAGGTTTAACGGAATGGCCATAATTCGGGCAACCCGTAGCGAATGACGTGTCGCGTAAACTTTGGGAATAATCTCTCCAAAAAGCAGTAGGAAGAAGGTGATGACAATAATCTGAAAAATGAATCCGATCGTTGGAGCTTTGCTAAAGTCAACCAGCATGCTTGTGGTGTATGACGATAGTATGACAATGCCAACGTTGACAAAATTATTGGCAACTAAGATGGTTGCCAATAATTTCTCAGGATTTTCCAAATTGCGCAATATAAAATGACTGTTTTTCTCTTTCTGGCCGTTGAGCATTTGTCGGTCTTTGGGGCTGATTGAAAAATAAGCGACTTCAGATCCGGAAATGAGTGCCGAGGAAATCAGTAATAAGGCAATTAAAATTAAGCTGATTACAGCTGCGCCTGTCAGTGGGTTGAAATACACTTCCCATGGCAGGGAGATCAAATTAGGTAAAGGGTCCGTTTCCAATTAATTTTACTTTTGGTTACTAAAATGGCAGATCGTCTTCTTCTGAAGGACTGAAGTCCGGTTCGCTAACAGACGGTGCCGGTTGATTTTTAGGCGCTGAAGCAGCCTGACCACCCGATGATTGTCCTTTTGGGGTCAACATTTCGAGGTTGTCGACATATATTTCTGTGGTATATCTCTTATTGCCATCTTTGTCATCCCACGAGCGGGTTCTGATGCGTCCTTCGATATACAGTTTATCTCCTTTTTTTACATATTGCTCCACTACTTTGGCAAGACCACGCCATACAACAAGGTTGTGCCATTCAGTAGTGGTTACTTTTTCGCCGCTTTTAGAAGTGTAACTTTCCGAAGTTGCCAGGGGAAAGTTTGCAACAGTTACGTCTTTATCCAGATGGCGCACTTCCGGATCTTGGCCAACGTTTCCGATCAAAATAACTTTGTTTACAGACATCGTAAGATAATTTTTAGTTAATAAAACTCAATTTACGAAATTTGACTTTTCCAATCTTATCAAACGGTCATAATTTCATGAGTGCGTTCTTTTTCGTGACGAACTGCTGTGTTTTTCTTGACGAATGAATTAAAACCAGTTGAGCTGCTCCAGCTTTTGCTCAATTGGTTTTGGAACAGCAAAGTTAAAAATATCTTTTTTATTCACTTCGATCAATTCAGAAAGTCGATTTTTTTTGTTAGTTAATTCAATGTGAATAAAACGATAGTGAATATGTTGGTGGCTAAGAACCTGTTTTTTCCAGGAACCGATCGTTTCTATTACGTCTGTTTCCGGATTGAAATAGGAGATGGACGCGTCTAAAATCTGATCAATTTCCGTTCTTTCAGGTGTTTCAACGAGTGGAAACTCGTACAAATTTTTCCAAACATCATTTTTAGTCCGCTTTTGGAGATAGGCGAACTTACCACGGGAAAGCAATAAATAGGTGAAATAACGGTGTCTGATCCTTGTTTTGCCAACTTTAACCGGTAGTTTCTCAATTAAATTATCTTTCAAGGCGATGCATCGGTCATTGAAAATACATCTGGAGCAATTCGGATTTTTAGGGATACACTGAAGTGCTCCAAATTCCATCATCGCCTGGTTGTGATCACCCGGATGAGACTTGTTCAGCAATTCGGAGGCCAGTTGTCCGAATATCTTTTTGCCGTTGGTGCTGTCAATTGGGCTGTCTATTCCAAACAAACGCGCGAGAACACGGAAGACGTTACCATCGACAACAGCATAGGGGAGGCCGAATGAGATTGAAGCGATAGCAGCAGCAGTGTATTCTCCTATTCCTTTAAGTTTTAGAATATCCCGATAGGTTGAGGGGAAGACCCCGTTGTGTTGATCAACGATTACTTTAGCAGTCGCATGCAGGTTACGTGCCCGGGAGTAGTACCCCAGTCCCTGCCATAGTTTCATAACTTCATCTTCGGGTGCATGAGCGAGATTTTCAATCGTGGGATAGTGATCGACAAAGCGATTGAAATAAGCAAGGCCTTGGTCGATTCGGGTCTGTTGCAGAATAATTTCAGAGAGCCATACTATATAAGGAGCAGATGTTTCGCGCCAGGGGAGTGGCCGTTTATTTCGGTGGTACCAGGTTAGTAAATTCAGTTCAAACCCTTCAAAATGCATCATAACTATTTAGAATCTACGTGAATTGCAAAAATAAATCAATTCATTTGTTTCTAGTTCTTAAATAATTTTTATTTTTGCACACCATTTGACCCGATTTTATAATTT
>NZ_JBFHIT010000028.1:0-64652 GCF_041596335.1 Mangrovibacterium sp. | reverse complement strand
TACGATCATCTAAGCTCACTACCAATCGCACCATACTGGAATTGAAATGCTGGACGTTCGACTACATACTGTGGGGCACATCGTGCTACCAATCGCACCATACTGGAATTGAAATTTGGTTTTGAACCCCCCTCGGCGAACTACTAAGTCTACCAATCGCACCATACTGGAATTGAAATAACCCTCGAATAACTCGTTCGGCTTGCAGCCTTGTCTACCAATCGCACCATACTGGAATTGAAATGAGAATAGCGAAACCGCGAAACAAAAGCGCGAACGCTACCAATCGCACCATACTGGAATTGAAATGGCATGGTTTTCACGTGTATATTTGTATGTACCTTCCTACCAATCGCACCATACTGGAATTGAAATTTATTCATCGCATTTGAAGGCTTCGCAGGCGATGGGCTACCAATCGCACCATACTGGAATTGAAATACAGCGACACAGGCACATTTCCTGCTGCTATTGCATCCTACCAATCGCACCATACTGGAATTGAAATTTATGTAACCCGAATAGCAATTTGTCCCCGTTCATCTACCAATCGCACCATACTGGAATTGAAATTGTAATAAGTTACGATTGATGCGGACGATGCTGTCTACCAATCGCACCATACTGGAATTGAAATTTTTGCAGATTGCTTTACAAAGAGAAAAAAGCGTTCTACCAATCGCACCATACTGGAATTGAAATTTCAGAGCTTCGCAACCTGCTGTATACGAACAACCTACCAATCGCACCATACTGGAATTGAAAATCCTCAATCGCTCTGTAAGCTGTGTTCAAAACAGCCTACCAATCGCACCATACTGGAATTGAAAAAAATCAATTTCGCTATCATAAAAAAGTCGTGAATCTACCAATCGCACCATACTGGAATTGAAAACGGGTCTCAATTATTGCCTCCTGATATCCAGTTTTCTACCAATCGCACCATACTGGAATTGAAAAGGCACATCATGCAAGCGCAAAACTCTTCCGAGCCTGCTACCAATCGCACCATACTGGAATTGAAAACGGGGCAGTTCCTAGCCTGATATGGTAGTCAGAAATTCTACCAATCGCACCATACTGGAATTGAAAACACGAAATGAGATAGACATGGCAGAGACACTATTTCTACCAATCGCACCATACTGGAATTGAAATACAAGCGTGTCGAGCTTGCCGGTTAGCGAGTCAACTACCAATCGCACCATACTGGAATTGAAATTGGTAAATGGCGGGACGCATCGCGTCGCCCATCAGCTACCAATCGCACCATACTGGAATTGAAATTACTTATACTATTGCCTAGATACTTCTGCGCGCCCTACCAATCGCACCATGCTGGAATTGAAATAGTTGATACAGTCTATGTGCCGTTACCTGCCGATACAGCTCCAATCGCACCTACAATTCTTTGGAGGCGTAAGATAAACTGAGAGTGAGAATACCGTTGAATAAATTAAATTTGTAACAATGAACCAATAAGGTGGTTGTAAATGCAGCAAGACAACAAACTATTATATTACATAAATAAATGGTCAAATGTAACCAAGGAAGACGAAGCTACGATTATATCTGCCTTTGAGCCGGTATCAATACAAAAAAAGAAAGACCTCTTAGTGTCAGGACAAGTTTGTGATTACTTGTATTTTATTACCAAAGGTTGTCTCCGCTCATTTTATATTGATGCCAAAGGTATTGAGCACGTTTACCAAATAAGAATGGATAATAATTGGATAGGCGACATTGATAGTTACTTTACCCGGCAAAAATCTAAATACAATATTGAAGCATTAGAAAATTCTTACTTGCTAAGAATTCCGGTTGACCGATTGGAGCAATTGTTTATCGAAATACCAAACCTTGAAAGGTACTTCCGAATACTTTTTCAGAAAGCGTATATAAACGCTTTAAACAGGTTGAGTTCAACCATGTGGGATACTGCAATTGATAGATATAACGAGATGCTAAAAGAAAACCCCGAAATATTCCAACGAGTACCGCTCGTTCATATAGCTTCATATCTTGGTATTACACCCGAAAGCCTTAGCCGGATTAGGCGACATAAATAATTCATCACTGTAATAAGCAGTATCCCTTAACATACATCAATTTTATTTCTTACCATAGGTCAAGGACTTTAACCGAGCACCTGAGGTATTTTTGTATCGTAAACATTAACAATTAAAAATATTACGGTATGAAAACAATTAAAATTTTAGCAGTTCTGTTTTTTTCAGCAACACTCAGCTTGTCAGCTCAAAAAAGTGAAGTAAATATTAGTAAATCAACTGTTGAATGGACCGGTAAAAAAATCGGTGGTGCGCACAATGGTGACGTAAAGATTAAAAGTGCTTTTCTGGATTTTAGAAATGATGAAATCGTTGGAGCTAAGGTCGTAATAGATATGACAAGCATTACTAATGCCGACCTTGAAGATGAAGGTTACAAGCAAAAGCTGATTGGGCATTTAAAATCTGATGATTTCTTTGGCGTTGAAAAATTTCCTACAGCTTCGTTCGAAGTTGCAAAATCTACCAAATTTAAGGATGGTAAAGCTAGTGTAACCGGCAACCTTACCATAAAAGGGAAAACCGAAGAAATAACTGTCGATGTGTTTAAAGAAGGTGCTAAGTATTCTGCGCAGCTTAAAGTAGACCGTTCTAAATTTGATGTTCGTTATGGGTCCAACTCGTTTTTCGATAACCTGGGAGACAAGGCCATTGACGACATATTTATCCTTGACATCAAACTTACGCTATAAGCAGAACAAGCGTTAAAATGAACAGGAAGATATTTCTGAAAACTATGATAACGGCATTGCCAGCAACACTTGGAATTATGAAACTAAATGCACTAAATACAAGTATAGAAAATTGGGGAAATACCCCTAAAATGCCAGTTCTTTTTCTTGGGCATGGTAGTCCAATGAATGCTGTTGAAGAAAATGAATTCGTACAAGGGTTTAGAAAAGTATCTTCTGAAATTGAAATACCCAAGGCGATAGTTGTAATCTCAGCACATTGGGAAACAAAAGGAACCCAGGTTACGGCCATGGAGAATCCACGCACAATTCATGATTTCGGAGGTTTCCCAAAGGAGTTATATGAAATCCAATATCCAGCTCCGGGATTACCTCAATTGGCAAAAGACATTAAAACAATGTCAACGAATAGCGATGTATCGTTGGATGAAAAGTGGGGCTTAGACCATGGAGCATGGTCGGTAATAAGGCATATGTATCCGCAAGCAAATATTCCGGTAATTCAGTTGAGTCTTGATTATTACAAAAGTCCCAAACAACATTTCGAACTTGGCAGGCAGTTATATGAATTAAGGAATAAAGGTGTTTTAATAGTGGGTAGTGGCAATCTTGTACATAATCTGCGTATGGTGAATTGGCAAAAATTGAATGAAAATTTTGGATACGATTGGGCTATTGATGCCAATGAAAAAATGAAACAATTTATTTTAGATGGTAATTATCAAGCCTTAATAGACTATTCAAAACAAGGTAAAGCCTTTGAATTATCGATTCCTACTCCAGAACATTTTCTGCCCTTACTTTACAGTATGGCTTTGCAGGATAAAAAGGATGAAATCGCCATCTTTAATGATAAGCCTGTAGCTGGTTCATTAACCATGACGTCGGTAAAAATAGGATAAAATAATACGTAAAATTAAATAAAATGAAAATAGGAATAACAGGAGCAACAGGCCAGTTGGGAAAACTGGTTGTTGAACAATTAAAGGAAAGAAAACAAGCTGAAAACATAGTCGCGTTAGTTAGAACACCCGAAAAAGCAAAAGAACTGGGAGTTGAAGTTCGTGCCTTTGATTATAATAATCCAGAGGCTTTACCTGCACAGCTAGCAGGCATTGATAAACTCTTACTAATATCAGCAAATGAACTTGGACAGCGTTCAAGGCAACACAAAAATGTGATTCAGGCAGCTCAAAATGCAGGCGTTAAATGGATCGTTTATACCAGTTTATTGCATGCAGACGATACAACATTGAACCTTGCCGAAGAGCATCTGGAAACAGAAAAAGTTTTAAAAGAGTCGGGTATCGATTATACCATACTTAGAAACGGTTGGTATACTGAAAATTATACGGCTTCTATTGAGGGAGCAATTGCAGGGGGCGCTTTTATAGGTAGTGCGGGTTCCGGCAGAATAGCTTCAGCAGCCAGATTTGATTATGCCGAAGCAGCCGCTGTAGTTTTGTTAAGTGATAATTACAAAGGAAAAGTATTTGAGTTGGCCGGAGATAATGCTTATACGCTTAGTGAACTAGCAGCTGAACTATCAAATCAAACGGGTAAAGATTTGCCATATAGAAATTTGCAAGAAGAAGAATATGCCAAAATCCTTGAAAGTTTTAATATCCCAAGTTCTTTTGCACATGCAATTGCAAGTTGGGATGTAAGTGCCTCTAAGGGAGATTTATTCGACGACTCTCGCGAACTTTCGAAATTAATAGGAAGGCCTACAACTCCAATGGCGACCTCCGTAAAATCTGCACTATAATCATTAATAATAGGTTATAATAATTCTGCTTAATACCTGAGGATAATATCAATCTAAAGGGTTTTTAAGCAGAATTTATTTGTATACTAACGGAATAATCGATGCTACATCCTGATGAAAATTAGTCTAAAAAAGCGAACACTACAACAATCAAATTACGCGTTCGTCTCGTGCGCAGCACACAGTGGGTGTAAGCACACAGCTGCAACTTAAAAACCGTTCCCTCACTAATTCAGTCCATTTCGGAAATTGGAAGGACTTTTTCCAACCTTTCTCTTAAAGAGTAAACTAAAATGATAGACGTTTTGGAATCCAAGCTGAAAGGCGATTTCTGTAATTGTCTTTTCAGTGGAAACCAATAATTCCTTGGCTCTGATAATTCGTAACTGAAGATGGTACTGTGCCGGTGACACTCCGGTGTACTTTTTAAACATTTTGCGGAAGTAGGAGTAGCCAACATTGTGTTCACGTGCCAGTTCTTCCATGTTAAACTCCATTTCAATATTTTGGCGCATTAAAAAACGGACCTCTTCGATTACCTTGGCAATATGCTTTCCTGAGAAACCTTTTCGCTTTTCGAACGAAACAATGTACCCAAGTAGTTTTACCACCATACCCGAGGCGATTTGTTGGAATCCCGGGCGTTCTTTTTCAACCAGCTCGTAAATTTTTAAATAAGTGTCAATTATTTCTTCTTTAATACCACAATTAATTACCGGTTGAGTAGGCGAGAAAACCTGATGTTTCAACAATTCGTCAGCTATCCGGCCATTGAATCCAATGTAATTTTCAGTCCATCCAGAAGTACGTATTGGTCTGTAACGATGCCATTCGTTTGGAAAAACCAGCATAATACTTCCGGGTTTTACCTGAAATCTGCCATGCCTATTTTCATATATTCCAGTTCCTTCCGTAATATAGTTGAGCTGGTATTCCTGTAGAACCCGACCGGTTTCCCAATTGAAAAAATACCCTGATGGATGTGCTATTGGGGGGTACACTGTTTTTGGGGATATCCTGGCGGTACCGGTTACATTCAGATACAGGCCCCAATCAATATCTTCTTCTCCGTTGGTTAAATATTTAAAGTAGTCTTTTTGCATTCGAATCGTCTTTTTTCAAATTAGTGCCAAAATGTATAAAATAATTGCCAGTTTTTGTATTGTTTGAGCAAAATAACAGCTCTATTTTTGATGTGCTAATTTTACAGAGAACTAATAACTAATTTATTAACCGCGATGCTCATTGGTTTTATGGATGTGTAGTTTAGAGTTTGTTTTTCGTATCACTACACATATCTAAAACTTAATGTTCTGTCAAATCAACAAAACTATGAATTTTATAATCGGACTGGTAATTATTGCTATCGGTAGTTTGGGACAATCAAGTTCCTATGTCCCCATTAACAAAGTAAAGAACTGGTCGTGGGAGAGTTTTTGGCTTACTCAGGGTGTTTTTGCCTGGTTGGTTTTTCCGCTGTTGGGCGCTTTACTCGCCGTACCCGTAGGACATTCTTTATTCGAAATTATTTTGAGTGGTGACGGAGCAATCTGGAAAACCCTGGGATATGGAGTGCTTTGGGGAATTGGAGGTCTTACGTTCGGCCTTAGCATGCGTTATCTTGGAATTGCTCTAGGTCAATCTATTTCATTAGGTACCTGTTCTGCTTTTGGAACTATTATCCCGGCCTTAATGGAAGGTACCGACCTGTTTGAGGGAAGAGGTTTGGTTCTTCTAATTGCTGTGAGTATCGCCATCGCAGGTATTGCTATTATTGGATACGCCGGTAGCTTACGGGCAAAGAACATGACCGAAGAAGAACGAAAAGCTGCCGTTAAAGATTTTGCACTAGGCAAGGGCTTGTTGGTTGCATTGCTCGCTGGAGTAATGAGTGCCTGCTTTAGTTTGGGCCTTGCCGCCGGGCAACCAATTGCTGAGGCCGCTACAAGCATGGGAGCCGCTGCATTATTTGTAACACTACCTGCTACACTGCTGGTTACAGCTGGTGGTTTCCTAACGAATGCTGTCTACTGCTTATATCAAAATGTTAAAAATAAAACGCTTAGTGATTATACCCATGTTTCGGGAAAAGTACTTGTCAATAACATTCTATTTTGCGCGTTGGCAGGTGTTTTATGGTATTCTCAGTTCTTCGGATTGGGTGTAGGTAAAAGCTTTTTCGAAGAGGGGAGTGTTATTATGGTATTCTCGTGGAGTATTCTCATGTCATTAAACGTAACCTTTAGTAATGTATGGGGCATTGTGCTGAAAGAATGGAAGGGAGTAGGGGCTAAAACCTGGACTGTACTACTTATTGGATTAGCTATTCTGATTTTCTCAACATTTGTAATCAATTTTTAACCGATTTATTATGCAACGATTAGCTTTTAAAATGTACCTCAATGAAGGTCAAAAAGAAGAATACAAAAGACGTCATGATGAGATCTGGCCCGAGCTAAAACAGCTTTTAAAAGAAGCCGGGGTAAGCGAATACTCTATCTTTTTAGATGAAGAAACAAACATCTTGTTCGCTTTTCAGAAAGTGAGCGGGGACGGTGGTTCTCAGGATCTCGGAAAGACCGAAATCGTTCAAAAATGGTGGGCTTACATGAAGGATGTAATGAAAGCCAACCCTGACAACTCTCCGGTGTCAGTAGCTCTTGACGAAGTATTTTATATGGAATAAGTAAGAAACTAATATCAATAATAATTTTAATAAACTATTTATTATGAGCGAATTAATCAAAAAAGCTTACGAAATAGCGAAAGAACAATACGCGGCTATTGGAGTTGACACAGAAGCAGCATTGAAAAAAATGGGCGAATTGGCCATTTCTTTGCACTGCTGGCAAACCGACGACGTATCAGGTACTGAGAATCCTGATGGTCAATTGTCCGGAGGTATTCAAGCTACCGGTAATTACCCGGGTAAGGCTCGCAGTATGGCTGAGATTACGGCTGACCTGGAAAAAGTTATGTCAATGTTGCCGGGTAAGCAACGTGTAAACGTACATGCTCTATATGGCGATTTTTCTGGTGGTGCAGTCGATCGCGACGCCATTAGTGTTAAGCAATTCCAGGGATGGATTGACTGGTGTAAAAAAATGGGAATTGGCATGGATTTCAATGGTTCGTTCTTCTCTCACCCTAAAGCCGACAGTGGTTTTACACTATCATCAAAAGATGAACAAGTACGCAAGTTTTGGGTAGAACACTTGAAGCGTTCTCGCGAAATCGCAAACGAAATCGGTAAGCAACTCGGATCTCCTTGTGTACTGAATACCTGGATTCCAGATGGATCAAAAGATACACCTGTTGACCGTAACGGAATGCGTGCTCAATTAACAAAATCTCTTGACGAAGGTTTTGCTACGGAGTACCCTAAAGAGAACATGAAAGATGCCGTTGAGAGTAAAGTATTCGGTATTGGTGCTGAGTCAATGACTGTCGGTTCTCACGACTACTATCTCGGATATGCGATCAAGAACAACAAAATGATTTGTTTGGATAATGGTCACTTCCACCCAACAGAGGTTGTTGGCGATAAAATTTCTTCTTGCCTTCAGTTTGTCGACGAAGTATTGTTGCACGTAACTCGTCCGATTCGTTGGGACTCTGACCACGTAGTAACACTGAACGAAGAAGTTCAATTGATTGCTTCTGAAATCGTACGCAACAATTTCATGAGCCGTGTAAATGTAGGGTTAGATTTCTTCGATGCTTCCATTAATCGTATCGGTGCTTACGTTGTTGGTACACGTGCCGCTCAAAAAGCATTCTTGATTGCTATGTTGGAGCCAACTAAATCGTTGATTAAAATGGAAGAAGCGGGCCAGAATTTCGAGCGCCTTGCAACATTGGAAGAGCTGAAAACCATGCCTTTCGCTGCAATCTGGGATTACTACTGTTTGCAGGAAGGAGTTCCGGTTGGAGCAGATTACATTGCTGAGATTCAGCAATACGAAAAAGAAGTTTTAAGTAAACGATAATGACAGATTTGAGAGTTACCGGTTCTGCAACAGAACCGGTAACTTTTGTTTTTCTACGAATTAAAAACCAAAGCTAACCCCCGAAAACGATCCCATGAAAAAAGTTATTGCAGTATTTGATATCGGAAAAACCAACAAGAAAGTGTTACTGTTTGACCAAAGCTTAAAGCTGGTTTTTCAACACGAACAAAAATTCCCGGTCATTACCGATGAAGATGGTTTTGAATGTGATGATATTGACCGGATTACAGACTGGATTAAAGCGGAGCTAACCCGAATTGTTGAAGCCGGAGAGTACGATTTGAGTGCGGTAAACTTTTCAACCTATGGTGCTTCGCTAATGTTTTTGGATGAACAAGGCAAGCGCCTGACTCCGGTTTACAATTACCTGAAAGAGGTACCGGCAAGTATTTCTGAAAACTTATTTGAAAACTATGGAGGCAAAGACGAATTTTGCCGCTGTACAGCAAGCCCTGCATTGGGTCTGTTGCTGAATTCGGGCATTCAAATGCTCTGGATGAAACAGGAAAAGCCGGAGCTATTTGCAAAGGCCGCATCAATCCTGCACTTTCCGCAATATTTAGCCTATACCTTGAATGGCAAAGTGGTTTCTGAGCCAACTTCAATCGGTTGCCACACCTTTATGTGGGACTACGATCAAATGGCTTATCACCCTTGGATTGCAGATCAAAAAATTGAATTACCCCAGCCGGTAACCAACGATGTTGTTTTCGAAAGTGAAATCGGAGGCAAAAACGTGTTGGTCGGAACCGGTATCCACGATAGTTCGTCTTCGTTGGTTCCCTATCTGAAGGGAAGCGAAGAACCTTTTATTCTGGTGTCAACCGGAACATGGTGTATTACAATGAACCCGTTCAACAGCGAGCCGTTAACGGCAAGTCAGCTGGAACAGGATTGTCTTTGCTTTTTGAGCCCGGATAAACAACAAGTGAAATCGTCGCGTTTGTTCATGGGGCATTTCCACGAAGTGTGGGCCGAAAAACTGGCTGATCACTTTAAAACCGAAGCCGCATACTTTAAGTATGTGAAGTGCGATGAAAGCCTGCTGGCCCGCCAAAAAGAGAGTTTCGGATCAAAATCGGTATTCTTTCCGGCCGGTAAAGAAAGCTTTGAAGCTGGCCTTAAATCGGTTGATCTGAGCATTTTTGCAAGCTACAAAGAGGCCTATACAAAGTTGATGATTGATTTGACAGATTTGTGCATCACCTCAATCAACCTGGTCATCCCTCAAAACGATTCAACCAGCAACTTGTATATTTCGGGAGGTTTCGCCCGTAACCCGATTTACATTCACTTGCTGAAAGAATATTTTACCCAAAAAGAAATTATTACCTCCGAGATTGATAATGCCAGCGCATTGGGGGCCGCTTTGGTAGTGGCCGATGTGGTTGGATTCAAGCCGGAGATTAAATTGACACTAGATTAAGAAATACGATAAAAAACACAAATTCAAAATTCAAAATGGAAACCGCAAAACGCATTTATTTACCCCCTTTAAGCCTGGTTGGCCCAAATGCCTTGCAAGAGCTCAAAGAGGATTTGAAAAATAGTTCGTACAAACAGGTTTTATTTGTTACCGACTCTATCTTGGTTCAAATAGGGCTGGCAGCTAAAGTTGAAGATATTCTGAAAGAAGCCGGTTTAAAATACTTGATCTTTGATCAGGTAAAACAAAACCCAACAGTAAAGAATGTTAACGATGGCTTAAAGGTCTACCAGGATAACAATTGCGATGCAATTATCACGTTGGGTGGAGGTTCACCACAGGACTGCGGAAAAGCGATTGCTATTCTGGCTACCAACGGTGGAAACATCGAAGCGTATGAAGGAATTCATAAATCAGCTAAAAAATCGGCTCCGTTGATTGCAATCAACACGACAGCCGGAACAGCCAGCGAAATTACTATCAACTACGTCATCACCGACGAACAACGCAAAGTGAAAATGGTAATGGTTGATAAGAATTGTCTGGTTGATATCGCCGTTAACGATCCGGTTTTAATGGTGAATATGCCTAAAGGCCTAACTGCTGCAACCGGGATGGATGCGTTAACTCACGCGGTTGAAGCTTATGTAACAGCAGGCGCTTATGATTGGTCGGATACGCTGGCACTAAAAGCCATTAAACTTATTGGCGAAAGTTTACGGGACGCTGTAAACGATGGTCAAAACCTGGACGCCCGAAACAAAATGGCTTGGGCCCAATTTATTGCCGGACAAGCATTCTCGAACTGTGGTTTAGGTTATGTACACTCTATGGCTCACCAATTGGGGGCTGTTTACGATTTACCTCACGGTGTTTGTAACGCTGTACTGCTTCCTTACGTTGAAGAGTTTAACGCTCCGGTATGTGGCGATAAATTCCGCGATATTGCTGAAGCCTTAGGTGTTGATACGACCGGAATGACACTTGAAGAAGCAAATAAAGCGGCTATCGAAGCCATTAAAAAGCTTTCGACTGATGTCGGTATTCCTTCCGGATTGAAAGAGTTGGGTGCAAAACCGGAAGACTTCGAAACCATGGCGAATAAAGCCCTTGCCGATGTTTGTACCGGTGGCAATCCACGTCCGGTGAATTTAGAGGAGACAGTGAAAATTTACGAAGCAGCTTATTAGTATACCATATAAATTTAGTTAGAAATGAGAAAGTTAGATACCAAATTAATGCATCCGCGTGACCAGATCACGATGATCATTGATAAGATTTACAGAAGTGGTCTGACAACTACTTCCGGAGGAAATATTTCAATTGTCGATGAAAACGGTGACATCTGGGTTACTCCATCGGCAATCGACAAGGGAACTTTGCGTGCCTCCGATATTGTACGCGTTCGTAAGGATGGAACGGTTGAAGGGCGTCACAAGCCATCTTCTGAATTCCCTTTCCATAAAGCGATTTATGAATGCCGCCCCGAAATTAAAGCGGTTATTCACGCACACCCGCCGGCATTGGTTTCATTGAGTATTGTTCGTCAAATTCCGAATACAAATGTTATTCCTCAGGCGAAATACATTTGTGGCGATATCGGTTACGCACCTTACGCATTGCCTGGTAGTCAGGAATTGGGTGACGTGATTGCTGACGAATTTAAGAAAGGATTCAACGGAGTGATCATGGAAAACCACGGTACTGTAATTGGTGGTTCCGATTTGGTTGATGCTTTCCAGCGTTTTGAAACCTTGGAATTCTGTTGCCGCACCATCATTTACGGTAGCCAAATAGGTACTCCGAACTATTTGACAGATGAGCAAATTGAGGAGTTTGAAGCTCAAATTCCTCTCTTGTTGCCAGAAATGGAAACTGTTGAACGCCCTTCTGATGAGCGTGCTATTCGCGAAGAAATTAAGAAGATTGTTCACCGTGCTTGTGCTCAGGGCTTGATGATCAGCTCATACGGAACAGTTTCAGTTCGTTGGAGAGGAGATGATTTCCTGATTACTCCTCCGAAAGTATCGCGTTGGGATATGGAGAATGACGATATCGTTCAGATTAAAGGTGGAAAACGCGAACCGGGAAAAGTTCCTAGTCGTTCGACTTGGTTGCATCAGGAAATTTACAAACGCAATCCACACATCAATTCAATCATTTTGACTCAAACGCCTTATCTGATGGCATACAGTGTGACGAATGAGAAATTCGATGTTCGCACAATCCCGGAAAGCTGGATCTTCCTGCAAGATGTTCCTAATGTGCCATTCGGCTCACACTTTACAGGTTCAGAGGTTATTCTGAATACTATTTCGGAAAGTACACCTGCAGTTCTTATAAACAACGATTCAGTAATTGTAACCGGTGATAAACTACTTGGAACTTTCGACCGTTTGGAAGTTGCTGAGTTCAGTGCAAAATCGCTGGTTATGGGCTCTTCATTGGGCAAATTGTTCCCAATTAATGATGAGCAGGTTGAAGAGTTGCGCAAGAAGTTTTTGGGATAATACAACTTTTATACACCCTGGTTAAATGGGTGTAAACAGGATCTTGTTTCAAAGAAGTGAGCAATGAGATCTATGGAGGGTTCAGCTATTTTTTAGCTGAACCCTTTTTTTAGTTTCAGGGGTATTGGCTTGGCTCTGCAGATACCGGTAATCTCGTTTTTTGCTTCTGAATTTCATTGTTCTAAAAAGGGGAACTCACTTTTTTGAGGCTTATTGAAATGTTACCTGTTCGTAGAAAAAATACGACAATATTGGAACAATACTGACAGTAATAACACAATAGTGTTAAGAGTGATCTTTGGTGTGTCTTAATTTTGGTGTGAGTCTAACTAATTCACCTTCATTGTAATGCCAAACTTTGATAAAATGCTGCCGCATGCTGTTGATCGCATTCGCAGCGCAACTCGTATTCCTGCAATCCGAAGTCGACAGAAACTTAAAATGGTTGTCGAGTTGTTTTTAATGGGGATAGCCGATCACCATATTCTACCAAAATCAATCACAATTGAGAGCGAATTACGGTCAAAGGCTGTGTCCTTTGTTTTGTCCTGCAGATTGTCTTTTTAGTTGCCACTTTAGAAAAGGTGTGAAGAAAGAGAAAAGCCAAATTTCGACCGAAAATGTTGCTTTGAATTAGCCCGACTTCTAAAGTCAAAAATGATATCACTTATTTGAGCTTACCATAGGTATACCTGCTGTTTGTTGAAGTTCCTGTCTTTGGGGATGCCTATGATCCAAATTGATTAAATAGTAAAAATGAAACGAAGAAATTTTATACAACTGTCAGCCCTGTCAGGCATGGGGCTTTCGTTGGTTCCTATGATGAGTTTATCACTTGATAAAGTGGATGGAGAACATTCAACAGAGTTTAAAAAACTAACGTTCGATTTACTAAAAGACTGGTGCGATGGCATGATCAAAGTTCAGGTCATAAATCCCGCTGACCCTACGGTACACGGAATGCTAAAATGTCCGGCCTGTGATGTGGTGCATACCCGATGCTTTGATGCGGTTTACCCATTCCTTTACATGGCGAAAGCAACAGGAGAAAAAAAATACCTCGATGCGGGAATCGCTGTGTTTGAATGGAGTGAAAACGTCACTCGCGCTGACGGCGCCTGGACAAATGAACTGAAGCCAAATTCATGGGACGGCATCACCGCTTTTGGTGCAGTTTTTCTTGCCGAAGCCTTAAAATACCATGGCGATTTATTGGACGAGCAACGTCGTGCACGATGGATGGATCGACTTAGAAGGGCTGCCGAATTTACCTATCAGAAGTTTACAGCGGTAGATATCTCCAACATAAACTATGGAGCTTCTTGTACTTATGTTTTTCATTTGTTGGGAAGGGTGCTAAACGAACCAAAATACATTGAGCGAAGTAAAAAACTAGCGGCTGAAGTAAAAGCATATTTTACAAATACGAATGCTTTTTTATATGGTGAAATTCAGCCCGACAGACAACGATTAAGCAGTAAAGGTCTTCCGGGCATTGATTTAGGTTATAATGTGGAAGAAACTCTGAACAGTTTGGTAATGTACGCGCTCCAGGAAAATGATGAAGAGCTGTTACAACTGGTTACCAAATCGATGAATACGCACCTGGAATTTATGCTGCCTGACGGTGGTTGGGATAACGGATGGGGAACACGCATGTTTAAATGGACCTATTGGGGAAGCCGAACCTGCGATGGAAGCCAGCAAGGGCTAGTATTGTTGTCCGATCGAAATCCTGCTTTCGGGACTGCGGCTGTAAAATATACGGAGCTGCTAAAGCGCTGTACTGCCGATGGCTTGTTACACGGTGGGCTTCATTACGTATCGCATGGTGTAAAACCTTGTATACACCACACCTTTGAGCACGCAAAGCCTTTAGCAGGTTTGCTCGATCATTGGGATCATCTTCCTGAAATAAATACACAGACACCGTTGCCTCGAACAGCGGCTGATGGCGTAAAATATTTCAAGGAAATTGATACTTCACTTTTTGCTCGTGGCGATTGGCGAGGTACCGTTGCAGGTTACGATGCCATCTATTCAATTCAAAAGGGTTTGCAGCAGGCAACCGGAGGTTCGTTGTCCCTATTATACCACAACAAGGTTGGGTTACTTTGTGCGGCAAGCATGGCGGTTTATAAACTGGGCGAAGTCTACAATCAGCAAGAAGCTCCGGGAGAAGATATTGCCTTAACGCCAAGATTGGAGACCTATAAAGACGACGTATGGTACACCAACCTATTTGATTTAGCCGCCACGATCGATGCTGCCGATAACGATGACGAAATTACCTTGGTGGCAAGTACTCAGCTTAAAAACGAAGCGCGAGAAGTGGTCGGAAGTACGGCTTCAGACTTTTCGATAAGCTACACGTGTTCAGCAAAAGAGATGCAGATTACGGCCAAAACATCACAAGATATAAACGAGCAAACGGCCTTTGTGTTACCAATTATATCTCCAACCGGAGAAAAAGTATCGCAGGTAAGTGAATACGAAATCACCATTCAGAAACCTGAAGGCATGGTACGTGTAATGGCAAATGTGCCACTGAAAGTTAAGGAAATGCCTAAGTCGCGCACTTTTAATATGGTTCCCGGAGCCGAAGCTTTGCCAATACTGGCATTTTTTAAGGATGATGAGAAGCAGCTTGAGATTCGTATTGAAATAGTTTAAAATAGATTATGCATGGGGATCGTGCAATGAACTTAAACAAATAATAAAAAGCAACCCTATTATCCGAACAAATTGGAAACAAACCATCACGAAAAGCTCGAGTCGTTCTTTTAATGCACTTGTATATGAGTGAATTGAGCTGAAGGTGGTATCGTTCCCGAAATGTTCGAATCCGCTGAAAAGTCTAGGGCGAATTCTTGATTTTAGCGAGTCGTTGAATCATGTTACAATGTCGTAAGACCTAACTATAAACCAATCATATGAAAAGAATTATACTATTGTCGGTACTGTTAAGTATTTTTTTAACATCAAAAGCTCAACTCTTTGAACAGGATTTTAGCTCTTCAACAAATGTTTCAGACTATGTTAGTTCAATACCGAATTCGGGCCAATTTGATGCGATTTCGCCTAATGGAACTGCTGTTACATCAAGCATTGAAAATGGCGCATTGAGATTTAACAGAACTGGTACCGGGAGTATCTATGTCAACCGTAACTTTACATTCGCGACAAATCCAACAGTTGTACAATTAAAGCTCGATTTTGAAGTACGTAACTACCAGACAGGAACACAGAATCCGCTGTTTAGTGTATTTGTTGGTTCAGGTTTTTCGAGTGCCTCTTCCGGTTCTTCATCCGATTTTGCGAGTAGATTTGGTATTCAGGCACAAACTGGTTCCGGCGAGTTTAAAGTGTCTACGATCGATAATATAGGAGGGGCGCCAAGTTCCGGAATTTTTACGGGGAAGCAAACAATTACTTTCATCGTAAATAATTCGGGCAGTGATAAAAACTATACCGCTCCCGATGGGAGTTTTGAAAATGTAGCCAATGGTAAAATGGATGTTTGGGTTGGAACAACTAAAGGGATTGACGATTTTTCACTAAAGAATACCGATGCGAAAGGAGAGATTAGTGGGTTTAAAATTCAAGCGACCTCAGCCTCCGGAACAGGTGTCTTTGATTTCGATAACATCGAATTTACCGATATGTCAACAGTCGAAGTTACTCCACCTACGATAAGTTTACCAACTACACCGTCAGAATATCTGAATTTGACCCACCCGTTCATTTGGGCTTCTTTTCCGGAGCGACAAAAGATTGTTGACAATATCCATCAATACAGCTGGGCCAGCGGGCTTTATACTCAGCTGAAGTCTCGTGTTGATGCCAAAAAGAATGCTCATGTCTCAGATCCGGAGGCTATTTTGAATACAATACCTGCGATCCCGGGGCTGTATGCTGATCGGACAGCACATACAGATATTCTTTCATCAATGACAGAAGCAGCCATTTTGTATTATTTGACTCTGGATGACAGCTATGCGCAGTATGCTGCCGATATCTTGAGCCACTACATGAAATACCTAGCTGTTCAGCCTGTGCAAAAATATCAGGAAGGCACTGATGGATTGATGTTTGACGATGGTTGGCTGGAGTCGAGAGCACTATTTCCGAGAATCGCCTTAGCATATGATTTCTTGTATGACTATGTAAATAATTCGGGCAATACGATTTATGATCTTTCGGATAAAACAAGAATGCAGTTTAATGATGCGACAGCGCAAACTACGGTTGCCAATTTAGCCGATATTGTGTTTATGAGTATAAAAGCTCCCAATAGTAATCATTCTGTTTTAGCCGGAAATGGCGCATTGTATAATCTTTTAATGATTGCTGATGATACCAGACGAGACCAATATTTTGATCGATTCTATAATAACACAACCGAACGTTTTGATGCTTATGCCTGGACGCTGAGTAACTTTACCGAAAATGGTGTGTGGCCCGAAACGTTTGGTTATGCCAAAACCTCGCATGAATTAGTGATTCAGTCGATGAATGTGATTGATCGCTACAATCCGGATTTGAACGTAATCGATAATAACCTGAGCATTCTTGACGGATTTATTGGTTATGCAAACTGGTTTTATCCATCGGATGAACTTATGCGTTTTGGTGATACAGGGACTGAAAGTGAAATGAATGATGGTTACCGCTGGATTTTAAAAATCGCATCCAGAAAAAACTTACCTGCTTATACGCAATTAGCAAAACAAAACCTAAAATACTACTACGATAAAAGCGGTGGCTACACACCTTTAATCGAAACGGATCGACTTCAGTTTCATAGTCCACTACAGCTTTTGTGGGGCGAAAATATTGATGATTCAGAGGTTGCTGTCGCTCCTCAGATTGAATCTAGCTACATTCTGAAACACGCCGGAATTGTTGTTCAGCGGAATTACAACACCTCGGATGTTGTGCAAGATGGAATGATGTATTATTCCGGGGGAGCTGCTTATGTGCACACCCATTCAACCGGTATTGATTTAGAACTGTATGGCAAGGGACAAGTGTTCGGTGCCGAAAGTGGAAGTGGTACTTATGGTACCGACGAGCACGAAAATTACAGAGTGCGTCATGCGGCACACAATACGGTTATCGCTAATGGCTCAGGAAAAAGGGGAGGAACAAATTGGTTGTCCAAGGTGGCGAATGTGAGTTTGTTAGCTTACGAACCGAAAGCAGAAGAGACTCCGGTTTCAACGAATTTCTCTTTTTCAACCCAATATCTCGACGACTCGTTTAACGATTGTTTGCAACAGCGCACCAATAGCATTGTGCGTACGAGTGAGACAACCGGATACTATTTTGATATGGTCAGATCGAAGGGAAAAACAACCAACAGTTATCACGACTATATCTACCATAATATCGCCGATGCGGTAGAATTAAAATTTGCCGATAATACAGATGTTCCGTTAAGTACTTCTGACAAATATTCCACCGATTTAACGGAGTCGGTAACCGGATGGACATTTTTCGAGAGTGTAAACTCATCGACTGAAACAGATCAGGCAGTTAAGGCAACGTTTATTTTAAATACCGGAAATAAATATATGCATGCTTTAATGCCATCGGGCGTTAAGCGTGAATATGCAACCGCACTGGCGCCTTATACAAAAGGAGCTCTGAATGGCTACGACCAAAAGAAAACGCCGGTAATAACTGTTCGTCAGGCCGGTGCGGCATGGGACAAACCTTTTGTTGCCGTTTATGAGCCTGCTGCCAGTTCGTCAAGTACAATTCAATCAATTTCCAATATCATTCAGAATGAAAAGGTTGTAGGGGCCAAGGTTGTTTCCGAAGTGAACGGTGCCCAAATAACGGATTGTATCATTGCAAATGATACGGAGGATGAGACGATCAATCTTAGTTCTTTGAGTATTTCATTCGCAGGGCGGTTTGCAATTGTGCGTATAGAAGTCAAAGGCGACCAAACCAACGTTTCACTATACATTGGTAAAGGGCAGCAGCTTACGTTCGATGGCACCGTGCTAAATGCTGATAGCGATGGTAAGGCTTTAAGTGAATATACATTGAACTATGCTTATGAATTTCCTTTCACAACGTCTGTCAATGATCTGAAGTCTGGTGAGGAAACCTATGTGTATCCGAATCCTTCACAATCCGGAAAATACAACATATCAGGTTTTTCAAACTTCAAGATCTACAACCTGAACGGACTGAAGATAAAAGAAGGTATTGGTAATGAGTTTGATCTGGCGAACTACCCAAAGGGAATTTATTTACTGCATGTAAATAACCAGGTTATAAAATTGGTGAAGTAGTGTTTTTGTACAAAATATTAATAAAGGAAAAATAGTAATGACAAAAAAAGCAATCGGGAAAAGTAATTTCATATGGGCACTAGTGCTTTTATTCATTGTTTCGTGTAAGATGAATAATGGGTCTTTCGTTCCTGGCGAGTTAACGATAAGCGAAGGCTTAACAAATCCAATAGGATTTTACGATAGCAGTCCGACCTTCTCATGGAAACTTCCTGCAGATGTTCAGGCGCAAAGTGCCTATTCAATTGTGGTCGCAAGTTCGCCGGAACTACTTCCTAATAAGGCCGATTTATGGGAAAGTGGGAGAGTAGAAACAGACCAAACTCTGTTTGTAAAGTATGGTGGCGAAAAATTGTTATCGAAACAAAAAGGATACTGGCAGGTAAAGTTTTGGGATAACAATGGAGAGGAATCTCAATGGAGCGAAACGGCTCATTTCGAACTCGGGCTTTTGAATAACTCCGATTGGCAAGGGAAATGGATCAGTATGCCAACTGAGCAGCTAACCGAAATTGACGAGCGCGGTTCAGTGCTGTTTCGTCCGCAGTACATGCGCAAAGAAGTGAACGTGAAATCGGAGGTGCAACGTGCCCGCCTGTATATCACAGCCAAAGGGGTGTACGAAGCGTATATCAACGGCAAAAAAGTAGGCACCGATGTAATGTCTCCGGGCTGGACTCCAAATCAAAGCATTAGTACGCTTACCTACGATGTGACTGAACTATTGCAGGAAGGCGAGAATACCCTTGCTGCTGTTGTTGCCGAAGGTTGGCGATCCGGACGAATCAATTTGCGTAGTACCCCCAAAACGATTGAACATACCCCAGCTCTATTATACCAGTTGGAAATTCAAAATGCCGATGGTACGCAAATCATTGTTTCAGATACTAGTTGGAAAGTAACCAATCAAGGACCTATTCGTGTTGCGAAAATTTACGATGGCGAAACCTACGATGCGAATTATGAATTGGGTGATTGGAACAAAAATGGCTATGATGACTCAACCTGGTTTTTAGTTTCAGAACAAGCCATTGCCGATACCGTTTTATTACTTCCAAAACGCTATCAGGGGGTAACTGATCAGCAAGTGCTTTCGGTACAGGAGCTTACTGAACCTGTGGAAGGCAAGCCGATATTTAATTTTAAGCAAAATAATGTGGGCGTTCCATTGGTAAAAGTGCCCATGAAAAAAGGAGATACCTTGACCATACGTTTTGCTGAGATGCTAAATACCGATGGAACAATATATACTGATAACTATCGTAGTGCGCTATCCACCGATTATTTCGTGGCAGCTGCTGATGGCGTGATCGAATGGAGGCCCACTTTTACCTTTCATGGCTACCAGTATATCGAATTAAGTGGATATGACCCCGACGCGAAACCAACAAAAGATTGGGTACAAGCGGTAGTCCAACATTCCGATTTTGAAATGAACGGAACATTTACCTCTTCTCACGAAAAACTGAATCAATTACAAAGCAATATTAGCTGGGGTTTGCGGAGTAACTTTTTCGATGTCCCAACGGATTGTCCGCAGCGCGACGAACGCCTCGGCTGGACTGGTGATGCACAGGTAATTGCCCCAACTTCAATATATAATGCCGATATGTACGCGTTTTGGGCCGGATACCTTCAGAATGTGCGAGAAGAACAGCGTGAAGATGGAAGCATTCCAAACGTAATTCCCGATGTGCTCCATGGTGGTGTCTCTTCAGGATGGGGCGATGTTTGTGTTATTGTACCGTGGGAAATGTACTTTAGAACGGGTGATGTAAGTGTGTTGAAAGATAACTACGAAACCATGAAGAAATGGATTGGTTTTTATGAGTCAAGAGTAGAGAATAATGACTACATCCCTAAAATCGCCTCTTTTTGTGATTGGTTGCAGCCTTATTCTACACCACGGGAAAACTATAGAATGACACGTAGAGGAGATACACCGCCCGATTTGGCTAATACTGCTTATTTTGCACGTGCCGTAGAATTAACCATGCGCTCTGCACTCGTGTTAGGCAAAACAGAAGAGGCCAAAGAATTGCAGTCGTTACACAAAGCGATTAAAGAAGCTTTTGAAAATAAATTTTTCGATGCCGAAGGGCGCACAACGATTACAAAAGAAACGCAGACTGCCTACTTGCTGGCAGTAGAGTTTGGATTGTTGTCGGAAGAAAATGTGCCCAAAGCAATAGCGCATTTAAAACGTGTTATTGAAGCGTGTGACGGACACTTGCAAACAGGCTTTTTAGGAACACCAATACTTCCTTTTGTGCTGGATAAGGCCGGTGAAATTGACTTGATGTACGCCATTCTTTTTAAAGAAACCTATCCTTCGTGGTTTTATTCCATCAATAATGGAGCTACTACCATGTGGGAACGTTGGGATAGTTACACGATTAAAGATGGTTTTCATAAAGATGGCATGAACTCGTTCAACCATTACGCCTACGGTGCGATCGGACAATGGATGTACGAACGAATTGCCGGAATTAAACCCGTAAAAGCCGGTTATAAAGAAATTGAAATTGCGCCAATGCCGGGCGGTCCTCTTCGCTCTGTAAGCGCAAGTTATAATTCGCCGTATGGCAAAATAAGCTCAAGTTGGAAGTTGGAAAACGGCACTTTTGAACTCGAGGCAATAGTCCCACCAAATACAACAGCTAAAATTACAATCCCGGCGAATCCAAGCGAAAATCTGCTGTTAAACGGAAGCGCTTTTGTTGATCAACCGAATCTACAATTGGTCTCTAAAAGTGGCAATGGCTTTGAGTTGTTGGCAAAACCGGGGACCTACAAATTTGTGTCGAAGTACAATTAAAACTGAAGCGAAAAACAAAAACAATAAAAAGAATCTATCATGCAAAAGAGTTTGTTGATCATTGCGATCGTGTTATTTACAGTATTCCAGAGTAGGGGAAGCGAACAGCTAAAGTATACTATTAACGAATCATGGCATTTTATCAAAGACAGCAGTATTACTAATGTCAGCCAGTTTTTAGACCAACAGGATATAGCTGAGTTGGTCGATATTCCACATACCTGGAATGTTGAGGATGTGACCGACGAAAACGAAGGCTTTTATCGTGGTGCAGGTTGGTATACGAAAGAGGTAAGAGTTCCGACTGCTTTTAAAGACAAACAGATGTTCCTGTTTTTTGAAGGTGTCGCAACAAAAGCTGATGTTTATATCAACAAGCAACTGGTTCGCGAGCATGTGGGCGGATTTACCCGTTTTGTGGTGCCTGTGTC
Source organism: Mangrovibacterium sp. (assembly GCF_041596335.1). Taxonomy (GTDB): domain Bacteria; phylum Bacteroidota; class Bacteroidia; order Bacteroidales; family Prolixibacteraceae; genus Mangrovibacterium. The sequence continues at coordinate 42,620 of NZ_JBFHIT010000028.1, read as the reverse complement.
CAAACACATTGATTTTGATCAGACATCAGAATTTACAACCTTTAATGTGGTGGTAAAAGCCGACAATTCCTACAATGCCGATTGGCCGAGTTTACATGCCGATTTCACTTTTTTCGGTGGGATGTATCGCGATGTAAACCTTGTAGTAACCGAAAAAATTCATTTCAATATAGAAGATTATGCGGCCAATGGGGTATTTGTTACAACACCAAATGTATCGGAAGAAAGTGGAGATGTAAACCTGAAAGTAAGAATTAAAAACGATGAAGCTTCGACCAAAAAAGTAAAACTGCTAACAAAAGTTTACGGTCCGAGTCAAGAATTAGTGCAGGAAAAAACGAGTTCGTTAGTGTTGGAGGTTGGTGCGAATGAATTTCAGGTAGAACTGACTCCGGTAGCGAATCCTGAGTTGTGGTCGCCGGATTCTCCGAAGCTATACAAAGTGGTTTGCCAAATCTATGATGCCAAGACAAATCAACGAATTGATGAGTCGATCAATTCGTTAGGTTTCCGCTGGTTCAAATTTGATGTCGAAAATGGTTTCTTTCTGAATGGTAAGCACTTAAAGCTGATCGGAACCAACCGTCATCAGGATTTTAAGGATATTAGCAATGCCGTTCCTGACCATATTCATGTAGAGGATATTTTGCGCATGAAAGCGATGGGAAGTAACTTTTTGAGAATTGCACACTATCCTCAGGATCCGGCGATACTGGAAATGTGCGACCGTTTAGGCATTATTACTACCGTTGAAACTCCGATTGTTGATACCGTAACCGAATCAGAAGAATTTACAAAGAATTGCTTGAGCGCTCAGCTTGAGATGATTCGTCAGAACTTCAATCATCCGAGTCTGATTATTTGGGCGTATATGAATGAAGTGCTTCTTCATCCTCGCTTTACCGACGATAAAGCCCGTTACAATGTTTACACGGACTACGTTTTGGATCTTGCACAAAAAATTGAGGACATGACCCGTGCTGAAGATCCTTACCGATACACTATGATCCCTAATCATGGCAGCTTGGAACGCTATCAGCAAGCCGGATTAACGGAAGTGCCAATGATTGTAGGATGGAACATCTACGATGGATGGTATGGCCGGGGATATGACAACCTTCAGCCGAAACTGGAGTCGTTTCACGCGGCAGTAAAAAAGCCGATGATTATTACGGAGTATGGCGCAGGAGTTGATCCTCGTCTTCATACGCTGGAGCCTACTCGTTTCGATTTTTCTCAGGAGTATGCTGTAATGTACCACAATCACTATGTGAAGTTTTTCATGGAAACTCCGTATATCGCCGGAGCCAATGTTTGGAATTATGCCGACTTTAATTCAGAAGGGCGTGTCGATGCGGTGCAAAGCATCAATAACAAAGGATTGGTTGGTTTAGACCGGGCTCCTAAAGATGTGTTTTATTACTATCAGGCTTCGTTGTTAAAAGAACCGTTTATGGCCATTGGTACTAAAACATGGGGGCAGCGTACTTATGTTGAAGATAAAGCCGGCTCAGGTATTTCAACCATGCCGGTGCAAGTTTTCACCAACCAGAATGAGATTGAGTTGATCGTGAATGGCAAGAGCCTTGGTGTGAAAAAAGCAGATAGTGTGATTGTTGTTTTTGATGTGCCTTTCGTAAATGGGATCAATAAATTAGTCGCTAAAAGTACGAATGATACTTATCTGGAAGATTTCTCGTCAATCCGTATTAATGTACTTCCTCTCTCTTTAACGGACTTTCCAGAAACCGGCATATCCATCAATGTGGGGGACAAACGCTTCTTCTACGATGATAAAATTGATCAGGCGTGGATGTTCGATAAAGCCTATACCCAGGGTAGCTGGGGACATATTGGGGGGCAACCGTATGTGAGACCCGAAAAAAACGTACAGCAACCATACGGAGCAAAACAAACCATTTTAGGAACTAAAAACGATCCGCTTTATCAAACACAATTGGTTGGTATTGAGCAGTACCGTTTTGATGTACCTGCCGGGGTATACGAAGTAAAACTGCACTTTGCTGAGTTGGAAGGTACAAAAGCCAAACATTTGCCGTACGATTTAACTGACGAATCCGAAGAGGTGGCCAGGATTACTAATCGCACGTTTTCGGTGTTAATGAACGACAAAACAGTGATCGATAAAATTGATTTGCTGGGTCAGTACGGCGAATACCGGGCAGTGAAAATTAAATCAGAAGTAAGTGTCGGCGAAGGGCAACCTTTACTCATAAACTTCAAGAAGATTATTGGTGAGCCAGTATTGAATGGCATTGAGATTTATAAAAAATTGTAAGTAAAAAGAAGACAAGATGTAACGTCCGGGAGATTGTCCCGGGCTACACATCTTGTCTTTTACATTTTCAGAACTGTTTTTTCAGGGACGATATCAATGCCCTGTAGTTCGCCGCTGTTTTATCTGTGTGTTTGATCGCCCATTCACTCGCATTAAACAGGTTGAAGAATGGTTCAGATTATTCGAACCGCATTTTCATGGTTGATCAAGTTTTTACGATTTAGTTTGTTTCAACGATTGTTTGTGGGCGGTTTCTTCCTTTTCAAAATACTCTTTTGGGGTCATGTTATATACTTTCTTAAAACAGCGGTTAAAGTATGATTGGCTGCTAAATCCAACCTGATAGGCCACTTCGTTAAAGCGATAATTATTCGCGGTAACCAATTCAACCGCTTTTTTAATTCGTACCAGGTTTACAAACTCAGAGGTCGTGACACCGGAAAGTGCTTTGATCTTTCGATGCAGATTGCTTCGGCTAATCACTAGCTCTTCAGCCAACGAGTCCATGTTGAAATCTTCGGCAGAAATATTTTTTTCAACAGCTGAACGAACCCGATTAAGGAAAAAGTTATCAATACTACTTACCTCAACTGTTTTCTGAGAAATAAATTGTTTGCTAAAATTGTCCTTCAACAGTCTGCGTTGTTTCAGTACATTCTCTATCTGTTTTACCAGAATGGTTTCATTGAATGGTTTTGTTAAGTACGCATCGGCTCCTTTATCCAACCCGGCAATTAAATTTTCGGAAGATGACAAGGCCGTTAGTAAAATAACCGGAATGTGGCTTGTTTCCAGTTGCGTTTTTACAATACTGCATAGTTCAAATCCGTCCATTTCGGGCATCATTACGTCTGAAACAATCAAATCGATAGTGTGCGATTTTAGAATTTTGAGCGCTTCGTTACCGTTTGATGCGCATCGGATCTGGTAGTACTGTTTTAAGTGGTTGTCAATAAGTTTACTAAAGTCGGTATTGTCTTCAACCACCAATATTTGGCTCTTCTTATCCTGATTGGTGTCGATTGGCGTTTGAACCGCTAAATTTTCGTCGAGATTTAAGTTGGTAACCGTTTGGTGACTTTCAAAAAGGACCTTTTGTGCTTTTTGTTTCGATGGTAATAGTACTGTAAACCGAGAGCCTTTACCTAAATCACTCTGTACCGAAATTTTCCCATGGTGCAGCAGCGTATAGTCTTTGCATATCGCTAAACCAATACCACTACCAGTAATTCGATCTGAGTCCTTTTGTTTCGTTTGTTTTCCTTGTTCAAATCGGGTGAAAATCTTAACTAAATCTTCATTGTCAATTCCGGTGCCGGTATCTTCGATGGCGATTTCAATGAAATCATCAACCCGTATTTCACCGAAACTCAATTGGTTTGAATAGGACTTGTTTGTGTTGCTAATTTTTTTGGATATCGTAACTTTAATTTGCCCTTTTTCAGAAACATATTTGTACGCGTTTGATAGAAGGTTGTACAAAATGGTATCGAGTTTTTCAACGTCAGCTTCTATTTCAAGCGCGGAATAGGACGATTCAAATTGAAAATCGATTCCTCTCGATTTTGTTTCAAGAGAAAAACCTTTTTGCAACTCTTTTGTAAAATGGATAATATCAATTTTGGAGATGTTTAACTTGCTCTTTTCTGTTTCAAGCTTCCTTAAATCAATGATTTGATTGATTAGCTGGAGCAATCGGTTTGAATTTCGATTGGCCACTTCCAGTTCCTCACGTTGCTCTCCGGTAATATTATCGGCACTTAAAATACGTTGCAGTGGCCATGAAATGAGCGTAAGAGGCGTTCTGAATTCGTGTGAGATGTTGGTGAAAAATTTCAGTTTCATCTCGTGTACTTGCTCCTCGTTTTCGCGTTGGTTTTTTTCGAGCAATACGGCTCGTTTTAGCTTTATTCTTTCAAAGTAGAACCGTCCGACAAAATACAGTAAGCCGGAAAGAAGGATAAAATAGATGAGGTATGCTGAAGCAGATTGATACCAGTAATTTTTTATTTTTAAATGCAATCTGGTCGGGGTATCGCTCCATATGCCATCGTTATTACAAGCGATGACTTCAAAGATGTAATCGCCGGCATCGAGGTTTGTAAACAAAACTGTTCCGTCATTTTGATTGTCAATCCATTCATCATAGTAATTGATAAGGCGATACTTGTACTTGTTTTTTTCGGGCAATAAATAATTATCGGCAGAGAAACTAATCCTAAACGTTGTTTCTTCGGGATCTAATTCAATAGGGCTAATTTCGAGATTATTCGAATAAACAGGATAAATTGACTTGTTGTTTGTAGTCGTCAATTCGTCAATAATGGTCTTTGGTTTTCGGGAATTTATTTTTAGAGTAACCGGATTTATTTTAGTTAAGCCATTTGGGCCACCAAAGTATAAATTCTTTCGGCTGTCTTGGTAAATCGCGTTGGGACAAAACAAATCACTTTGTATCCCATCTGAATAAACAAATTGGCGTGTCGAATTCGTTTCCTGATCATAGGAAATCAAACCGACGTTCGTGGTAATCCATAGTGTTTTTTTCTGATCCTCAAGAATTCCATATACATTCTCATTCGTAACAAGACCATTAAGGTCAAAGGATGAAAAACTGTTTGACTCCGGGTTGAAAATCGAAATTCCTTCATTATTGGTTCCACACCAGATATTTCCGGAACTATGTTCCCACAGATGATAAATTGAGTGGTTTACTAGTTGATACAGGTAATAATTTGATCCATTTCGAAAAAGTAATTCGTTTGGTGCATATTGGGAGATGCTTCCGGACGGGATATGGATTTTAAACAAAATTCCGGAAACCGTACCTAACCACAAGTTGGATTTTGAATCGCTTAAGATGCTATTTATTACATGATTTGAAAAATTGATGTTGCTGCTGTTATTTTGGAAACACTTCTGAATTGTTTTAGAGTTGTAATGGTAAAAGTCAATTCCACCTAAAAAAGTTCCAATCCATACGCCGGAATCTACGGCACATAACGAAAATACACTTGAAGAGGAGATATGATTGCCATCATTCGGTCCTTTACTAAATTGTTTAAATTCGCTACTTCCTTTTGGCTGGTAAAATAATCCCTGTCTAAAAGTCCCAACCCAAATACCGCCACGGTTGTCTTTGGCTAACGATTTTATATTTGCTATTTTTTTTGTTTGAGACAACGGGACAATGTCAAATTTTCCGGTGTTTAGGTCTAATGAATTTAAACCGCCTACTTCAGTGCCAATCAATAATTCATTTTCGTTGGTTTGCAAAAATGCAGTTACTTTGCTGTCGCTAATCGAGTTACGAAATAAACTGTGCCTGAGTGTAATGAAATTATTGTCAGAGTGATGAACTAAAGCGACCCCTCCCGACCAGGTGCCAAACCATAGACCACCATTTTTGTCTTCAAAAATCTCGAATGTACTTGTATGTGGTAGACCTGGATAATCGTCGGGCTTAAAGTTTACTATTTTACTTCCGTCATCCATATACAAACCATTTTGGGTCCCATACCAGATTCTTCCGTAAGTGTCCTTTTTAATCACCCTTACATCATCAAGAAAAGGAGTTGTTTTGGTGTTGCCCAGCGAAATTTGCTTCGTAAACTCGCCATTCGTATTGTATAGTTTCGCTCCTGAGCCTTCTGTCCCGATATAAATTCGGTTGTTTTCAGAATAAATACTATTCACTTTTGCATTTGTTGAAAGCACCTTGGTTATTTCATTTTCAGATGGGGAATAGCGAAAAACATTTCCGCTCTGGCTTCCAATCCAGATTCGATTTGAATTGTCTTTGTATAGTTTCGATGGATTGATTATTTCATCTCCTGCAGCCCGTGTGAATTGATGGGTGTTTAGATCCAAAATTCCAAAATAAGATTCGTCAATTATAAGAAGGTTATCATCTTCAGTTTTTAGAATGGCCAAAACCCTATTTTTGCTTTTCGTTCCGTCTTCATAAGTGTATTCAATTTTTTTAAAGGTTTGTTGTTCCCGATTAAAAATACACAAGCCATCGTCAGTTGCCAGCCATAATTGGTTGTTCGAATCACAAAAAATATTGTTGATCAGATCGCTGGGCAAACTGGTTGAATCATTTAGTGACGAAACAAACCATTTGGTCGTATTTGAATCGTATTTAATAAGCCCCTGGCTGGTCCCCATCCAAATGTATCCGAGGTCATCCTGAGCAATACATAGAATTTCCTTAAGCGTAAATCCTCCCGGTGGTGATACCTGGCGAAAGCGGATATCGTTTATTTGAGCAACACCTTCATTATTAGTGAAAATGAAAATCAAAAATAAGGTTGGTATCAATAGTAACTTTTTCATAGCACTCCTTTGGTATTTTATTTTCAAAAATACGAATACTTATTCAAGAGGCTGTGCAACTATTGTCTCAAGTCTGACACAATAGTGAAAAGTTGACACAATAATTGTGAAAATACTACAATAGTGAAAATAATAGCGTGATCTAGTTTATAGCTTTGACTTTGACGATCAACTATGTCACGTTAGAATGAAAAAGCCTAAACAAATCCTGCCATTTTTCCTGCCACTGTTCGTTCTTTTGGCTTGCAGCAAAGTTAATTCTACGAAAGAGCTTTCTGCAACGATTGAACAGATTGAATGCAATCTGAAAACTACCATAGAGATGTGTACTGATGCCCGTACAGATGTGCTTGTTTCTCCAAGGTCGTTCGTTGATGGTCGTTTTGTTATGGTTCCTTCAACCGATTGGACCAGCGGCTTTTTCCCGGGTGAACTTTGGATGATGTACGAATTAACTTCCGATCCTTATTGGAAAGAAAAAGCGGTGGAGTTTACACTTCCTCTGGAAAATGAAAAATGGAATGGCCAAACTCACGATATCGGTTTTAAAATGTATTGCAGTTTTGGCAGAGCATGGAACGTTACAAACGAACCTCAGTATCGGGAAGTTTTGATTCAGTCAGCTAAAGCGCTGGCCGATCGTTTTAGGCCCAATATAGGTTGCATTCGTTCCTGGAGTCATAGTACGGAAAAATGGGATTTTCCGGTCATTATTGATAATGTGATGAACCTGGAGCTTCTTTTTTGGGCAGCTAACGAGACTGGTAATGCCATGTACCGTGAGATTGCGATTAAACATGCGGAAACAACCATGCAACATCATTTTCGCGAAGACTTTTCGTCGTATCATGTGGTTGATTTTGACACTGAAACAGGAGCGGTACAGCAAAAACAGTCACGGCACGGCTATTCGGATGATAGTGCTTGGGCACGTGGTCAAGCCTGGGCGCTTTATGGTTTCACGATGGTGTATCGGGAAACCGGCAATAAGAAATTTTTAAAACAAGCAGAGAATATTGCTTCGTACATTTTAAAACATCCCAACCTACCTGAAAATTTGATCCCCTATTGGGATCTAAATGCTCCCAATATTCCGGATGAACCTTATGATGCTTCAGCAGCTGCAATTATAGGCTCGGCACTTTTCGAGCTAAGCACATTTTCTGAAAACAGAGATATGTATTTGAATGCTGCAAACAGGATCTATGAAAGTCTTACAAGCGATCAATTTCTTGTCGCTCCCCAAAAATACAATGGATTTTTGCTCAAGCATTCAACCGGATCAAAACCGGAACAACAGGAGGTGGATGTGCCATTGGTTTACGCCGACTACTATTTTATGGAAATGATATTACTAAAATCGAAACTAGACACTAATTGATTCACTAATAATAAACTAACTATTCCTAACTAAATTAAAATCAATGAAAAAAAAGCGAATGAATGCGAGAGCATGGCTTTTGCCTTTCTCTCAGTTTTTGCGATTTGCAAATCTAACCTGCCTTGGCCTATTATTAGGTGTAACGGCTTATGCAGCCGATGATGGGCCGAGTGTAATTGCCAATGCCATCGAAACGGAATCGGAGTCTGTTCAAGAACAGAGCCACAAAGTATCGGGTACCGTTATCGACGATACCGGTGCACCTCTCCCTGGAGCCACGATTACGATAAAGGGCTCGTTTGCCGGAAGTTTAACCGACATTGATGGTAATTTCAGCCTTGCCGGATTAAAAGGCGATGAAACGCTGGTTATTTCTTTTGTCGGAATGCTTCAGCAGGAAATTGCTATTCAGGGAAAAACGGTTATCAATATTCAACTAAAAACCGATGCAGTAGGCCTTGAAGAAGTTGTAGCCATTGGGTATGGTACTCAGAAAAAACGCGATGTTTCGTCAGCTATTTCATCGGTTAGTTCAGAAACTTATCGCGACCGGCCGGTGTCAAACTTTGCCCAAGGTATTAGTGGTAATGTTGCCGGGGTATCTATTTCGCAAACAAATGGGGCTCCCGGAGGTGGTAGTAATATTACTATTCGTGGCGTGGGGTCGGTAAATGCTTCAAATGCACCTTTGTATGTTGTCGACGGCCAGCCTTTACCCGAAGGATTTAATAAAGACGAATCGCCAATTAACTTTATCAATCCCGACGATATTGAATCGGTTGAGATATTGAAAGATGCAGCGTCGAGTGCGATTTATGGTACTCGAGCGGCCAACGGTGTAATTTTAATTACAACTAAAAGCGGTAAAAAAGGGAAGGGGAAAGTAAGTGTCTCGGTTAGTTACGGGATTCAAAATGTGTTACGTGAGTACAATACCCTGAATCGTGAAGATTATTTGCAGTATTATGAAGACTCAAGGGCAAATGCTTATGTGGTTGAAGATCCGAACCTGGGGACTGATAATCCTAATGTGCCATTGTGGTCGCGCTCTGATGACAATGAAACCCGTATAGCAAACTGGAGTCAGTATTCCCGCCATGCTTCAGCCATGCAAAGTCCAACCAGCAAGCATTACCGGTGGATTACTGTATCGGATACGACTTATGCGATGCCTTATGACACCGATTGGCAAGGAGAATTTTTTGGTACAGGAAATGTAACCGACGCGCAAATTTCTTTTTCGGGGGGTACTGAAGATGTGACCTATTACGTATCCGGTGGAGTGTATACGAATGACGGGATGATTACGAATACCGGTTACGACCGTTTTGGATTCCGTTCGAACATAGAAAAGAAAGTGAACAACTGGTTAAAGATCGGTCTAAACCTGGCACCAACGCTCGAAAAAACAGATGTTCTTTATAATTCTACTTCTACCAACGGAAGTAACAATCCACTATTGGTTGCCGCACAGCTTGGACCTATATTCCCAACACATAACGCCGACGGAACATTCTTTCGCACAGGGATGGAGTTGGATAGTCCCTGGGATTGGAACGTTGCTTTCCTTGCTAACCCGCTAACTACAGCTGCGGTCACCGATAACAGAAAGACGGCACGTTTAACCTCGAAACTATATGCAGATATAAACCTGATGAAAGGTTTGCTATGGAAAACATCGTTTCACTACGATTACCGTACCCGTGAACGTAATTTTTATCTGCCAAGTTATGTTCCAACAAGTTCAACCGCAACACAGCCCAATCGTGGAATTTACGATAGTAGTACTCGTGAGTATTGGGATATCCAGTCATTTTTAACTTATGGGCGCGATTTCGGAAATCACTCTTTATCTGCAATGGTGGGTATGTCTATGGAGGAAACAAACGATAAATCGGCCTACATTGAAAAATGGGATTTTCCGCAAGACATTATCAATACGCTAAACCAGGGAGCTACAATTAAGGATCAGCAAAACGACGCGCGTACAAACAGATCGAGCGAAAGCATGATTGGTACTTTTGCCCGAGCAAGTTATAATTATGCCGGCAAATATTACCTAACAGCTTCGATACGTCGCGATGGTTCTTCAAAATTTGGTTCCGAGAATAAATGGGCAGTTTTCCCGTCATTTTCAACTGCATGGCGTATATCTGATGAGAAATTTTTTAGTCCGCTTTCTTCAATTGTGAGCGATATGAAACTGCGTGCCGGTTGGGGGAAAATTGGGAACTCAGGTATTACAAACTATTTGGCACTTGCAACTTTAGGTACAAGCTCTTATGTGTTTGGAAGCGGGGCGACAACGACTGCCGCTTATTACGATAATAAAATTCCGAATGATTTTTTGGGATGGGAAACAACAAAAGATCTAAGTATAGGTACCGATGTGTCATTTTATGACGGACGAATTAGTCTTTCCGTAGATTATTTCAACAGAAAAACAGAAGATATGTTGTTTAATCTTCCATTGCCATCTATTACAGGGTTTGGTAGTGTAAAATTGAACCTGGGGTCAATGACAAACCAAGGGTTTGAATATCTGCTTAGCACACGGAATTTGGTAGGCAAATTTACGTGGAATACAACCGCGACCCTATCGTACTATAGAAACCTTGTTACAGATATCGGTAATGATAAGCGCCCAATCGTGGATAACTCTGGTTATACAACTGAAGGTCGTCCGTTAGCTGGTCTGTGGGGAACTTATTCGTTAGGTGCCTTTAGAGACTGGGAAGATGTTAAATCGAATCCGATTTTTAATGCGAGCCAAAGTTCTTGGGAAAACCGTTCGCAACCAGGTTCTCCTAAAGTGGCTGATGTAAACGGCGATGGTGTATTGGATAGCTCCGACAAAACCGTTCTGGGAAATGCTACTCCGGATTTTATTTGGGGATTAACCAATACTTTTTCATACAAAGGATTTGATTTCGCATTCAAATTTACAGGACGTCAAGGGGGGCAAAAATTGATGACTGGAAATTACGGTATTGCTATGTTCAGAGCTCAAGGTAGAGCAAATACTACCTATGACTACTTTAATAATTATTGGAGAGAAGACCGACCAGATGCAAAATATCCGGCACCAAACCGGAAGTCATATGATGCGAGTGACATCTCCGGTGGTTTATTGTTCGATGCAACTTATGTGTTGCTTGAAAATATTTCATTGGGATATACTCTGCCTCGGAGTTTAACACAAAAAGTTTCGATTTCGAATGCAAGGATTTACGTAAATGTTGACAATGTCTGGTTATATTCAAAGTATCCGGGATACAACCCTATGGGTAACTATCAAGGAGACTCTGCTCTTTCACAAGGTGTTGACAATGCCGGAGATTACCCTCTCCCAAGAACTATTTCTCTTGGTGTAAATGTTGACTTTTAATCTGAATAATCATGAAGAAAAATAAATTCCATATATTGATTTTAATGTTCTTAGTGTCGCTATTTGGATGCGACGACTTTTTGGACAAAGCACCCGAGGACACTTTGTCGCCCACGGTGTACTATAATAATGTTACCGAACTAAAAACCGGTTTGGCAGGGTGTTACAAAGTACTTCAATCGATCTATGCACATGACGGAATGATGCAGTTTATCGAAATGGCTTCGGATGATGCAAAAGACCGTCAGATGACTGATCGATACCATATCTTTAAAAAGACGAATGCGCAATCAGCCGCTTCCATTTGGACAGAAAATTACTTGCTTATTTATCGTTGCAATACATTATTGGAGGTGCTTACCACGTTCGGAGCGAATAATGACGATGACGCCGAAGAGGTAAATGCAATGATCGGTGAATGTTATTTTTTACGCGCGCTCGCTTACATGAACTTAGTGCGTACCTATGGCCCGGTTCCAAAGGTTACTGCAAAGTTTGGCTCACCATCAGAAGCTTTTGGAATAGGTCGTGCTTCTGTTGCAGAAATTTACAACGAGGTAATAATTCCTGATTTTGAGAATGCATTTGATATGTGTTTCAAAAAAGGCGCTACTCAACTGAACGGAGAAGAAGCCCGGGCAACAAAAGGGAGTGCATTGATGGGCTTGGCAAAGGCACAAATGGAAATGAATGATTACGGTGCTGCTGAATCAACATTGAAAAAATTAATTGTTGACAAAGCCGCTGGAACTTATGCTTTGATGCCTAGTCTTACCGATGTTTTTTCTGACACGAAAAAATTCAACGTCGAATCTATTTTCGAAGTAAATTATAATGTTGCAGCTGGTCAGCCTTCTTGGTTTTTCCGAATGATGACTAATGACATCGCCTACACGATTGGTACTACCTACCTGGGCGGATCGTATATGGTTTCGCACGACCTCCTTCAGGAATTTACAGAATATGGTGATTTTGAACGTTTGAACTTAACCGTAGATTCTGGCTATGTTGCAGGAGCAACTCCTGAATATCAGGCATTCCCAATTAAAATGGCTCCCGATCGCGCTGGTATGGTTGCCCAGAAAAATGTTGGTACAGACTATAACTTCATGGTATATCGCTATGCAGATGCCTTGCTGATGTATGCCGAATGTTTAATGAATAACAATAAGAAAGACGAAGCAATTGGTTATGTCAGTGATGTTCGCGAACGTTCGAATATGCCCCGCCTTGCTGCCGATTTCGATTTAGATATCTATGCCATTCTGCATGAAAGACGCATGGAACTTGCTTTTGAAGGTCATCGGTTCTTTGACTTGAAGCGTACCGGAAAAGCCATCGAGATTATTTCTGAAGCGCTGATGACTGTAACAGGTGAAGATTATGCCGTGCAGAATGAACCGATCGAGGAGTATCAGTTGCTATTCCCAATTCCTGTAAGCGAAATTGAAAAGGATCAGACATTAGCGCAGAATTCTGGATATTAACAGCACAACTAAAGATTATGACAATGAAAAGAATAAAAAATATATCATTGGTGCTACTACTGCTGTCAGCAGCATTTGTATCATGCCTGAAGGAAGACATTGCACCTCCTACTGTAGAAGGAGTGAAGTTTTATACACTTAACGAAAACAATAAATACGAAGAGGTAACTAATCCCATCAAAGGAGTATCTTACACCATAGCAGTGGAAAGTACTGCTGATATTGTTGTAATTTGGCCGGGAGGGGAACGCCAAGTTATGAAAATGGCCGATAACGTTACTGATTCTATTGATATTAATGGAAACCAAGTATTGGTAAAAAGTAATTACTATAGCGATTATGGATTGTTGCGTGCACAAGGTTTAAAAACTAATTTAAACTCCGAGATTGGATGGGCAACTTTGTACAAATATCCTGAGGCAGGAACATTTACACTAAATGTTGTTGCAACCAATCATGGTTACGATTCGGCCGACTACGATCAACGGGTTTTTCCTTTCGTGGTTACTATTGAGTAAGAGTTAATTCGGTAGAGTTAGTTTCTTATCTCAAACAAAGAACACAAGACCAGTTAATTATAAAATGAATGGAGCGGATCTGTTTCTGCTCCATTCCTCATACCAACACACAAAAACGTAAAACAACAAAATCGAAGTCATTGTGCAATGTAATGCCTTGGATATAAAAAGAATAACGCTTTTAAAATTAAAACTATGAGAACATTTTTTTTAGTATTGACTTTAGTCTCGATAACCTTTTTTTCATACGCCCAGCCAATAAAGCCTGAGGATGTAAAAAAGGATATGAAACGAGTTGCCGACTGGCAAATCGAGCACTTTACCGATGCGTATAGCGGACGCAAAGAACCACATCATCCGTTAGCCTGGACCAATGGCGCATTGTACATAGGGATGGCAAAATGGGCGAAAATGGCCGGTGATGATACGTATTGGGAGTGGATGAAGCAAATAGGTGAAGAACAAGAATGGAAATTGTATACACGTATGTATCACGCCGATGACCATACGGTTGGGCAAATGTACATGGAACTTTATCGTAAGTATGGCGATGAGAAAATGATTGCCCCAACTAAGGAACAGTTGCGGTATATTAATTTCCATCCTGCTGTTACATCGTTGCAATGGGTAGGTAATGAGAACTATAAGCATGATCGCTGGAGTTGGTGTGATGCCTTATTTATGGCACCACCAGTTTGGGCAATGCTGTACAAAGAAACTGGTGACGAGATGTACCTTAACTTTTTAATGAAGGAATATAAAGCAACTACCGACTATTTATTCGATAAAAAAGAGAATTTGTATTACCGCGACCAAAGCTACATGGGCAAGCTCGACAACGGAACCAAAATTTTCTGGGGACGAGGAAATGGTTGGGTATTTGCTGGGCTCGCGAATATTATGCCTGAATTGGATCCGAAAAGCAAAGAATACAAATATTTTTTAACCATCTACAAGAAAATGGCCAAACGGTTGCTGGAACTTCAAACACCTGAAGGTCATTGGGCAATGAGCTTGTTAGGCGATGAGTTTTACCCAACACCTGAAACCAGTGGTTCTTCATTTTTCGTATTTGGTCTGGCATGGGGTATTAATAACGGTATTCTCGATGAAGGTACGTACCAGGATGCTGTATTTAAAGGATGGAAGGCTATGACCAGCTATGTAACCGAAGACGGAATGTTAGGATATGTACAACCCATTGGTGCTGCTCCAGGCAAAGCATGGCCCGATAAAACAGAGGTTTACGGAACAGGAGCTTTTTTAAGTGCCGGAGCAGAAGTTTATAAAATGATTGGTGGAAAATAGTTCTATCCAGCTAAAGTTGAATTAGTAGCTGACACTGGTAAGTGTGTTCTGGTTGGTCAATGTAACTCGTCGTTTGGAATGAATTTGTATTTCTGCAAGTTGCGGTGATCCGATCAGAACATAAATAAACAATTCGCCTATCAAAGTTTCAAATCACTGATATATCCTTCAATTTAGGTTGGCCCCGACATAAAAATATGACAATGAAAAAACGAATAGAAAAATTGAGAACAGCAATATTGAATTGCTCATTTGTCGCAGTGGGAGTATTGGGATTTAGCGCATGCGGATCTCAAAGTAAATCGGCTCCGAAGAATGAGCTTGCTCAAAAACCCAACGTATTGTTTATAGCGGTGGACGATTTAAATACATGGTTGGGCTGTATCAACGCGCATTCAAATACAAAAACTCCGAATATCGACAGGTTGGCAGCGAAAGGTGTTTTGTTTACCAATGCACAATGTCAGGCTCCGTTATGCGGCCCTTCAAGGGCATCTATTATGTCGGGGCTACGCCCATCTACAACCGGTATTTATGGAATGATCAGTGACGAAAAGATTCGATCTGAAAATCCGGCCACTAAAGACATTGTTTTCCTTCCCGAATATTTTCGGAACAATGGTTACCATACCATGGGTATTGGTAAATTATTTCACACGCATGCACCCGACGGAACCTTTGATGAATCGGGCGGAAGAGTGAAAGGCTTTGGACCACTTCCTGAGAAACGCTTTGTTTGGGACGGTTTTGGAACGTCTGACAAGAAACACTACGGACGAACCAGCACCGACTGGGGGGCTTTCCCCGAAGCAGATTCGCTGATGCCCGACCATCAATCGACAGATTGGACCATCGAACGTCTGAATCGCCAATATGATAAACCATTCTTTCTGGGGGTCGGGTTTTTGCGTCCTCACGTACCCTTGTATGTTCCCCAGAAATGGTTTGATATGCACCCGCTTGAAGGTATCGAAGTGGCTCCCTATAAATCAGATGATTTGGACGATGTGTCTTCTGTGGCACTTCAGATAAACGACCTGCCTATGATGCCATCGACCGAATGGGCGATTGAAAGTGGCGAATGGAAGAAAATTATTCAGGCATATCTGGCTTGTGTGAGCTATGTGGACTATGAGATTGGCCGGGTATTGGATGCCCTTGAAAATAGTGAATATGCCGATAATACTGTAATCGTGTTATGGTCCGATCATGGTTACCGATTGGGCGAAAAGGGAACTTTTGCCAAACATGGCCTGTGGGAATCGGCAACAAATGCGCCCCTGTTGTTTGCTGCGCCCGGTCTCCCCAAGGGAAAAGTAATCGATTCACCGGCCGAAATGCTCTCGATTTATCCAACACTTTTGGAATTATGCGGATTACCGTCTTACGATCGAAATGAAGGAAAAAGCCTGGTGGCAACGATGAATGAAAGCAATCCCGATAAAGATGCATTTGCCCTTACAACGTATGGCATGAATAACCATGCGGTAAAAGCCGATGATTTCCGTTACATTCAATATGAAGATGGAAGTGAGGAGTTGTATGATCATAAAAGCGATCCGAACGAATTTACAAACCAGGCAAGTAATCCCGATTATAAAAATGAAATTGATGTATTGAAAGCGTTTTTGCCAACGATTAATGCGAAGTGGGATTCGCTGTCGTCGTACACCTTCCAGCCTTATTGGGTAGAGCAAAAAGCCCGGACTAGTGGTTTTGATGGTGAACCGGTTGAAGTAATTGGAGCAGATCATTAATTGTGAATGAATGTTTTTTTGACTGTAAGAAAGCTTGTGCTGCCGTGGTGATTTGATTTTTGACAAAAAGGAGAATGATCATTAAATACAAAATGATGAACAGCCTTATTTAAACCTTTCGTTTGCTGGTCCATAGGTTTGGTGAGGGGTAAGAAACAATGTATGAAAGGTAATTTCTCTAAAAGCATTGCTTTATTTTCGCTGATATTAACGAACATATTGTTACATGTTCAAACCGAAGCTCCCTCATGGGGCGAGTTTGCAGAGAAGAACGAGAGTCGAAAATTGGTCGAAGCAAGCTTGAGTGATTGTTCTTCCTCGGGCTACCATTTCTCGGAAAAGGATATTCCGGATGTTTCAGGTTGGGCTACATTCGAGGTTCCGGGCTTTTGGGCGACGCCAAATTTCTTCATATTCTAAAATGAAAGTAATAATCGTATAAATGTGGATGGAATGTTGAAAATAGGAACTGTTCTTTTTTTAGTGGTTTTATTAACCCATACCGGAATATGTAGTCACCGGGAATTACAAAACGAGAAAATTACGTTGATTGATTTTCAGGAGTTAGAAGCTAAACGAGTCCTTCTTTCGAATAATGACGAAGAAACAACCATATACTTTAACCGATTGATTGAAAATGCTGATTCGACATTGAGTTGCGAGTTGTATTCGGTGGTCAAAAAAATGGGGACTCCACCCAGCGGCGATAAGCATGATTATATGAGCATCGGCCCTTATTGGTGGCCGAATCCCGATTCGCCGAACGGACTGCCATATATCAGGAAGGATGGCGAAATAAATCCGGAAACGAGGAATAATTTTGCAGATTTTGTTGAGATGCAAGCCTTTTTTACTGCCGTACAAACTCTGCGCGATGCCTTTTTTTTCACCGGAAATAAAGTTTATGCAGACAAAGCTCTGCAACTAATTGATGCTTGGTTTTTGAGTGAAGAAACAAAAATGAATCCGAACATCAATTACGGACAGAGTATTCCTGGAGTAACGGATGGTCGGGAGTTTGCCATTATCGAGTTTGAGAATATTGTTGAGGTAATTAAATGTCTGGAATTGTTGGACAGATCTAATTTGCTAGATAGTCAGACTAAGGAGGGAATGGATAATTGGCTGACCTACTACGCCTATTGGCTGCAATACAGTGAAAATGGAAAAGCAGAGGCGGTTAAAAAGAATAATCATGGTACGCACTATGACGCTCAACTGTTGAGTGTTCTGACCTACCTGGGTAGAATTAACGAGGTGAAAGAGCATTTATCAACCATCACGATGAATCGAGTTTTCAGCCAAATTGAGCCCGATGGCAGCCAACCTTTGGAGCTGGCTCGTACAAAATCGTTTTCTTATTCGGCGATGAACTTGCATGGATTCTTATACCTGGCTCGCTTGGGTCAGAAAGTGGGAGTTGACCTTTGGAATGCCGAAAGTGTGGATGGAAGAAGTATCAAAAAAGGCTTCGAATACATGTTGCCCTATCTCACACAGGAGAAAACATGGGATTATAAACAAATAGCTGATGCTGAAAAGAGAGTTGAAAAACTGGTGGCGGATTTGAAGCTTGCTCGCCATTCATTTAAGTGTAATGCCTTTGATGAAACTTTGCATAAAATTGAAAATGGGAAAGTGTTTATACGTTTTAATTAACTCAAGTTCGCTTATATCAGGTGTTTAGGGGTTGGCCTGTGTATGGCTGATGAGGAACTCAAAGATAAATAAAAATGAAAAGAATTGTATTACTCTTAATACTCGTAGTTACGAGCCATGTGTATAGTATAGGTGTTGATTTTGAGTTGCTTACTTGCAATTCACAGCAGAATCCGATAGCCATTCAGGGGCAGCATCCTTTGTTATCATGGGTTGTTAAAGCCGATGGATTCAATCGTTCGCAAACGGCCTATCAGATTCTGGTTTCCTCGAATCCGGATTTGCTAAACGAGAAAGATGCCGACTTGTGGAATTCAGGCAAAGTTAGTAGTAGTCAATCGGCCAATGTGAAATATAGAGGCCTCGAATTGCTTTCAACCCAAAAATATTGGTGGAAAGTGAAAATATGGGACGAAAAGGGAAACTCGTCAGATTGGTCTCCGGCGAATAGCTTCGAAACAGGTTTGTTTGAAGAGGCCAGCTGGGGAAACTCGAAGTGGATCAGCCTCAAAAAAGATGACCGTCAGTCCGAATATCGTTTTCGCGGGTATCAAACAGGGGGAATGGATGAACCGCTGATGGTGACAAGCCAACCGGTTGGTTATTTTCGTAACGAGTTGTTGACTGATAAACAAATAGAAAGTGCTCGAGCCTACATTTGTGGGTTGGGCTATTACGAGTTGTATATCAATGGTGAAAAAACAGGCGATCATGTTCTGGATCCAGCACCTTCCAACTACGATAAACAAACTTACTATGTA
The DNA here is from genome assembly GCF_041596335.1 of Mangrovibacterium sp. Lineage (GTDB taxonomy): Bacteria > Bacteroidota > Bacteroidia > Bacteroidales > Prolixibacteraceae > Mangrovibacterium. The sequence continues at coordinate 23,724 of NZ_JBFHIT010000028.1, read as the reverse complement.
ACCTACGATGTAACGAGTCAGCTAAAAAAGGGGAAAAACGCCATCGGTGTAATTCTTGGAAACGGATTCTACGGTCAAACAATTTCCTGGAAAAATGATCCGGAGTCGGAACGTGATATGTCGTATGGTGCTCCGGCAGCACGGCTTTTAGTTAAGCTTACTTATGCTGACGGTTCTAAGGACGAGTTTTACAGTGACGAAAACTGGCGGGCATCTACCGGCCCTATTGTTTTCGACAATGTTTACGGGGGAGATACCTACGATGCGCGATACGAAATTCAAGGCTGGAATACTGCCGGGTTTAACGATGAAAAATGGGAGGGAGTTAAACTTGTTTCGCCTGACGTAACAAAAGCTAGCGCACAAGAAATGCCACCAATCCGCAGGCTTAAGGAACTTGAACCAACCTACGTATTTAAATCGCCTGATACGGGTAAATGGATCGTAGATTTCGGACAAAACATCGCCGGCTGGGTTCAGATTACCGTGAACGAAAAGGAAGGACAGTTAATTGAAATAGTACCAACTGAGGCACTGACACAAAGCGGCGATAACATTTTTCCCGGCTCAACCGGTGGTGGCGCCAACGGAATGCCACAGCTCCTGCAATATATTTGTAAAGGTGGTGGCCCCGAAACCTGGGAGCCTAAGTTTTCATACCATGGGTTTCGCTATGCCGAGGTAAGCGGTTTTTCGGTAAAACCCGATGCGAATTCAATTAAAGCAGTTCTGGTGGCGACTGATGTTGCTGAGAAAGGCAGTTTTGTGTGTTCCGATCCTCTTTTAAATAAAATGGATACGATCAGCCGTTGGACGATTGTCGATAACCTGCATGGTATCCCTGAAGATTGTCCGCACCGTGAGAAATGTGGTTGGCTGGGCGATGCACACGCGTTCTGCGAATATGCGTTGTACAACTACGACTTAGGCAATTTCTACAAAAAATACATGGAGGATATACGGACACAAATGCGCCCGGAGAAAGGTCAAAACTCCGACGAAAAATTCCTTGTCCCGACTATGATTGCTCCCGGAAAACGAACATCAAGTATCGCGAAACTCGACTGGGGAGTTGCCACTATGTACTTGCCCTGGTATAATTACGTTTATTCCGGCGATTCCTCTATTGTGCTCGATTACTATGATGATATGAAAGGACTGACCAATTATTATCTGACCTTCAAAAATGAAGAAGGGATTATTGATAATGGTATGGGAGATTGGTGTCCGCCACGTTGGGACCGGAAACAAAACCCGGAAGCAATGGAATGCGATCCGGTTGTTTCGGCAAATGCTTATTTCTACGATATCCTTGGAATTATGGAAGCATTCGCGGAAATGAGCGACGATATTGAATTCAGACTAAAAATGCAAAAGGAGAAAACTGAATTATTCGATGCTTTTAATAAAGCATACCTTAAAAGTATACCACTTGTCGGGCACTACTGGTATGGAAGCCAGACAGCTACTGTTATGGCATTGCAATTTGGAATGGTTCCTGAAGATAAAATCGAAAGCGTTGTAAATGGACTGGCATATGACATTGTTGCCGAAAAAGGTGGTCACCATTCAACCGGAATTCATGGTAACCGCTACATTTATACCGTTTTGAGCAACTACGGAAAGGCTGATTTGGCCCACGAAATTCTTACAACGCCAACTTTTCCCAGCCAAACTTATGTGATGAACTACGGTTTTACCACATGGCCCGAACGACAGTTTTTCTGGGACGATATGGATGGGCTCACGAACTCGCTAAACCATCCGATGCATAGTGGTTTCGCAGCGTATTTCTTCGAATCACTTGGGGGTGTGAAATCATCATCCGACAAACCAGGTTTCAAGGAGTTTGTGGTGAATCCGATTTTTCCGGATGCGATAACACAAACTACCGTCAATATTCCAACGCCTTATGGTGCGGTTCGAAACAGCTGGGAAATAGAAGATGCAAACTTTTCAATGAACCTGGAGGTGCCTTTCAATACAAAGGCAAGGCTTGTTTTATCAGCTGAGGAATTAGAATCTTTAAAAATAAATGGAGAATCGTGGACAGCCTACCAACTGAAGCACATGGTAGAATCGATTGGTCAGTCGGTTGTTGTTTTAGGTTCCGGGAAATACAAAATTCAGTATTTAAAGGAGGGGCAATAGAGTGCTTTTCGTTCTTACAGAGAAATAATAAGTTATGAGAAAATATATTTTAGCCATCGTTTTTGTATTTAGTATTATATCAGAGTCGATAAAGGCGCAGGAACACCCGACAATATGGGTTACAAAAGCTGAAAAACAACATGTTTTAAATCTGGTAGAGCAAAACGATTGGGCAAAGAGTATTGTTCGTCAACTGCATCAAAGGGTAGATGGTGAACTTGCGGAACATCAAACAAACCCCAATGCCATCCTGGATTCAATTCCTGAGTTTGCCAGAAATGATCACCAGCATTCTGATGCCTCTGGCTCGTTGCTCACACAAAAGCATAACCGGATACTTACTCTAGCTTCGGATGCAGGGATGCTCTATTTTCTGACTGATGATGAGAAGTATGCCATGTTCGCAGCTGATATTCTCGCTGTTTATATCGATACCATAGCGCCTAAAACTCCCCAAACAACCACGATTTGCGGGAACGCTTTTTACGATCCGAGAACAACTTACGGGCCGTTTGCCCTTGCCTACGATTTTATATACAATTACTTAAAACGCGATGGGGCAACGGTTTATAATAAAAAATTGGGTGACCGGGTTTTGTTTGATAATGCAAAAGCTCAAAAAGCGATTGCAAATATGGTGGGAAATACCCTGCAGGAATACGGAGCACCGGATAAACACGGCAAGTTTATTTCAAACCATCCAATTTTAACAGCTCCAGGTGTTTTGTTTGGTATTTTGTGTATTGAAGATGATGCTGAAAGGGAGCGTTTGTTCAAGGTATTTTGGGAAAGCGGAACAGCGCATCAAAATTCATTTAAACAGACCATTTTGCCCATGTTTGGGAAACAGGGTATTTGGCCCGAATCCACCAGCTACAGCTTTATGCCGGCAATTACGATGGTGTTGAATATTGTTGACCGTAATTACCCGGAAATGAATGTAACCAGCGAATACAAAGAAATTCTCGAAGGCAATTTTCTGTTCGATAATCTACGGATGCCCGACAGACGGTTTGTTCGTTACGGTGATTCAAAAAGAAACAACGATGGCACCGAAGATCTGTACCGCTACACGTTGCACCTTGCAAAACGAAAGGGGTATAGCCAATTGGAACAACAAGCAAAAGTAGCTTTAGCCCAGAAATACCGGGTTGTTGGTGGATATAATCCGAAGCTTGACAACTCCACGTTTAACAATTTTCAGGCGCTTGATTTGTTTTGGGGCATCCCAATTCCAGAACAAGTTGAAGGAAATATCGATTTTCAGAAGCCAACGGTGATCGTTGAACATGCCGGGATCGCTTTACAACGCAATTATGTCGAAAAAGATAATGAATTGTATGGCTTGTGCGGTATTATTGGTGGTGCTCATTACGTCCATTCTCATCTGACCGGAATATCGATGGAGCTGTATGGTGCTGGTTATGTAATGGCTCCCAATGCAGGTTTGCCGGCAACCGTGGCCGAACGGCAAATCCCACTGCACGAGCATTATTACAGATTGTATGCCGGAAACAATACCGTTGTTGTAAATGGTACATCGCACGGACGCGATGAAGGCTCGTGGAAAGGAAAAGCCAATGTATGGCAAAATACTGCGGTTAATATTGCAGCCGAACCAAAACATCTGGAGGACCCAATTTCCGCTCAATTCAGTTTTGCCACTCAGGCTTTAAACGATGAGGTTAATAATTGCGTGCAGCAACGCACTCTGAGTACGATTAGAACGAGTCAGACCACGGCTTATTATTTTGATCTGTTCCGGTCAAAATCGCTGGCTGAAAACAATTTTCATGATTACATCTACCACAACCTTGGCGATGAGACAGTGATTCTGGATACTGAGGGACAAGAACTGGAGCTTTGTGCAACCGACCGTTATCGGACTGATATTGGTGATGCCGTTCATTCGCCGGGCTGGAAATATTTTGAAAATACGAAAGTTACAGAGGCTACAGCTCAGGGCATTAGGGTGCGTTTCGACATTGATTATGACAACAAGTACATGCACCTGTTTGTACCCGCGGGAATTGAACGGGAATACACCAAAGCTCTCGCACCACCAACTCGGGAAGCGAAAAATGGTTATATAAATAAAAAGACACAGGTTTTGGCCATTCGTCAGCAGGGTGAAGCCTGGGAAAAACCTTACGTTTCAGTTTTTGAACCATCGGGGAATCAAAACCCAAGCGTACAAAGCGTCGAAGCCTTGAAAGATGGGCAGAAAGTAGTTGGAGTCACCGTAATTTCCAAAGTCGGGGAATCAGTAATTACCGATTATATCATCTGTCAGGATCAAGCTGATGCAGCTTACACAAATAAAGAACTCAGCCTCTATTTTGAAGGACGATTTGGTATTGTGCGTACCGAAGAGTCGGTTTCCAAAACCGTTGTTACCTTGTATGTTGGAGATGGTAACACCCTCGAATTTAGAGGTCAGAGGCTTGATTCCGATGCTGAGGGGAAAGCTGTTTCAATTCAGCAAACTATTTCGGAGACAAAATAAATAAACCTAAACGATCAATAAAGATGAATTTTCAAAAAGCTTTTACGTTGTTGCTTGTCGGTACTTCAATTTTCTATGGTTGTAAGGCGGAGAAAAAGCCCAATGTAGTATTTGTTTTTGCCGACCAGTGGCGGGCACAAGATTCAGGCTATGCCGGAAATACTCAGGTACTGACCCCAGGGTTGGATCAATTGGCAAAGGAAGCGCTGGTTTTTGAAAATGCGATTTCAAATATTCCGGTCTGCGCACCTGCCCGTGCGTCGTTGATGACCGGGAAATATCCGCTTAGTCACGGTGTTTTTTACAACGATAAGCCTCTTGCTAGTGATGAATATTGTGTGGCCGAAGTGTTTAAGGATAATGGCTATCAAACAGGCTATATCGGTAAGTGGCATATCAATGGCCATGCGCATGGAATGACAAATACTGAAGGGAGACTGTTGCCAGTTTCAGCCGATCGCCGTCAGGGATTCGACTATTGGAAGGTTCATGAATGTACGCACAACTACAACAATTCAGTTTATTTCGATGAGAACGACGTGAAACATAAATGGGATGGTTATGATGCGATAGCACAAACCGAGGATGCCATTCAATATATTAAAAACCATCAAGAAGGTCCGTTCGCATTATTCCTGTCATGGGGTCCTCCTCATGCCCCTTACGAAACTGCTCCCCAAAAATATCGGGATTTGTACAATGATATGGATATTCAATTGCGCCCCAATGTGCCGGATAGCCTAGCTGGGCAAACAAAAGAATGGCTAAAGGGCTATTACGCGCATATTACAGCATTGGACGATTGTATTGAACGGTTGCAATCCGAAATCAGAAAGATGGGATTGGAAGAGAACACCATTTTTGTTTTCACCTCCGATCATGGCGATATGCTCAACTCTCATGCCCAAACAAAGAAGCAAAAACCATGGGATGAATCAATAAAAGTTCCGTTTGTTCTTAAATATCCGGCTAAACTAAAAGGAGGAGTACAGATTACCAAACCATTTTCTTATCCTGATATTATGCCAACTTTGCTTGGTTTATGTAATCTGCCAATACCGGAATCAGTTGAAGGACTTGATTATACGGCTTTCTTATCAGGGAAAGAAGACTTGGAGGTCGATGGTGCACTGATTACCTGTCCGGTACCATTCCACCAATGGTCATACAAACGAGGTGGTCGCGAATTTCGTGGCATTCGCACCGAGAGATATACATACGCCAAGGATTTAGATGGACCGTGGTTGCTTTTCGATAATGAAAAGGATCCGTATCAGCTCGCTAATCTTTGCAATAAGGCGGAATATACAGAGCTGCAGGCTGACTTGGAGGTAAAATTGCAGAAGATGCTGGTTGAGCGAAAGGATCAATTCCTTGCAGGAGCCGAGTACATGGAAGCGTGGGGGTATGAATGGGATGGGAGTGATTCAATTCAAATTGAAAAAAAATGATCTCGTTTATTGTTTTGTATTGCAAATGAATCAGGAAAATTATTGCTGATCGGATTGGTGTTTTTAGGGGCACTAACAATAAAAGCTAAACGAACTGAAACCACTCGACCTATGATTTTTATTGTAAACGATGAAATACTTGAAACTTTCGAGTTTTAGCCAACCGGTTCGTGGGAGAGTGGCGTTTTGCAAGTGCGAGAGTCACATTTAAACCCGGAACCAATAATATAAGACTCAAGACTACCGGATAAAGTGGTCTGCACATCGACGAATTATTTGTGGATTAGATAAGAGTTAACACGCAGCAATATTGAGATGATCGAAGAAAAAAACAAAGTGGCACTGATAACAAGTGCACCTAATTCCGCCGGGTGGCGTGAATACAGAAATGGTTCGCGAAATGCGCCCCGACATCGATTCGGTAAAGCTTATTCAACCCGGAGAAATCGCTGAATTGGTTGGTTTTATTCTTACCGGTAAAGGTACAATTGACCATTTTTATTTCCGCCGCCAATCAGGAATTGCTTTTGATTGACCCGGATCTCTGGCATTTCTGCTTTTAGGGTTGAATTCCATCAAATGATTTTTAAAACGACTTTCAGAAGAACCAATCTCAACGAAAAAGAATGATGAAACGAATGAAGTTTATTTTGTATCTGTTTTTTGCTTTCCTGATCTTTTTTGAGCCTCTAATGGCGCAGGTAAAAGTTACTCAGGAAAATATTTCTACTGTAGATGATAAAGCATTAACGATTTATGGGAGGTTTTCAAGTGCCATTAATGGCAGAACCTATCAAAAGGACGCCATTGCTACCTTCAACGGCTACCAATACATGGCCTATTATAATCACGAACGGCGGGTTTGTTTATCGCGAAGAGAGCTTCCGACAGGCGAATGGAGCACTATCCGGTTTTTCGATTATCTTTTTGAAAGCGACGACGCGCACAATATTGTTTCATTTGGGATTTGTCCTAACGATGGAACCATTCACCTGGCATTTGATCATCATGTTCATCCATTGCACTATCGGGTTTCAAAAAAAGGGCTAGCAACCAATCCCGAAAGTCACGAGTGGAGTGCTGCTTCATTTGGCCCAATCGTATCAGAATTGGAGGATGGAAAGCCCATCAAAATTACATACCCTAAATTCTGGCCAACGCCCGATGGCAACCTTCAGTTTAACTACCGTGTTCGTGGTTCGGGAAATGGCGACCGAATGTTGGTCGACTACAACGCCGAAACCGGGAAGTGGGAAAATACCCGGCAAATTGATTCTGCGGAGGGAACGTTTGAGGATGTTTTGGGCGTAAGCAGTTCGCGTTGTTCCTATCCGAATGGGTATGACTATGATGCCGATGGAACCCTTCATGTAACCTGGGTTTGGCGCGAAGATAGCCAGGGAGCAAATCACGATTTAATCTATGTTTATAGTGAAGATGGCGGATTGACCTGGAAAAACAATGGCGGGCAGCTGTTGACGGAAATTCCGCATGTTCATTCGCCCGGAATAGTTGTTCAGTCAATTCCTCGTGTGTTGGGATTGATGAATGATCACGGACAGGTTGTCGACTCAAAAGGGCGGGTACATGTCGTGATGTACCATTGCACGAAAGAGACCATTGAAGCAGCAGGAAGTAAGTTGGGAGATACCCGCTGGGGACCGTCTGAAGCCAAAAGGTATCATCACTATTGGCGCGACACAAATGGCGAATGGAAGCATACCGAAATGCCTTGGAAGGTTGGTAATCGTCCCAAGATATTAGCGGATGAAAATGACAACCTGATTATGATTTATGCCGGTACAACCGATCAGGAGGGAAAAAGTAAAAATTCCGGCAGTCAGGATCTGATAGTAGCTGTAGCAACGGCAAAAAATAACTGGCAGGACTGGCACCTTGCATATTCGTTTAAAGGTCCGTTTATGAACGATATGTTGGCAGATGTCTATCGGTGGAAATCGGAAGGTATTTTATCCATCATGTTGCAGGATGAACCTGGTGAGGTTCGAAAACCCAGTCCACTTCATGTTATTGATTTGGCTGTTCAATTTGACTGATATGTAACGGGTATTACGATTGAAAAAAACAATGGTAGTACCCGCTAATTTATTGGATGGGTAGTAGTTAAGGAGTTGGTTGCGCGAAATTAAGTCGTAAGAAATGAAGCGTAAACATGATTTCCGATGTTCAAAAGATGAGTAAATTCTATCGTGATGAAATAAAATTAGTAACCATTTGACGAAGCAAATTAACATATCAGAAAAAGTCCTTCTATCTGCATTGAAAAACGATGATGTAGAAGCGTTTGACATGCTTTTTCGTGAATATGGAAAACGCTTGTTCCATTTTGCTTTCGGGTATTTGAAGTCGAGAGAAGAGGCGGAAGAGGTGGTGCAGGAGGTTTTCCTCAAAATCTGGCGCAAGCGGAAACAGCTAAAAGTCGAACTGTCTTTTAAGTCTTACTTGTTTAAGATAGCCTATCATCATATTCTCGAGCTTTTTGAGCAAACAAATCGCAAACAGCAATATCGCAATCAGCTTTTGGACGAAACAGTTTCCTTTGATGATGATTCTAATGAGCGCTTAAATTATCAGATGTTGCTGGATAAAGTTGAAATCCTCATCCAGAAATTGCCTCCCCGGCAAAAAGAAATTCTGTTAAAAAGAAAAAAAAAGGGCATTTCGGTAAAGGAAATCGCCAGCCAATTGAATATATCTCCTAAAACAGTTGAAAACCATCTGACCGAAGCTTTGAAGAATCTAAAAAGAGGGTTGGGAGAAGAAGATATCGCCCTGATTCTATTCTTTTCGCTTTTTGTAAGTCGCTGATTTCATGACCTTCTCCGAAAAGTTTTAATTTATTTTGATTTTTAACTGGGGGATTTTTGGCGTTCAACCCTATTGCTTTGTATCGAGCGTAAAAACAAAAACTGCAAAGTCAACATCATGGATATTGATCCGGAAATATTACAACGATTCTTTGTCGGTAAATACTCAAGAAAAGATTATTTAGCCATAAAAGCCTTTTTTGGAAAAGCCGGAAAGGAAGATGAAAGAAAAGAACTAATTCAAAGTCATTGGTTTTCTTTCCAGGCTGAGGTTCTTCCTGACGAAAATATTGATCGTGTGTTGGAACGGATTCATCATCAGATTCAACGGGAAAGCAGGCCTGCGAAAAAGACACGATTCATCGCGTTATTTCAGCGAGTCGCTGCGATTCTGATTGTTCCACTTGTGCTTACCTTTCTGAGCTTGCTCTATTTTCAATCCCAAAAAACAGTTTCGGAAACTGCGATTGCTGAAATTCAATGCCCCCTTGGAGTACGCACAAAGTTTGTCCTTCCGGACGGAACCAGCGGGTTTTTAAATAGTGGCTCAACGTTGGCGTATCCGGCAATTTTCACTAAAAATCGAAATGTGGTTTTAACCGGAGAAGCCTTTTTTGATGTCGCACATGACAAAGAACATCCGTTTACAGTTAAGACGTCCCACTTTTCAACGAAAGTTCTTGGAACGCAATTTAATGTAATTGCATACGACAGCGAGACCACTGAAGAAATAATTTTAAAAGAAGGGAAAGTGGAGATCTACTCTCAGAAGGGAGATAAACTGGAAGTTCTTCGCCCCAATGAAAATCTGGTTTTAAATACCCAAACCGGACAATACCGAAAAAATGAAGTAGAAGCCGCACAATACGTTTCATGGACTGAAGGTAAACTTGTTTTTCGCAACGAAAATATGCTGCAGGTCGCTAGTCGTATTGGAAGATGGTATAATGTAGAAATAGAGATACGAGATGCGGAATTACTAACGTATTCGTTCCGGGCCACCTTTATTGATGAGCCACTGGAAGAGGTGCTAAAGCTGTTGGCCGAAACGGCTCCTTTAGCCATTGAGGAAAAAAAACGTGCAACGGTAAACAACGAAATAGTTGAAAAACGAAAGTTTATAATAAGCCTGGACAAAGAGAGGTTAGAAGCCTTTTAAAGATAAACAGGAGAGTGTTACGAGCACTCTCCTGAATGATCAAGCAGCGTGAATTAGTCTAATAATTGTCAAACTACTTAACGATTCAAATTTATGAAAAAAAAATCCATCCGTGATGCCATTAACGCTGGTGTCAAATGTAAAACTTGGAAAATTATGCGATTAAGTGCCTTTTTTCTATTCCTATGTATTTCTCAGGTTTGGGCGGGCATGAGCTTTGCCCAGCAAGCACGGCTTACCTTGAAGATGAACAATGCCAGGGTGATTGATGTGCTCGATGAGATTGAGAGTAACAGCGAGTACTATTTTCTATTCAACCAAAAAATGATAAACGTTGATCGGAAAGTAGATGTGGATGTCAACGAAAAATTGATTGACGATATTTTGACTGGTCTGTTTGCCGAAACAAATGTTAAACACCAGGTAAAGGATCGTTTGATTGTACTAACAACCGAAAAGTCGGATAATAGTGTTGAAACGGTTTTGCAGCAGCAAAAACCTGTCTCAGGGAAGATTACCGACAATACCGGTGAGCCACTTCCCGGAGTTACCGTAGTGATAAAGGGAACTTCTCATGGAACGATTACAGATTTAGATGGGAAATTTAATTTGTCATCAATCAAGGCCGAGGACGTGTTGGTGTTTTCATTTGTTGGAATGGTAACAAAGCAAATTGCGGTAGGCGACCAAACGACAATAAATGTAACCCTGTTGGCCGATGCAATAGGACTTGAAGAAGTGGTTGCCATTGGTTATGGAACTCAAAAGAAAGTTAACCTCACCGGGGCGGTAAGCTCAGTAAGTGCGAATGAATTGACAACTCGTCCTGTAACAAACATTAGTGCCGGATTATCAGGAATGGCTGCCGGCGTTTCTGTCGTTCAAAATAGTGGTGGTACAGCTGGGGGCGATGGTGCAACTATTCGTATTCGTGGTGTTGGTACAATGAATAACTCAAATCCTTTGGTTGTTGTTGATGGTGTGCCTTCGGAAGGTACTGGCATTATGAACGATATTGATCCAAACGATATTGAAAGCATTTCGGTATTGAAAGATGCAGCATCGGCATCGATTTACGGTTCGCGTGGTGCAAATGGTGTAATTCTGATCACTACTAAACGTGGTTCATCGGGCAAGCCCAAGTTAACTTACAATGCTTATTTTGGAACTCAAAGTGTTCCAAAGTTAATTGACTATGTAAGCGACTTTGCCGATTACATGGAAATTGCTAATAGAATCAGACCAAACCAACAGAACTTTACACAAGCTGATATTCAGGAATGGAGAGCTAATCCCAACGATCCTTTATATCATCCGAATGTAGACTGGAATGAAGAGCTTTATGGTGGGGCTGCTCCAATTATGAATCATTCGTTGGGTTACAGTGGTGGAAACGAAAAAACTACTTATCGTTTCTCTTTGAGTTACCTTGATCAGGATGGTATAACCCATGGTAATAATATCCAACGATATGGTCTTCGAACAAACCTTTCTTCTGAGGTTTTAGATGGTGTTAAGCTCGGTGGAAATGTATTCTTCAGGTGGACAAACCTCTCTCCGAATGCTATAAACACATCAATTGAATCATCACCATCAATTACGAATGTAAGGCATCCCGATGGAAGATGGGGTGGAACTCAAAGTGGTTCAGTTCAGGCTATTGCAGCTCCATATGCTGAAATTGAAAACCGGGTTAGAGAGCAAAATGATCGCAGACTAATGGGCGATGTTTTTGCTGAATGGGAAATCATCAGTGGTTTGAAAGCTACTGCAAAAGTAGCACTGGATTTTAATCAGGGACTAAACAGTAGTTTCAACAAACAATATGATGTTTGGAACTTTAGAACTGAACAAAAGATCGCTCAGATAGAATTAAACTCTGGAAGAAGCGCAACTAACTCTCAATATCAGGACTCTCAAGTGAACACTAATTTATTGCTGGAATACAATAAAAGCATTGATGATCATAGTGTAAAGGTGATGGGAGGTTACGAAACGTTACAGTATAGAGCCGATAATATAAATGTTACAAGACAACAGTTTCCGAACAATGAGGTACAAGGTATTAATGCCGGTTTGGAGTTAGTATCAGGGGGAGGAACAATAGCTGAATGGTCCATGCAATCGTATTTTGGAAGGGTAAACTACAACTACAAAGACAAATATCTGTTCGAAGCTAATATTAGGGCTGATGGTTCATCTCGCTTTAAAAAAGGTAATCGATGGGGGTACTTCCCTTCATTTTCTGCTGGTTGGAATATGACCGAAGAAGATTTCATGAGCGATGTGAAGGGTCTGGATTATTTAAAACTTAGAGCTTCGTGGGGAAAATTAGGTAACAACCGGATAGGTAATTACCCATACCAATCAACCTATGCCTTAAATCAAAACTATTCTTTCAATGGTCAGGTTTATTCCGGCATTGCGCAAACAGCGCTAACAAACGAAGAAATAAAGTGGGAAGAAACCACAACGACTGATATCGGTATTGATGGAGCAGTGCTAGACAGCAGGTTAACCTTTACATTCGATTACTTTGTCCGTAAAACGGATGGAATCTTAACCGAACTTCCAATACCTCAGTTCCTGGGAGCAAAAACGGAACCTGTTGTTAACCTGGCATCTATGGAGAATAAAGGTTTTGAATTGTCTCTTGGCTACCGAGGAGAAATAGGTAAAGTGAAGTACAACGTGTCGGCCAACGTAACACAAATACACAACGAAGTAACTGATTATTTTGCTGATATTGTTACCGGTGGTACGCAAATTGGCTATCCTTTCGATTCCTATTATGGATACGAAGTTGTAGACATTTTTAGAACAGAGGAACAGCTCGTAAATGCGGCAACACACAGAGCGTACACAAAATTGGGCGATCTTGAATTTAAGGATCAGCTAACAGTAGATACCGATGGAAACGGAATTCCTGATGCAGGTAATGGCATAATCGGAACGGAAGACCGGGTGATTATTGGTAACAGAATTCCCCAATATACCATTGGAGGTAATATTGGCTTGAATTACGAAGGATTCGATTTTAGCATGCTTTTCCAGGGGGTTGCCAAACGCGACAGAAATACCTGGGATTATATGATTACACCAATGAATTGGGTAGATAAAGGGGTGATTCCACAACGTTGGGTTGACAATGAGTGGACTCCGGATAACCCGAATGCAATTCTACCACGAATGGCAAATGAATCGCAACAATTTATTATTCAGGAATCAGATTTTTGGGTAAAAGATGTTTCTTACCTGAGAGTTAAAAACATGCAGTTTGGTTACGATTTAACTCACTCGGTTTTGAAAACGGACGTCTTGTCCAAATTTAGGGTGTACGTAAGTGCTGACAACCTGTTTACATTTACGAACGAAGAATGGGGGTTCGATCCTGAAACAGATAACGTAAGGTCTGTTCCTAACGTGCGTACTATTACAGTTGGTGTAAATGTTGGATTTTAATATAACCTAAATAAAATTAAAAAAATAATAACTATGAATAATATTAAACACTTGCTGACACTTCTGTTGCTTTCGGTAATTGCATATTCATGTGGAGATGACTTCCTGGATAAATACCCGTCAGATCAGCTTTCATCAGCCACTTTTTGGACCGATGAAAAAGATGCTCAAGCTGGCTTAATTGCTATTTACGATGCTTTGCAGCCTCCTACAGACGCGAACCCTTATCGTGGCTGTGCTTCCTGGGCTTCTCTGGGAGTATTAGCTGATATTACGCCCATTGGATTTGAGCGTCAATCTCACAGACTTAGGCCCGTTGGCGATGGTGTTCATGATGGATCAAATATCTATCTTTCGACAGCATGGACACTTGGTTATAGAGGTGTTGTAAGAGCAAACGATTTTCTTACACATATCGATGATATCGAATTTTCAGGATCAAACACAGATCAGGTTAAAAATGTTATGAAAGGCGAAGCCATGTTTCTTCGAGCTATGAACTACTACTGGCTTGTTGAGCTGTTTGGCGATGTTCCATTATTAACATATGTGCCAACAGTGGAGGACGCTTCCACTCCGAGATCGCCTAAATCGGAAGTTTTGAAGTTGATTAACGATGACTTGACATTTGCTATTGCTAATTTACCTCGACGTGCTGATGCCGAAATGGGAAGAGCTACTAAAGGTGCTGCAATGGCCCTGAAAGTAAAAGCAGCCTTATATGCAAGCGATTGGGCAACGGCGGCAATCGTTTCGGAAGACATTATGAGCCTGGGAGACTACGACTTGGTGCCTGATTATGGAGATGTTATTAGTTTAGAGAATGAAAATAACGAAGAAATAATCTTCAGCGTACAGCATGTGTTTATGAACGATGCAGAGAAAGGTAGCTATGTCGAAAAGCTCTATGCTAATGCATCGTGCGCAAGTAGCGGGTGGTCTTTTATTCAGCCAACACTTTGGTTTATTGATCAGTTTGAGCGAATTGTAGAAAATCCTCAGGAAGGTGTTGATTATGTGAACGAAGGTGGACTGAATAGTAGTGGTGAACCTAAAATCCCTAATGAGATTTATGAATATTTTGAAGGAAGAGATCCAAGGATGGATCATACTATTTTACGACCTGGTTCTCATTTTATCGATCTAAATGACAATGACATCGTTTATCCGCATGAATTAAACGGTGCTCTCCATTCTTTTACCGGTCTGCACATGCGAAAATACGTAATACCGGGTTCAGGAAACTCCGTAGAATGGGACGGTCCGCTTGATTATGTGATATTTAGGTATGCCGATATTTTACTTTGCCATGCTGAAGCAGTGGCTATGCGTGATGGAGTTGGAAGTGTTTCTCAGGATGTATGGGATAAAACCATTAATAAAGTAAGAGCAAGAGCTTCTGAATTGCTACCTAAATACACTGCCGGCAATATTACCATGGATGATATTTATCGCGAGCGTATTTGTGAACTTGGCTTTGAAGGCTGGACATACTTTGATATGAAACGTAGTGGTATGATTGAGATTAATAATGGTTACCAAGTTCAGGGATTGAAAGTATTAGTAAATGAAACTGTTGGATTTAATCCTGACGGAATTGGCAATGTAAGAATATTTAATCCCGCGGTTCATTATGTATGGCCTATTCCTTCAGATGAGATCCAGAGAAGTAGTAATGCATTGGTGCAAAATCCTGGATATCCACAATAGGCTTATCTATAGATTGTTTAGATAGTTAAACAGGGATCAGATTTTTTCTGGTCCCGGTTTGTTAACTCCTACAACATTTTAGAATATTAGGACTCTAAGTTAAAATCAACCGTTTTATCCAATACCCTTTTGTAATTTGTTCATATAGATTATAATTTGTAGGTCATTGAAAAGCAATATCATGCGTTACAGTCTCGCCATGTTGTTGCCCTTCACTTCATATCTATTTCTGAAAATATCCGATTTGAAAAACTATCCACAAAGATGGTTTCGCGCAAAACGAGATTACTGATTTTAACGGCAAGCACACATGACAATTGCCATAGAGTATGAAGATGAAGTTTTGAATCTCTTTACGCTTACGCAGTGAATAAATTATGTGCCGAACAATGAAAATATAAACAGCATGGAGCCTATTTTCAAACTCGAAGTAGTAAAAGTCGTTTTGTTTTTTCAGGGATTCAGAAATGACAACTCATTAAAAGAAACAAAGAATGCTAAAAGCAATATTGTATTTAAGAATTTTAAATTTCTGTTGTTTTTATTTACTCTGAGTGCTACCATCTTCGGCTGTTCTACCACTAAGTCAGACAGATTCGGACAGCGCTTATCTGAATTGCGCCAAAAAATCGATACTGTTGCTGTCGTTTTGCAACAGGCTGAGGACTTTGCAAAAACCGATGGTGATATCAACCTAAACATAGCAAGCTACTTTGCAGATTACATTGAATGGGAACTGAAACATCCGGAAATCACGACAGATGCTCTGGCAAGCAACGACCTTTGGCCCGGTCAGGAGAAACTAAATTCAGACCAACGTGATAAACGTTATCAAGAACATATCAACAGAGAGTTAACTGATGCAATGGTTTTGTTGGATCAGGCAATGCAGGGGCTAGAGAAAAAAGCAACGGTTTCAAGTGTGAACCCGATCTGCTGGAGTGATATGGTTTTCGAAGATGGCAACTTCAAAGTTGATGGGCGTGTTGTATTTCCCGGTGGATTCAACATTTTGGACAGAAATTTGATTGACAGTGAGCTCTATCCGGAATGGACTAAAGCAGATGAAGAGGCATCGAAAAGTTTCCTGTCTGAGATGCGTGATATGGGTGTCGGTATCGTTGGGTTGAGTGTTCCTGTAACAACGCTAATTGCCGGGTATGATTCCATCGACCAGGCAATAATCCGCCAGAAGTTAGACGAGCTGGACGAGTTCGGAAGGCTGGGTCTAAGGGCTGACATGAGGCTGGGATGGGGCGGTAATGAGAAATTACTTGAAGAGCTTTGGCCGGGAATCACCGAGCATTCCGGTAATGGTGTGCCAATAGACCTCGATCATCCAGGTATACGTGAACTTATCATAAAAGCGATGTCGCAGATAGTTTCGGAAGTTTGCGACCATCCGGTAGTGTTGAGTTGGGATATGGCCAACGAACCTTTCTTTGATATGAATGGATGGACTGAACATACCATGGCTATTTTCCATGATTGGTTGACCGAACGCCATGGAACCATTGCTGCATTAAACAAAGCCTGGAATACGAACTACGAATCTTTTAAACAGATTCCTCCACCAAAACACAAACCTACGCAACCGGAGTATAATCCTGGCCAACGGACTGCACCACCAAAAAACAAACCTTCGCAGGAGTACTCCGTTGGCGAATGGTACGACCTCGTTACGTTTCACAATTACCGCGTCGCTTCATTCTTTGGATTTGTTGCTTCAGAGATTCGCCGGTACGACCCCGATGCTGTGATCCATATGAAGGGACAGGACAACAACAGTTTAGGACCGAAACCTTTTGCGGTGACCGATGGAATTGACCGGGAAATGTTGACTACCGCAATCAGCTTGCACGGTGTGGATACACGACCGTTGCCGATTACCGAGCCGCGTATGGCAATAATGATTGAGCCGGACGCTGAAAATGCCATTCTCAACTACGATGAGTCGCTTTACAGTTTTCATTGGTTGGGCCAATCGTTTTTGTATGATTATTTGACCTCACTTGAGCCCAACCGGCCTATCATCGACTTAGAATATCACGCGTTCTCGATCAACCCGATTCGTGTTCCGGACATTGATCCGGGCCATGCACGCGCTTCTCTATGGATGGCACATTTGCACGGTATGGTGGCCAATATGGTATGGTACTGGAACCGACGCTATGGTCCTAATCCGTTTCCAAGTGAAGTATTCAAGTCCTGGTTTTACGGCAGCATCTCCACCCAGCCGATAGTTGCAGCCGAATATTTTCGAACCATGAATCGGTTGAATCGATTCTCTGAAGAAGTTGCTGCACTGGCAAAACCTTTAGCCCGGCCCATCCGAATTTTCGTATCCAAGCCTTCGTACATCCAGAACCAAAAGCATATTGAAAACCTTCACCGAGCTTACGAAGCGAGCTGTTTTCATGGCTTTCCCGTTGGTTTCGTTACCGAAAAAATGCTTGTTAATAGTGGCATACCCGACGACAGTAAGCTGATAGTTATCCCAGATGTACAGTTTGTCAGCCCCGATGCTCTCTCGGTACTCAGGCATGCAAAACGTGCAGGAGTCCAATTGGTTCGCATGGGCCGGCAAAGCATTACAAACGATGACTACGGATTTCCATACCCGGAAGAAAGCATCGCCTTTCTTGAAGACATTCCAGTACTTGATTATGCCAGCGCCCCCTACCTGGACAGGCAATTCGGACAATTGATCCAGCCCTTAACTGACCAGTTACATGTTACTGTGCAAACCCAAAATGGTCAAAACGCCTTCGGCGTCATGAGCCGTTACGCCAACCTTGATGGCCACTCAATACTATTATTGGTTAACCTCAGATCCGATGAGGTCGATGTGCGATTGATCAATAGCCAGGGGAAAGTGCATAGTGGATACGATATGCTGAATTTGGAGCCGGTGAAAGGTGACGAGATTCACCTGTCAGTTAAAGGTGTCCGGCTGATCAAGTTAAATGAATAGTTTATACCTAATGAATAAACTTATCTCCTATCGTTCGTTGTCGCTTGAAGCTGCAAAATATATGGTAGTTCAAGCAGTAATGAAGGCAAAAGAACTTGGCGTTGGGGAGCCATAGCCGTAGAGGGTGCCGAAAACGGGCAAAACGATGAAGCGATAGTACTTTTGGCAATCGATAAATTTAATCAACTATAAAATTTAAAAATCAATCAAAATAAATATTTCACCAATTATTAATTTGAATCAGTAAATAATACACACTGACTATTAGCATCGACTTTTTATTTACACTGTATTAATAATGCACAAAACCAAGCTGATTATGAAATTAAAAAGACTTGTTATATTTTCAATTGCACTTTTAGGATTGCTTTCTTGTACGAGCCAATCCGTTAAGAAATCAGAAAATAAGGAGCGCCCCAACCTCTTGTTTATATTTGCTGATCAGTACCGAAGGGCATCTTTGGGGTTTCTAAATGAAGACCCCGTAAACACACCTAATATTGATAAACTTGCTGAAACAGGTGTATTCTTTAGTCGGGCGGTATCCAATCATCCTTTGTGCAGTCCTTACAGGGCTATGTTAATGTCGGGTAAATATCCTTTATCAAGTGGGGTTGTTGAGAATTGTAATTCAGCAAACACCGCCTATGGTAATTTTCTGAAGAAAGAAGAAATATGCTTTTCCGATGTACTTGTGCAGAATGGTTACAGTGCCGGTTATGTTGGTAAGTGGCATTTAGATGGACCGCCACCAACAGCTCCCGGTGAGAAAAAGGTGTGGGACAGCTGGTGTCCTCCTGAAGACAGGCACGGTTTTTCGTTTTGGTATTCCTACGGCACACACAATCGCCATAATAACCCGTATTATTGGGATACCGATGGCGGAATAGAAGATACCATTTTTGTACGACAATGGTCACCAGAGCATGAGGCAGAGGTGATTATGAAATACTTAGACAATCCTGAAAAGCAAAGAGAGAAAGATAAACCATTTGCTTTATTTTGGTCGATTAATCCACCTCACACGCCTTTTAATCAGGTGCCTGAAAGGTATCGTGAAAAATACGAAGGAATGGATTATAGAGATGTGTTGAATCGTCCGAATGTTGAGTTTACCGATAATCATACCTGGAAAAAAGGGGATAGTGGTGTTGATGCGAGGCTGAATCAGGCTCCTGATTATTTTGCCTGTGTCGATGGTGTTGACGATCAGATAGGGCGAGTAATTGAACATTTGAAAGAATCTGGATTATATGAAAATACAATCATTGTATTCACGGCTGATCATGGTGAGATGTTGGGCAGTCAAGGATTGATGCACAAAAACGTGTGGTTCCGTGAGGCGATGGATATTCCGCTTATTGTCCACTATCCGAAAAGCATCAGTGCCAAAACAGATGATTTGATGTTGAGTGTACCTGATTACATGCCTACGATGCTGGGCTTAATGGGCTTAGGTGATGAGGTGCCTGAGGGTGTTGAGGGTAAGGACTATTCCAATGTGTTTTTTGAAAAGCCGGTGGAAAGACCGACAAAACAATTATACTTTGGAACTAAACCAATGAATATCGATACAGGTGCAAGAGGTTTTAGAAGTGACGACTACACCTTCGCGGTGGTTAAAGATGATAAAGGGGAGAAGTTTTATTACCTCTTCAATGATAAAGAAGATCCTTACCAAATGAAAAACCTTTGGGGCGAGAATCCTGAGTTTGATAAAAAATTGGAAACTGAATTGGCTGATTTATTGAGATCAATGAATGATCCATGGTGAAATTGAATTCAAAATATCTAAAAATGATACTAAAAAAAGTAAAGATTATTTGCCTTTTACTTCTGATTGCATTTACATTAAGTGCAGAGCGAAAGACCAAACTTTTAAACTACAATTGGAAGTTTACATACGGTTACGAGGTTAAAAAGAATGTGGACGAAAGAATTGATATTCCTCATACATGGAATGCTGCTGATGTTAATTCAGGTAAACCCGACTATTCCCGGGGATTGGGAAACTACGAAAAAGAACTGTTTATTGATAGTGCATGGATAGGCAAACGCTTATTCCTGAAATTTTATGGGGTTAACACCATTGCCAATGTATTTATCAACGGAAAGCATATTGGTGAACACCGAGGTGGATATACGGCTTTTATTTTTGAGCTTACTGATAAGGTGGAGTACGGAAAAAACAATACCATTTTGGTACGAGCTAATAATGCTCCACAATTAGATATTATGCCGCTTTTAGGTGACTTTAACTTTTATGGTGGTATCTATCGTGATGTTGAGTTGCTGATTACCGATCAAGCAATCATCAGTCCATTGGATTATGCTTCATCAGGTGTTTATCTTACTCAAAAAAAGGTAACAAAAGAAGAGGCGCAAGTAGAAGCTTTGGTGAAAATTTCAAATCCGAAAAAGATTTCAGGGCTTCAACTTAGTTTGAAGGTTAAGAATGGTGAAAACACGGTATTCGAGAAGCTAGCTGATCTAAATGCAAACCAGAGCGAGCTAATAATTCCGTTTACAATCAATAATCCACACTTGTGGAATGGTGTAACGGATCCATTTATGTACCAAGTGGAAGTGTGGGTCGTGGATCAAAAGAAAACAGTGGATAACATATCGCAGCCTTTGGGTTTAAGGTATTACCACGTAGATGCAAATGATGGTTTCTTCCTTAACGGCGAGCACCTACTGCTGAAGGGCGTTTGTCGTCATCAGGACAGGCCATTAATTGGTAATGCTTTACGCAAAGAGCATCACGACGAAGACTTATTGATGATGCAGGAGATGGGAGTCAATTCAATCCGTTTGTCGCATTATCCCAATCATCCGTACGTATATCAAATACTTGATAATGCTGGTTTTGTTGTCTGGTCGGAGATCCCTTTTGTAGGCCCCGGTGGCTATCGCGATAAAGGTTTTGTGGACCAGGAGTCTTTTAAAGAGAATGGAAAACAACAACTGATTGAAATGATTCGCCAACAATACAACCATCCATCCATTTGTTTTTGGGGTTTGTATAATGAGTTAAATACCACAGGTGATAACCCTATTGAGTATGTGAAAGAACTCAAGGCTTTGGCACATGCCGAGGATCCAACCAGAATAACAACGGCCGCAAGTAACAGCGGCGACCATAAATTGCACGAGATATCCGACCTTATTGCATGGAATAGGTATTTTGGATGGTATCGAGGTGTTCCTTCTGATATTGGTACCTGGATGGATGAGTTGCATAAAGAGCGACCAGATTTTAAAATTGGACTCAGCGAATATGGAGCCGGAGCCAGTGCATTTCATCACGAAAATCAACTAATTAAACCCACAGCACCTGGTAGGTGGCATCCCGAAGAGTGGCAATCTCATTATCATGAAGAATATTGGAAGGTCATCAATGAACGCCCATATATTTGGGGCACTTACATTTGGAATATGTTTGATTTTGGAGCAACTCATCGTTCGGAAGGCGAAGTCGTGGGTAAAAATGATAAAGGCCTTGTAACATTTGATCGTAAGATCAAAAAGGATGCTTTCTATTTCTACAAGGCTAATTGGAACCCTGATGATAAGTTTGTTTACATAACAGAACGTCGTTTTGTTGTGCGTGAAAAAAAACAAACAAACGTAAGAGTGTATTCCAATTGTCCCGAAGTTGAGCTTTTTATCAACGGGAAAGCTTATGGGAAAACTTCCGGTGATTATGGAATCTTTGAGTGGGAAAATGTCATTCTTAATGATGGTAAGAATGAAATTGAAGTTCGTGGAAAAAGTAAAAACAAGGAATACTCTGATCAATGTAATTGGGTTTTACAATAAATTGTTTGAGTGCCAATTTGATGAAAAATGACTATGAATAGCGACAGAAGAACATTTATAAAAAAGATGTCAGCCCTTGGTGTGCTAGGGGCGACCTATTCTTTACTATCATCTTGCATTAGCAATGACAAAAAGGAAGTACTAAACGAAAGAATCACAAAGATTGAATTCTTCAGGTACGATATAAATATCCCTCGTTATTTTTCATTTGGTACCTGGCTCAATCGGCAGCATCTATTTATGAAAATATCGTCGGGAGAATATTATGGCTGGTCAGAAATACCAGCCTCCAGAAACAACCCCGATGAAGACCTTCGCTCGTGGGTTGAGTATATTAGGCAATTCAAAGGACTAACCGTCGCTGATGCTCAAAAACTATTGCAATCTCAGCAGGTTTTAGGAACTAAAACGTCGCTAAAAGAGTTGGAATTAATGGATATGGGCTTATTGGATTTGGCCGGAAGGTTACAGCAAAAACCTGCGATTGAATTATTGGGTTTAACTCAGCGTGAGCCAGTACCTGGTTTGTATTGCATCTTACACAAAGATGAAGCAAAAGTAAGGGCTGAGGCTGAAAAGAGTATCGAGCAAAATTTAGCGCATCACATGAAGTTTAAAATGTACGGCGATAGGGAAATTGACCTTAAAATATTGCGCATTATCCGTGAGGTACTTGGCTCGAAGTCCATGGTTATGTCCGATGTAAACGAGGGCTATAAACAATGGAAATCGCTTGATGAGCTGGCTGCGATCTTAAATGAATTTAAAGATAATGGCCTGAATGCTATTGAAGATCCAGCACGTTTGACTATGGAAGAATGGATAGAATTACAAAAAATGACGGGAGAGTTAGTCTTAATTCCCGATGAACCTATGCGCCCAGCCTGGAAAGGTATAAAAACACTCCAGCAAGGAATGGGAAGAATTGTCAATCTACATCCTTCAACAATGGGGAGCTTTAGCCATACCGCCCTTTTGGCAAACAAAGTACAGCGTATCGGCGCTAAAGTAATGATTGGTGATGATAGTCTGGCCGGGCCAGCCTGTACAGCGTGGCAGCAAATCGCCATAGGGGCCGGTGCAACTTGGGTGGAAGCCATCGAGAAAGAGGAAGATTCTAAAGACTACCTAGATTGCGTCATCAGTTCCGCAACCACCAAAGACGTCAATGGCTATTATTCCTTAAAACCTGCTCCAGGCTTTGGGTTGGAATTGGACGAGAACCACCTGAAAAAAGTGGCAGCTATGAATATTGAAGTTTAACGATTAACAGTGCAAGTTCAAAAAAATAAAATATGCTAGTTGAAAAATGAGACCAGGCTTTTTTATTCTGCTATTCATTAGTGTTTTAAAATTTGGATGAAAAATTCTGTTAAAAAGAAAAAAGAGGGCATTTCGGTAAAGGAAATCGCCAGCCAATTGAATATATCTCCTAAAACAGTTGAAAACCATCTGACCGAAGCTTTGAAGAATCTAAAAAGAGGGTTGGGAGAAGAAGATATCGCCCTGATTCTATTCTTCTCGCTTTTTGTAAGTCGCTGATATCATGACCTTCTCCAAAAAGTTTTAATTTATTTTGATTTTTAACTGGGGGATTTTTGGCGTTCAACCCTATTGCTTTGTATCGAGCGTAAAAACAAAAACTGCAAAGCCAACATCAT
>NZ_JBFHIT010000027.1:0-67118 GCF_041596335.1 Mangrovibacterium sp. | reverse complement strand
GGGTAATTAACTTAACAATCTTTAACAAAGTTATACCCTTTTTTGGAGTCTCAAACACTAATTTCGTCAACCAAAAATACAATATAGAATCTAAGAAATATGAATCAAGCAGTTGATATTCGTGAGCTCAATGAACGAATCCAAAAAGAAAGTTCTTTTGTGGATTTAATAAGCATGGAAATGAACAAGGTTATTGTTGGTCAGAAACACCTTGTTGAAAGTTTGATGATTGGATTGCTTTCCGGAGGACATATCCTGTTGGAAGGGGTTCCGGGGCTAGCTAAAACCTTAGCCATTAATACACTGGCTAAAACCATCGATGCTGATTTTGCCCGCATTCAGTTTACTCCCGACTTGCTACCCGCCGACTTGCTGGGTACGCTTATTTACAGCCAAAAAAATGAAGAATTTGTCGTAAAGAAAGGACCGATCTTCACCAACTTTGTGTTGGCCGATGAGATTAACCGGGCGCCGGCGAAAGTTCAGTCAGCTTTGCTCGAAGCAATGCAGGAACGCCAAATCACAATTGGCGATCAAACCTTTAAACTGGAAGAACCATTCCTTGTAATGGCGACCCAAAACCCCATTGAACAAGAAGGTACTTACCCACTTCCAGAAGCTCAGGTCGACCGTTTCATGCTGAAAGTGGTTATCAACTACCCGCAAAAAGAGGAAGAAAAACTGATCATTCAACAGAACCTGCTGAAACAGTTTCCGAAACCATCAACGGTATTGAAACCCGAAGACATTATCAAAGCTCGTGATGTTGTAAAAGACGTCTATCTGGATGAAAAAATCAGCAAGTACATTGTTGACATTGTCTTTGCCACCCGTACACCAAGTGAATATAAGCTGGAAAAATATGCCGACATGATTTCTTACGGCGGATCGCCTCGTGCCAGCATCAGTTTAGCCCAGGCTGCCAAAGCCTTTGCATTTATCAAACGTCGTGGCTATGTGATTCCCGAAGACGTGCGCGCTGTTTGCCACGATGTCATGCGTCACCGGATTGGTCTGAGTTACGAAGCCGAAGCCAACAACATTACAACCGAAGAAATCATCACCGATATTCTGAACACTGTAGAAGTACCATAAATAGTTCCTAGTTTCAGGTTTCGAGTTTCAAGTTGTGCTGACTGCCTGTTAAAATGAAACCCGAAACCAATGATCTGTTTATCAAAGCTTCAAGGCTACCAATCGCGGTACTTTGAACCTGAAACTTGAAACATTGAACTAAAAAGCGAAGCTAGTGGAACATACAGAGTTATTAAAGAAAGTCCGAAAGATAGAGATCAAGACCCGGGGATTAAGCCGCAATATTTTTGCGGGTGAATATCATTCGGCGTTTAAAGGTCGCGGTATGGCTTTCAGCGAGGTGCGCGAATACCAGTTTGGCGACGATGTGCGCAGCATTGACTGGAATGTGACAGCCCGCTACAACAAGCCATACATCAAAATTTTTGAAGAAGAACGGGAGCTGACCGTGATGCTGCTGATTGATGTCAGTGGTTCGCGCGATTTTGGTTCATTCGAGAAATTCAAAAAAAATGTGATCACCGAAATCTCAGCCATCCTGTCCTTTTCTGCCATTCAGAATAACGACAAGATTGGAGTGATCTTTTTCTCGGAAAAGATTGAAAAATTCATTCCGCCCAAAAAGGGAAAATCGCATATTCTGCGCATCATTCGCGAGCTGATCGATTTTGAACCGGAGAACAAAGGCACAAATATTACTGAGGCTTTGCGCTATATGACCAATGCCATCAAAAAACGATGCACTTGTTTCATCATTTCCGACTTCATCCAGCGCGAAGATAGCTTCGACAAAGCGCTGACTATCGCGAACAATAAACACGATGTAGTAGCCTTGCGCATTTTCGATGAACGCGAAACCAGCCTGCCTCCAATTGGTATGGTAAAACTGAAAGATGCTGAAACCGGAAACTACATTTGGGTGGACAGCAGCAGTCGTAAAGTACGCGAAAATTACGAACAATGGTGGCGCGAACTGAGTAGCAAGCTCGATTGGACCTTCAAGAAAAGTGGAGTGGATTATGCCAACATCAATACAAAAGAAGACTATGTCAGATCCCTGATGACGTTATTTAAAAAGAGGGGGTTAAAAGCATAAAACATGAAAGGATTAAAATTTAGCCTATTGTTGATCGGCTTGCTCGGAATATTCGCAGCTCCTGTCAGAGCTCAGGGAATAAAAGTGAAAGCCGTCATCGATTCAACCCATGTGCTCATCGGCGACCAGTTTAAACTTCGCCTTGAAGTGGAACAGCCAGCTGGGTTTCAAGTTGAATTTCCACAGGTTGGAGACTCGATTTCCGAAACCATTGAGATGGTTGAACGGTCGCCACTGGATACCTTTAAACTGGACGACAGTGAACAACTCAAGATCATTCAAAATCTCACGATTACCAGTTTCGACACGGGTAGACAAGTTGTACCGGCCTTCAAATTTAAGTTGATACAGAATGACATGCAGCAGGATATGGAGACCCTTCCCGCCGAATTTTTCGTGCATGGCATGGAAATCGACACCACCATGGGCCCGACTGATATTAAGCATCCCTATGCTGCGCCAGTCACTTTGGCCGAGGCTTCTCCCTACATTTTGGGAGCAATCCTGATTCTGGCTATCGCGTTTTTCATCTTCTATTATATCCAACGCCGGAAGAAAAACAAACCGGTGTTCGGAAAGCCAAGCAAACCCAAAGAAGCGCCACACATTATCGCTTTGCGTAAGTTGGAGCACATTAAAGAGGAAAAACACTGGCTGGAGCCCGAACATATCAAGCTGTACTACAGCGAGGTATCCGATACATTGCGGGAATATATTGAAGAGCGTTTTGAGATTAACGCGATGGAATATACGTCGGACGAAACGATTCAGGTTTTCAAAAATCGTAAAGGCTTGTTGACGGATAAAAATTTCGGGCAACTAAAAGATATTCTAAGCCTGTCGGATTTGGTGAAATTTGCGAAATATCAGCCTTTGCCCGACGATCATAACCTGACGTTGATGAACGCCTTCTTTTTTGTGAATGACACTAAAATTGAAGAGCGAAAAGCCAAAGCTGATGACGAACGCGAAGGCGAAGATGTGGAACTGAAATAGGCTGTTCAGCCACCCTAATCGTTATAAACAGAATTTGCTCAACAAACAATTTCTACGAATAGAAAGAAAAAAATGAACGGAATAACATTTAAAAATCCGGAATATTTCTACCTGCTGTTTTTACTGGTGCCCATGCTGGCCTGGTACATCTTCAGGTTCCGAAAATCAGGTGCGAGTATCCGCTTTTCAACCACCATGGGATTTGCCAATATTGGTAAAAGCTGGAAACATTACCTCCGGCATTTGCCTATTATTTTACAAATGGCAGGCATTGCCTTGCTGGTAGTGGCGCTTGCTCGCCCACAGTCGTCCAGTAGCTGGGAAAACGTGCATACCGAAGGAATTGACATTGTGGTAGCACTCGACATTTCGAGCTCGATGCTGGCGCGCGACTTTCAACCCAACCGGCTGGAAGCCGCCAAAGATGTAGCGACTAAATTCATTGCCGGCCGCCCAAATGATAAAATGGGTCTGGTGGTATTTTCGGGCGAAAGTTTTACCCAATGCCCGCTGACAACCGACCATGCGGTACTCATCAACCTGTTTCGCGATATCGAAAGCGGCATGATTGAAGATGGGACAGCAATCGGAAACGGTCTGGCAACATCGGTCGCCCGGTTAAAAGAAAGCGATGCGATTAGTAAGGTGATTATTTTGCTGACTGACGGTGAAAATAACCGTGGGGAAATTGCTCCGGCAACCGCCGCAGAGCTCGCTAAAACATTCGGCATCCGCGTTTACACGATTGGCGTTGGAACGATTGGAACAGCCCCCTACCCTGTTCAAACACCATTTGGCACACAGCTGCGCGACGTGGAAGTGAAAATCGACGAGGCGACATTGCAAAAAATCTCAGATATCACCGACGGACAATATTTCCGTGCCACGGATAATAACTCATTAGTTCAGATTTATAACGAGATTGACAAGTTGGAAAAATCGAAAATTGAAGTGAAAGAATTTAGTCGTAAACAGGAAGAGTATCAGCGATTCGCAATGTTTGGCGGACTGATTCTTCTGATCGGTTTATTCTTAAAAATTTCTCTATTCAGAAACATTCCTTAAGCGAAGAAATATGGACATGTTCAGATTTGCACATATCGAATACTTATACGGATTGATCATTATACCAATCTTGATCATGCTCTTTGTTATTATCCGCATTCAACGAAAAAGAGCGCTTGCCCAATTCGGGCAAAAAGAACTGATCGATCAACTCATGCCAAATGTTAGTTCAAACCGTCCGGTCATCAAATTTGTCCTCTGGATGTTGGCGTTGGCATCAATTATTTTTGCTGTTGCTCAACCACAATTTGGCAGCAAGTTAAAAACCGAAAAACGCAAAGGGGTTGAGTTAATTATAGCCTTGGATGTTTCGAATTCGATGATGGCCGAAGACATACAACCGAACCGACTGGAACGGGCAAAACGGGCCATCTCTCGGTTGGTTGACAATTTGGATGACGACAAAATTGGATTGATTGTTTTTGCCGGCGATGCCTACACACAGTTACCAATAACTACCGACTTTGCATCGGCTAAGTTGTTCTTAAACTCGGTGAGCACGAATATTGTACCGCGCCAGGGAACAGCAATCGGAGCAGCTTTAAATCTGGCAACCAGCTCTTTTAGCCCTCAATTCACCGGAAACAAAGCAATCATAGTAATTACCGATGGTGAAAACCACGAAGACGATGCGATTGGTGCGGCAACAGCTGCAGCTCAACAAGGCATTGTTATTCATACTGTAGGGATGGGCTTACCGCAAGGAGCGCCAATTCCGGTTTATAATAACGGACAAAAAGATTTTCGTCGCGATCGTAACAACGAAGTTGTAGTCACCAAACTGGATGAGCAAATGCTTCAGCAAATAGCCGCTGCAGGTAATGGCGTCTATGTTCGGGCAAATAATGCACAAGTTGGGTTGAATACTTTGTTTGGCGAAATCAACAAAATGGAAGGCGCCGAAATGGAATCGCTGATCTACGCCGAGTATGCCGAGCAGTACCAATGGTTCATCGCCCTCGCGCTTTTATTCTTTTTAATCGATTATTTGATTTTGGAACGTAAAAACAAATATTTGAAAAACATCAAATTATTTGGAAAATGAGACGACACACAATAAGCTATACCGCACTTTTAGGATTTCTGTTTTTCCTGTTGGCAAGCCAGGTTCAGGCTCAAAACGAGCGCAAATTTGTTCGTCAGGGAAACAAGCTGTATGAACAGGCACTGAGTGATACAACCAAACAGGATACAGCCAGCTACGCACAGGCTGAAATGGCCTACCGCCGCGCGTTAGATAAACGTCCCGACGATGAAAAGTGGAACTTCAACCTCGGAGATGCGTTATATAAGCAGCAAAAATTCGATCAGGCACAAAGCACCTACGAAGAAGTGGCTGAGAAAAGTACCGACAAGATTGAGAAAGCACGGGCATTCCACAATATTGGCAACTCACTGTTGATGCAACAAAAGCTGGACGAAAGTATTGAAGCCTACAAAAAAGCGCTGCGCAACAATCCGAACGATCTGGACAGCAAATACAACCTGCTTTATGCGATGAACCTAAAAAAGAAACAGGACGAGCAAAAGGAAAAACAGGATCAGAACAAAGATCAGGACAAGGATCAGGATAAGCAAGATCAAAATAAAGATCAGCAAGATCAAAATAAGGATCAGCAAGATCAGAACAAGGATCAAAATAAAGACAAACAGGATCAACAGAATCAGGATCAGAAAAACAACCAGAACCAAGATCAACAACAGCAACAACAGCAGCAACAGCAGCAGCAAAAAATATCGAAGGAGAATGCAGAACGATTACTCCAGGCACTGCAGAACGATGAACAAAAGATCCAGGAAAAAGTGAAAGAAGCGAAGGCTGCAAAAGCCAAAGAGCGTCAAACGGACAAAGATTGGTAACGGTTTAAGAGGACAAAATAAGCAGATGAAACGAACGGGTTATCTCAAAAGTAAACACCAAATGAAAATAGTTTTCAGCAACTTGTAAGTTTCATACGGCTATTAAAACCCAAATTATTTACTTATGAAATATAAGTTACCATCAGCGGTCAATAAAAAGCATACAATACCGTTTCATGCTAGATGTATTAATTTTGAAGTGGAAATAACCAACGCATAATGAGTAAAATGATTAAGAGACTCATCTTATTAACCTTATTAGTATTACCGGCCTGGCTTGCCTCTGCCGATAGTGTTCGATTCAACATGACAGGTCCAAATGTGGTATCAGTCGGCGAACAATTCCGACTGTCATTCACCCTTAATGAACAAGGCCGCGATTTGAAACTACCCGATTTATCGGCGTTCGATGTACTGATGGGACCATCGACCTCACAAAGTACGAGCATTCAAATGATTAATGGACAAACCACCCAAACAGTCTCCTACTCGTATATTTTTATTTTGAGGGCGAAGGACGACGGTAAGTTTAGAATACGTCCGGCATCGATTACGGTAGATGGTAAAGTGTACGAATCGAACGAGTTGCAAATAGAAGTGGTAAAAGGGCAGGTGCAACAACAAAGCTCAGCAGCGGGCAGCAACGCCCAACAGGGACAGCAACAACAGGAACAAACTTCAACAACCCAACTTACTAAAGATGATTTGTTTGTAAAAGTTGATCTGGACAAACAAAATGTTTCCAAAGGAGAACAAGTTATTGCTACCGTAAAAATATTTGTGAGCCCCAACGTTCCGATAACAAATTTTGAAGATGTAAAATTACCTTCCTACGAGGGCTTTTGGACACAGGATATTGACATTCCGAACCAAATTTCCTTTAACCGTGAAGTGTACAAAGGCAAGATTTACCAGGTAGGAATCCTAAAGAAGACGATCTTGTTTCCGCAGCAAACGGGGCGCATAAAAATTGATCCATTTGAAATTACCTGCACTGTTCGGCAACAAGTTAAACGCCAGCGAAGCTTTTTCGACGACTTTTTCGAGAACTACCGTACCGTTTCGGCAAAAGTGATTAGCGACCCGACCTATTTGCAGGTTAAAGATTTGCCAACTCCTCCGGAAGGATTTTACGGTGGTGTTGGAAACCTAAACTTCTCTTCGGCTATTGATAAAACAGCGGCCAAAACCAACGAAGCGATCACCCTCCGTTTAACGGTAAGCGGCAGCGGCAACTTGCGTTTGATTGAATCACCAAAGATCGAATTTCCGAATGATTTTGAAGTCTACGATCCAAAAACGACTGAAAACCTAAAAACGACAAACAACGGATTAACCGGCAGCAAAACATTTGAATACCTTATAATTCCGCGTTTTCCGGGAGAATATTCGATTCCTGCAGTTAAATTTTCAAGCTTCGACCCGACGACCGGAAAGTACAAAACAACCAGTTCGCAGTCTTACAATTTAACAATTGAAAAAGGGACTGATGAGCAAAGCGCTACAGTTACCAGTGCATTTAGTAAGGAAGATGTTCGCTTTATTGGCAAGGATATTCGATACATCAAACAAAACCAGTACAAGCTTCGCGAAAAAATGCATTCTTTCTACGGAAGCTTATCGTTCTGGCTACTATATATCGGTTCGTTCGTTTTAGCTCTGGTTATCGCAATCATCTATCGGAAAAAACTGAAAGAGAATGCCAATATCCAGCTGGTAAAAAATAAGCAGGCTAATAAAGTTGCCAAAAAACGATTGAAAGATGCGGCCGGCTTTTTGAAGAATCATCAGTCGGAGAAATTTTATGAAGCCATATTGAAGGCATTCTGGGGATATTTGAGTGATAAACTGAGTATTCCGGTAGCAAATCTGAGTCGCGACAAAGCAGTTTCTGCACTTAGTCAGCGCGGAGTAGCTCAAGAGCAGATTGATGAATTTATTAACATCATCGACACCTGCGAATTTGCCCGCTATGCGCCAAGTTCATCCGATTCGGCTCAGGAAGAATTGTTCGACAAATCGGCAAATCTGATGGGAAAACTGGAAAAACAAATCCGTTGATAAACTGAAATTTGACAAGCATGAAGAAGTTCATTCAATTCATATTTTTACTGGCTTTGAGCCTCCAGGTTTGGGCTCAGGATTCGCTGATGGAACAAGCCAACCAACATTATATTGCCGGTGAGTATGATCAGGCAATTGAAGTCTATACACAAATCGCGAACGGGCATCAAGAGTCGGCAGAGTTGTATTACAACCTGGGAAACAGTTACTATAAAGCAGGGCAATATACCCTCTCAATCCTAAATTTCGAGCGAGCTAAGCTGCTCGCGCCCAATGATGAGGACATTCAATTCAACCTAGATTTGGCCAACCAACATGTTGTAGATGCAATTGATCCGCTCCCACAAGTTTTTTTTGTACGCTGGTGGAACAATATTACCAACAAGTTTTCGGTCGACCAATGGGCCCGCATTAGTGTGATCTCATTCATTCTCTTCCTGCTATTAGCTGGGTTATTTCTATTTACACAGAGCGGAGTTGTAAAGCGGCTTTCATTCTGGATCGGAATTTTAATAATAGTTATTTCCATTTTTAGTTTTAACTTTGCCGCCCGGCATAAAAAGCGAATGACCGAGCATAATTTTGCCATAATTACGCAAAGTAGCGTAACGGTAAAAAGTTCACCAGCTGAAAATGGAACCGACTTATTTCTGATTCACGAAGGATTGAAAGTCGAGATCAAGGACAGTTTGGGAGATTGGTTGGAAATTCGCCTGTCTGACGGGAACCAGGGATGGCTGCCCGCCAACAGTATTGAGAAAATTTAGACAATGCCGGCTGAGCCGGTATTTTTTTGTTTTACACCATATTTCAAAACCATTTTAAACGCGAGTTGTTAGAACACTCATAAATTTAAAATCATGGCTTATAATTTACTAAAAGGTAAACGAGGGATTATTTTTGGTGCACTGAACGCTGATTCAATTGCCTGGAAAGTAGCAGAACGAGCGTACGAAGAAGGTGCCACCTTCACTCTAACGAATACATCCGTTGCCCTGCGTATGGGAGATACAGCTCAGCTCGCTGAGAAGTGTAATTCTACATTAATAGCTGCCGATGCAACAAACGTTGCCGATCTGGAAAATCTGGTAGCTGAGTCGATGAAAGTGTTAGGCGGAAAAATTGATTTCGTTCTGCACTCAATCGGAATGTCTCCTAACGTTCGCAAGGGTCGTCACTACAGCGATCTGGACTACAACTACCTGGAAAAAACGCTGGACATTTCAGCAATTTCATTCCACAAAGTATTGCAGGTGTGCCGTAAAATGGATGCGATCACCGAATGGGGTTCTGTTGTCGCATTGTCGTATGTAGCTGCTCAACGTACATTCTACGGGTACAACGATATGGCTGACGCCAAATCACTGCTCGAATCTATTGCCCGTAGCTTTGGATACATCTATGGCCGCGAACGCAATGTCCGTATTAACACTGTTTCGCAATCTCCTACCCGCACAACTGCCGGCAGTGGCGTGAAAGGTATCGACAGATTGCTTGACTTCGGCGAACGGATGTCACCACTAGGTAACGCTACCGGCGATGAGTGTGCGGATTACTGCATCACGTTGTTCTCGGATCTGACACGTAAAGTGACCATGCAGAACCTATTCCACGATGGAGGTTTCTCTTCGATGGGAATGAGCTTGCGTGCTTTGGAACAATACGAAAAAGGATTGGATTGCGACTGCGATAGCGAATCGTCTGAAACGGATCACAAATTCGACTAATTATTCAACTCGAATAAAACCAAAACGGGACTGAAATTCAGCCCCGTTTTTTTATGCTTTTAAGTAGGCAATGTCGTCTTCAAAATCGTATTGAAGGTCTTCGTGCAACTTGCCAACCGTGGTCTCTATTTTCTGAACCTGCCGGGCATACATGTTCCGTATTACCAAACTGGACTGCATCGGTATTTTCTCGGTCCTCATCATCCGGCAAAAGTAGATTAACAATTCAATTTCCGTCGTTTTAATGCCTGAATAACGAATGGCTTGGGTTGTATCCTTCAGTATTTTGCGCAGGCTTTTTTTGATCAGATAGCCACTTTTGCGATTCATGCTCTTAAATCCTAAATCAATATCATCTTTAACGGCTTGTATAAAGGCTGCTTCATTCTCCGACTCAAATAGCAGATAGGTCAACAGCTCTTTGTTGTCCTTCTTATACTTCGCCATCCGCAAGCATAGGTCCTGAATTTGCTCCGGAGGATAATTCTTAAGTTCGTCTCGTATTTCCTTTATTGATCGGCTTTGCATGAAAAATGGCTACAATTAAAAAGCTTCGGGCTCACCTCCGCCTCTATATTTACTGATGAATGGAATTCAACACCGTTATACGATTTTATCGCCGCCAGTCTTGAATTCCACGAAAAAACTCCTATCGAGATGTGATGGGTAAAATTAAAAAAGATATTCACTTTCTCCGGGTATTTTAAGATAGAAATGAAATGATCCGGATCACCGGTCGAGTACAACAGACCGCCCGGTTTCAAAAGCCTGGATATTCAATGAAATAATCTTCTCTCCTTTCGTTTCAAAAACATCCTTTATCCCTTGATGCAACGATTCTTTTTTTAATGGGATAAATACAGAAAGTGCTCCCAACATGACCATATTGATTCCCTTTGGATTGCAAAGCTCGTGTGTTATTACACCTCCATCAACTAATACATACCGGGGGAGTTGTTCTATCTCAAACCAAAGTTTCTCAACGGGTGGATAATTCGGCAAATTGAGACATGGCTCCATATTGCTGATCAGCATCCCCTTTTCACCTAAAAACGGCAGCTGCCTTAAAGCCTCCATGGGCTCCATTGCCAACAGGAAATCCGCTTGACCTCGGTAAATAAGGTCGGCGGAAACCGGATGATCCGCAATCCGAACATGAGAGACCACTGCCCCTCCCCGTTGGCTCATTCCGTGAGTTTCTGCCTGCTTGATGAACAAGTTTTCATACAAGGCGGCATCTCCCAAAATGGCACCGATGGACAGAATTCCTTGTCCACCAACTCCTGCGAGAATAATATCTATTTTCATACCATTCAATTTAACGGTGACCCGATTTCTCTTGTCTGATTCTTCTACTTGCCTTCTGCAAACATTCCCTTCGGGCGATTACAACCGACACACCTTTAAAATCAATCTCTTCCTTATAAATCCGGATCATTTCCTCCTTGTTTTTATTCAAAGGCACAAAAACCCGGATATGATTCGGATCGACGCCAACGCCCTCGCATATTGCCTCTATTTTGCCCAAGCCCGCGGGATCCTGCCCTCCTGTCATCGAAATAGATTCATTGTCAGAGATTACAATCAGCATGTTACTATTCGCATTCACCGCATCCAGTAGGCCGGTAATACCCGAGTGGGTAAAGGTTGAATCGCCGATAAAGGCAATAGACGGATATAAGCCCGCATCAGCCGCTCCCTTGGCCATGGTAATTGAAGCCCCCATATCGACACACGAATAGATGGACTGGAATGGTGGCAATGCAGCCAAGGCGTAGCAACCAATATCGGAAAAAATGTGGCCGGCACCATAAGACTGCACCACTTCCTGCAAAGCATCAAAAGCATCGATATGTCCACACCCTCGGCAAAACGAAGGTGGACGAGGAACAACACTGTCCGGAATTTGGAACGATGACTCATACTCTTTCTTCAATGCTTTGCCTACCTGATCGGTTGTAAGTTCTCCATATCGAGGCAAAGCGCCATCCAACTTGCCACGAACCTTCGTGCCTTTACCGAAGAAATCGCGCAATTGCTCCTCAACAAATGGATACCCCTCTTCAACAACTAGTAATTCATCACATGTATTCTCAAGCTCGATTAGTAATTTATCAGGTAGCGGGTATTGGGCAATTTTTACTCTGGGATGGGGAATTTCCCGACCGGCAAAAACTTCGTTGAAGTAATTTCCTCCCAAACCACAACAAACCACACCAAGACTCCTATCATTACCATGCTGGAACTTGTTGTACTTCGAGTCATCGGACAACTTTTTCAATGCCTCTTGTTTATCCAATAAAGCGGCATAGCTTTTTCGCGCAAAAACCGGGAGCAATAAAAATTGTTTCAAATTACCCGGGAGTTTCAATGAGTTGGGATGGATAGACTGCTGAAAAACAACTGCCGAACGTGAGTGCGACAAACGGGTTGTTAGCCGAAGCATAACCGGTAGTTGAGTTTGCTCAGAGAGTTGAAAGGCTTCGTAACACATATCATAGGCTTCTTGCTGATTGGAGGGTTCGAGGATCGGGATCATCGCAAAATTTCCGTAGTACCGCGAATCTTGTTCGTTTTGCGAGGAATGCATCCCCGGGTCGTCGGCAACAGCCAGCACCAATCCTCCGTTCACACCGGTTATCGCTGAATTGATAAATGCATCGGCAGCGACATTCAATCCCACCTGTTTCATACAAACCAAGACCCTGCGACCGGCATAGCTCATTCCAAGTGCTTCTTCGTAAGCCGTTTTTTCATTTGCTGACCAATCGCGGTGAATATCCCGTTCAATGGCTTCCAAATTTTGCTGAATAAACTCCGTGATTTCGGTTGACGGAGTACCGGGATAGGCATATACGCCGGAAATACCTGCATCAACAGCTGCTTGTGCTACAGCTTCATTCCCTAGTAACAATTTGCTTTTCATAGGACGTTTGCTTCTATTCATCAAGAATTTACGAAGAATAGAACGCATATCCAATGTTTTTTATCAGTCGATCAAAGCCTAATAAACCCCAAGGAAACAATTCTATTGTTATTTTTGTGCTTCGCCCGGCGACGATAAAACCTGTTTAAATGAAAATTACCATTCTCCTTTTATACGGCCTCATTCTTTTGATTATTGGAATTATTTCGGCTTTAAAAATTAAGAGTCCGTCCGACTATTTTATTGCCGGAAAACGCAATGGTGTTTTTCAGATTTCCGGGAGTTTGCTGGCTTCAATTCTTGGAGGCTCTGCGATTTTAGGTTCTGTCAATTTGGCGATTCACCAAAGCTGGGCTGCTGCATGGTATTTACTGGCTGCATCAGCTGGTTTGTGGTTGTTGTATCCCTTGGTTGGAAAGGTTAGCCAGTTCGGCAAGTATACGCTAACTGACATGATTGGCCGCTTTTACGGACAAACGGCACGTAAATCGGCCTCAGTGATTATCCCAATGGCCTGGACCGGTATTGTTGCCGCCCAAATTATCGCTGCGGCTAAAATTTTATTTAGCCTCTTTGGCTTGCCCTACCCCGACGGGGTAATCATTTCATCGGCCGTGTTTATTGTATATACCCTTATCGGCGGGCAAATATCCATTCTAAAAACCGACTTTATCCAAGCGATCATCATCCTTGTAGGAGTGACCTGTTCGGCAATTTTTCTCACGCTAACACATGATACCCATACCAGCTCGATCGGCGACAGTTTTCCCTTTAATGCTCATTTTGCTCTCACCGACTTATTAATTTTGTTCCTCACCTTTTCCAGCACTTTTGTTGTCGGTCCGGATATCTACTCAAGAGTATTTTGTGCCCGCGACGAACGAACTGCCAGGCGAAGTATTGCACTGGTTGCCAGCGTTCTTATTCCCTTCGCATTTTTAATGACTTATCTTGGGGTATTCGCAGTTGAAAACCTGTCATCGGAGCAGTTGACACATTCGGTGGTTTTAATTGATCTAATCGCCCAATTTCTGCCTGAATGGGTGCTTGGACTTATGGCAGCAGCATTGCTATCTGCGGTTCTGTCATCTGCTGATACGACCCTTCTGACAGCCTCGATGATGGTCACAGAATTTTTCAACGAGGATATCGACAATAAAAGATCGCTCAACAGCACTCGTATTTCTATCTTAATAATCGGGACTACTAGCATGTTAATCGCCTTGCAGATTACGTCGATCATTGGCACATTACTGATGGCTTTAGCGTTCTATTCGGGTGCTTTTATTGTTCCGGTTATTGCTGCTCTGGCCAATATGAAGGTGAATAAGAGCTTAAGCATTGTAGCCATGTTGACCGGAGGTTTGGTCGCTTTGGGAGGAAAAATTATCGTGTCTGTCTACGAATTAGGCTGGGGAAATTGGATGATTATCGGAGCCTTTTTGATTAACTTTTTGATCTTGAAAATACCCGAAAGCCGGAAACAAATTTAATATGAATTTGATTTGCCACGCATTGTATTGTAAACTAAATCAAGCGGAAAACTTATATCAGCTAAGGGGTAAGTATCAAAATAAAACTAAAAAAAAGGTTCGGATATGCCATCCGAACCAATAGATTTTTTCCTTAACCGAACAAATTGCTCAAGTAACTTTATTCTTTATTTCTCCAACCTTTACTATTACCATTACCATTGCCGTTACCGTAATGGTTTCCGTTATTATTTCCGTTCCCATAGTGATTTCCATTGTTCGAACCACCATCGTCGCCACTAGGTGAGCAAGTGTGGCTACTTTTTCCACTCGCTTTTTGAGGGTTGCTTAATAGCACCATCATTGTTGCTGCAGAGGCTGCCAAATAACCAGCTTTCTTTATCGCTTCTTTACGGGTCATTTTATTTTCATTCAGTTCTGCCCCTTCTTGTTTCTTAATCTCGTTACTTTTTTTCATTGTTTATCATTTTTAAATTATATAATCAAGTCGAATCTTGCCTGTGCTAAAACTTGCTATTTTTCAAGAGCAAGCACTAATTGCACGAACAATATATTTCTACTGTAAAAATCGGACGACTGAGCTTGGAAAGCAATGGGTAATTTTACGCAAAAACGGTCTCAAACGAACATATTTTACTTAATCTGCCTCTTCCGCATGGACAAATCATAAAACATGCTTATATAAAACGCCTCCATACCTCTAAATATCACAATGCCAATTCTGCTCCTGAATATGCTTACAAAAACCTATTTCGACTGAATTGTTAAAGTAACAAGCGATACAATTAGTAATGATAAATAAAACCGCTTGTTTTATAAATAGTTCCTATCTTTAACTGAACAGTATCAAAAAATGCTCGCACTTTCAACCCTATTTAACATGGCTAATGTGTTATATGTAGATAAAAAAATTGGTGACACGTACTTGGTTTGGCTACAAAACAGTAACCTGTATTTTCAATTGGAAGAACCCGCCTGGTATGTTTTCAAAAAATTGGCTACGAACAATCCGTTGGAAACTGTCGCCGAAGAATTTGCAACCCAATATGGCGTTGCGCACGAAGAAAGTAAAACGTTTGTTTCAGACATCTATGACCGAATCTCCGAAGCAAATATTCCCTTTCAATCCGAAGATGAAACAGCACTTTTTACGGATGATATAGTCAACTCAAAATTTCAGCCCTACTCTGTTTTTCACTATCAGTTGAACACGACAGTCGTTAGGTTTACATACGAAACAGCGTGGCTCGAACGGTACATACACCCTTTGATTGCTCACTTAGCTATTGCAGAAAACAAAAAACCTGAATTTCATTTTGAATTATTTACATCAAACGGACAAGTTGTTTATCGGCTGAACAATAACCTGAGATGCATTTGGGATCGGGATAAGAGCAACTATACAAAAGGGCAAATTTTTATCGATCTGGTAAATTTAATTCATCAAAAAACTGAAGACGACTGGTTAATGACCGTTCATGCTTCAGCCATAACCAACGAAAAGAAGACAATCTTATTTTCGGCGCCTCCGGGTAGTGGTAAAACAACCATCGCCGCGTTGTTGCAGGCAAGCGGCTATCATCTTATTTCCGATGATTTTGTCCCCTTCGACAAAAATTCACAGAATGCCTATCCGTTTCCAATCGCCATGTCTGTGAAAGAAGGCTCTCTGGAGCTGCTCAGCTCGCATTTTCCGGCTCTCAAAGACCTTCCGTTGCATCACATAACCAGTGAAAAGAAAGTTCGCTACCTGCCAATTGGAAATGATAAGATGAAAATGGTGTATCCAGTCCATGAAATTATCTTTATCAACTACGACAGTTCGATTGATTTTGAGTGGGAGAAGTTGGATCCGTTTGTGGCTTTTAAATTACTTCTCGAACAAATCTGGGTTGAACCGAATCTAGAAAATGTGCAATTGTTGCTTGACAAAGTATCAACATTCGACTATTATAAACTGACCTATTCTAACAGCGACAAGGCTTTGAACGCCATAGAAAAATTGTTTCAGAATGAATAAGAATGAAATGTTCCACTATGTAGGAAATTGCCTGGCTTTGGACGAAAAACCCGAAGTTAGAGCCGCAATATTGGAGAAAATCAGGGAAGGCCGGATTAACTGGAATCATTTTGTGACGCTATGTAGTAACCACCTGGTTTTACCGGCTATCTATTTAAAATTTAGGGACCACAATATTTTGGCTGATTTGCCTGAAGAGTTAGCAGATCACCTACAAGAAATATATACGCTGAATGTTACCAGAAACAAACAGATCATTGAGCAAGTAACACAGATTGCGGCAACCCTTGCTCAAAATGACATTTACCCAATCTTCCTCAAAGGGTCGGCCAACCTTCTCGACAATGTTTACAGCGATCATGGCGAACGAATTCTGGCAGATATCGACTTCCTTGTTCGTGAAGAAGATTTTTTTCCTGCGGCTCAACTTATGTTGGACAAAGGGTATAAATATTCTGATCCGAAGTACTTTCATGATTATATTGACATTGCTTCAGAGAAACATTACCCCCGATTGCATCATCCTGAATTTGTAGCCGAGATTGAGATTCACCGAATTCCGACAGACGCAAAATATACCAATTGGTTTCATTCCGAAATGATCAATCGAGACAAAAAGCAGCTTGCATCACTCTGTGGTTGCTATGTACCATCCGACAGAAATAAAATCATTCATAATTTTGTCCATAGTCAATTATCTAACGAAGGCTATTTATTTGGCCGAATGTCTCTACGAGAAGCCTATGACCTGTACCTGTACTCAAGACGCTACAAGCTGGTTGAAACACTACCACACATTAAACCCAAGCGGAAAGCAATCGCCTACTTTGCTCTTTGCCGGTCGATGCTTGGCTTAGATGAAACGTTTTTCCCACTGAAGAATTTCGCCTCACGCGTATTAGCATTAAAGTTCGCTCTAAATCAAAAATCAACGGTTTTTTATCACACAAACAGAAGTGTTATTTTCATAATTCAACGGGTGATTGGCGGTTACTTCGGCCAACTCATCCAAGCAACCTATTCAAAAGAAAAACGTCAATATCTGCTACGCCGGATAAAAGATCCAAAATGGTATGGCGACCACATAGGATTGTACACCCGTTTTTTTAATCGGCGTTAGTCCACCGTAAATCCAGCTTGCAGCGAAATTTACCAAACCAACGATACACCCATGGGTTGAAGGACAAAACAGTCACCGCCGCTAACTCCACGACTCTCAATACTCCCTGCTAACCTCCTGTTTCGGTGGGACAAGGCTCCAAATAGAAAACCATATAAAGGACAAGGAATGCGACCTCGTCCTGACTGAGAATGACCTTTTTTCGCTATGTTTGCCGACCGTCTGAAATCGCAGATTAAGTGTTGGGAAATTTGCATGCCACCACTCCAGCAGAGAAAACGCAAACAATGAAAGCAACTCATGCGTTTAAAAACAAGAAGGAAAATTGAATATGAAAACGGAAAAGTTTAAAAATTTACGATATCGGCTCATGGAAACCGAAACCTGGCCACTGAAATACATGTTTAAATTCATTACTCCAAATAACAGCGGGAAAGTTGAAGAAATAAAGGCACTACTCCCCGATCATGGTGAATTTTCATTTAAGCATACTTCAAGTTTGAAACATGTCGCGATTACATGCATCGCACTGATGGACAGCGCAGATCAGATCATCGAGATCACAGAAAAGATCGATCAGATAGAAGGAGTACTTATTCTGTAAACTACTTGAGGTTGGTTTTCAATCCATCCGAATTAGAGCGCAGCGCGTTTGTTTCACTCATCATTTGAAAATAAAAAAATGAATACATTTAAAGGAAGAACAAGTCTAAAGCCAACAATTTTTATCCGGTTTAAAACCCATCAGGCTGATCGTATTTAGTCGAACCTTTAAACTATTCGTACTTCCTGGCTTCCATCCAGAACATTGAGGGTTTCATCACTCATATCTCAAAGCCGACTCCTGATTCCTCATAACCTCCATCATACTGTGCCACCTAACTGTCAACTACGCAATCCCCCCAGTAAAATCCCACTAACGAAAACAAACAATACACTCATTATCTTCAGATTACATAAGTATCAAAAAAAACCTCACTTATAATACTACTTCGAATTTGCGTTGAGAATTCTCTGTAATTATCTGTCCATCGAAAAGGTTAACTACGCGGTGAGCAAATTCTGCATCGCGCTTACTGTGGGTAACCATGATCACGGTGGTGCCTTCGTTGTTCAGTTCGCGCAAGAGGTTCATTACTTCAATCCCGTTCTTCGAATCGAGGTTACCGGTTGGCTCATCGGCAAGTATTAGTTTGGGTTTGGCAACCAATGCCCTACACAAGGCCACTCTCTGTTGTTGTCCGCCCGACAATTGCTGCGGGAAATGCTTTTTGCGATGGCCAATTTGCATGCGCTCCATAATGGCTTCGACTCGCTGCTTTCGCTCTTTTGCCGAAATCTTCAGGTAAACAAGAGGCAACTCAATGTTTTCAAAAACAGTCAATTCATCAATTAAATTAAAACTCTGAAATACGAATCCGATGTTTCCTTTGCGAAGGGAGGTAAGGTGCTTCTCCTTGTATTTCGACACGTCTTTGCCATCGAAAAAATACTCCCCCGAGGTGGGGTTATCGAGCAAGCCAAGTATATTCAACAATGTAGATTTGCCGCAACCCGAAGGCCCCATAATCGCGACAAATTCGCCATTTTTTACATTAAAATTTACCTTGTTGAGTGCCGAGGTTTGCACATCTTCGGTTCGAAAAGTTTTATACAGATTGGTCGTTTTAATCATTACTGTAATATTAGGAGTTATTTTTTTTCTTTAAAAATGATTCTGTCGTTATTGCCGAAAGTACTATAAGAAGAAGTTATTACTTTCTCGCCGGATTCCAATCCGGATAGTACCTCGTAATACTGTGGATTCTGCCTGCCAATTTTTATGGAGCGTTTATCGGCGAACTGCCCTCCCGGCTCCAGCACATAAATCCACTGGCCTCCAGTAACCTGAAAAAATCCGCCACGCGGAATCAATACCGCCTTCTCTGGCTGACCAAGTTCCAACTTAATGTTGTAGGTCTGCCCAATTCGAATATTATCGGGCAAAGTACCCACAAAATTCATATCCACCTCAAACTGTCCTTCGCGAACTTCGGGATAAGTCTTTTTCACTTTCAAACCGAACGTTTCGTTTTGACGCTCGAAACTGGCGTTTAGTCCGGAGCGCACTTTATCAATGAAGTGTTCGTCAATTTTGGCATTCACTTTAAACCAATTTAAAATATTTACCTGTCCAATCCTCTGTCCTTTATTAATAGCCTCACCGAGCTCAGCATTCAATAAGCCGAGTTGCCCATCAACCGGCGATTTTACATTCAGATTTTCCAGGCGCTGCCTCACCATTTTCAAGTTCATTTGCATACTGGCCAGGTTGTCGTCCATTTGGTCTTTCTGGTTCGCCCTGAAAATGGAGTCTTGTGTCATTTTCGAAAAAGCCAGTTCCCTATTCTTGATCGCCAGTTCAAAATCTTCTTTGGTAAGCAGATATTCTTCTTCCGAAATCAGACTTTCCATAAACAAAGCCTTATTTTGTCTATGATTTCGCGTCAGCCGAAGAATATCGTAATCCAGACGCAACAGCTCTCTTTTGTTCTGAATTTTTTGCTGCTCCATTTGAATAAGTGTATTCCGCAGCTCATTGGTATGGTAAGCCAGACTCGACTCACTGTTCATAATATTCAGTTTCAAATCCTGATTATACAAACGCAAAATAACGTCGCCCTTTTTCATCATGGCACCTTCTTCAATGAGAATTTCATCTACGCGGCCACCTTCAATGGCATCCAAATAAATGCTGGTAATTGGCTCAACCGTTCCCAGCACACTAATGTAATCGTGAAAATTGTCCTCGAAAACCTGATCAACACTCAGCTTTTCGAGCTCCACTTTTATAATACTAACCGGCTCGCTAAAAAGCGAATACAATGCACCCATAATAATTACGAATACCGGTACAATTAAACGCCAGTGCTTCGGTTTTATCCAGCGTTTGTCTTCTATTTTAACATCCATTCCCATGTTTAGTTGTTTTACATTATAGTACCACTCACGTAATACTCTATCGTTTTATATTGAAGAAATAATTCAATGCTAAGGCGCAACCGTTCAATTTTTGAATGGGTGAGACTATTTTCAAGCGCATAAAAATCGAGCGTACTGATTAAGCCGTTTTCCAGGCGTTTCTCGCCGTTGGTAAATGCCATTTGTTGCTTGGCTTCGTTTTTAATGCCTGCCTTGTATCTGGCCAATGCTGCTCCCAGCAGCAAAGTGTTTTCATACACATCAAAGCGGAGTTGTTGCCACATTTCCTCGTAGTGTTGTTTCGCGCTTTCGTTATTTAATTTTGCCAATTTTACATTGGTGTGGTTGCACCACCTGCTAAATAGAGGTATCGACAAGTTCACTCCCACATAGCTTCCGCTGTTTACATCCAACTG
This sequence comes from Mangrovibacterium sp., assembly GCF_041596335.1. Lineage (GTDB taxonomy): Bacteria > Bacteroidota > Bacteroidia > Bacteroidales > Prolixibacteraceae > Mangrovibacterium. The sequence continues at coordinate 46,339 of NZ_JBFHIT010000027.1, read as the reverse complement.
CTTTGAAAACGACATGGTTTCGCCGTCGGGGTCATGGGTAGTTTCGTTGTAAGCCGACGACACTCCTATGTTTAATGTCAAACTGGGCCAAAGGGAAGCCTTCGTTTCTTTTAACAAAAGTCCGGCACTTTTTAACTGCCCTTCCAAAATTCTAATTTGCGGCAAATGTTTTTCGGCCAGCAACATTACCTGTACGGGATTGCAGTTAGAGCTCTGCGCTTCAACTACCTGCAGCTGAAAAACTTCCAACTCCAGCTCCTCATCCAGTGAATAATTCATCGCTTTTCTTAGACTGTGAAAGGCCAAGTTCATCTCCATTTCGTATCGCTCAAGTTCCAAACTATCCTCTGCCATTTGTGCTTCCACATCAGTCAAATCGAGTAGTGACTTCTGTCCTAATTCTACCATACGTCTTTGTCTTTTTAGCAGTCGGTACGAAAGGTCAACCTGTTCTCTTATGACATCAATAATTCCTTGATAAAACAGGGCATTCGAGTAAAGCTCAATGATTTGAAAAGTGAGCCAGTCTTCCGCTTTCTGGATCCCTGCCCGTTCCGACTCCAAAAGATTCTTTTCCAGCTTAATCCGATTGCTTCTTCTAAAACCTTCAAACAGACTCAAGCTGGCGTTTATTCCAAAGCCAGAGGTAAAAAACTGGTTGGTCAAAGCGGTGTTCGTTTCCGGATCGATCGATCGGCCAAACCGTTCATTGTAATACGAATTGGCACTTATTGCTGGCAAAAACTGTTGTTTTGCATTGGCCAAATGCAGTCTTTGCTTCAAAACATCGTATTGTTGACTCTTTAAGCTTAAGTTGTGCTCCAGAGCAAAAGAAACACATGCCTCCAAAGACAAGGGCTCTTTCGCCTCCAGAATCAGTACGAAACAAATAAAAAAAGAGAGTAGTAGTAGTTTCATTTTGGTATTTGATCATTTATCTGCAACTAAATAAACCAAGCCTCATGCCAACTTCATTAACAACTGATCAACTGATACATAACAAAACAAAGCACCTAAAACACGTCAACTTTTCATACATTTATTTGTAAAATTATTTGACACCCTAAGACAGGGAAACTCAAAATACCCTTACTTTAAAAAAAAATGATTCGACATGGCAATTGCAGCAACTATTTTAGTGGTAGATGACAAAAAAAATGTGTTGAGTGCCTTAGAGTTATTACTGGAAGATGAGTTTGAAAAGGTGATCACACTCAACCATCCAAAATGTTTAATAAGCACACTACAGCGGGGAAATGTGGATGTTGTTCTTTTGGACATGAATTATACAGCGGGGCAGGCCAATGGAAACGAAGGAATCTTCTGGCTTCAGGAAATAAAAAAATTCAATAAAAACATTGAGGTGGTTTTGTTTACTGCTTACGGAGATGTGGCACTAGCTGTAAAAGCCTTAAAAATGGGTGCTTGCGATTTTGTGCTTAAACCCTGGGACAACAACAAATTGATTGCCACTCTGAATGCAGCAGTAAAACTGAGCAAAAGTAATACTAAAGTGCTTGAACTCAAACAAAGTGAACGCGACCTTAGACGAGTAATTAATAGAGAAGCTCCGCGCTTGATTGGGCAGTCGGCTTCCATGCTGAAAATAAAAGACCTGATTTCTAAGGTAGCCAAAACCGATGCCAATGTTTTAATTACTGGCGAAAATGGTACTGGGAAAGAAGTGATAGCCCGAGAAATTCATCGGCAATCCTTGCGCGCAAACGAACTGCTGGTGACGGTTGATGCCAGCGCCCTACCCGAAAACTTAATTGAAAGTGAACTTTTCGGCCATAAAAAAGGAGCTTTTACCGATGCCCGCGAGGACCGCATTGGGAAATTTCAGCTGGCACATAACGGCACTTTATTCTTAGATGAAATTGGAAATATTCCGTTGTCGATACAAAGCAAATTGCTGGTTGCCCTGCAGACCCGAACCATCACTCCTTTGGGGTCGAACAGAGAAATTCCGATAAACATCCGATTGATATCAGCGACCAACTGCAACATTGATAAAATAATTGAAGAACAGCGTTTTCGCGAAGATCTTTTGTATCGCATAAATACGATTAACATTGAAGTTCCGCCACTTCGTGAACGTCATGAAGACATTGCTTTACTCGCCCACTTTTTTTATGAAAAGTATGCCCACAAGTACATGAAACCACAGGGTAAAATTGGGGAGCAAGCTATAAAAAAGCTACAAAAACACCAGTGGCCGGGCAATGTGCGGGAGTTGGAGCACACTATCGAAAAAGCAGTAATTTTATGCGAAGATCAATCGATCGGTGCCGATTCCTTTTATTTTAAATCAGGCACTACGGCAGAATCAATGGCTTGTGTTACGATAGAAGAAATGGAGAAACAACTGATTTCACGTGCACTCGAAAAGCAAAACGGAAACCTGAGCATGGCGGCCAAACAGCTGGGAATCACGCGACAAACGCTTTACAACAAACTTAAGCGCTATGATATCTAAACATCTATATTTCAGACTGGCTTCGTACATAGCTGCTTTATGCATAATTGCCATTGGCACTGGCTACTACATCGCCGTTTTCGGTACTTCTACCATTCTTTTTTTCAGTTTGCCACTAATTTTCCTACTCGCTGTTTCCATGCTCAACTTTCTAAATAAAACCAACCGCCGTATGGCCTATTTTATCGATGCTATCAGAAACGACGATACCAGCTTGCAACTGCCCAAAGATATTAAAGGAAAAAGCATTGAAGAGCTATACGGCAGTTTAAGATTTTTGAACGAAAAACTGAAGCAAAAAAAGATTGACATCAGTTACAAAGAGCAGTTGCTGGAAACTTTGATTGAGAACCTGAGTGTGGGCTTTATTACCATTGATGAAGATGGAAACTTTGAAGTACTCAACCACAACGCCCGGTGCTTTCTGGGAATAGAATATACATCGAACCTGAACCGGCTACGCGACGACAACCTCGAATTGTACCACCAGTTTACCAAAATTAAACCGGGCGAAAACCGTATTCACCGCCAAAACGGGAAGCACGGGGTTACGGTGCTTTCCATTTCGGCGGTGGCAATTAAGTACCGCGACAAAAGTTATAAAATAATCTCACTGCAGGACATTTCGCGCGAACTGGATGAGCAGGAATTGGCAGCCTGGCATAAATTATTTCGGGTAATTACCCACGAAATAATGAATTCGATTGCCCCCATAACATCGCTTACAAAAAAACTAAGCTCTTTCTTCACCAACGAAGAAGCCATAAAAAATCCGAAAGAAATTACACAATCGACCATTGACAAAACGGTGAAGGGGCTGAATGTGATTGACGACATGAGCAACGGCCTCATCAACTTCGTAAATAACTTTCGGCAATTGAACAAGGTACCCACGCCCAAAATCAGCCGCATAGAAGTTACCGAATGGCTGCTAAAATTGAAATTTCTGATGCAGGAAACCGCAGGGAAAGAAGCACCTGAAATTTTCATAAAACTGGACCAGTCAGTTCAGGAACTTTACGCTGATGAAAATCTAATCAACCAAGTGTTTATCAATCTATTTCTGAACTCACAACAAGCTCTCAATGGTGCTGTCGATGGTAAAATTGGGCTGACTGTGGTTGGACTGGAAAACGGTAGAACCGAATTTAGTTTTAGCGACAACGGGCAGGGAATTTCATCGGAAAATATGGAAAAAGTGTTTATCCCGTTTTTCTCAACCAAGGAAAACGGTAACGGAATTGGACTTAGCTTGTCAAAGCAAATTATCCGCTTGCACGGCGGACAACTCACCTTGCAATCGGAACCAGGAAAAGGTACCATAGTTACCATTTGCATTTAGCTAAACACCACCACTAAAAAGAATATTTGACCTGACATGAAAAGCAAGAAACAATAACCCAAGTTGTCAAATAAATTCACAACCGAATGTAAAATAATTTGACATCAAAACGGCAATCGATTTATCTAAATTCCTATTTCTATGTCGATTATGAATTTGGCATTGTTATAGGTATTTCCTCCTGTGCAGATCTTTATCAACCATCAATTCGGTACACCTTTTAATACCAGAACTATGAATTTTTTGAACCTAAAATTATTCTTTCGCAACTTAAAGCGGGATAAGTACATCTCTTCAATTAATGTAATTGGACTGGTAACGGGCATACTTAGTGCTTTATTTATTTTTGAGTACGTGTACTACGAACGCAGTTATAACAGTCACAACGAAAATGCTGATAATATATACCGCTTGGCCTACAACCGTTACGACGGAAACGAAATCCTATGGGAAACGGCCAATTCGTTTTTCCCGGCGGGCGACTGGCTAAAAAGCAATTACAGCGAAGTGATGAATCAGTCGCGCATCACACCAAAGCATAATATTACGATTAGTTACAGCGAAGAAAATGGCGGCAAAGTCTTCTTTAATGAAAAGAAAGCTTACTACGGCACAGCGTCCATGTTCGAGGTATTTACCATTCCGCTGGTGCAGGGCTCAACCAAAGGTCTCGAAAAGCCTTTCACTGTCGCCATCTCGCAACGTGCTGCCGAAAGATACTTCGGCAGAGATAACCCAATCGGAGAGATTTTAAGTGTTGATGGCAGCGAAAATTACGAAGTTTGCGCTGTTTACGAAAATGTTCCTACCAATTCTATCATTAAAAGTGACTTCTTTTTTTCAATGGAAACCCTATACCACTTCAGGCCTAATTTACGCACGGAATGGGGCTACGACTACGGAACGACTTACCTGCAGCTAAAACCAGGAACCGATTACCTGGCTTTCTCGGAAAAAGCTTTTCCCCGAATGGTTGCCGACAACTACAAGGAACGACTGGATCGCGTAAATAAAAGAGATGTGTTTTACCTACAACCCTTGCAGGATATCCACTTAACTTCGAACATTGAATACGAAACGGAGCCACCCGGTAACGGAAAAATCATCTCCATTTTGTGGGGTTTCTCTGTCTTTCTGCTGATTGTCGCCTGGATTAATTATATAAATCTGACGACCGCCCGCGCTGTTGAACGCGCCCAAGAAATTGGCATTCGCAAAGTTAATGGTGCGTCGCGACTCTCGTTAGTTAGCCAATTTCTGCAAGAAGCGCTACTTTTTAATCTCATATGCTTGTTTCTTACCCTGCTACTTTTTGTTATTCTCAACCCATTATTCAAATCGGTCACCAACATTGGCGATTTCAATCTTTTCCGGTATCCCGGATTTATCTTTACCGGCTTGGCTGCCTTCTTTGTCGGAATTGCAGCGTCCTGCATTTACCCTGCAATTATCCTTCAATCGTACAAGCCAGCTGCCGTTTTAAAAGGAAAACTAAAAAACTCCGCAGATGGCATTTTTTTCAGAAAAGTAATGGTCACCGTGCAATTTATTATATCGGTAATATTGCTGTGCGGAACATTTGTAGCCACAGACCAGGCAAACTATTTGATGGAGAAAGAAATGGGAGTAAATTACCATAAAAGCATGGTAATTAGCGCTCCGCGCACCGGCGAAGCCCAATCCGAATTGCACAATAAATTATTGGTGCTAAAAAATAAGTTCATGCAACTGCCAAAGGTGGAAGGCTCAACATTTACATCGGATGTACCTGGAAGAGAAATTGAAACTTGGTTTGGTTGTTACAGAAAAGGCTACAATGCCAGCGATGCTAACGGTTATTTTCAAATCGCTGTTGACGAATACTTCATGGATTTCTATGATGTTAAAGTGCTTGCGGGGCGAACCTTCCGAGAAGGTGAAACTGAAAAACACAATACAATTATCATGAACAAGAAAGCGGCTGAACGTGCAGGGTATTCCAGCGTAGACGAAGCCGTTGACAAAACTGTGATAAGCGGAAAGAATGAACTACGAATAGTGGGTGTAGTAGATGATTTTCACTATAAATCCATAAAAAATCTCCCCGTTCCAACTGTAATTACACTTAGCGATGCAAGAAAAAAATACCTGACCTTAAAATTTAACGACGAAACCGCCAGGGATGTCGGCTCAATTATACCGGAACTTGAGAGTATTTACCAAAAAAGCTTCCCCGACCAACCTTTTGACTATTATCTGCTTGATGATCAAATGCAAATAGATTTAAAACCGGACAAAACCTTTTCGTTTGTGTTCGGCCTATTTTCAGTACTGGCCATTCTTATTGCTGTTATTGGAATTGTTGGCCTGATTCTAATTACCATTAGCCAACGCATGAAAGAAATCGGCATTCGTAAAGCCCTGGGTTCCGAATTGCACCATGTTTCCGGATTATTGATAAAAGAGGTATCGGTGCAGATAGTGTTGGCCATTATTATTGCGACTCCATTGGCATGGCACGGTTATAAAAACTGGTTTCTAAATAGTTACATCCACCATATAGAACTTAATATCTGGATGTTTGTGGCACCCATAACAGTTCTGGTTACCATAGTTTTCCTAGTTATTCACTCACTTGCAGCGAATGCTTTTAGATTAAATGTTTCTGAGGTATTGCAGAACGAATAGAATCGGCTAAAAGTCAATTTAAAATCGTAAAATGAGCATGAGTATAGAGTAACTGGCAATCAAATACGATGCTATCCTCACGGATCAAACAGCTCTAATCTAAAATCGTACTCAGGGTATTCGGAACTATTGAGCATCTAGCATCTCTTTTCCACTTAAGATACAGAGCAACTTTATAACTCATTGCGTTGAGAAACATTTGGGGTTTACCGATTGGTTACGAATCAACGGCATCACCGAAAAAAACCCCAGCCCTTGCGGACTGAGGTTGCGGTTGTTTGCAGATCGATGTTTTAGTCGAAAAAAAAGGGGGATGACTAAAACGAAATCCAACCGATATCTTTCTTTAATAAGTTCAAAGTCTCTTCCTCTCGTGAACCGGCTACGGGCTGAAAATCGTAAGCCCATGAAGCCATTGGAGGCATGCTCAGCAAAATAGATTCTGTGCGTCCGTTCGACTCCAGACCAAATTTTGTACCACGATCGTACAGCAAGTTAAATTCGACATAACGCCCTCTTCTCAAATATTGCCATTGCTTTTCATCGTCGGTATATTCTTTATCACGATTGGCATTCAACAGCTCCTTGTATATCCGGGGATATGCCTGAGTCAGATCTCTGGTAAAAGCAAAAAGCTGCTCAAAAGCCAAATCATCATCAGCCGACTGATGGTCGAAAAAGATACCTCCAACACCACGAGTTTCATCACGATGTTTTAAATAAAAGTAATCATCGGCCCATTTCTTAAAATTCGGGTAATAATCCGGACTAAAAAGATCGCAAATGTTTTTAAGCTCGCGATGAAACCAACCGGCCTCTTTCTTATTCACGTAATGTGGTGTGAGATCGATTCCGCCTCCAAACCACGAATGCCCTGAGCTCAGCTCAAAATAGCGAACATTCATATGAGCGATTGGAGCATGCGGATTGCGCGGATGGATGATCGATGAAATGCCGCTGGCAAAATACTCCTGTCCTTCGTCTATTTTCAGGGCTTTACGCATATTTTCGTTCACTACCCCGTTCACTGCTGAAAAGTTTACGGCTGCTTTTTCGATGGCCGAACCATTTTGAAAAACCATGGTAAACCCTTCGCCAATATCTTTGGTCCAATGATCGGTTTTAAAAACACCACCACCGTCGGCTGTCTCCAGTTTTTGGCAAACCTGTTGCTGCAAGTTTCTGTAATGTTTTGCGATTTGATCTTTTCTCATCATTCGTCGTGGTTACTTGATCAGTAATTCAGCCAATTCCCGTCCCTGCTTAATTCGGTCAGCCATTCCAATTCCATCGCGCAAGTTTCCGGCCAATAACAAACCCGGATAATTCGCTTCAATCTCGGCGACTGCTTTCATTTTTTGTTCCGATTCAGCCCCATACTGCGGTATCGCATGTTGGTAACGGTTAACAACCATCAGATCGGGATTCCACTTGGTTAGTCCAAGCATTTCTGTTAGCTCTTCAGCAACAATACTTTTTATATCTTCATCACTCAGCTTCACCATCTCGGGTTTACGCACTCCGCCCAGAAACGTCGAAATCAATGCCCCTCCATTCGGTGCACGATCTTTCAGAAACGATGACAGAAACAAAGCGCCCAACACCCGGCGATTTTCACAGAACGGCACCAATCCGCCAAAAGCTTTCAATTCGCGTCCTTCCCATTTCCGAAATCCGACCGACACCTGCACAACTTTCGCATACGGAAGCTTGGTAATCGATGTAAGTTTATCGGTGGCTAAAAAAGGAAACATCTCAGGCAATGCCCACGCTCCTACGGTTGAAACAACACAATCAAAATGAACCGTTTCATTCTGATTATATGAAAGCGAATAGCCTGATTCTTCTGCACTAACTTTAATGTCTGCTGCATTCAGAATCAATCGTTCGCTACCTATTTTTTGCACTAACGCATCAATTAAGTTCGACAAACCACCTTCTAGCGAAAACACTTCGCGAGTGGCTTTTTTGTCGCGTTCACTTTTGGGTTCTTTGGCCTTTTTGATACTACCTCCAATAAAACTTCCATATTTCTGCTCCAGATTGTACAATTTTGGCAGTGCAAATTTGGTCACCAGCTTTTCCGGGTCTCCTGAATAAATCCCCAAAATAAACGGATCGACCGCATATTTCAGGAAACTCTTTCCCATTCGGCGGCGCACCAAATCAGCCAAACTTTCGTTCGGGTTAGTTCCCGGTTTACGAAAAGGCTCGCCCAGCAACCGCAGTTTATCGGAGAAGGAAAACAAGGGGGTTGTTATGCCGCCAAGCAAGCCCGAGGGCAGCGCGACCCAACGACCGTCTTTCCAGATCCAGCGATATTTGGCATCCTCGTCTGCTATTTCAAGCCGGCACAAATCGCTCAGCTCTTCGATCAATTCGGCAGCCTCTGGCGTTCCCAGCACCCCGGTACTCGGACCATTCTCATACGTGAAGCCGTCCGTTCGGCAAGTTTCAATAACCCCGCCTACCCGGTCAGCTTTTTCGAAAACAGTTACCTCAACGCCTTGCTTCCTCAAGTAAAAAGCCGTTGTAAGACCTGTTAGGCCTGCTCCAATAATAGCTACTTTTTGGCTCATTACACTGATTTTGAAAATTTGCGATTCGGATCACCAACATGAATATCGAAAACAGCGGCTATATTTCGTAAAACAAAGCGACCCAAATCATAAATAATAATCTCATCATCATTATATTCAAGCAAATGATCGGCGACAAACGGGTTGAGTTTTTCGTTGCTGAAGTTGAGCAAGTTTTTAACCTCTTCCGGCTGCAGGTTAAACCGGTCGCCAATTTTTGTCCACGACAGGTATTGGTTGCACATAATTTCATTGATGATCTGCCGAATAATTTTTTCTGTCGGAGTCAGTATATAGCCTTTCACCACAAGAGTCTCACCTTTATCGATATGTTCAAGATATTCACTTACGGTGCGCGAATTTTGCGCATAAACATTCTCCAGCTGGCTGATTCCGGTGACGCCGAACGCATACACCTGCCCTGTTGTTTCGCGGGTACAATAGCCTTGAAAGTTCCGGTGCAAAGTGCGACTTTGCAAAGCCTTGCTCATCTCGTCTTCGGGGCGGGCATAGTGGTCGAGCCCAATTGGTACGTAACCCGCTGCTTTCATCTGCGCCCACGAGGTTTCAAACATTTTCACTTTCTCGTCAGCTGATGGCAGCCCATATTGTTCCAGTTTTTGCTGAGCCTTTTTCACCCAGGGGACATGTGCGTAGGAAAAAGTCACCAACCGATCGGGCGCAATTTCAATAGCCCTGGCAATTGTTTTGGCAAACGACTCGCCGGTTTGGAATGGCAAACCGTAAATAAAGTCGAGATTAACTGTCATTCCCTGATGCGACTTGATCATGTGAACCAACTCTTCAATCGCAATTTCGGGCACCTCGCGGTGGACTGCCTTCAGCACATCTTCGCGAAAGTCTTGCACTCCCATGCTGATCCGGTTAAAGCCAAAGGAAGCCAAATCATCAATGTATTGTTTATTCAAGGCTGCCGGATTACATTCAATCGCTATTTCCGGCTTGTCGATAAACTCAAACTCAGAGTTCAATACCGCCATTACTTCGCCAATGTATGATGATGGAATCGCGTTTGGAGTACCACCGCCCCAATGTATTTGTGAAACTTTGCGGCTTTTATCAAGCAACGGGCGAATCATCTGAATCTCTTTTATCAACGCGTCGACATAACGACGCATCAAATCGGCATCTTTCGTAATGTGCGTATTGCAGCCACAATACAAACAAAGTTGTGTACAAAACGGAATGTGAATGTAAATAGATATGTTTTCGGGCTGTTCACTATTCGACTCCGTTACGGCTTTCAGATAATCAGCCGTACCAAAATTAGCCTCAAAAAAGTTAGCAGGAGGATAACTCGTATAGCGAGGTACCGGTACATTATATTTTTCGATTAAATCGACAGGTATCTTCATAATATCATCAAATTATTAGGCTCTGGTGGACTGTGGTATGTTCAAAACAGTTCGACTATCAGTCCTGTTCATTTTCTTTCAACGAGGTCTAAAAGTAGGAAAAATATAACAGATGGGGAAAGACTTATTTCGTTGCGAAAATTGAGATCAAACTAGCCAAACCAAAACAACAAAAACCACTATTCAACCTGTACGTTGGTCCTTCAGCATTATCATGAAACAAAAAAAATGAATACGGACAACATGATCGCTCATCCGTATTCATCAAACTATTTGTGAACTAATTTCTAACGCCAACTGAATTCTGAATCGATCGGATTAAGCAAACTCAAACCGTTCGAAATAAAATTACGTTAGCTCGTTTTTTAAACTTTCAAAACAATCCGATACCGGGCTTTCCCGGCTTCCAAATGGGCCATTGCTTCGTTTACCTGATCCAGCGGAAACTCTTCAACCATCGGATAAATGTTGTGACGAACACAAAATTCCAACATTGTTTTAGTGAGAGCCGGGCTACCTAGCGGACTCCCCGCGACCGATTTTTCACCCATTATCAACGAAAAAGCAGGAATTTCCATGGGTTCCAACACTGCACCAACTGTATGCAATCTTCCTTTTGGTGCCAGCGTCAATAAATACGAGTTCCAGTCCAGTTTCACATTCGTTGTATTCAGAATAAAACTTAGGCTTCCGGCAATACTTTCCAGCTCTTTGGGATCTCTCGAATTAATGACTTTAGTTGCGCCCATGGCCAATATTTGTTCCTTTTTGTCCGGATTTGAACTAAAGGCGACCACCTCGCACCCCCATTTATTCAGAAATTTTAAGGCCATGTGTCCCAATCCGCCAATACCGATTACCCCAACTTTATCAGTCGGTTTTACACCTGCCAAAATAATTGGATTGAAAACCGTGATACCTCCGCACAACAACGGACCTGCCTTCTGAATATCAATCCCTTGGGGAAGCGAAATTGCCCACGACCAATGGCATCGCACATAGTCGGCAAAACCACCATGCCGTCTGACAATGGTACCTTCAATACTTGTACAAAGATGATGACTACCCTCCATACATTGATCGCAATGCATACAGGAAGCTGAATTCCATCCAAGCCCAACAAAATCATTTACCCGAAGGTTTTTCACTTCGTTACCAACAGCCACCACCTGTCCGATGATTTCATGCCCGGGAACAAACGGATATTCAGTCATTCCCCACTCGTTGTTTAGCATGCTTAAGTCGGAATGACAAATGCCGCAATAATGAACTTTAATATCGACCTGTTCGCTCTCCAAAGCGGGTAATTCGTATTCAAATGGACTCAATTTTCCGGCAGCTTTGCTTGCTGCGTATGCTTTTACCTTCATTTTATAATTGAATTAGAATTGTGACTATTTTCGAATAAAGTTACGCTATTTTGCAAAAAAACACCAAAAGGTCTGTATCTCAAAAATAAGGGATACAAATACCTACATATCAACGATACTAAACACACCAGACAGTACTTCTCATCGTACAATCATGACCAATCTGCCGATTTTCATTTCTCGCCAATCCCGGGTTTTCAGCCCTTGCTCAACGGCCATTCCGGTCATCACATCCATTTTATCCCCGAAGCCCTCCATGAATTCGGCCAACTGGTTCATGTCCTTATAAAAGCTATAGGCTATGTGGGTTCCGTAAACATCATTACCTACCGGAAGAATTGCTTTCAACAATCCCCAGTGAGCTTTCTTTCCATCGTCGACCAATTGCTGATGCCAGGGTTTAAAAATTTCAGACTCGGCTTCCTCATAGTTTTCAGCCACTTGCTTCATGATATCCAGAGTAACAATACTGCCAACCTTCATTTGATAGTCGTCAGTGGTTTTGTCAATACCGACCAACAAAACCTGATGAGCCAAATCTCTCGACTTTACGGTCATATCCATAACACCCCCAAATTCCTCATCGGTCATATCGGGGTAGGCTTTTTTTGCGTAGCTCGTAATATCCAGAGAATTCATCGAATTAAGCATGTCTTTTAGACTCGCAAAAATCGTGACCGTTAAAAATTGAGATCCCTGCTTTGTACCAGAAGGGGTCAACGACCAGAGGTCCCAACCAATAATCGAGCTATCGGCTACTCGTTGCTGATGAATTCCTGACCAAAAAGATTCAACTTGCCAATAGGCATTGCCATTTTCATCAGGCACTTCCATAAATTCGAATAATAGAAATTCCGTGGCAGGTTCTTGCTGTGCATTGACTCCAATAGCCAGAAATATGACTAATGTTGCTACTAAAACTATTTTCATCTGTATTTTTTTAATGTTTGATTTCCGACCTGTTGAGAAATTGAAAAAGTATTATCTCTGCAGGATCGTTTCGTAAATATTCGACGGGGTGATATCTTTGGGAAGAGAGCAAATGATATTTTGCTGATTTTTCACGGAGCAGCGACCAACAATCGCACACTGATTCACTGATAATCAATCAATCAATCAATCAATCAATCAATCAATCAATCAATCAATCAAGAATTAAGAATCGTTGCCGTATCCACTGCTTGAATAAAGTGGCTGACTTTTCCGTCTTTAAATGCCCAGGTATGGGTCGCATGAGCCCTAAATGGCTTTCCTGTACTTTTCAACACTCCGGTGTAATAGCCAACCATAACTATTTTGTCACCTCCGTCAACAAAGTCGGAAATTTCAAGATTGAAATTATCAAAAAACTCAGGCAGCCGGGCCAGAACCTTTTCGACAGCAGCTTTGGCTCCAATGTAAACGGCATCTCCTTCAACCATCGGCATACCGGGACATTCTTCCCAAACAATATCATTGTGCCAATTCGCTGCAACAGCCTCAACATTGCCTTTGGCAAAATCCTGATATCCTTGTTTCAGAACTTCTAAGTTTTTCATATTTCAAATTTTTGGGCATTGAACTAGTATCAGAAAGTATATATTATAGTACAGCCCCGTTGAACGTGCTGCTGGTATTTTTACTGGAATTTCGGGGTGAGATCTGAACGTCATAAGCAAACAACTGATCATTTAAATCGGTAAAGGATCGCAAATACGAACTCCAAACGAAATCAACAACATGCTTATAACTCTTCAGAATTTAAAGTTGTCGCTGCTACTCACTACTACGACCTATGCAACCTGATTAGTTACATTTTATTTAGATTTATTAAAAATAAGCAACACAAAAGGGGGCTGCATGCTGGAGTACGAGCGTGACAAACCAATCACCCGGTTATTTCTGAATGAAACACAGTCAGCATCTGACGATCAATAATCATTGCATCCTATTGTACACTGTATTAAGACCGAAAAAAAGTAACATTTTATAAATTCTAAAAGCAAAAATTATCGCAGTCTGGCCAGACTATCTTTTGATCAACTCATCGATTTTCAATGGAACTTTAATCTGTTTTGCCGATTCGCGACGAGTCAACAACATAGGAGCTGATACGCCCAAAGCCAAACACATGAGGACAAAAAACGCTATTAACCCGTTATTAACCGTTTCACTTAGCAATTGTCCGTATATCTCGTGGTCGACTTCGCCGGTAAGATTGATAATTCCAAGCATCATACGATAAGCAAAGGCTCCGGGAACCATTGGAATTACAGCTGGAATAGCAAACACAAATGGCGGAGCATGACGTAAATGAGCGGCTGAAATACTTAAAAAACCGACCAACATGGCACCGAAAAAAGAACCCAGGATTATTCCTCCGCCGAGTTTCATCGTAAAGAATTTCAAACTGCCTCCTAAAGCTCCCAGCACAAAAATCACCCACAAAGTACGCGGAGGAACGTTGAACAGCACCGCAAAACCCACCGCAGCAAATCCCAACCAAATCCATTTTTCAAAAAATGTAATCCACTCCATCGGTTTAAATATTATAAATTAGAATTGTACACAACATGCCTAACGCTATTGAAAAGGAAATCATCAAACCATTCATTCCACGAACCAAGCCATTCATGATATTTCCATCCAGTAAATCTGACAATGAGTTGATCAGCGGAATTCCGGGAATAAGGTACAAAACTGAGGTCGCAAAAGCATGTTCAGGTGTTGTACCAAGATGAAATTTGACAGCACTTCCGGCAATTAAACACGAAGTAAATGCGGCAAAAAATATACAGAGATACGGATTAAAACTTTTTTTGATAGCCTCCTGCCGAATGAACAAACCACTGAAAGTAGCGACGTAGCAAAACAACATTTCAATCGGGCCACCGCCGAACAACCGGCAAAAAGAAGCTCCGGCCAGGGCTACCGTCAGCAAAATAACATAGCGCGGATAGTGCGGAAGCGATTTTAACCGCTCAATTTCGTCCCAGACCTTTTGAAAATCCCAAGCTTCTTCGACAATCCGCCAGCTCATTCGGCTAATTCCGCTAACCATCTTGAAATTAGCTCCGTGGGGCGACGTTCGTTTCAAACTACTATAAAAATAGTCCGATTCTTCATCGAAGACAGTCAACATTAATGCCCGGTGAGTTATCAGCAGTTCGGCACTGTAGCCATAAGCTCCGGCAATACGCAAAGTTGTAATTCGTATTCGTGACGAATTAGCTCCTGATGCCATCAACAAGGCTCCTACCTCAAGTAAGATTTTGCTCAAATCCTGAATGCGTTTTATTTTTGCGTTTTCCATTGCGACTGGTTATTTTGAATGGCGAAATAAATGAATTTTCATAGTCTGTAGGCCATTTTGCAGAGACTCGTTAATTGAATTTAAACTAATCTTATTGCAGCAGATTCAGCGACTACTGAATTACTATGTTCAATCGCCAGCCATTCAATCCAAATTCCAGGCTTAAAACAATCGACTTTAAAACCAGGCATCAGAGCAGGATTTGTCAGTTCGGTAAAAACCATTTTCATATCTCACTTTTTTTCTCCTTGTGGTAAAACCGACACGTTATTTTTGTTAGTTAACCTGATAACCAACGCACAAGATAGAGTAGAATAATTGCGACACACCTGCCGGTTAAATTAGAAAACAACTAAAAAAAAGATTACTTTTATGTGGAACAGAGAGCATAAATCAACCACTATGACGTTTAGTTCGGGTAATTTAAAAGTGATGAAAATTAAATAAAACACAACAATTCCGAACATTTGCACGAACAACGAACGCCCGAATGACATTTTGTATACATTTGGATTAATTAAATGATCAATTTGAAAGACAGGAAAACTTTTCCTTCTTAAAATCCGTTATTACAAAAACCTCATGGCAGCAATATGACAAAAATAGACTTCCAACAATATGTAACTGAAGGTTTCTTCGATGAAACTTTTGACAACGACAAACAAGTCAGGCCTCATTACGCCCTTTTTATTGACCGGCTAAAGAAAATGGGGTTAAAAAAACTCAATCTGTTGCAACACTCAACCGACAGAGTTCAGATGTCGTTAGGAATGACATTTAACGTTTATAGCGACAACCAGGGAATTGAGCGAATTCTCCATTTGGATATCATCCCACGCATTATTAATGGTCAGGATTGGGACTTTCTGGAGAAAGGATTGAAACAGCGAATTCAGGCGATGAATTTATTCATTGATGATATTTACAATGATCAAAAGATTCTAAAGGATAAAATCATCCCCAAGGAATTAATTTTTTCAAGCTCAACCTACCTGAAGCAATGTATTGGGCTAAAACCACCCAAAGGGGTTTGGATTCATATTACCGGAACCGACATTATTCGCGGTGGCGATGGAGCTTACTATGTATTGGAAGACAACCTGCGCTGTCCTTCCGGTGTTTCGTATATGCTCGAGAATCGTGAAATATTAAAGCGCTCCTTCCCCGAAGTATTTGAAAAACTAAATGTTCGGCCGGTATATGATTACACGCACTACCTGCGCGACATGCTCGAATCGCTATCACCAGTTGCACCGGCATCCATTGCTGTTCTTACTCCGGGTATTTACAATTCGGCTTACTTTGAGCATGCCTATCTGGCTCAGCAAATGGGAGCCGAATTAGTTGAAGGCCGCGATTTAGTTGTTAAAAATGACTTTGTATACAAAATCACCACGAAAGGATTGAAACGGGTTGATGTAATCTACCGTCGGGTTGACGACGATTTTATCGATCCTGAAGTTTTTCGTCCCGATTCGTTGCTAGGCACACCCGGCTTGTTTCGTGCCTACCTGAAAGGCAATGTGGTGTTGGTGAATGCCCCCGGAACCGGCGTGGCCGATGATAAAGCTGTTTATGCCTATGTTCCGGAGATCATAAAGTATTATTTAGGCGAAGAAATGATACTCCCCAACGTTCAAACTTACATTTGTGACCGCAAAGACGACCAAAAATACGTTATCGAAAATATTGCTGATCTGGTTGTGAAGCAAACCGATGCTTCCGGTGGATATGGAATGCTGATCGGACCAAAATCGACTAAGGAAGAACAAGCTGAATTTATACAGAAAATAAAGAAAAACCCTCGAAATTATATTGCTCAGCCTACCATTAACCTTTCACGCGTTCCGACCCTTACCGAGGAAGGAATAGAAGGTCGTCACGTTGATTTGAGGCCGTATATTCTATACGGATCAGAGATGAAAATCATTCCCGGAGCGCTTACCCGTGTAGCATTGAAAAAAGGTTCACTGGTGGTAAACTCATCTCAAGGTGGAGGTAGCAAAGACACGTGGGTTGTTGACAATTTATAAAACGAAAAAACATGCTGAGTAGAGTAGCAGACGCAATGTACTGGATGAACCGGTATATGGAACGGGCAGAGAACTATGCCCGCTTTATGGATGTAAGTTTTAATCTATCGCTGGAGTTGCCACCAAATGTTTCAGAACAATGGCAACCCTTGGTCGTTACAACCGGTGATTGGGATTTATATGAATTGATGCACAAAACTATCGACAAGGAAAAGGTGATTTATTTTCTTGGGTTCGACCCCAAGAATCCAAATTCAATCTACAATTGCATTGTTAATGCGCGTGAAAACGCACGTTCCATTCGTCCCGAAATTACCAAAGAGCTTTGGGAACAGGTTAATTCCCTCTATTATCTGGTTAAGAACGGGTTGTCGAAAAAGATATGGACAAAACGAGATCCCAGAATATACTTTGATGAAATAAAAAAAGGTTGCCAGCTATTCTGGGGAATTATCGACGCGACCATATCTCGTACGGAAGGCTGGCATTTTGGCCGAATTGGAAAACTACTTGAGCGAGCCGACAAAACATCGCGGATACTGGATGTAAAATATCACCTGTTATTGCCATCGCCAAAAGATGTTGGCACTTCAGTCGATATCATCCAATGGGCAGCTTTGTTAAAATCGGTTAGCGCGTACGACATGTACCGGAAACTTTACGGAAAACTCACTCCGGCAGGAATTGCTGAATTTCTGATTCTGGACAAGGAATTCCCACGGTCGATCACAATGTGTCTGGAACATACAACATTATCACTGAAGGCTATTTCCGGTCAAACGATCGGTTACTCCAATCGTGCAGAGAAAGAAGTCGGGCAGATGACTTCGCAGCTTGAATACACCGATATTACCGACATTATAAACACCGGGATGCATGAATATTTGGATAACATCCAAATCAAACTCAATAACGCAGCTCAGGCTATTTCCGACTCTTTCTTCTCGATCGAAAACAATGTTTCGAAATCGTAATTACCAAATTATAAACTGCTCATGGCTTTAAAAGTTGTCATTTCTCACAAGACGATCTACAAATACGACCGGACGATAAACTTATCGCCGCATATTTTTCGTCTCCGTCCGGCTCCTCATAGTCGAACACCAATTGAAGCTTATTCGATTAAAATAAAACCGGAAGAGAACTTTTTCAATTGGCAACAAGATCCTTTCGGCAACTACCAGGCCCGATTGGTGTTCCCCGAAAAAACCAATGAGCTATCAGTCGAAGTTGAAATTATCGTTGATCTGAAAACGATCAATCCATTCGATTTTTTTATTGACGAATCGGCAACGGAATATCCGTTTACCTACGACGAAACTCTTCAAAAAGAACTAATCCCCTATCTGGAGATCAGAGAAAGTGGTCCGCTTCTGAAAGAATGGTTAAAAACGGTCAACTGTAAATCCCGTAAAACAATTGACTTTTTAATCGACCTTAACCAAAAGCTATACAAGCATCTCAATTATACCATTCGGATGGCACCGGGTGTTCAATCATGTGAAGAAACGCTTCAGATAGGAACCGGATCGTGCCGCGATTTTGCATGGCTACTAGTTCAGGCTTTGCGTCATCTGGGAATTGGTGCCCGCTTTGTTTCGGGTTACCTCGTTCAGCTGGCTGCCGACGAAAAATCGCTTGATGGCCCCTCGGGACCGGAAGCTGATTTTACCGATCTTCATGCCTGGGCTGAAGCCTATATCCCCGGAGCCGGATGGATTGGTTTCGATGCCACTTCGGGCTTGCTGGCCGGCGAAGGACACATTCCGCTGGCTTGTACCCCATCATACGAAAGTGCCGCCCCAGTGACCGGCTATACCGATGTTTGTAAAACCGAGTTCTTTCACAGCAACACAGTTACTCGTATTTTCGAATCACCCCGGGTCACAAAACCCTATACCGAAGATCAATGGGAATCGATTTACAAACTGGGGTTCGAGGTAGAAAAAGAACTTCAGAAAGGCGATGTGCGTTTGACAATGGGTGGCGAACCAACCTTTGTTTCCATTGACGATATGGAATCGGAACAATGGAATACAGCTGCCGACGGACCGCATAAACGTGAACTGGCGTCCAGGCTATCCACTCGTCTGCTCAGCCGGTTTGGTAAAGGCGGGCTCCTGCATCATGCACAAGGGAAATGGTATCCAGGCGAACCCTTACCTCGCTGGCAAGTTGGCATATATTGGCGAAAAGATGGTCTTCCGGTCTGGAAAAATCCGGAACTTCTGGCTTCTTTCACCGACTCCTACAAACCTGCTCCGGAACTTGCCGAGAAGTTTTTAAAAACCCTGACCAGCTACCTGGGAATGGACGCAGAAACAATTATCCCGGCCTATGAAGACGCTTTCTACTTTTTATGGGAAGAAGGACGCCTGCCTGTTGATGTCGATCCATTGAAAACGGATCTGAAAGATCCGTTGGAGCGGCAAAAATTAAGTGAACTACTAAATAAGGGAATGAACGACCCGGCAGGTTTCGTGCTTCCCCTAAACCGATATAAAAATCATTGGATCAGTAGTAAATGGGAATTTCGACGCAAGAACTTATTCCTAACTCCCGGAAACTCACCGGTGGGATTAAGACTCCCTCTGGGTTCGCTTCTCGAGAGCCCGACAATCGACAGCGAGCCTGTTTTTGAGCCCGATTTGTATGCTGAAACTGGTTCGTTGGGCGAGTATCATGAGGTCGTGCAACAACGAAAAAATGCCGGAGTACCTAAAATCACCCAAGCCTTACCGTTTATTCGCACCGCCATCTGCAGCGAAATTCGGGATAACAAACTCTATATTTTCCTGCCTCCGCTCGATAGCGCTGAAGTATTTCTGGATATGGCGGCCGCTCTCGAGGCAACAGCTGTAGAATTGCAGGTTCCGATTATACTGGAAGGTTACGAACCTCCACGCGATAATCGGATGGAGCAACTAAAAGTAACCCCTGACCCTGGTGTTATTGAAGTGAACATTCATCCGGCCAAAAACTGGAAAGAACTAACTGACAACACACTTGCCTTATACGAAGAAGCCAAGCTTGCCCGACTGGGAACCGAAAAGTTTATGCTCGACGGAAAACATACCGGAACAGGAGGCGGCAACCACGTTACGCTAGGCGGCGAACGACCAGCAGACAGCCCGCTACTACGCAGGCCTGATTTATTACGTAGCTTATTAACCTTCTGGCAGCATCATCCGGGACTTTCCTATTTATTTTCCGGAGCTTTTATTGGTCCTACGAGTCAGGCACCAAGGGTTGACGAAGGCCGATACGAAAACCTCTACGAGCTGGAAATTGCCTTTGAGCAAATACCCGATGGACAAGATGTACCTTACTGGCTGACCGACCGTTTGTTTCGCCACATGCTAACCGACATTACCGGAAACACCCATCGTGCCGAGTTTTGCATCGACAAGTTATACTCTCCCGATTCCTCTTCCGGACGGTTGGGAATTCTGGAGCTTCGTGCTTTCGACATGCCACCTCATGCCCGAATGAGTTTATTGCAGATGTTGCTTGTTCGAACGTTGGTTGCCTGGTTCTGGCGCCAACCGTATAAGCACAAATTGGTTAGATGGGGCACCGAGCTTCACGACCGTTTTCTGATGGAGCATTATGCCAAAGAAGATATCAAGGACGTTGTTTCGCAACTAAATGCAGCCGGATACCCATTCAAACTCGACTGGTTTGATCCGTTCTTCGAGTTCCGATTCCCACTTTACGGCATGGTCAACATTCAAGGCATTGATCTTGAGTTGCGAATGGCGATTGAACCCTGGAATGTTTTGGGTGAAGAAATGTCGGGTCGCGGTACTGCCCGTTATGTCGACTCGTCGGTTGAGCGTATTCAGGTTAAGCTAAATAATTTTGTGGACGAACGCTATACACTCACCTGCAACGGCGTAAAAGTACCACTATCTGCTACCGGCAAAAAGGGTGAGTACGTTGCAGGTATCCGATACAAAGCATGGCAGCCATGGTCGTCGCTCCACCCGACAATTGGCGTTGATACTCCGCTGGTATTCGACATTGTTGACAGTTGGAATAAACGTTCGATCGGAGGCTGTACCTACTTTGTTTCTCATCCGGGAGGTCTCTCATACGACTCATATCCGGTGAACAGCTACGAGGCCGAATCGCGCAGAATAAACCGATTCTGGGACTTTGGTCACACACAAGGAGAAATTGCTTCTCCGGAAAGTCAAATGGTTGATCAACTACCTGTAAGGTCGGTAATTGTACATTCTGATGTGAAAACATTTGATTACAAAGAAATTCCTGTAAGTTTGGAGTTCCCGCATACGCTCGATTTAAGACACAATTGGAAAATAACATAAGTTGATGCCTGATACCAAATACAGACCATTTGAAGACTATACCATTGGACGTGCCAGCGACGAAGCGATTGGAAAAGACGCTTCGGTGAAAGCACATTGGGAAGTACTTTTTCAAAATATAGCCACCATTGGACATGGAGACCTGACCTCTCGTCAGTCTGATCTGGATTGGTATCTCTCGGAGAACGGAGTCACCTACAATGTTTATAATGATCCTCAGGGGCTGAACCGCCCTTGGAATTTAAATGCCATTCCTTCACTTATCGACGCGAAGGAATGGAAAACCATTGAAAAGGGAATCCAGCAGCGCGCAGAGCTATTCAACCTGATATTAAAGGATTTATATGGCAAGCGGGATCTAATAAACAATGGAATTGTTCCGCAGGAAGTGATTTACTCGCACCGTGGGTTTATCCGCCAGTGCGACCAAATTGAATACCTGTCAAACAAACGCCTTCAACTATACGGGGCTGATATCGCCCGGGGGCCCGACGGACAAATGTGGGTTTTCAGCGATCGGACACAGGCGCCATCGGGTATGGGCTATGCGCTTGAAAACCGGCAAACGATTAGCCGGGTTCTTCCTGAGCTATCAAAAGGATTGTATTACAAAAAGCTGAAGCCATTCTTTCAGCATTTCAACAATTTGCTGATCAACTCGTCACCGCGAAAAATCGACTCCCCGGTCATTGTCGTGTTGACACCAGGCCCCTTGAACGAAACCTAT
The DNA here is from genome assembly GCF_041596335.1 of Mangrovibacterium sp. Taxonomy (GTDB): domain Bacteria; phylum Bacteroidota; class Bacteroidia; order Bacteroidales; family Prolixibacteraceae; genus Mangrovibacterium. The sequence goes on along the minus strand of NZ_JBFHIT010000027.1, from coordinate 24,143 downwards.
TTCGAACATGCCTATCTGGCATCGTACATGGGATATCCGCTTGTTCAGGGAAATGATCTGGTTGCGCGCGATGGCTATCTTTGGATGAAATCACTGAAAGGCCTCAAACAGGTTGATGTGGTCTTGCGTCGTGTCGATGATCTGTACTCAGATCCGCTCGAGCTGCGCGAAGATTCCCAGCTGGGTATTCCCGGCTTGCTAGAAGTGGTTCGCAAAAAAAATGTGAGCATTATCAATCCAATTGGATCGCGGGTGCTTGAAAATCCGGGCCTGATTCCCTTCATTCCGGGCATCGCAAAGTATTTCCTCAATCAGGAATTAATTTTGCCGCAGGTTGCTTCGTGGTGGTGCGGACAGGAAAAAGAACGACAATATGTACTTGAACATCTTTCAGAGCTGGTGGTTCGGCGTATCGATCGCCCACACAACGATAGCGTATTTGTTGGGTTTCAAATGAACAATGAAGATCTGGAGGTACTACGGGCTCAAATTATCGATCGTCCCTATCGCTTTGTAGCACAGGAACAAATTGGTTTTTCAACAACCCCCACTTTTGTCGGTCATAATCTGGAACCGCGCAATATGACCATCCGAACCTTCGGAGTTGCCTCAAATGGTGGCTACGAAGTTATGCCCGGAGGATTGGTTCGGGTAGCCTCCGGCGTTGGCAACAACGCTGTTACAAACCAAAAGGGTGGATTGAGCAAAGATTTATGGATTCTTGGCAAGGATAACGATCAAAAGAAGCCGATTGTCAGCCTTTCCCGGCCAACCAATTTTATAGAATCCGGACTAAGTGATCTCCCAAGTTTGACGGCTGAAAACCTTTTTTGGGCCGGACGTTACGTTGGGCGGGCACTTTCAACCGCTCGCTTTCTGCGTATGATTCTTAAGCAGATGAACTTTACAAACTTCAACGAGCGAAGGCCAAACAATCAAAGTCTCGATGCACTTCTGAAAGCGGTAACTAATCTTACCTGTACTTTCCCCGGATTTGTGGGCGACAAACCAATTCAAGATCCGGTAAAAGAAATTTACGATGTCATTCTAAACTCGAACAGGGCAGGCAGTTTATCGCATACGATGGACATGTTTTTCAATGCCTATTATTCGATCCGGAATTTGTGGTCGTCAGATATGTGGCGGGTTTTTGAACGCATCAACACCATTTGGAAAGATGTGCTGCTGGACGAGAACATCAATACCCGAAAGCTAATTCAAACGCTTGATCAGCTAATTACACGCCTGATCGCCTTTATGGGTTTAGTGGAAGAATGCATCCTAATCGAGCATGGCCTTTTGTTGTATTTCATCGGACTTCAACTCGAGCTAAGCATGCTTAACATCTCAAAATGTCGCAGCCTGTTGGTTGTTAAGCACGATGAACATATTGAATATGAAATTCTTGAATCGTTATTAAACAGTCACGAAAGCTTAAATATTTACCGACACAGTTACCGTTCGTACATCAAGCTGGAAAATGTGATTGACTTGATTATTTTAGATCAAAAATATCCGCGCTCCGTGGCCTACCGATTTAACCGACTGAATAAGGATTTGGCCGTTTTACCACTGTCGCAACAGTCGCACGAATTAACCAATTACGAAAAATTTATTTTTGAAGGTTTTGCCAAATTACGGTTGGCAACCAGTGCTGAATTGGTTCAGGTTTCCCCGGGAAGTAGCATTCGCGAAGATCTCGACCATTTAATGTCCGAATTAAGCGACTTGCTTTTTCATGCTTCATTGGCCGTTACAACCACTTATTTCAGTCATAGCTACCAGCAAAATCAATTAATTAATCAAAGCTTCGCCTAGCCATTATGATTTTTCAGGTCCTTCACAAAACCAGTTATCATTACGATAGTTTCGTAAGCTATTGCCACAACATGGCAACGCTAAAGCCACGCAACCTCCCGGGCCAGCAATTAGTCGACTTTAAACTGGAAATCCATCCGAAACCATCCGAAATCACCGAACGATTAGACTTTTTCGGGAATCATTTAACGCGTTTTTCAATTCAGGAACCGCACGACGAATTAAAAGTCATTTCAAAGAGTATAATCGATCGGGATCACCAGGCAATCACCCAATCGTATTATTCCAATGCCAGCCGTCAGGTGACTATGAATCAAGCCATCGAACATTTAAAAGCTCTCACTCCGGAAATTTTGGATGCTCGTCAATATACGTTAGAATCACCGTTGATCCGGAAAATTAGCCCCGAAATAAGAAATTATGGGGCTGAATCGTTTCAACCCAACCGATCGGTTTTTGATGCGGCAAATGAACTGATGCAGCGGATATTCACTGATTTCCAGTTTGTACCGGGTTTTTCTGATGTGGCCACACCTCTCCACGAAGTTTTTGCCGAAAAGAAAGGCGTTTGTCAGGACTTTGCTCAGGTAGCCATCGCGTGTATTCGTTCGGTTGGACTTCCGGCCCGTTACATGAGTGGTTACATTGAGACCATTCCACCAGCTGGAAAGGAGAAATTGATTGGAGCGGACGCTTCTCACGCCTGGTTTTCAATTTATATTCCCGGCTTTGGTTGGGTCGACTTTGATCCGACCAACAATATAATTCCCGAAAACCAGCACCTGATAGTCGCCTGGGGGCGCGACTATTACGACCTGCCTCCACTAAAAGGAGTAATCTACAGCAGTGGTAAAAATGAGATGAGTGTATCGGTCGATATTCGGGAAGCTGAACTCCAGAATAATATCGAATAAATTGTTCTTTTTGTCATCCACTTTCCTGACAGAGACAATAGATCGGTAGCTCGCTAAATAAACATTTGCAATTATACTTGCTGACTGATTTCTAACCAAAAGGAGGATAAAACCCTATCTTTGCTCTCCATTTTTTATGAGTGAGTTATGAGTAGTGCTGTATCCCGTATTTTGTTGAAACATGCCGACCGTATAATAGCAACCCGACATTTAGAGTCGCGCCCGGCGGTTTTTGTCAATCCCCCATCAACCCTGCATCCCGAATTACAAAACTGGATGAAACAAAACGGGTATGAAAAACTGTATTCACATCAGGGCGAGATGTTTACGAAAGCCCATTCCGGTAAAAGTGTCGTTATCACTACCGGAACAGCCAGTGGCAAATCTTTGTCCTTTTATCTTCCTGTTGTCCAGCGAATTTTAGAGAATCCTTCGCGCCGGGCTATATTTATTTACCCCACTAAAGCACTGACCAAAGATCAATTTCGCAACATCAAAGAGTTTGTGGCTTTCTTTGGAGAGAACCGAATTCAGGCCGGGATATACGATGGCGACACCGCTCCCGCCGAGCGAAGCCGCATTCGCGAGCAGGCTAACATTATCCTGACCAATCCGGATATGCTGAATGCGAGTTTCCTGCCCAATCACAATAAATATGGGTTTCCGCATCTGTTTGCCAATCTCGACACCATTGTCATTGATGAGCTGCACGCCTACCGTGGAGCATTTGGCTCACACGTTTCGAATGTGTTCCGCCGGCTGTTGCGCATTTGCGACTATCACGGAAATAAGCCCCGCTTTTTGTGCAGTTCGGCAACAATTGCCAATCCGTTGGAACTGGCCGAAAATATCTGTCATACACCATTTGAACTGGTCGGGCAGGATGGTTCTCCGGCTCCGGCCAAGCAAATTCACTTTTTTCAACCTGAATATTTGGAGGGTGCGAAACGCAAAAAAGCGGTCACCGAAGAGTTGCGCGGTATTCTCCCCGAATTGGTTCTATCGGGCGTACGATCAATCACTTTTTGCCAATCGCGCCGCGAAACGGAAATTGTCACCAAAGAGAGTCGCGACGTGCTGGCTTCAGATCCAATGGAATATGGTGTCGACCTTTCGGATAAGATTTCAGCTTATCGAGGGGGATATTCCCCCGTTGAGCGGGCCAAAATTGAAAAGGATTTGGTTGAAGGAGCCTTACTGGGAGTGGTGTCAACCAATGCGCTGGAACTCGGAATTGACATCGGAAGTCTGGATGCAGTTGTGATGGGCGGATTTCCGGGAACACGTGCCAGCTTCTGGCAGCAGTTGGGGCGGGCCGGACGAAACGGCTCTGAGGCGCATGCTATTGTGATGCTGAAAGAAAAACCACTCGATCAGTATGTGGGGCAACATCCCGACTGGCTATTGAAAACCGACTCGGAAAATGCCATTATCGACCGTGACAACCTGTACATTCAGCTTTCACACATTCGCGCGGCATCAGCCGAGCTGCCTTTAACCATCGACGATATTGCCAGTTTCCCCGATTTAGGCGAAATAATTCCATTGCTTCAAAAAGAAGGAGAACTACTGGAGCAAAATAACACCTACCAGTGGAGTGGTGATATATCGCCGGCACACGAAATTAGTTTGCGCAACATTACCGGCGACACCATTAAAATTGTGGACTCCGACAAACAGGAGACGATCACGGTTGTCGACCTCATTCAAGCTAAAAAAGAATTTTACCCCGGGGCCATTTACCTGCACGACAGCGTTCAATATAAGTCGATTAAACTGGATCTGGAAAGCAAAACGGCTTTCGTGAAAGAAGTAAATTCAAACTACTACACCGAACCTCATAAACCGGGAAACATTGCCATCCTGATGGAACATGAACAAGCGAAAGAACATCGAATCAACCGTTTTTTTGGCGATGTTCGGGTGACAGTGATGATTACCGGATTTAAAATGGTTGAATTCAACACCCACCAAAATCTTGGATTTACGGAACTATCCGAGATTTTGCGAACAAAAATGGATACCGAGGCCTGCTGGATTGAAATACCTGATATTGTGGTCCGCACCTTTGTAGCCACCGGAAAAGCGCCGGCGTTGGAGCAGGGAACTCCCGAAGGTAAAATTCCGCGGTTCGATTACAGCGAAGGACTGGTACACTGCATTAAAGCTGCAGCAGCTATGATGGTTATGGCTACCGACAATGATCTGGGAGGCGACGTTTTTTCGTTTGTGGATGCGGAAACCAAGCGCACAAAGTACGCCGTTGTGCTGTATGATGGCTATCCCGGGGGATTGGGTTTCTCGGAAAAGGTGTACGATTTTGTCAATCAAATCATTCAAAATGCCGGCACATTAGTAAAAAGTTGCCCATGCAAAAACGGCTGTCCGGTTTGCGTTGGCGACCACCGCATTGATAAAAACCTCATTCTTTGGGCGCTCCGTAACTTCTACAAAGAACTCCCCTCTCCGCTTTCGGGTGTCGTAGGCGAGCGCCTAAACAGGCCACAGGAGTCGGCGTTGCCTAAAATGAAATGGGACGAAATAAAACTAAAATGGGACGAATTGCTCAAGCGTTTTCAACAGGAAGATCGCTTTGGAGCCAAGTTTTTAAAAGAGGTCATGCGTGTGGAGCAATCCGGAGAAACACTTCTCTTTTTTCTGCCTCCGGCTATCTTAAAAATCGCTAACAACGAAACGGTCATCAAAGGGTTGAAATCGGAACTTTCGTATCTGGTGGAAGTACCGGAACAATACACGCTATCGCTTCGGGCAGGGAGTGAAGTTGACCATCGGAAAGAACTAAAAATTCGCCGGATGATGGGTGGAAAAGACGAAGAAAAGTCGTGAAACCGGAGCTATAAGTATTGATGAACGAGACAAAGCTGGAGTCCGACGCGTCAGCCTGAACTTGTTTCAGGATCAGTCGCAGCTTTCGCAACAGATTCTCAGATAGAAAGCAGAATGACGAATAAAAAGCTTTGACGTTTACTCTTCCGTTGTAAGTAAAGCTTTCGCAAAAGTTTTCGAGAACGATTTTTCACCAACTGATTTGAAGCTGCAAACCAGTTCTTTCTCCTCCACTGAAACGATTCGCCCTTCGCCATACTTTTTGTGTTGCACCAGCTGCCCGATGGTCCATTCGTCCTGCGGCTGCACTACTATGTCGGCTGACGATGGAACCGCAGATTCACGCTGAATCAATAGTGATGCCGGAATGGCATTCAGAAAGTATGACGGTTTTGGTTCGGCATTGCGCAATGTCGGTTGGGCATGCCAGCCAATTTCCACCTCGTTTTTCCCTCTTGTTATCGCTACAAACAACAGCCTTTTTTCTTCTTTAATATTCTTACTCGCTTTGTTGTGTTGCTCCAACGGAATAATCCCGGTATTGGCACCAGCAATGTACACCCGGTCGAACTCAAGCCCCTTCGACGCGTGAATGGTGAGCAAATGCACGCCACTGCCCTGCTCCTTTATTCGTCCGTTAATCTGAAAAGAACCTTCAAGAACCACCTGATCCAAAGCCACCCGAAACATGGACGAACTGTCGCCCCAGCCATTTTCGTTCCGATAGCGGGAAAGTTGGTTCCAGGCCTCGGCAATGGCCGCAACATAGGCGTTGTGGTGAATGGATGTTGGTTTTAAAATCGAACGAACAGACAGATAGTCAATCAATTCATCAGCTGTCGCATTGAGATTCGGCACAAATTCAGCTTCAAACTTTTCAATCTGTATCAAAAGCTTCAAATGCTCCTCCGACACTGCCTTTCGCTTCATCAAGTACTCGCGCAAAGCCTCCGGCACAGTAGTTCCGGCAGACCGTTCGTGAAGCGCCTGAATCAAGGTTTTACTTCGTTTTAATGCTCCAAAAGTTGAATCGCAAATCAGAGCCAGACAAGCATCCGAATCGTTTGGGTTGATACAAGCTTTTAAGATTCGAAGCAGAAAGGCCTGAGCCGGATTTTCGTGCAACTCTTTTCGGGCAACAAGTTGAAAAGGAATGCCCGCCTGCTCAAAAACAGTCTCCACAATTTTAATTTGCTGGTGCGTACGAAAAAGAACCGCCACCGAATCGAGTGATTCGTTTTCGCGCTGCAATGCCAAGAGCTTCTCGCGCAAATAATAAGCCTCCTGCTGGTCATCGAAATGCCGCACCATTTCAATAGGCTTTCCAGCTCGACGGGTCGCAATCAGCGCACCGTCCTGCTGATTTAGTAAGTTTTCGGCAGCTGCAAGAATGGATTCGGTGCTGCGATAATTTTGCGGCAACTCCATCCAGCTTGCCGCCCAACGAGACTGCACTTCCTGAAATAAATGCTCTTTGCTGCCCCGCCAACCATAAATACTCTGGTTCCGATCACCAACCACAAACAATTTGGTTGTCTCTCCCCTCAGAGATTCGATCATCGCGAGTTGATCGTCGTTACAGTCCTGAAACTCATCAACAATAATCCATCGCGGCGACAAAACGACATGATCCTTCAGCAGCTTGTTGCACAAGCGGATCAGGTCGTCAAAATCCATGGTATTGATTGCTCGTTTCTCCACATCTGCTCGTTGGACCAGGCTCCCAAAATCATCGTCAGTCTTCATATTCCCCATCCTAATCTCACCAGACTGATTATATTTTCGCCAACGCTTTGCCAGCTGATTTTGGTATTTAATCGTCAACTGTTCCTGAACAATCAACCGCTCCAGAAACTCTTGCTTCTCCTGCTCATCCATAATCGCAAAACCAGGCTTAAACCCCAGCGTTTCAAGATGAGGATGTTCATGTAAAAGTTGTCGCGCAACACCGTGAAAAGTACCCAGATAGCGCAACTGCTCATTCATTGCGGCATCGGCTTCACCCATGAAACCGGTAATGCGCTCCTTGATTTCCTTTGCCGCCTTATTGGTGAATGTCAGCACCACCATCTGTTCAAACGGAATATGCTCGATAAAGTGCAGGTAAAACAATTTGGCAATCAAAACAGTGGTTTTACCGCTGCCAACCATTGCCGAAAGAATGGCATTTTGCGTTTCATAAAACACAGCGTGCCGCTGATGCCGGTTCAGGCGTTCAAAAGTCCGTCCAAGTTTGGTGTCCACGTTGCGGATTCGCTCAATTTCGCGCTCGTAGTCAGAATCGGGCTCACAAATATCAGGCTCAAACGTCTGCTGCATAGCGCGCCCCTCTGCTTCAAAGGCATTCGCTAGCTGATCAAAACTATTCTGTGATCCTTTTAGACGAGAGTGAAGACGCTTGAAACTCATATATTCAGCTTAATTTTAACCGGTTGATCGGCAAAGGTATTGCAATAATTTAATCAAGAAAGTGCCATGACACTTGTTTTCAACGGAGCCTCGAAGTTGATTACTGATCAAACAAAAACCAACAACAGCACAGCTTAAAAATTATTCGTTTCTACTTGTACAATCGTCCGAAAGGTGAGATTGATGCGCGGTTGATGAATGGTTTTAGTTGGGGGTAAACGGTGCAACCAGTGACTTTGAGTTTCATCTTTCATAACCAGCAAACTACCATGTTCCAGCAACAGCGAGCGCTTTTCGCCTGTCTTTTTGTGTTTGAACGAGAATTTCCGCTCTGCACCAAAGGTCATGGAAGCAATAGCTCCGTATGGCTTCAGATCCTTCTCGGCATCGCTGTGCCAGGCCATTCCTTCGGAACCATCGTGATACAAATTCAATAAGCACGAGTTGTATGTTTCTCCTGTCCTCTCCTCAGCAATCGATTTCAACAGCCTTAAATCTTCAATCCACGGCAGCGCATACTTGCTAACGTTAGAGTAGCTGTATCGAAATGGCTGATCTCCGTACCAGGCAACTTTCCGTTTCGTTATAATTTTCTTGCCAAACAGGAAAACTTCATCATTTTTCCAATCAACTTCCTTCCATAAAGTATCGAAAAAACAAGTCGCTTCAGCTGAGGAAAAAATGCATCCATAATACACAACCATACCATCGTACGGCAAGATATTTCCGGAACCCGATGCCGGTGTTCTAAATAAACTCATTGACGATCTCCTTTGTCTGCATAACAGTTTTACCAAATGTATGTTTGACTGTTTCTTTCAACTATGCGCTATTCGATGGCAAAAAATAAATCCTACAACTCTAAGAACAAGAAACCATACGCTTCGTTTCATTCCGGAATGAAAAAATCGGAGCTCTTTTTTTTCTATAGAAGCAGAGTCGCCGATCAGTTCTAAATTGAATCACCTAAATAACTATTAATAAATTAAAAAACTTTTTGTCACTCAACCCGGTAACCATATATCGATACAACCAGCAATAAGCAATTTCAAGGAGCCTTTACTTATCAATAAATATGACTCATTTTTTGGTTGTCTCATAGCACAGGCATATTGAAATAAGCAAATGTGTCTATAAAACACTATTTAAACAAGTTATATATAACCGTTACTTTTATTCCATGAATTTATTCGTTAATTTCGACCCCTTATCCTGGCTTTCTGATTCAGAAATCCGATCAATATAGTTTCTAACAAAAAAGAAATTCACTCATCAATGATCAATGAGCTTATACTGAATTCGACATTACTGATCACTTTAACCGTTTTATTCGGTTTTATAACCAGGGCAAAATACACTGGTTTTGCAAAACATATTTTACCCGGTCTTTTGTTCGGTGGAATCACGGTCATTGGCATGAACTTTCCGGTATCCGTTGCTGATGGCATCTTTTACGATGGAAGATCGATTATTTTGTCGATGGCCGGACTATTTGGTGGATACCCTGCCGCTATAATTTCCGTGATTGTAGCCGGTGGCTACCGAATCTACCTGGGAGGAGGAGGAATTTGGGCCGGTACTTCTTCAATTATACTTTCTATCGCCATCGGCCTTTTATTCCGATTCAAACTCAAAAACAAGCCGGAAAACATTACTGCATCCGCTCTATTCGTAATGGGGGTCATCGTTCATATAGTAATACTTGCCTGTCAACTCCTTCTACCTAAAGAATCTGTCTGGCAGGTTATTCGTGAAATTTGGCTACCCATAATTCTGATTTTTCCGGGCGCAAGTCTTTTAATGGGACTAATTTTGCGAAATGAAAAAAGACGTGTGATTGCCGAGGCTAGAATAGAAGAAAGTGAAGCACAACATAGAACGACTTTGCTTAGTATTGGCGATGGAGTCATTACGACCGACAACCGGGGAACAGTTACATTTATGAACGATATGGCTGAAAAACTCACCGGCTGGAAAGAAGCGGAAGCTTTAGGCAAACCGATCGGTGAAATTTTCAGAATCATCAGTGAATCAACCCGGGAAAAAACCGATTCGCCAGTCGAAAAAGTTCTGAAGGAAGGGCTAACCATTGGATTGGCAAACCACACCTTGCTTCTGACCAGAGACAATCGCGAGATTCCCATTACCGACAGTGGAGCGCCGATAAAAGACAGTGAAGGTAGAACCACCGGAGTTGTTTTGGTTTTTAAAGATCAAACCGACGAGCGCAGGTTGAAAAACAAACTCATAGAAAGTGAGCGTCTTTTTCACTCGCTCACTGATAAATCACCTGTTGGAATATTTAGAACCGACAAAAATGGCCAGACAACTTATGTGAACCCTCGGTGGTGCGAAATTAGCGGACTGAGTTTTGAGCAGGCAATGGGTGACAAGTGGCTGGACAGTGTTCATCCTGACGACCGTAAACGCGTTACCGAAAACTGGCAAAAGGATGTCTCAATAAATCAGCAATCAAAAACCGAATATCGGTTTTTAAAAGCCAACGGCGCAGTAACCTATATCATGGGCGTAGCCGTACCGGAACTTTCGTCAGAGGAAGAAGTAACCGGCTATATCGGGACAGTCGTTGACATTACCGAAAGGAAATTAGCCCAAAAAGAGCTAATTCAATCCCACGAAAATTTCCGGCTAACGATCGACGACTTGCCACTTGGAGTGCGCATCGTTTCCAATGAGGGTAAGACGACCTATTTGAATAAAGCTTTTCTGGATTTATATGGTTTTGCAGATAAGGAAGAATACAACCGAACTCCAGTGTCGTCGCGCTACACTCCGGCAAGTTACGAGGAGCATGAACTTCGCAAGCAACGCCGTAAAGCCGGGTTACCGGAGCAAACCGAATATGAGGTTGAGATCATTACTCAAGCAGCTGACACCAAGAACCTGTTGGTTATCCGCAAATTGATATTTTGGGATGGACAAATGCAGAACCTGGCGATTTATCAGGATTTCACAGACCGGAAAGTGGCCGAAAACAAGCTACAACTACTAGGACGTGCGGTCGATCAAAGTCCGGTGAGCACCGTCATCACTGATAACCAAGGTAAAATCATTTATGTAAATCCGAAGTTTACAGAAGTTTCGGGCTACGATCAGCATGAAGTAATTGGTAGAAGTTCATCGATCTTGAAATCAGGCAAGCACCCGAGAGAATTTTATGACGAACTCTGGAAAACCATATTGGCAGGCAACGACTGGAAAGGCGAGTTTTTAAATAAGCAAAAAAATGGCGTGTTGTTCTGGGAAAGCACCATTATTTCATCGATTGTTGACGATAAAGGTGAAATAACTCATTTTGTTGGGGCGAAGGAAGACATCACAGAAAAGAAAAAATTCATCTCTGAATTACGAAGAGCAAAAGAAAAAGCGGAGGAAAGTGACCGCTTAAAATCAGCCTTTCTGGCCAACATGAGCCATGAAATTCGGACACCGCTAAATGCGATTCTGGGCTTTACAAACTTGCTGGTAGAGGATGAAGATATGGAAACTGAAGCCAAGCAAGAAATTGAGGCGATCTTAAAACAAAGCTCCGAAAACCTACTTCAGGTAATCAACGATATCATCGACATTTCGAAAATAGAAACTGGGCAGTTGAAAATATTCAATACAAGCTTTAATGTTGGTGCAACCATTCTCGATATATACAAAGTATCTCAGCATCAATTGCAACGGTACAATAAAGAGCATCTAAAGATAAACTCCCATGTTCCGAATCAGGAGCTAAGTCTTTTTACTGACAAAGTCCGTTTCACCCAAGTGTTGAACAACCTGTTGAACAATGCGATTAAGTTCACCATGGATGGAGAAATCAACTTTGGGATTAAAAGCTTTACCGAGTCAGAAGTTACTTTTTTTGTATCCGATACGGGTATCGGAATTGAGCCGGAAAAACTGACAAGTATTTTTGAGCGCTTCCGGCAAGCCGACGACTCCACAACCAGAGTCTACGGCGGCTCAGGACTAGGCTTGTCGATTTCCAAGGAGCTAATCAAACAAATGGGAGGAACATTAACTGTCGAATCAATTGTAGGCAAAGGAACTACCTTCCATTTCACCCTACCTCTTGAAAAGTAATTGCGGCATTTTCAGCGTAAAAAAGTCACAGTACAAGCTAAATCAGATTGAGTCGGTTCTCCCTAAACAAGAGTAAAACTAAGCACTTTTAACCTTCACCACACCTTTCCGATAGGCATCAAGAAGTCGGTTTAAATCTTGAATTTGAGTTTTAATTTGTCTGCCTGAATCAGTATCGCCAACAAGAATCCGATCCGTTGCCCGCTCAATCATACTTCGGGTTGATACAATGTCGATTTCCTCCTGAATCGCATTTCGTCTCGACTCGAAGGGAGCATGCTCTGCCAGGATCAAACTATACGAATCATAGATTAATGTATACCCGGCGATACCAGTTACCTTTTGGTAAGGCTTCGACATTCCGCCATCGATCACAAACAGCTTTCCTTCAGCCTTCACCGGGCTTTCACCTTTTCCAACTTTCACAGGTACATGTCCGTTAACAATGTGCGATTTCGCGGGATCGAGCCCAAACTCTTCCAATATGCGCATACAGGTTTCTTTATCATCGCGCAATTTGTAATACATATTGCTCGCTTCGTATTGGGCATCTTTATCCGACAAAAAATAACGTTCAAACGTGGCCATCTTCTTTTTTCCATACAAAGGCGAATCTGCTCCACTCCACAAGTACCACATATAATCACGGTCTCTGCTTCGCTTGTCCTGTCGTTCGCGGTTGTAATAGGCCCGTCGCGATATCAAATCAAATTGCTCGCACAATGCCTTCCCTTTATACTTTTTACCGTGAATTGTCACTTCTTTAAAATCGCCGTTATCATCTAACGGAATACATCCGTGATACAACAAGTTTGAGTTGTAGGTAAGAAAAGTGCTTCCTCGTGAAAACAACGTTTTTACATGTCGTTGTAAACGCTCACATTTTAAAAATGAGAACCGAAGTTTTTCGGCCAAATCATTTTCTTCCGGTGTTAGTTCGTAAGGATTTTGCGGATCAATCGTCGGGAAATTGGTGTCGTTTAAGGTCATCTCGCGGCCGTCAATGGTGATGATTCCCTTTTCATAGTCGATTTTATCGAGCAACAAACGGTCGTCCATGTACATTTCCGGACTACGGCGAATGATCTCTCCCATCAGTTTCATTTCCAAAACCATAATGGCTTTGTGCATTTTGCTGGTTAATTTGGTTTGTGTCGACCCCAGATTCTCCGGTGGCGTATTAACGGGTATAAATGCTTCGCAAGGATCTCCGGCGTAGGCTTTCAGTGCAAAAGTGGCTAGTGGCAGGAGATTGATCCCATACGCATCCTCCAGGGTTGCCAGGTTGTCGTATCGGGCACTAATCCGGATAACTCCGGCAATGCTTGCCCGAATGCCCGTAGCAGCAGCCATCCATAAAATGTCGTGATTTCCCCACTGAATGTCGACCGAATGATGGTTTTGAATTGCATCCATTACCCGATCGGCATGCGGACCACGATCAAATATATCACCGATAATATGCAACCGATCGATGAGAAGTCGTTGAATAAACTTACTGATGGCTACGATAAAATAATTGGCCCGATCAACATTAATGATCGATTTTATAATACTGTTGTAATACTGATCTTTTTTGGCATTACGCTCATTCAGCAATTCATCAATCACATAGGCAAAGTCTTCCGGCATTGCCTTTCGTACTTTCGAACGCGTGTATTTGTCGGCTGCAACTCTCGCAACTTCAATCAAACGAAGCAGCGTAACCGAATACCAACTATCAAGATCCTCTTCCTCTTTGGTAATAATTTCAAGCTTTTCTTCCGGGTAATAAATGAGTGTAGCCAGTTGCCGCTTCGTTTTTTCATCCAACGAGTATTGATACACAGCATCAATTTTTTTACGGACCATTCCCGAGGCATTTCTTAATACATGACTAAACGTTTCGTAGGCACCATGTATATCTGTCAGAAAATGCTCGGTTCCTTTCGGAAGATTCAAAATCGATTCGAGATTGATTATTTCGGTGCAAACGGATTGTACTGTCGGAAACTTTTCGGCGAGCAAGTTTAGATACTTGTATTCGTCAATACTATAGTCATTTTTTAACAACTCGCTTTTTTCGTAATCTAAAACCATCTTTAACGTTGTTTAATTCTGCTTTTGTCAAATTTGCTAATTGGAGTGCACTTCACCTTACTCTCTCCCGGAAACGCCGGTTCCAGCTGCATCCATAACAAAGTTAGTGTACAGCGGGGCATTTCAATTTAATAGGACAATGCTGAATTGGGTTGAAATGATCATGTAACTAGTTGTTTTCGTCAGCCTAACTTCCATGGCTGTAAAAACACTACAATATAGCAAACTTGCAGACAAGAATCCATACTTCGGAGTATTCGTTCCGCGTAACAAGGTTTATTTCGTGAACCGAAAATCAGTAATAGAAGCTTCGAATACTGAGATCACGAATCTACATTCATCATAAATGCCTCGCGTACAATCCAAAGTGAGGAATGCCGATCGTAGTTGCTCGTTTAGCCCAAAACACTTTAGGATTCGTAACGAAAAGCAACGCGATAAGCGAACAAACAGTCGGATATGATTCGGGCCTCCGGCGTGAAAATTCAACAAAAACGATTATCAATACCCTTCGGGACCTGTTTTTTTGTTCTGCAAAGCTTGTCGCAAAGCATTGCAGAACAAAAAAAAGCTGAAAACCTGCGAATCAATCTCGTAGGATAGAGCCGAGAAACGGGAAAAAACTACTTTTGTAATCCTAGGATTCGCAGTATGACTAAAAGACACATTTCACTAAAAGATCTGGCAAAAGAACTGAATGTCTCCATTTCAACCGTTTCAAGGGCTCTGAAAGATCATCCGGACATCAGCGAAGAAGTTCGGAAAAAGGTGAAGCTATTGGCAGAGAAGCTGAACTATAGTCCCAATCCGCTGGCTATGGGTTTATTAAAGCAAAAAACCCGAATGATTGGCATTATTGTTCCGGATTTGGTCACACACTTTTACTCGTCCATTATCGCCGGAATAGAAAGTTCGGCCAAAGAAAATGGCTATTTTATTGTAATCGCCAGTTCGAATGAATCAGCTGAAAAAGAAAAAGAAGCGATTGAAAATTTGCTAAAAGCCCGGGTAGAAGGGTTGATTGTTTGCCTCAGCCAGGAAACTTCGGACATGACAGTTTTCAATCGGTTGCTGCAACGTGAATTTCCACTGGTGTTTTTCGATCGAGTGGCTCTCAACGGAAAAGTTCCGGCGGTTACTGCCGACAACGTACTGGCGGCTGAAAAAATCGTTCAGCATTTTCACGAACAGGGCTATCGCAGAATCGCGTTCATTGGCGGCCCTGAAGATCTGAACATTTCAAAAGAACGACTGAGCGGATACAAGCAAGGACTAACCAATTGCGGATTACCCATCCGTCAGGAATATATTGAAAAATGTGAGTTAAATCCGGATTCAGCACGACAGGCAATGCACCGGTTATTGAACCTACCTGAGCTTCCGGATGCCGTCTTTGGAATAAACGACACCGTTGCTTTCGCGTTGATGAAAGAGATAAAAGAAGCCGGATTAAGCATTCCGGGCGATATTGGAGTCATTGGTTTTACCGATGAGTTTCACTCTACCGTTGTTGATCCGCCTCTGACGTCCATTACTCATCCAACCTTTGAAATGGGTCGAATGGCAGGGCAATTATTTTTTGAACAGGTTGCAGAGAAAGTTACGCCCCACACGGTGGTGATGGAAACTCAACTGGTGATTCGGGAATCATCCTCCCGCATCGGCCAATAAGATGACTTAGGTCGACCAGTCGGAAAACCTCTTTCAACTACCCCAACTCAACAATCGTAATTCCGGCTCCGCCAAACTGTACATGCTCATCGCGGAACGACCGCACCGCGGGTTCCGATTTTAGGTAATTGCGAATCATTTCTTTCAGGATTCCGGTTCCCTTTCCATGCAAAATGCGCAAATCTGAAATATTGAGCATGATCGCCTCATCAATAAAGGCCTGAATGTTGGTAATGGCTTCCTCGGCCCGTTGCCCGCGAATATCGATATCCGGCTTAAAGCTGAGACGTTTCTCCGACAGGTTTTTATTGATATTCGCTTTTGTCTGGTTGTAGGTCTTCTGCTCTCTTTTTGCTTCGTTATTAGATACTATTTTCAGCTTCTTCCGGCTTACGGATGTTCGCAATTGCCCAAAGGCTACGATCACATTCTTGTCGCTCAGCTCAAGCACTTCACCAATGGTATCCTGACCTTCAATCCGCACTTTGCCTCCCGCTTCAAGCTCCTTTTCCGTTTGGGCTTGAATCGCTTTTTTCGGCGCTTCTTCTGCAACCTTTTTATCTTTCCGCTTTTGCTTCTTATTTTTTAGCTTTTCAATTTTACGTTGAATCCACTCATCCTGCTCAGCGTCATTTTCAACCACCTCTTCTTTAAAGGTTTCCAGCTGCTTGCGAATCGATTTGGTTTTCTCCTTTTCGGCCTGGCTTTCTCGAATTTCACGGATCGTATTCTCGACCTTCTTATTCGCCTCGGTCAGAATTTTTGCGGCTTCAGCTTTGGCTTCGTCCAGAATCTGTTTGCGCTGTTCATTCAGCTTTTTCAAGTCGGTTTCGTACCGCGAGGATACATCATCGAGACTTTTCTCCACTTGCCGAATGCGTTGCCGCTTCGATTCCCAATATCGTTTATCGCGTAAAATATCGCGCAAATGCTTGTCAAAATCAATATGGTCTTTCCCAATCTTGTCGGTCGCCTCTTGCAAAATCTCCTCGGGCATACCAATTTTACGGGCAATTTCAAAAGCAAACGAGCTCCCCGGCTTACCTATTTCAAGCTGAAACAGTGGCTCCATGCGGTGCGAGTCGTACATCATTGCTCCGTTAATAATGCCATCAGCACCCGATGCAAAATGTTTCAAATTGGTGTAGTGGGTCGTAATCACACCAAAAGATCCCAACTGGTTTAGTTGGTTCAGAATGGCTTCGGCAATAGCTCCACCCAGCATTGGTTCAGTTCCGGTACCAAATTCATCGATCAACACTAAGGTTTTTGCATTCGCATTTTTAACAAAGTACTTCATATTCATTAAGTGCGAACTATAAGTACTCAGGTCGTTTTCAATCGACTGCTCATCGCCAATATCGATAAATATTTGCTCAAAAATACCCGCACGACTGCTATCGTCAACCGGAATCAGCAGGCCGCATTGCAGCATATATTGCAGTAAGCCAACGGTTTTTAAGCAAACTGATTTTCCACCGGCATTGGGTCCTGAAATCAGCAATAAATGGTCATCCGTTGTCAGGTTTATGTTCAAAGGAATTACTTGCCGCTTTTCTTTTTCAAGGTTGAATTTTAACAATGGATGCACCGCTTTTACCCATTCCAACTGGCATTCCCAATCAATTTTCGGCTTTATAGCACCCATTCGGTTGGCCAAATGAGCTTTCGCCCGGATAAAATCGATTGTCCCCAAAAATTCGTATTGGTTCATTAGATCGTCCAGATACGGACGAATATCATCTGAAAACTCAACTAAGATCTTCACAATCTCGCGCTTTTCAGCATATTCCAGTTCGCGGATTTCATTGTTAAGCTCCACCACTTCAGCCGGTTCGATGTACGAAGTTTTCCCTGTCGCCGATTCGTCATGCACAATCCCGCTGATTCGTCGTTTTAATGCCGACGAAATCGGAATTACCGGCCGACCGTCGCGAATAGAAACACTGGCATCATCGTCAACCAACCCATCGCGTTGGGCTTGTTTTAAGATTGAATGTAAACGCTTGGAAACATTTCCCTGTTTGGCGAACAATTCCCTTCGAATGCGGGCCAGTTCGGGTGACGCATTATCTCTGATCTTTCCGTGCTGATTCAAAATCTGATCAATCCGGTCTTTCACATAAGGAAAAACCTGAACCTGTTCCAGCAACTTTTTCAGATTTGGGTAGCTTTCTTCTTTTTGCTGGGTCAGGAAACGAACAATGGCCATGATCGTTTCAAGCGAACGCTTCAGGTTGAACAATTCGCTCACATCCAAAAAGCGCCCTTCGGTTTTAATTTTTGAAAGTGCCGGTCGCATATCGAAATAATAGCTCACCGGGAAATTATCAGATTCCTGCAATAATTTCGAAAACTCATCGGTCAGAGCCAGTTCAAACTGAAGCTGACCGGGTCTCGACATGAATTCAACTTCATCCACGCGGTCTTGACCGAGCGGACTCAGACAGATTCCCTTTAGTAGTTCTCGAATTCGGTCGAAACCAATCTTAATTTCAAAAT
This sequence comes from Mangrovibacterium sp., assembly GCF_041596335.1. Lineage (GTDB taxonomy): Bacteria > Bacteroidota > Bacteroidia > Bacteroidales > Prolixibacteraceae > Mangrovibacterium. Next base: position 5,808 of record NZ_JBFHIT010000027.1, on the reverse strand, counting down.
TATCAGGATAAATTTTTGCCATCAGTTCTGTTTTGCAGGCGCAAAAATAGCAAGAAGTTTCTTAGTTCCGAGTTTTGCGGTGAATCTTTGAAGCAGTGCAATCAGTGGCCGGGTGCCAGCTCCCCATTTACAAGTCGTTTACCGGGCAGTTTGCTCTCTGCCAAATACAATCAGCTTGCGAGTTTCAAACTCACTAAGCCGACATCGGAAACACATGCGATCATGCAGGATCGCCGGAAGCGGGCCTTCCAACATCTAGTTTCTCCTGGAGCATGTTCAGGAACTTCTCAGCGACAAATGGTTTGCCAATATAGGCATCCATCCCTGTCTCCAGACACCGCTTGATATCGCCATCCGCATCATTGGCAGTCATCGCGATTATAAATGCTTTGTCCTTCATTTCTTGCTCCGTTTCGTACAAACGAATCACATGAGTAGATTCACAGCCATTCATAACCGGCATCATCGCGTCCATCAGGATCACATCATAAGGTGTCTTCTTATACTTCTCAAAAGCTTCGAGCCCGTTATAAGCACTATCGATCGCCAAAAAACGACCACGTAAAGACAGGCTAACAATCCGGTGATTAATCGGACTGTCATCAACAATTAATAATTTTACGCGGGATAAATCTAATTCGTGAGCCATTTAATTATGTCCTAGATAATTCAATTAATCAACCGGGGCATTGTCCTCCGGGAAACGATCAGCATATTCAATCCAGAAGCTTTTTACTTCAGACTTCATTTCTCGTCGTAACAACAATATGCCTATTAAGTTCGGAATTGTCATTAAAGCTATGGTAATTCCTGACAACGTCCAAATAATCGTCGTATCTGTAAATGAAGCGACAAAGAAGCCCAGAACATACACTATTCTGAAATAAATTACAGCCTTTGCCCCAAACATAAATGTCATCGCCCGATCGCCATAGTAACTCCACGATATGGCTGTTGAAAAAGCGAACAACAACAGGCCAATGGAAACAATGTATTGTCCAAAATCGCCAAACCAACCCTTGGTAAAAGCAATTGTTGTAAGCGGCGCACTGTGCACGAGCGACTTTCCTTCCAAAGCAAGACTGACGCTGTTGGGGATAATCCCGTTCACCACCCCTATTGATCCATTATACAGCAGGTCGCTTTCTTTCACCACGATATCTTCAGCGACTGAACGCGCATGCAGAATCGTTAGTTCATTCTGTATTTTTCCATCAACAACATCCAGATCTCCGGTGAATTCCGGCAGCACTTCACGACCTAACAGAAAATCGTGCAAGCTTTGCTGATCGCCCGGGTTAGTTTCATCGTAATTTTTAGCCATCACAATGATATCGGTTGTCTGAAATTGGTTGGTTATTTTCTCATTCCATGCTCCCGACGAAAGAATGACCAAACCGGTAAGCGAGCAGATGATGATCGTATCGATAAATGGTTCGAGCAGCGCAACCAGCCCTTCGGAAACAGGTTCATGAGCACGGGCCGCGGCATGCGCGATTGGTGCAGACCCTTGTCCAGCTTCGTTTGAAAACAGCCCCCGGTTCACCCCTCTGTTGAACGCAAAAGCAAAACCGGCTCCAAGAAAGCCTCCGGTGGCTGCCGTCCCCGTGAAAACATCACTAAAAATGGCAACGATCGAAGGAACAATATTTTGGTAGTTGTAGGCAATAACAGCAATTGCACCGATAAAATAAATTAATGCCATAATTGGCACTAATCGTGAGGTAACTTTCGCAATCCGTTTAATCCCTCCAATAATTACAATGGCGAGCAAAACAGACAAGACTCCACCGGTCATAATTTTGTTGATACCAAAAGTGGCAAAAAGCGAGTTGGAAATGGAGTTAATCTGCGGTAAACTACCGGTACCAAAAGACGATAATACCGTGGCTACTGCAAATATGACTGCCAGCCATTTCATGTTCAACCGGTTTTTCATGTAATACATTGGCCCACCGGCCATTGTTCCATCTTCGGTTTTTTCGCGGTATTTGTGCGAAAGGGTCACTTCTACAAATTTGGTGGTCATACCGAGCAAGGCTGTCACCAACATCCAGAAAAGTGCTGCCGGACCGCCCAGATGTATCGCCAGTGCTACCCCTGCAATATTGCCAGTTCCAACTGTTCCGGAGAGTGCCGTTGTCAAAGCCTGAAAGTGGGAAGTGTCACCGGTATCTCCTTCCCGATCGAATTTTCCACGAACAATACGAACAGCATACTTCAAATACCGAAACTGTGGAAACTTGAGATAAACGGTAAAGAACAATCCCGTTCCGAGTAGCAAATACACAAACCAGGAACTACCTCCGATATATCCGTCAATTAAAGCGAGAATATCATTTAGCTTTGACATAGGCTATTTTTAAATTGTCGCCTAAAATAACATTTTGCATCATACCACTCAAGTTATCGTTTCATTTTATTACATAATTCATTGAATAATAGAATAAAGATGACATTTGACACCGAAAAGCATTCCAGGGCACAAAATACATTCTTACCGACGAAGAGAAAGTAACCGGCATATTCCTGAATTGATCGTAAAAGAAAGGGTTCATCCAAAAAATAAAAATCGAAATCCCCCTTATGAATTGCTTTTTCTCTATTTTTGCCCTACAACAATTAAACTTTTGCAGATTATGTTACCAAAATTTTTACTTGCAGACAATTCTCAGGAATGCCCGGACACGATTTTTGTGGTCCATACTGAAGAGCCAAAATTCATTGTAGAAAGTGATATTGAAGACTTTTGGACAAACCAGAAAGTGCATTGGTTAAGCGAAGTACCTGCATCTGAAGATGTAATTAAGGCTTTGTTGGAAGATGCTGAAACCTTCCTGGATGATGAGTTCGAAAATCAAGACAATCTTTATGCTGAGGATGAAGATGACGAAGATTAACTAACGAAAAAAACACAAATGAACACATCTCCAGAAAAGAAACGACTTACACGCTCCCCGGATAAAATGATCGCGGGTGTACTTTCCGGACTTGCTGAATACTTTGACATGGATCCGACGATTGCGCGAGTTGCGTACGTACTATTGTCGATTTTCAGTGCCGGTTTCCCGGGCTTGTTCGTTTACATCATCCTTTGGATTGTTGTTCCGGAAAGAGAATAAACCAGTTTTCCAATATCGGCTAATCCTGAGAAATATCTTTCAGGCTTAGCTGAATTCTTTTCCGGGCTAAATCGAGCTCGGTTACTTTCACTTTTACATGTTGGTGCAGCTTAACCACCTCGTTCGGGTCGCTGATAAAACGATCTGCCAATTGTGAGATATGAACCAATCCATCCTGTTTAACACCAACATCGACAAAAGCACCAAATTTGGTAATGTTGGTTACAATTCCTGGCAACACCATCCCCACCTGCAGGTCTTCCACTTTAAAAATGCCGTCGGCAAACTCAAATACTTTAATTCCTTTCCGAGGGTCTCGTCCCGGCTTGGCTAATTCGTTGACAATATCCGTTAATGTTGGCAAACCAACTTCTGCTGTTACATAGCGCTTCAAATCAACTTGTTCCAGTTGAGCTTTATTGGCCACCAGATCGGCTACAGAACACTTCAAATCTTTGGCAATTTTTTGGACTACAGAGTAAGATTCCGGATGAACAGCCGAATTATCCAATGGGTTTTCGGCTTCGGGAATGCGCAAGAATCCGGCCGCCTGTTCAAACGCTTTCGCCCCCATACGAGGTACTTTCATCAATTCCTTGCGGCTCGAAAATACGCCGTTTTCCTTACGATAATCGACCAAATTTTGCGCCAACTGGGGTCCAAGTCCGGAGATATAGGTTAGCAAGTGTTTGGAAGCAGTATTCACATTTACACCAACTTTGTTAACCGCAGATTCAACCACTGAGTCGAGGCTTTCCTTTAGCATTTTCTGATCCACATCGTGCTGATACTGCCCCACTCCAATCGACTTCGGGTCAATCTTCACCAACTCGGCAAGTGGATCCATCAAGCGGCGGCCAATAGAAATGGCTCCTCGAACGGTAACATCGTACTGCGGAAATTCGTCACGAGCCACTTTCGACGCCGAATACACTGAAGCTCCATCTTCGGAAACGACAAAAACTTTCAAATCCCGATCATAGTGAAGTTTTTTCACAAAGTGTTCGGTCTCACGGCTGGCGGTTCCGTTCCCGATCGCAATCGCGTCAATCTGGTAAGCACTTACCAACGATGTAATTTTCCGGGCCGATTGCTTGATTTGTTCTTGTGGTTTATGCGGATAAATCGTTTCGTTATGCAACAAATTGCCTTGCGCGTCCAGACACACCAACTTACATCCGGTGCGATAACCCGGATCAAGAGCAAGAACACGCTTCGGGCCAAGGGGTGCAGCCAGTAGCAACTGCCTCAGGTTTTCGGCAAATACACCAATGGCTTCCTGATCGGCTTTAGCTTTCGACAAATTTGAAAATTCGGTCTCCATAGAAGACGACAACAAGCGTTTATAGCTATCCTTAAGAGCCTGCTCAACTTGCCGCCCGCATTCATTATTTGAGCGCACAAACAGGTGGCTCAGACGTTCAACAGTATCGGCCTCGTCGGGTGCAATGCTCAGTCGCAAAAAGCCTTCACTTTCCCCACGACGCATCGCCAATAACCGATGCGACGGACATCGTTTCAAAGGCTCTTCCCAATCAAAATAATCCCGATACTTCGCGCCCTCCTCTTCTTTATTTTTCACCACCTTACTGCGAACCACGGCCCCTATTTCGAACGAACGGCGAACGATACTCCGGGCCTTTTCATGTTCATTAATCCACTCCGCGATAATATCCCGGGCTCCCGACAAAGCATCGTCAGTCGATTGAACGTCATCTTTCACAAACGAAAGCGCCCGCGATTCAATGTCGCGTTCCTGCTGATTCAGGATGATTTTCGCTAACGGTTCCAGCCCTTTTTCGCGGGCTATTGAAGCCTTCGTTTTCCGTTTTGGCTTATATGGAAGGTAAATATCTTCCAACTCGGTACTCTCCCAGCATTTTTCGATTCGCGACTTCAACTCACCACTCAGCTGCCCCTGTTCATCAATTGTATTCAGGATGGTTTCCTTCCGCTTAACCAATTCCTCGAAGCGAGCTTTCTCGTCCTTTACGGCACCAATCTGTACTTCATCGAGACTGCCGGTACGTTCTTTCCGGTATCGTGAAATAAAGGGAACTGTTGCGCCTTCGTTTAATAAATCGACTGTATTCTTTACCTGATTGGCTGCCAAATTGAGTTTGGCCGCTATGAGTTGAATGATTTCGCTTGTCATGTGGAAATTTTGAAAATGCTCACGAAGATAACCAGAAAATCCGGGAAGAAAGATGAAGAAAGTCAAAAGTAACTCGTCAAAATAAAAAAGCAGTGGGCTGCCGAGAATGAAATAGAGATCGTAGAGCGAGTCCTCCTGCTAGCAACCAAACGACGAGCCCTGCAAATAAAAAGCCCTGCTCCGATGATTCGGAACAGGGCTACTATGTTTATTTCGACCTGATTCGTGTGCGAATTATTTCACCTTATCAACAATAGCTTTGAAAGCCTGTGGTTGATACACTGCTAAATCAGCTAAAACTTTACGGTTGATTTCGATGCTGGCTTTTTTTAACAGACCGATCAACTGAGAATAGCTGAGTCCTTCCATACGAGCTGCAGCGTTAATACGCTGAATCCAAAGGGCACGGAAGTTACGTTTTTTAGCTTTCCGGTCACGATAAGCATATTGCAACCCTTTTTCATAGGTGTTTTTTGCTACCGTCCAGACATTTCTACGGGCACCCCAGTTACCTTTAGTTTGCTTGAGGAT
>NZ_JBFHIT010000026.1:0-67437 GCF_041596335.1 Mangrovibacterium sp. | reverse complement strand
GATACCTGAACCTTTCCGTCGGGCTTTACCCGAAGGCGTATGCGACGAGAGCGAGTGTTTTTGTGGATGTGAATCGCACCGATTGGTTCAAGATGAAAATAATTGTCAGCTGTCATCATCGAATTTAAGATGACGAAGATAAGCAATCCCCTAAAATTCGAGATATGGAATCAAGAAATGCAATTGAAGTTTTCGGAACGATTAAGAAACAGGAAACTGTCATGTCGATCGACGATAAAGTTCAGACCGGCACGCTGGTGTTCGAAGCAATCGAGCCTTTCCCCGGTTATTACCATGAAACTCCTTTTGATGTGAATCCGATTTATATGTATTTGGCGCTGCAGGAACAGTACCCGTTAATGGATATTATTCGAGCAACCCAAAAAGTTGAAAAGGTTTTCAATGAAAAATTTGATGCTGGAAAAGGATTCATTCGAATTGTGGATGTGGTGTACAATGTATTGCGGGTTCGTCATTTAAACCGATATGATCTGATTGGTGATTTGCAAAAAGCCTATAACGATCAAGGGATTTATTTTATGATGAAACATAAGCGGGGGCTGGAAGCCGTGGCGCAAATTAAAGTGGTGAAGTTCTTTAACCTTACCCCGTTAAATGGCGGTATCTATCTGGATAACAAAGAAGAATATCATGCCTATATTGAGCTTCCGGAAGAGTTGGGATGGGATGATTTTAATGCGCTCGCAAACCGGGTTAAGTACAACTGGGAAGACAGTAAATTCGATGCCGCTCAGGGAGCGTTTGTTCACAATGGTCGAATACACGAATTTGTGAGGATTTATTCCAACAAAATGAATTTGGAATATCTTCAGGCATTGCGGAAATTATTCCTCGAGAAACTAAAATAACCTCTCATTTTTTGACATAGCAGAAAAAAAAGATGTCAGTCCCATTTTTCAGGGAGCTGGCATCTTTTAATTTTTTTTAGAGCTGTCTGCTTACACAGTACAGTTTATTTTATGCTTGCAATCGCTTTTTCGATCCGGGAAATTGTGGCCTCTTTACCAATCAGCTCAAAAATATCGAACAAGTCGATTCCCTGACTGCTACCTACCAGCGCCAAACGAATTGGCACCAGAATAACACCAAAACCCCAGCCTTTGGCATTCATGAAGTTTGAGAATTCTTCCTTTACATCAACAGCGTTCCAATTGTTTTGCCCTTTCAGAAGCTCAACAATTTCGCTCAGCATGGCCGGTGTTTCAGCTTTCCATTTTTTGCTTACCGTTTTCTCGTCGTAGCTTTCCGGTGCCTGGAAAAAATAATTTCCCTGTTCCCACAAGTCGCTAACAAACTCGCAACGTTCTTTAATCATTCCAATTATGCGGATAAGCTTGGCTTCTTCAACCTGAACGTTTTTGTCGTTCAGCATTGGTTTAAACAATTGTGCCAGTTCTTCGTCCGATTTTTCCTGCAAATAGTGGCGGTTGAACCACTTCGCTTTTTCCGGGTCAAATCGGGCACCTGATTTAACAACACGATCGAGGCTGAAACTTTCGATTAGTTCAGTCATGGAGAAAAATTCCTGCTCAGTTCCGGCGTTCCAGCCCAACAATGCAATCAGGTTAATAAAGGCCTCCGGGAAATAGCCATCTTCGCGGTAACCGCGCGAAAGTTCGCCACTGGCGGGGTCTTTCCACAATAGCGGGAAAACGGGGAAACCCATTTTGTCGCCATCGCGCTTGCTAAGCTTACCTTTTCCGGTTGGTTTCAGAATCAGAGGCAGGTGAGCAAATTGCGGCCGGTTGTCGGCCCAGCCAAGTGCTTCGTAAAGTAGCACGTGTAAGGGCATGGAGGGCAGCCATTCTTCGCCTCTGATCACATGCGTAATTTTCATCAAATGATCGTCGACCACGTTGGCCAGGTGATAGGTCGGCATCCCATCAGCTTTGAACAGCACTTTGTCGTCCAGCTGGTTGGTGTTGAATTTCACTTCGCCACGAATCAAATCTTTTTCCGGAACATCGGTATTTTCGGGCATTTTAAAGCGAATCACCCAATTTTCTCCGGCGGCTATTTTTTGTTGCACCTCTTCAGCTGAAAGTGTCAGTGAGTTTTTCAACCGGTTGCGGGTATGCAAGTCGTACGAGAAGACCTCTTTTTGGGCTTCGGCTTCTTTGCGGATATTATCGAGTTCTTCGGGAGTGTCGAATGCGTAGTATGCATGGCCGCTTTCCACCAATTGGTCAGCGTATTGGCGGTAAATTGCTTTGCGTTCGCTTTGACGGTAGGGGCCATATTCGCCGCCAAAACCAACTCCTTCGTCCGGAACCAGGCCACACCATTTCAACGCTTCAATGATGTAATCTTCGGCTCCCGGTACGTAGCGGGTTTGATCCGTGTCTTCGATGCGCAATAAAAAATCGCCTCCCAACTTTTTCGCGAACAAGTAATTAAATAAGGCTGTGCGAACACCACCCATGTGTAACGGTCCGGTTGGACTCGGGGCAAAACGTACCCTCACTTTAGCTTCCATGTCTTTTTCAATTCGATTTAAGTCGCAAAGATAGCTTTTTTTAAAACGGTCAAAAACAGAATGACGAAAACAAACGTCAAGCTCCCCGGCTAGCTGATATACAGCTTTTTATGCCTGTCTTTTCAGGTGGAAACTCAAAAAAACATAGCGGGTTGATAGCGACAACTGTAATAAATCGAATTATTTGCGACTAACATCAAAAGGGGTGTGCGGCACCAGTTGCGCATTTGTTGGCCGGAAGTGCCAATTAAGTTTAAATTTGCGATTTATTTGAAACGTATAAATTAGAGATAGAATGAAGAGAATATTGCTTTTTGTTTTCGCCCTGATGCTTTTAATCCAGGGAACTGTTCGTGCCGATGAAGGTATGTGGCTTCCCGCGCTGATTCAAAAGTTGAATATTGGCGAGATGAGTAAAATGGGATGTGAGTTAAGTGCCGATGATATTTACAACATCAATCATTCCAGTTTAAAAGATGCGATCGTTGCATTGGATCATGGGTCGTGTTCGGCCGAGTTGGTATCGGCAAAAGGGTTGATGTTGACTAACCACCACTGCGGATTTGGTGAAATTCAAGCGCATAGTTCCGTTGAACACGATTACTTGCGAGATGGATTTTGGGCGAAATCATTCGAAGAAGAATTGCCAAACCCTGGTAAAACGGCATCGTTTTTAGTTCGGGTTGAAGATGTGACAGAACGCGTTTTGGAAGGTATTACTGATGAGTCAACCTTCGAGGAGCGTGGCGAAGCCATTCAGAAAGCGAGCATGGAAATTCAGAAAGAAGCAACCGCTGACACCCATTATGAAGCACGGGTTCAGTCTCTTTTCGAAGGTAACCGGTATTTCCTGTTTGTTTACGAAACATTCCGCGACGTTCGTTTGGTTGGCACTCCGCCCGCCTCAATTGGTAAGTTTGGCGGCGACACAGATAACTGGATGTGGCCTCGTCATACCGGTGATTTCTGCATGTTTCGGGTGTATTGTAGCCCTGACGGAAAGCCAGCCGACTATTCGGAAGACAATGTTCCTTACGAACCCAAACATTTTTTGCCAATTTCGCTCGATGGCTATGAAGACGGCGACTTTGCCATGGTTATGGGCTATCCGGGACGTACAAACCGTTATAAGTCATCGTTTGGTGTTGAGTACACGATGAATGTGACCAACCCGGTGCGTATTGAAGCGCGTTCGGTTAAGTTGGCAATTCTAAAAGACTATATGAATTCAAGCCAAAAGGCAAATATCCAATATGCTTCGAAGTATGCCCGCAGCTCGAACTACTACAAATACAGTATTGGTCAGAATAAAGGACTGGAAGCTTTAAACGTAATTGCGAAGAAAAGAGCGTTGGAAGCTGAGTTTACCGAGTGGCTGAATGATACCCCGGAGCGGAAACAAAAATATGGCAAAGCACTCGGGCTGATTGAGAATGCCTATAGCGAGCAACGCGACGATGTGGCATCGGAATACCTGATGGAAACCTTGTTTCGCGGCCCTGAGTTGTTCGCGAAAGGACTCGTGTTAAAATCACTGCAAGAGGCCTTAAAGTCTGATGCCGGCGAAGATCGGGTTCGGTTGAGCGTGGAACGGATACGGGCAAACTTTGAAGACTTTTACAAAGACTTTGATGCAGCTACCGACGAGAAGGTCGCAGCCGCATTGATCGAAGTTTATAAAAAGCATGTTGATCCGGCTTATTATCCCACGTTCTTCTATGAAATTAACAAGAAGTATAAAGGAGATATCCAGGCTTACACAGCGGCACTGTATTCGAAAACGTTTTTGGCAGATTCCGCTAAGTTGAACGCTTTTCTTGAGAAACCAAATCTAAAAGCGATTGAGAAAGATCCGGTTTTCCAAATTGCGGAAAGTATTTTGTTTCAGGCAACTGCTTTAGGCGAAATGGTTAACAAAACATCGGACGACTTGTCGGAGGGGCGTCGTTTATTTGTGGCCGGATTACTGGAAATGGATCAAGACCGTAAATTTTATCCGGATGCCAACAGTACCATGCGGTTGACCTACGGAACAATTGGGGACTACATACCGCGCGATGGAGTGCGTTACGATTATTATACAACCATCAAAGGATATATTGAGAAAGAAATTCCGGGCGATGATGAATTTGATGTCCCCTCGCGATTAAAAGAGCTATACGAAGCCAAAGATTTTGGTGACTATGCTGATGCTAACGGAGAACTTCGGACTTGTTTCACCAGCAATAACGATATTACCGGCGGGAATTCAGGAAGTCCGGTCATTAATGGTAAAGGTCAGCTAATTGGAATTGCATTTGATGGTAACTGGGAAGCTATGAGTGGCGATATTGCCTTCGAACCGGAACTTCAAAAATGTATTTCAGTTGATATCCGCTTTGTTTTATGGACGATCGACAAATTTGCAGGTGCAAAAAACCTAATCGACGAAATGACACTTGTTAAGTCAAATTGTAAATTAGAAAAAGATATGGTGTCATCAGCGAACTAAGCTCGGTGATTGACAAGATGAAGGCTGTTTTCCAAAAGAAAGCAGCCTTTTTTTTAAAGGGTTACTGAAGCAGATTTTGTTCGGATAGCTCTATATTTATCGTTGCGAACCACCGGTTAGGTCTTTTTATTGATCCCCGATCTAAAAACAGGAATTTCATGAAGAAAAGAATAGCTTTTTTCTCTCTGCTCATTATTTTATTGTCAGCAGGCTTTTATCTGAATGCTTTGATGCCGGTAATCACCGGATATGCCGCAAAAAATCTGGCATCCGGCGTATTTGTTGCCGGGCGCACTCAGGAAGCATTAGAGAATGAGGATCTGAATTTTTCAGTCATAAAGTTTACCGTTAACAAAGTCGACTTTGAAAAGAAGGAAGTAGTGTCCCGTTTTTTGTGGGGAAAATCAAAAGCAATTTATATTGAAGGCTTTGGCTGTACGTTGGTGGAGGATTACGACGACGATGAGATTAGAGCCAGATTGTACCCTCAGCAACATGTTTTGCCCGAAAGACCTGATACAATTGCTTGGCCGGCAGGCGATTTAATCGCCGATCGTGTTCCTGAAGGAATTAATATCGAAAAACTTAATCAGGCCGTGGAGTTGGTGATGTCGGATACCGTTCCGTTTAAGGGAACATTTGCCGTTATGGTTGTTTATAAGGGGCAACCGGTTGCCGAAGTTTATCGTGACGATTTTAACCGCGACACACGATTTCTGAGTTGGTCGATGGCGAAGAGTTTTACCAATACGTTGATTGGTATTCGGGTTAAGCAGGGGCTGCTGAATATTCACGAGCCGCTTTCGTTTGCCGGTTGGAATGTCGGTACTCCACGAGAAATTACGATGAACAATCTGATGCAGATGAACTCGGGTCTGGAATGGAATGAAGACTACGGAAATTTGTCGGATGTAACCATTATGCTGCATAAAGAGGGCGACATGGGAGCTTTTGCCGAAGAGAAGGATGTTGCCGCGCAGCACGAAGAAGTGTGGTACTATTCATCGGGAACGACCAATATAGCCTGTCTGGCTTTGCGCCAAACATTTCCTTCCGATCCGGATTACTGGAGCTTTCCCCGAAAGGAACTCTTTAATAAAATTGGCATGCGCAGCGCCGTTTTCGAGCTCGACGCGTCCGGAACTTTTGTGGGCTCATCATATTTGTATGCCACCATGCGCGATTATGCGCGCTTTGCACTGTTGTATATGAACGGCGGAAGCTGGTTGGGGGAGCAAATCTTGCCGGACGACTGGGTTGATTACACGACGCAGCCCGCGAAAGGATCCGATGGGAAATACGGCGCTTTTTTTTGGCTCAACCAATCGGGCAGTCAACCGGATGCGCCTGCCGATACCTATAGTTGTAAGGGACACGACGGGCAGTCTATTTTTATGATACCTTCGAGGGATTTGGTAGTCATTCGAACCGGTTATTCCAAGAAAGGGGAGTTCGATAACAACTTGATGTTGAAAGAAATTTTGAACAGTCTGGAGTAATCCTATCGATTTTCGTTTGGCGATCATAGCTTCAATGGATATGAAAAAGGTGTCTCAAATTCATCTGAGACACCTTTTCCTGCTGTTTTAATTCCAAATTATTTTGCCCGTGTCGAACCCGGAGCGACAGCTTCTGCTAGACGTACTTATTGCCCTTTTGCAAGTGCACGTCATTCACAAACTGCCGAATATGTTGCTCATGATCCTTTCGGCAAACCAGCAAAATTCCTTCCGTTTCAACAACAATATACCCATCCAGTCCTTCGAGGATGGCGATCTTGTCGTGCGGAATATTCACGATACTATTTTTTGTGTCGTAAAGAAATGTGCTGTCACCAACGACAACATTCGAATGTTCATTTTTCTCCTGTTGGGCATACAAGGCTCCCCAGGTTCCAACGTCGCTCCAGCCAAAATCAGCACACAACACATATACATTATCTGCTTTTTCCATAATCCCGTAGTCGATCGAGATATTTTGGCATTCGGAATAAGTCTTGTTAATGAAGAAAATTTCGTCTTCAGTGCCGTATCTGTTTTCCCCCCGTTTGAAAAGTTCGTGCACTTCGGGCAGGTGCTTTTCGAACGCGGCGCAAATGCTTTTCAACGACCAGATAAAGATGCCTGAGTTCCAATAAAATTCGCCGCTTTCGAGGAAAATACGGGCCATTTCCAGATTTGGCTTTTCAGTGAAGGTTTTTACTTTGTATAGGTGTCCGAGTCCGTTATCAATCGGATCTTCAATCTGGATGTACCCAAATCCGGTTTCAGGGCGGCTGGGAGGAATTCCCAGTGTGAGCAGGGCGTCTTGCTCGCTTGCAAACCGGAGCCCCGATTGTAGTTGTTTCTGAAATTCTATTTCATTCACAATCAGATGATCTGAAGGGGTTACAATCATCATCGCGTCCGGATTCATTGCTTTTATCCGGTTGCTGGCGTAGGCTACACAGGGAGCGGTATTTCTTCGGATTGGTTCCAGTAGGATCTGGCTTTCGGTAATCTCCGGCAGTTGTTCCAGAACCAGTTGTTTGTAGTCTAAATTTGTAACTATGATAAAGTTTTCAACCGGACAGATGTGCCTAAATCGGTCGAAAGTCATTTGGATGAATGTGCGGCCAGTGCCGAGGATATCCAGAAATTGTTTTGGCATGGAACTTTTACTCAGAGGCCAAAAACGACTACCTATCCCTCCTGCCATAATCACACAGTAGGTATTTTTCATTCGCACTTTATTTGAACATTTTGTTTCAAATATACCATATTTAAAAAAGGATTCTTTCCTTGCTCAGAGGTATTTCAAAGCATGTCAGTTTTTTTGAGATTGTCGTTTTTAAGCTAAACGGTTGATCTTTTCGGATAATTTGTACCTTTAGCATGAGTACAAAAAAGGACGGGAGATGGCTTTTATCTGTATTCTGATACTCGAGGCGGATGTCTGTCGGATGCCCTAAACTGTTGGTAATAAAAATAAATAGAAGCAAAAAACCATGCATTTCTTTTATCATACCGGAAGATACTTTTCTCTTTTAGCGAAGGTTTTTTCGAAACCCGAAAAACATCGGGTATACCTGAAGCGATTGTTTACCGAGATTGACGCTTTGGGGCTTAATTCAGTAGGTATTGTTGTGGTGATCTCCATTTTCATGGGGGGTATTATAACCTTGCAGGTTGCCTATAACATGAATAATCCTTTTCTTCCTTCGTATCTGATCGGATTGGGAAACCGTGATACACTCATCCTGGAGTTTTCATCGACTATCATGGGGCTCATAATGGCCGGAAAAATTGGGTCGAATATCACCTCCGAAATTGGCAGTATGAGGGTTACTGAGCAAATTGATTCGCTGGAGATTATGGGGGTGAATCCGGCGAGCTATATGATTCTGCCTAAGATTGTAGCCGTTGTTTTCATTTTTCCTTTTTTATACATCCTAAGTGTTTTCTTTGGGCTGATTGGCGGTTTAATTGTGGGGCCCGGAGTTGGTGCCATTACCGCGGCCGAGTACCTCAATGGTGTTCAATACATGTTCAATCCGTACTATGTAAATTTTTCGCTGGTTAAGTCGCTGGTATTTGGCTTTTTGGTCGCTTCGGTGCCAGCTTATTTTGGGTATTATGTCGAAGGAGGCGCTTTTGAAGTCGGAGCTGCAAGTACAAAAGCGGTTGTTACGACTAATATTCTGATTTTGGTTTGCGATTTAATTCTAACCCAACTATTACTCTGATGATTCGAGTTGAAAATATATACAAAGCTTTTGATGAAAAGGAGGTCCTTAAAAATATATCTGCTGAGTTCTCAAAAGGACAAACTAATCTGATCATCGGGCGAAGTGGCTCCGGAAAGACTGTCTTGTTGAAGTCGATCGTGGGTTTGCACGAAGTCGATCAGGGTGGAATTTATTACGATGGCCGCGATTTCACTCAAATGAAGCCAAGCCTGCGCAAAAAATTGCGACAGGAAATGGGCATGGTATTTCAGGGAGGAGCTTTGTTCGATTCGCTGACGGTTGAGGAGAATGTTCGTTTTCCGCTCGACATGTTCACAAGCCAAACATTGGCTGAGAAAGAAAAACAAGTTGCCTATTGTCTGGAACGGGTGAATATAAGCCGGGAGGCATTTAAGCTCTCGCCGGCCGAGATTTCCGGAGGAATGCAAAAACGGGTGGCTATTGCCCGGGCTATTTCTCTGAATCCGAAATACTTGTTTTGCGATGAACCCAATTCGGGCCTCGATCCCGAGACTTCCATTGTTATTGATAGTCTGATTCACGATATTACAGTGGATCTGGATATTACAACGATCATCAACACGCATGACATGAATTCGGTGATGGAAATCGGCGATAAGATTTTGTTTATCAGCAAGGGTGAAAAGTGCTGGGAGGGCAACCGAACAGAAATCCTGCACGCTGAAAATCAGACGCTGCAGGAATTTGTTTTTGCAAACCGGCAATACAAGGAAATCCGGGATGCCCGAATTGGGAATCAATCTTAGCCTTTGGGAGACAAGGTAATGATTGGAATTATCATCTCTTCCAACGAAATTCCGCCATGTTGAAATGTATCGCGGTAATACTGCACATAGTAGTTGAAATTGTTTGGGTAGGCCAGAAAATCATCATTCGTGGCGAAGATGAACTTCGAACTAACATTGCGTCCCGGTAAATAGGCTTTCTCCGGATGAGAAATTTCGAACACTTCTTTGGGGTTATAATTTAAGTTACGGCCCAGCTTATAGCGAAGGTTGGTCACGGTTTCGCGATCACCCACTACTTTTACCGCATTGTTCACCCTTACGGTTCCGTGGTCGGTTGTCACCACAACTTTGATGTGGTTCTCCGAAAGACTTTTCAGCAGATCGAGTAAAAACGAATGGTTAAACCAACTCAGGGTCAACGAACGGTAGGCTTTTTCATCAGCCGCTAATTCTTTCATCACTTCCATTTCAGTGCGGGCATGCGAAATCATGTCTACAAAATTGAAAACCATCACTGATAAGTCGTTTTGTAAGATGTTGGTCAGCGTTTCCTGCGATTTACGTACCGATTTCAAGCTGCTTACTTTTTCAAAATACAGTTTTTCCTTTCGCCCTAAGCGCTGCATTTGGGTTTGAAGTAACTCTTTTTCATGAACGTTTTTATGGCCTTCGTTATCGTCGTCTTCCCAATATTGAGGATAAATTCGGGCGATTTCAGAAGGCATGAGGCCGGCAAAAATCGAATTCCGCGCGTACATGGTCGCGGTTGGCAGAATGCTGTAATAAAGCTCTTCTTCTTCAATTAAAAAATACTGGCTTACTACTTTGCTGAGCACACGAAACTGATCGTAGCGCAGATTGTCGATCACGAGCACAAAAACCTTCTCGTTTTTGTCGAGCAGGGGGAAAACTTTATGTCGGAACAAATCGGGTGACAATAACGGCCGGTTTCGGCAGTCCTTTTCAAACCAGCTGAGATAGTTGTTTTTAATAAACCGGGCAAAATTGTTGTTGGCTTCCGATTTCTGCATCTTCAATACTTCATCCATTGCCGAATCTTGCGAAGCACTGAGTTCGAGCTCCCAGAAAACAAGTTTTCGATACACCTCTTTCCACTCCTGATGGTCGAGACGTTCATTGAGTTTCATGCCTATTTTACCAAACTCACTTTGGTAGTCCGAATTGGTTTTGCGGGTCACTAATTCATGTTGGTCGACATTCTTTTTAATCGAAAGCAGAATTTGTTTCGGATTGACAGGCTTAATCAGGTAGTCGGCAATCTTTGAGCCAATTGCCTGATCCATGATGTCTTCTTCCTCACTTTTTGTGATCATAACCACAGGAACATTTGGCTCAATGGCTTTTATCTCGTTCAGGGTTTGCAAACCAGTAAGGCCGGGCATATTTTCATCCAGAAAAATGATATCGAAGTGGTTGTCACGAACCAGATCAATGGCATCGGAGCCATTCGTCGATGTGGCTACGTTGTAGCCTTTCTGTTCCAGAAATATGATGTGCGGGCGCAGTAAGTCAATTTCATCATCGGTCCACAAAATACGGATTGTTTTCATACAGTTTTTACTTTAACCGGGGTTTGCTTTTGCTTCAGGCAATTTGTTTCGCCCCTAAATTCCTAACTAAATGATGCATCCCTTCACCATATTTCGAATAAGCAGCAATTCTAAACACTGGTTCGAACACGCGGCACTGGTAGTGATTCGTAACCTCCATAATAATAGCAAAATAAAACGACCTGCAGGGTCTTATTAACAAAGATTAACCCCTAGTTCGACAGGTAAACAGCTTTGTAGAAGTTGAGATATTCCGGCAAATCTGTATTCTGGATAAGCAGGTCGAAATTTGTTTTCGATATGATAAAATTGCGGTATTCCAGTTCGCCAAGCGGCCCGTAAACTTGTTGGTCGCGGACAATGCCTTTCAGGTAATCGAAAGCTGAATTTTTGCCTGCGAAAGCTGAAACGCGCACTAATAATTGGTTGTTGCCGAAAGGTCTCGATTCGATTTTTAATTTCCCCGAGGGGTCGGCGTTTTCATTGTACTTTTCGATGGCATCTAACAGTTTTTCCTCCTCCATGTTCTGGGTTGGAACCAGCAGAATAAAATCATGCTCTCCCTCAAGATCAGTTTTAAAAACCCCCTCGTAAACCGGTGCTTTAGTAACAATTTCGGTTGTAGGTGCCGGGCTGGCTGCTGGCTGTGCCTGTGAGCTGAATGCCTGTCCTCCAATATAATAATCTCTGAAAAAGTCCATATAGGAATCAACCGTGTTGCCACCGGCCAACTTAATCAGGTTCTCGTTGCTGATAATAAAATTGCGGTAGCTCCTGTCACCAAGGTCGTTGAACAGGATTCGGTTCGTAATTACTTTTCTAAAGTAGTTCATCCCCTGCGTTGCCGAGTTTAACGGGCTGACAATAAGCAGTTGGTATTCACCAATCGACTTGGATTCCACGTCCATTTTCTGGTCTGAAAATTCATCTTTATTAAAGTCGTTGAACTGTTTGATCATGGTTTTTAGCTCGAAGTCGGTATCTTTTACCGCTATCGCGAAATTGTGGGGCGCTGCAGGAGTACGGGTGTATAATTCCTCTCTGGTGTCAGGCTTTACCATCACAAAACTGCCCCGTTCTTCCAATTGCTGTTCTTCTTCCAGGGCTTTTGCCATTAGTTCTTCAGGCTCGGGGAGTTCGTCCTCCGGGAAATCACCCCCAATGAATCGGCTGTAATTTTTGAGGAAGAATTTCAGGTACTCTTCGTAGTTGTGATCGGCTTTCAATTCACGATAGTTGTAAGTTGAAGCCACGAAATTAAGGTAGGTTGCATTGCTCAGCGTTTGGTAAACTTCGCGTTTCCGAATGATGGATCGGAAGTAGATGAGCGCCTGTTCCTTATTTTGTAGTGAACGAACTGTGAGTAAGCCTGTAGTTGCATTCAGATTTTCGGTTTCAATATCAAAATCGGTCTTCATGTAATGGTCGATATTGTAATTGGCAATATCAAATTTCAAGCGGTTAATGTCCACTTGCGCCGAGCGGTCGTAAGCGATTACAAAGTAATGCAACAGCTCCTCGTCGTAAGAGAATTTCCCATTGAATTCATCGTCGGCCGACCGATCGTCGACCAGTAGCTCGTTATTCACAATCTCCTCATTCAAATATCCCGAAGCAACCAGTTTTTGGTAGTCGACCAAGGTGCTATCCTGAATAAGTTTGCGAATTTGCTCAGCCAATGGTTTTACCGGAGATTTCGGATAATCGGTCAGGTAACGATCCAGCAATTGCCCAAACTGGTTGAAATCGCTTTTCTCGCCTTGGCCAATCGTTTCGATAAAAGCGATTCGCGGCATCAGTGTGCTGTCAGGGGCCAACGATCTGGTGAGGGTGGCCAGTTGTCCGGCTTGGGTGTAATTGCCCGATTTATATTGGTTGAAAGCTTGTTGGTAAAGTCGGTTGATGCTGTCTTGGTGAGCTTCGAGCTCGATGAAATAGTTCGGATTGATCAGATATTGGGCGTATTTACTATCCGGGTAATCGGTCACAATTAAATTCCGGTAGTAATCTGATTTAGTTTTGTTGTTGATTTTTAAGTACAAATCCCACAATTCGAAATAGGTGGTTAGTTGGTAGATGTTTTTATCGTACCGATTCAGCAATTGCTCGTAATTGCCAATCGCCATTGGGTAGTTTTGGTAATCTTGTTTGAAGATTCGTCCGGCATTAAACAGAGCATCGCGCAGGCGGATATTGGAAGCTCGCATGGCCTCCTCTGATAGCGGAATATCTTGCATATAGTATTCGTAGCTCAATCTGTCGTTTACACGAGGCGTGGCTTTTGGGCTGGCTTCAGGGTCGGTAACTTCTTCCGCCAATTCATCGCTGCCTAATTCCGATTGGATGCCTTTGTTTTTTCGTCTCCAGTTGTCTTCCAACTTCCGGTTCCCCCATGATTGTTCAAATTCGGCTTTCCCCAGAGTAACGGTTGACGGGTTGTAGAAATACCACCCCGAACTCTGTTGAGTACTCAAACCGAGTCGGCTTTGGTTCATCCGGAAAAAATTACGATCCATCTGATCCTGGCTTTCCTGTTGCTTGCGTCTGGCTTCAGCATCGCGTTCATCTTTTACCCATCCCGCTATTTTGTTGTTTCGTTCGGCTTCGCTTAAACGAGCCAGGGCCTGCAGGCTATCTTCTCGTTCAATGGTCAGCAGGTTGTCGGTCAGCATCATCAGGCTCGAGTGTCGCGCCGAAATAAAGGCGTAGTTTGGATAGTTTTCGTCAATGACAATCATGGCGCTATCGTAATATGACCGGGCATTTCTGTATTGCTGATCCTTAAAATAGATGTCAGCAAGTGTCAGGCAGGAAAGTGCTTTCTGGTAGTCGTTCGAAACACTGGTAGCAGCCGATTTCCGGTAGTTTTCGATTGCTGAAGTTTTGTTGCCGGTCCGACTGTCGATGTTGGCAAGAGCAAAATAGATCTGGTCGCGAAACTCGACATTCTTTTCATCCCGCAACATCTTTTTCAGCGTTTTTAGTAATTTTTCCTGGTCTTGCGATTCGCTAAATACACCAACAGCGTTAATTCGTGCATTGAAAGCCATCATATACGATGGATTCAGTTTGGCAACTTCGAGAAAGGTGGTGATGGCCAGTTCGTTGTTCCCTGTTTCTTTATATAGTTGCGCCAAAATGTATTTGTAGCGGGCTTTCTCCTGTTTTTTTAGAGGTTTGCTGAGGGCGCTTTTTAGGGCCGGAATGGCTTCTTCGTACTCCTTTTTTTTCAGGTGGAAGTCAGCAACCGCGAGCGAAAAATCCTGATCCAGTCGCACCGGAAAATCCAGGCTTGCATCAATCTCTTTAATCAACTCTATTGCTTCGGAATCGCGCTGTTGTTCCGAGAAACAGCGAATGAGCCACACCATGGCATCGTAGCGGATTGGCTTGTCGTTGTATTTTCGGATCACATAGTTGAAGTTTTCCATCGCCTGCGGAAACTTCTTCTGGTAAAAATAAGCGACCCCCATCATGATGTAACTGTCGTCGACCCAATTGTTGTATTCCTCTTTGCTGGCCAGATTTTTGTAGGCTGCAGTCCGGTTTTTCCGCCGCTTTGGTTTGGCGGTTATCGAATGAATTTTGATCAGCTTCGAGGCTTTCGAAATCGCATTGTCCATTTCGGCAGCAGCCGTTCGGTCGGTACCGGGCATGCTCGATTTATAAACGGGAAGGATTTGAGTGTAGTCGTCATCCACTGATTGGTCGATACGCATTAAGCCGGACTTAATACTTTCTTTTCCGTTGAAATAGATGTTGTACCGGGAGGTGATATTGTGGTACGCGCGGTTTACCGCTGTATTCTTTTCCGTAGAACATCCGCCCAGGATGAGAAACAAAAAGAGCAGCAGAAATATATTTGGAAAATTCGTCTTCAATCCGGATTGTTTTAGCACTGTAGGATAAACTGAATATTGCTGATATTATTGCTTTTCGGCAGTCAAAAAGCCGGTCGGTCTTGTTGTTGCATTCGCCTACTTTTATCGTCTTTTTGCTTGCTCCCACAATAATACGAAAATCGGGACAAAGGGCAGGCGAGAATCTGTTTTTTAACGGGGATTAGAGTTGTTTTTCATTGCTGGATCGTTGCAGTTGCATCGTCGTTTTCAGCATTATTTTTGCTGAAGTTCCGCTAACGAAAGTATAAAAAGGAAACTCCCGAAAAGGCACTATGAGCGCCAGTCTCGGGAGTTTTATCTCGATCGTTTCGTAAATCAGTTTTATCGTTCTATTTTCGGCTCACTTTCACTTTTTTCGTTGGATCCAGGTCGGCATTCCGACGCTCCACTTCGCGGATGGTGTTTGCCGCAAGTTCGAGGAAAGCCTTGCCCATTATTGAGTTTTCGTCGTTGGCAACCGGTGTGCCTTCGTCGCCGCCTTCGCGAATGATCTGAACGATCGGAATTTGGCCAAGTAGCGGGATGTCAAGTGCTTCCGCCAGGTCTTTCCCACCATCTTTGCCGAAGATGTAGTATTTATTATCCGGCAATTCTTCGGGAGTGAACCAAGCCATATTTTCAACCAGCCCCAAAACCGGAACATCAACGGTTTTACTGCGGAACATGCTAACTCCTTTCACTACATCGGCTAAAGCGACATCTTGCGGAGTGGTAACAATAATTGCTCCGGTTACCGGAACGGTTTGTACCAGTGTAAGGTGAATGTCGCTGGTGCCCGGAGGAAGGTCGATGAGCATATAATCGAGCTCGCCCCAGTGTCCGTCTTTAATTAGTTGTTTTAAGGCGTTCGAGGCCATTGGTCCTCGCCACACCAGTGCGTCGTCCTGCGATACGAAAAAGCCGATCGACAACATTTTTACACCGAATTGCTCTACCGGATGAATCATCTCTTTGCCGTCGACGACCAATCCGGCAGGACGTTCGCCTTCAACCCCAAACATTTTTGGGATAGAGGGGCCATAGATATCCGCGTCGATCAGTCCAACTTTTGCACCGGTTTTGGCTAGCGCAACAGCCAGGTTTACCGAAATTGTAGATTTTCCAACACCGCCTTTACCTGACGAAACGGCAATAATATTTTTCACTTTTGGCAACACAGGGCGCTCCATCTGGTGGATTGCTTTGGCTGTGATGTTGCCTTTAATTTCGATATCGCTGCCCAGCTCTTCGATCAGGATATTTTCGCAGGCGTTGATTACCGTGGCCATATTCGGGTCGTCAGATCGTTGAAAGACCAGCGAAAACGAGATCTTTTTTCCGGCCAGACGAATTTCCTGAACCATGTCCATACTGACGATATCTTCTTTCGAACCCGGATAGACCACTTTCCGTAAGGTATCGGTCACATTTTTCGGGACAATTATTTTGCGTGGTGCTTCACTCATTTTAGTGTAAATTTTTTAGTTCCAAGTTTTATGTTTTTTCGATTATTGAGGGTTTTACTTTAAGTGAAACCCTCAATATAATATAGTCTGTTTATTCAATCTTCAGTTCCTTCACGGGATCCCAGTAAACCTGTTCAAAGTTGATGATCTGGTTTTCTTCAATCTGAATTCCTTCACTTTTCAGTAGCTCTTCCATCACCGATGGCCCGCCAAAATGATGCTTGCCTGTGAGTAAGCCTTTTGAGTTCACTACCCGGTGAGCAGGAACATAAACTGACTGACTGTGTGATTTGTTCATGGCCCAACCGACCATTCGTGCTGACTGGCCCGTTCCCAGATAGCGGGCTATGGCTCCGTAGCTGGTGACGCGTCCAGACGGGATGAGTCGTGCCACCTGGTAAACCATATCGAAAAAGTCGCTCATAAAAATCAGAATTTATGCCATTGAGGGGTTCATTTTAAGCGAAGTCCTCAATGCGTCACTATTCGCGGGCCGACCGGCCAAAACTTCGGTACGGGTCTTTTTCAATCTCAACCTCGGGTTCGCGGAATGGCTCTGAGTGGTTGAGCCTGAAAGCCAGGTATTTGATGTCGATTCCCCGTTCGCGCCATTGTTTTTCGTAAAAGGTTTGAATGGAAAGCAACTCATTCAGGATCTCCGATTGGTAGAGATTGTCGGTATTTGCGACAATTTCCAGCTTGTTTTCTTTTACCATTTCCAATGTGTATTGGTACTGGAAATTGCTGTCGGTTTTCAGGTGAATTGTGCCTCCCGGTGCCAGAATTGTCCGGTATTTTTCCATAAAATTGGTCGCAGTCAATCGGCGGCGGGGACTTTTCATTTGCGGATCCGGAAAGGTAATCCAGATTTCTTCAACTTCGTTTTCGCCGAAAAACTTGTCGACAATTTCGATGCTGGTGCGCAAAAAGCCTACATTGTTGATTTGGTTTTCGGTAGCCAGTTTGGCGCCTTTCCACATCCGGGAGCCTTTAACGTCGATTCCGACAAAATTGTACTGTGGCCGAAATCGGGCCATCGATACGGCATATTCGCCTTTTCCGCAGCCCAGTTCCAGAACCAAAGGTTGCGCTTTTTTGAAAAAATTAGAATTCCAGTACCCCTTCATTTCATGGTCGGGCTGGTCGGGATGCTTCATCGGAGACTGAACCACATTGGTAAAGGTCTCCATTTCAGCAAATTTCTTGAGTTTATTCTTTCCCACGATTTTCTTATTTATTCGTCCCGCTTTTCAATCCGAAGGCCAACGTCTTGTATTCCTTTCAACATCGTGGCGCGCATGCCTTGTTGGACAGAAAATTCGTAGGTTCCGGAAGCCGGGAAGAATACATTTTTCTTGTATATAAACTGATTGTCAAATAAATCACCTATGCCGCTTCCGGTCCATTTTCCCGTTGGGTCGGCTAGTTGCAGCTCGAGTGTGTCGGTCAGAATGTTTCCATCCGGCGCTTTTATTTGCATAAAAAGCCAAATGTTGCTGAACTCGTAATTTCCGGCATTGCGGATGTTCAGGTATACATTGTGGCTGGTTAACGTGTCGCTAAGTGGCACCGGGAAAACGACCAGAGAGTCTTTATGCCAGCCCGAGGTGTCGAGGGTATGATAGGCCTCGAATTCACTTTTCTGATTGCATGAAATGATCCCAATCAGTAGGGCTGATAGTGCTAACAAGGATTTTAGTTTCATAAATACTTACTTGTTGTTCGTCCCTGAACCATCTTTCTTTCTGGGTGACTGACGGTTTGATGGTCGCCTGTTTCCTTGATTTTTATTTGCCGGCCGCTTTTTCTTTCGGTTGCGTTTTGGCTGGTCGAAACGGGTCAGGCTATCTTGCGACAGAACATCTTCGAACTCTTTTGGCTTTTGTGCCAGGATACTGTCGGTATTGTTGAGCAATTTATCCGGGCGTTTGCCTTTCTTGTTCATCAGGATGATTTCCTTCACTCGCTCAACCGGAACGGCTAACGGCCCCGTGTTGTTTTTACCCTCGCCAATGTAGTACATGGTGCGTTTAAAGATGTCGGCCTTGAAGAAATTGTATTGACCAGCTTCGGTGTGAAGCGGGATGTTATTAGGCGGAAAATCTTTTTGAGCATCAATGTAGGAATCCACTTCGTAGTTCAGGCAGCATTTTAGTTTGCCACATTGCCCGGCCAGCTTTTGAGGATTCAGCGAAATTTCCTGATAACGAGCCGAATTGGTGGTTACCGATACAAAGCTATTCATCCAGGTCGCACAGCAGAGTTCGCGTCCGCAGGGGCCAATGCCGCCAATGCGTCCGGCTTCCTGACGGGCACCAATCTGTTTCATTTCAATCCGAATCCGGAAGGTCTCGGCCAGAACCCTGATCAGTTGCCTGAAATCAACACGTCCTTCAGCAATGTAGTAGAAAATGGCTTTGGTTTTGTCTCCCTGATACTCAACATCGCCAATCTTCATGTCCAACCCGAGGTCGTTTGTAATCTGGCGCGATTTGATCATGGTGGTGTGTTCCAGGCTGATTGCCTCTTTCCACTTGTCAATGTCAGCTTGTTTAGCTTTGCGGTATATTTTGCGAAAATCGCCGTTTACAAGCTTCACCTTCTGTTTGCGAATCTGGTGTTTTACCAGTTCGCCGGTTAATGAAACCACTCCGATATCGTGACCTGGATTTGCTTCCACGGCTACAATGTCGCCTGATTTAAGTTTCAGATTATTATTATTTCTGAAATAGTCCTTGCGGGTATTTTTAAACCGAACCTCAACAATGTTGTCTGCGGTTGCCATGTGCACTACGTCGCTCAGCCAGTCGTGTACTTCGAGCTTTGAGCAGGTGCCGGCAGATCCTTTACAACATCCGCGGTTGATTGATAAATTGTCTTCCATAGTTAAAGTGTTACTACTGAATCAGTTTGATTGCAGTATGCAGCATTTGCTGTCAAACAACAAAAATAATCATAATTGCCGATTAAAAAAGCTGTTGGCAGGGCTGTTCACGTTTTATGCTGCATGATACTTTTTAAGTCAGGAACGCCCTTGGGGCAGAAGCAAAATTATTTCCGTATCAGCTTCACAATTCGCAGTGCCATATCGGTGAAAATGATACGTGGATTTCCGTTCATGGAGATATGCAAAATTGTTTTTTCCATTTCTTCGGAAATTGGCATAATGTTCCGTTCGTTTATGAAGGGAGAGAATCGTGATGAAAAGGCTTGTTCTTCTTCGTCCATATACACCAGTTTTGGGTTTTTTAGGTTGAAGACAAAGTTTTCGCGAATCTGTGCCAAAGCGTATTGCAGGAAACTCTTCTGGCGTTCGCGGCCAATTTCGGCCAATTCAGAGACCCACGAAAAAAGCTCCATGAATTTGCGGCCATAAGTGAGGCGCATGAGTTCCTTGAACTTTTCGAGGTTGTAACGGTCCTGGTTTTCAGGGTTCAGCAATTGGATGGCTTTGCGGTAATCACCACGGCAGAGGTGAGCTATATTGCCTGTGTTCTTGCCTGCGGCTTCGGGCAGTTCGTTCAGCCTTTCAATCAGCTCGTCGGGATCGATTGAAGGTATTTTGGTTAGCTGACAGCGCGAACGGATGGTGCTGATTAATTGCTCCTCGCTGGCCGAAACCAGGATGAAAAGGGTCTTGGAAGGTGGTTCCTCAATCATCTTCAGCAGCTTGTTCGAGCAGGCCTGGTTCATCTTTTCCGGCATCCAAATAATCATCACCTTGTATTCCGACTCGTAGGATTTCAGGCTTAGCTTTCGAATAATCTCGTCGCTTTCCTGCGAGTAGATCATGCCTTGCGCATTGTCGGTCCCGATGAAATTGAACCAGTCTTCGAGGCTGAAGTAGGCGCCGTTCAAAACAATTTTACGCCATTCTTCAATATAATCGGTGCTCACCGGGTCCTTAAATTTCGGCGACTTTACTACCGGAAATACAAAGTGCAGGTCGGGATGCGCCAAGCGGGCATATTTTTTACACGACGGGCATGTGCCACACGAATCGTCAGCCTGCTTATTGGTACACGAAACATATTGCGCGTAAGCCAGCGCCAAAGCCAGGTTTCCCGAACCTTCGGGGCCGGCAAACAATTGGGCGTGACTCACCCGATTCTCGTTAATTGCTTGAATGAAGCGTTGCTTGATAGCTTTTTGTCCAATAACGTCGCGAAAAAACATAGGTTGATTTTTGAGTGCAAGCAAAAATAAGAAAATAAAGCAAGGCAGGCGGTAGAAGCGAAAAGTAAAAAGCGGGAAGGCAAATCAGAAATTGCGATTGAAGATCCTCGGAGACTTCAACAAACAAATAATGTGAATCCTGTTGTTAATAGAATCTGCAAGAAGAAGAGTTGTCGGCTCATCGATTTGAATTCTGTCGGTCGGCTTCGTTTTTATGATTTTTCTATTACCACAATCTTAATAAATAGGCAATAAAAAGAAGTACCCGAAAGCGCAAACTTTTCTTTTTATATCTTTGGGGTCTTAATAAAAAGAACCTAAAAATAATCTATTATGCAGACAATTGAATCGTATGATTTCTCAGGAAAAAAAGCGCTGATCCGCGTCGATTTTAACGTTCCTTTGAATGACAAATTCGAGATTACTGACGATACCCGTATGACTGCTGCGGTACCTACTATTAAAAAAGTAATCGAGGCTGGTGGTTCTCCCATTATCATGTCTCATTTTGGTCGTCCAAAAAACGGTCCTGAAGATAAGTTTTCAATGAAACATCTGGTAGCTCACTTGGCTGAACTGTTAGGCGTTGACGTGAAATTGGCTCCGGATTGCATTGGTGCTGAAGTAAAAGCATTGGCTGAAGCCCTGAAACCGGGTGAAGTTTTGTTGTTGGAAAACCTGCGTTTCCACAAAGAAGAAGAAAAAGGTGACGAAGCTTTCGCCGGTCAGTTGGCCGAATTGGGTGACTGCTGGGTAAACGACGCCTTCGGTACAGCTCACCGTGCACACGCTTCAACTGCTGTTATCGCAAAATTCTTCCCAAATGATAAATTATTTGGATTCCTGGTAAATGACGAGGTTTCAAACCTGGATAAAGTTGTTGCTAATCCTGCTCGTCCAATGACAGCAATCATGGGTGGTGCTAAGGTTTCAACTAAAATTACAATCATCGAAAACATGTTGAATACCGTTGACAACTTGATTATCGGTGGTGGTATGATTTTCACCTTCGTAAAAGCGATGGGTGGTAACATCGGTGCTTCATTGTGCGAAGATGAATACCTGGAAATGGCTAAAACGATCATCGAAAAAGCAAAAGAAAAAGGTGTGAACCTGGTTATTGCTGAAGATTGTGTTGCTGCTGATAAATTTGCTAACGACGCGAATACCGAAGTTTGCCTGACTAAAAACATCAAAGATGGTTGGTTAGGTTTGGATGTTGGTCCTAAAACAATCGCTACGTTCAAAGAAGTTATTGGTAACTCAAAAACAGTACTTTGGAACGGTCCTGCAGGTGTATTCGAAATGGACGCTTTTGCTGCCGGTACTAAAGCAATTGGTGACGCCGTTGTTGAAGCAACTAAAAATGGCGCTTTCACCCTGGTTGGTGGTGGCGACTCAGTTGCTGCGGTTAACAAATTCGGTATCGCTGATAAAGTTTCTTACATCTCAACTGCCGGTGGCGCGATGTTGGAAACACTGGAAGGAAAAGTTCTTCCGGGTATCGCTGCTGTTCGCGGATAATTGAAACAAACAATCCTATTGATATGAAAGGTTCGGGCTTAGGTCTGAACCTTTTTTTTGTGCCCGAAAGTCACCTGGTCGTTCTTTTTATTTTAAACCATTGTTGAAATCGACTGTTCTGTTTGTCCGTTATTATCAGTAACTTGCTGGGTGTTATTCCCATATGTTGAATGACTTTTGATTAAAAACTCCAAATTTTTGTACCATGAGAAAACTTTCTTTCTTTTTTGTTTTGGCTTTGCTTTGGTCTTGTACCACGGAGAAGTCGTATGAACCGCAGTTGTACAGTATTGAGCAGTTTTATAAGAATGTACGTTACAGCGGAGGAGCATTTTCGAATGATGAAAGCAAGCTGCTGGTTAGCAGCGACGAAACAGGTATTTTCAATGCGTATGAGATTGAAATAGTGGACGGGGGGAAAAAGCAGATTACTTTTTCTGAGACCGAATCGTATTTCGCGATCGATTTTGTTCCGGGAAGCACCGATTTGTTGTACTCTGCTGACAAAGGTGGAAACGAACTCAGCCATATTTTTCGGTTGGCAGCCGATGGGGCGGTGACAGACCTTACTCCGGGTGAAAATGAAAAAGCGTCGTTTGGTGGATGGAGCGATGACGAAACATCGATGTACTTCGTTTCAAACAAGCGAGATCCGAAGTTCTTCGATTTTTATAAAATGGCATTAAGCGATTGGTCGTCGGAACTGATATACCAAAATGATGAAGGACTGGACATCGCTGGGATTTCGAAAGATGAAAATACATTGGCGCTAACCAAGTCAATCACTACGAGTGAGAATAAGTTGTTCCTTTTCAACCGGATTGAAAACAAAATGACGGAGATATCAGACGAAAAGGGCAGCTACGGAAGTGCCGGCTTTAGCAACGATGGCAAGCGTTTTTACTACATAACCAATGTGGAAAATGAATTTGCCTACCTTGTTGAATACGAAATAGAAAGCCAGAATAAGAAAGTGCTATATCAGACTAACTGGGATGTCATGTACAGTTATCTGAGCGAAAACGAGAAATACCGGGTGATTGCCATTAACGAAGAAGGGAAAAACAATCTGAAAATAATGAATAACGTGACCGGTGAAGAAGTTGCGTTACCGGAAATTCCCGATGGAGATGTCATGGCTGTTAATATTTCGAAGAGCGAAAGTTTGGCCCGTTTAACCATTGGTACTTCGAAGGCTCCGGCTGATATTTATGTCTACAATTTTGAAAATGGGGAATTGAAAAAATTAACCAACAGCCTAAATCCGGCCATTAATCCCGATGATTTGGTGGCGGCTGAAGTGGTTCGGTTTAGTTCGTTCGACGGGCTTGAAATTCCGGCAATCTATTACAAGCCGCTTGTCGCGTCACCAAAAAATAAAGTGCCGTCTTTGGTGTGGGTTCATGGCGGGCCCGGTGGTCAGTCGCGGGTTGGCTATTTCTCACTGATCCAGTATCTTGTGAATCATGGATATGCCATTCTCGCTGTAAATAACCGGGGTAGCAGTGGCTATGGGAAGTCTTTTTACAAAATGGACGACCTCAATCATGGTGATAAAGACCTGAAAGATTGTATTGCCGGAAAAGATTGGCTGGCTCAGCAAGATTATATTGACGCGGACAAAATAGGGATTATTGGTGGAAGCTACGGTGGGTATATGACCATGGCGGCTATGACCTTTACGCCAGATGAGTTTAAAGTTGGGGTCGATATTTTTGGGGTAACCAATTGGCTGCGGACCTTGAAATCGATTCCACCTTATTGGGAGGCTTTCCGTCAAGCGCTATATGAAGAGTTGGGCGATCCGTTCTCCGAGGATTCAGTGCGTTTATACAATATTTCGCCCTTGTTCCACGCCGATCAGGTGAAAAATCCGGTGATGGTATTGCAGGGAGCGAACGATCCGCGTGTATTGCAGGTGGAGTCGGACGAAATTGTGGAGGCGATCCGTGCAAATGAGGTTCCCGTAGAATATGTGGTTTTCCCCGATGAAGGTCATGGATTCATCAAAAAGGAGAACGAGATTAAAGGCTACGGGCAAATCCTCCAATTTCTCGATTTATATTTAAAAGGGGGCGAATAATTTCTCTGACAGACCAACAAAGGTTCGGCCCGATCGCCGGACCTTTGTGCCTTTTTGCCTGAGGGTGCAGGTAGATATTGGGTGAAGCACGAGCGAGTTGTTTTTCGGTGATAACAGGAATATTTGGTCGAATAAAGCTCCGTTTTTTTGATTGTTTTAATTGGCAGGTGACCAAATAACTGATCGTTGAATTGTCTGTGTCAGGCGCTACCGGTGGGGCTTGTTTAATGTGAAGAAAATATTTCCGACAGGCATTTTCTGACCTAAAGTTCAGATTTTTACACAAAAATCGATTAACTTGAATAAAAAAAGAACCATGGGAAGATCGGAGAAAGCAGTAGATTGTTTCCAGAACTGTAACTGTTGCCAGGCAGTATTGAGCGTGTTTGGCCCCGAAATAGGGTTGAGTCAGGAGGTCTGTTTGAAATTAGGAAGCGGTTTTGGAAGTGGCATGATTCAAGGCGAGACCTGCGGTGCAGTTACCGGTGCTTATATGGTATTGGGCATGAAATTTGGGCCGGTAAATCAGGATGGAGCAACAGCTGCGAAAATGAAAAAATATATTCAACATTTTAACCAACAGTTTATAAAGGAGCAAGGCAGCCTGGTTTGTAAAGAATTGTTGGGCGTGAATATTGCAACAGAGTCGGGGCGGGAGTTTGCCAATTCCAATCAATTGTTCGAAAAACGTTGTCCTGCCTTTGTTCAAACGGCCGTTATGATTCTGGACCTTGATTATTGACTGTCCCTGATTTCGGCTTAGAATAGAGATTCAGATCGAACGAAGTTCTGTTGATTCACCAAAACTATAAACCGGACAATCAGCATTTGGACGCAATGTCCGACTGATTGTCCGGTTCATTTTTTAACGAATCGCGGGTTTTACTCTTGAGTCACTTGAACTACTTCGCCATCAGCAAGTTCCATGGAGTATGTTTTACCATTTTTGGTGACTTCGAAAGTGTTGCCGCATTCAAAATCATCATCGCAGTTTAAGCTTTCCGGCATTTCGCCATAGTTTATTTCGAGCTCAGTTCCGTTTGCTTTTTTGATTACAACTTCACCAGCTTGTATTTTTAAATCGCAGGCCGCTACATACAGCAATGGATTGGTGATTGTGCGTGAATAGGAAGTTTCTACTCCGGCTACCGTTTTTACAGTCGAGCTCGATCCGCTAAGCAGTCTAATATTGTCGGAAGTTGCATACGATGAGTAGTCAAGGTCAGAAAAGGTCTCGGACTGGGTGCCGCGACCGCAAAGCCAATCAAGCTGTCTGCTGTAGTTTCTTGAAAAGTGAACTGCTTCACCTTCTGTGTTAACCCGGTCAATTTCAAGGCTTGCTTCAATGCTATAACTTTCAATTGTTCGTTCAAGGCTTATTTTACCATTGTAGGTTACGCTGTTCGTGGTAAAATCAATGAACTCGATTGTTTTTTTAAGTGTAATTTCTTCGTCGGTTTCAGGGAAGAAATATTCGATTACGATGATTCCTGTCCTATCGCAACGGCTATCTGAAAAATCTCTTGTCAATACCAAGCGGTCGCTTTCGACTGACCAGGTTTTCACAGCACAGGACGATACACCTTCATACATATGTGTTGATTTCTCATTGAGGTCGTATTCGAGGTCATCGAAAAAGTTGGCATCGTCACTTCCGTCAAGCAAATAGTTTAAGGTCAGATCAGAATCTATTTCATCCGAGATTAGTGAAATTTCGTCGTCGTAAAGAGTCGTGTCGAGGTTCGTGTTTTCTTTGTCGCAGGCTGAAAAAAACAGGACGATCAGCGGCAAGGCGATAAGTGTGAAGTTTTTTTTCATGATGGAAGAATTTTTTGGTTTAGCTGTTGGACACTGAAAGTAGTAAAAAGTTTATTCTACTGATACTTTTTGTGTTAAAACTTGTTGATATTGAAACGAAAAGCCTCTTTCGGATAGTATCCAAGAGAGGCTTTTAAATGAATTTTTTTTAGTTGTTTTAGCGCATGCTGTCTTTCGGTAAAATACCCATCAACTTTTTCATGCGGTAGTTAATGCGAATGGTTAACATGTACATTACGGGTGAAATAACCAAGGTGAGGAAGGTTGCGAACGTCAATCCGAAAATAACAGTCCACGACATCGGTCCCCAAAAAGAGACTGTTTCTCCGCCAATGGTCACATCCGGGTTGAAGTCGGTGAACATGGTAAAGAAATCGAAATTCAGCCCGACTGCCAGTGGTATTAGCCCCAAAACAGTGGTAATTGCGGTTAATAGTACAGGTCTCAGACGGGTTTTTCCGGCTTGTACAAGACAGTGAATTTCCTCATCAACCTGTAAGAATGCTTTTTCAGACAATCCCAGCTCTTCGCGCTTGCGTTGGCGAAGAAGGTCGATATAGTCAACCAGAACGATCCCGTTGTTTACCACAATTCCGGCCAGCGAAATAATCCCAATTCCCGTCATGATCACCACAAATTCCATCTGGAAAATGGCCAGCCCCAAAAATACGCCGATGGTGCTGAATAAAACGGTGGTCATAATAATTAGCGGGCGGATGAATGAGTTAAACTGAGTGACCAAAATTAAAGTAATGGAGGCCAGAGCAATCATTAAAGCCATGAATAAAAAGTTGCTGCTTTCCTCCTGTTCCTGTTGTTCTCCGGTGAACGACAAGCTGTATCCGCGGGGGATTTCGTAGTTGCTCAATACCTGACGAATACGAACATTGATGGCGTTCGCATTGTACCCTTCCAATACATTCGACGAGATGGTGATGGTTCGTTTGTTGTCGATACGGTTAATTTTATCGTAGGTGGTTGAATATTCGAACGATGCCACTGCGGAGATCGGTATTTTGTGGCCTTCAACCAGAATTTTCTGGTTCATCAAGGTTGACACATCATTCCGGTACTTTTCGTCCAGTCGGATAAAAATGTCGTATTCGTCCTCGCCATCTTTGTAATCACCCACATCGTATCCGTACAGTGCGTGGCGCAAAGCCAGGGCGATTTCGGAGGTCGACAATTCGTATAGCCGGGCTTTTTCCCGATCAATGCGCACCAGCATTTCCGGCTGGTTGGTGTTAATGTCGAGCTTCAATCCTTCAATCCCTTCAATGCGATCCTGGTTGATTTTAGTGATGACTTCATCGCTGATTCGCAGCAGCTGGTCAAATTTGTCGCCCGAGACCTC
Organism: Mangrovibacterium sp.; assembly: GCF_041596335.1. GTDB lineage: Bacteria > Bacteroidota > Bacteroidia > Bacteroidales > Prolixibacteraceae > Mangrovibacterium. Next base: position 40,100 of record NZ_JBFHIT010000026.1, on the reverse strand, counting down.
GATGTTGATTGGTGAGCCAACCGGTGGGCCGTCGTCTTCTTTTTCAACATAAATTTTTGCCCCAACAAAGCCTTTGAGGCTTTGGGCTAGCTCGCCCATTACATCAGTTGTGTTTACTCCGTCCCGAAGTTTGTATTCTTCGAACGAGATTGAGATCAATGATTTATTCGGACTTGTTGTGCTTTCAAACAATCCGCCTTTTCCGTTCCCCACATTTGTGGTTACCGATTTGATGATGTTTTTATAGGGCTCCAGAGTCGTTTCAACGATGGCTTCAACTTTTTTAGTGGTTTCATCGGTTTTTTCGATCGATGTCCCCAATGGCAACTCTGAGGTAACATAAATGGTTTGTGGTTCGGATGACGGGAAAAAGACAAATTCGGGCGAGGTAGAGAAGTAGAACGCGATTGACAGGAACATGAGCAGAACGGTTCCGGAGAAATAAGCCACAGGCCGCCAGCGCGACAGGGCGAAATTGAGTTGTTTCTCGTAGAAGTTTTCGAGCCATACTAAAAAGGTGTTCTGAAACCAACGGGCCATTCCGCGCAAGGCAACAAGATTTAGAATCATGAGAAGGGCGATGACAACCAATACATTGGCAAACCAATACACTCCGATCAAATAAAACGGGATGCTGCAAATTAGGATGATTCCGGCATTTCGACCTACGACTTTGGCATTGGCTTTCCGGTTAATGACGTCAATTTTCATGAAACTGGCAACAAACGGAGGGGTTAGTACCAGCGCAACAAACAGCGACGATGCCAGCACAATAATCAATGTTTCAGGCAATATTTTCATGAATTCGCCCATGATTCCTTTCCAGAAAATTAAAGGCAGAAAGGCGGCCAGGGTGGTGAGTGTTGACGAAATAATCGGGAAGGCGATTTCGCTCACGCCGCGCTTGGTAGCTGTAAGTATGGAATAGCCCTGCGAGTGAAGACGGTAGACGTTTTCAACAACGACGATTGAATTGTCGACGAGCATTCCCAGCGCCAAAATCAAACTGAAAAGCACCATGTTGTTCAGTGAAATGTCCATTTGTTGCAGAATGACAAACGACAGGAACATGGACAGCGGGATGGACAGCCCGGAAAATAAGGCATTCCGGAATCCGAGGAACAGGAATAGGATGAAAATCACCAGGATCATTCCCAGAATGATGCTATTTTCAAGGTTTGCAATCTGATTACGAATGTAGTAGGAGTTGTCATCGGTGATGCGTACATCGAGATTCGATGGAAGGTAGCCACTTTCCTGATGTTCCTTGATTAGCTCGCGCACTTTTTCTGTGGCAGAAAGAATATTTTGGCCACTCTTTTTGGTGATCGACAAGGTCACCACCGGTTTTTCATCGAGACGGGAAATCGTTGAGCGTTCTTTATAACCGTCGACCACTGTTGCAATGTCGCGGATATAAACCGGTTTGCCCTCATTTAGTTTGATAATTGTATTGGCAATTTGGTTCATGTTGGTGAAGTCCGCTTCCACCCGAATCACTCGTCGTGTTTCGTCGGAAGAAAATTCACCGGCTCCCATGGTCAGGTTTTCCAGTTGAATGGCTAATGCGACATCCTGAAAACTGAGTCCGCTGGCTTCGAGTTTGTACGGATCAACGTTGATCTGAATTTCGCGTTCGTCAACTCCTTTTAGTTTAGCCTCCGAGACCTCATTCAATCCCTCAAACTCATCCTGCAGTGTTTCCGCAAATTTTTTCAGATCGCGCAGACTAAAGTCGCCACTCAGGTTTATATTCATGATCGGAAACTCCGAGAAGTCAAGATCCTGAACCAGCGGGTCGGTATCCAGATCGTCGGGCAGTTCGGTTTTCGATTTATCTACCCGATCCTTGGTGTCCTGAAGCGCCACCTTCACGTCCACATCGGTATTAAACTCTACAATGATGACACTAACATCCTGGTAGGAGGCTGAAGACACTTTCTTCAATCCCTGCATTCCTTTTAGCTCTTTCTCAATCGGGCGGGTGATGAAATTCTCGATATCGACAGGCGAATTTCCGGGATAAACCGTTTGAACAAAAATGTAGGGAACCACTACCTCGGGAAACAATTCGCGGGGCATGATTTTGTATGAAAACAGGCCGAAGAAAACCATTAGCGCAGTCAGAATGTAAACGGTTGTTTTATTCTGAATGGCCAAATAGGTCGGCCTAAATTTTCGGTGTATATGCTGACTGTTGTCAGTCTGTTTTTCTTTCGTCATGATAAATAATTTCTATTGTAGGTCGAATAGAGAATCAATTAATAGGCTACCGGCGTGCCGTCAATTACCTGGTCGAATCCTTCGGAGATGATAGTTGCACCAGCTTCAATGCCTTGCGTAATTTCAGTCATGTTGTTAATTGAAACGCCGGTTTTGAGATAGACTTTTTGCGCTTTTCGGGGTTGCTCTTCATCATTCACAATAAAGGTGTATTTGCCCCGAAAATCATGCTTCACTAAAAGCGAAGGAATGACAATGGCTGAATCGGCCACATAGTCGCGAATCTTCAGCACCGAAATCATATTGGGTTTAATCATTCCGTCGGGATTTTGCAGGTTTATGCGTACCCGGAAGGTTCGGTTATGCGGATCGATGTAGTTGCCGATCTGATCGATCGTCCCCTTTTCCTGGCGTCCGATCGCCGGAAATTCGATGAGTACGTTTTCGCGTTTGCTAACTTTGGTCAGGTAGGTTTCAGCAATGTCGCCGTAGATTTTTATCTTGCTGATATTGATAACTTTTGCGAACGGAATTTGTGGGCCTGCAATCTCACCTCTTTTCTGGAAAATCACATCCACTGTTCCGTCAACCGGTGCTTTTACTTCGGCCATATCCTTTTGGGCGAGCAAACTCTCCACGCGGCGCTCAAGTGTTTCCTTATTCGATTTGGCCTGCAGAAACTGGAGTTCTGATCCAATCTTTTGATCCCAAAGATTTTTTTGACGTTCAAAAGTAGTGGTGGCCAGCTCCAAACTGATTTGTGCTTCGGCAATACTTTGGTCGAGCATGTCGGTGTTGAGGGTGGCCAACCTTGTTCCTTTTTTCACAAAATCGCCTTCCCGTACTAAAATATCGGTAATTGTGCCGGCTCCTTCAGGACTCACGTTCACTTCCTGATCGGCTTCAACTTTCCCGGTAACCTCAATAAAATGCTCGAATAGTTGTGGCACTGCTGTCAAGGTTTGAACGTTGATGTATTCAATGTCGCGCATAGCATCCAGTTCGTCTTCCAGTAGTTTGATTTTTTCGTCTAACGTCTGGCGGTCATTTTTGTAATCGGCCAGTTGTTTGCGTTTAGCCTCGGGGCTGTTGTCGGACGTGGCGGCACAGGACGCCAGCAGCAAACCGATTATCGCGAAAAGCAGCAGTTTATTTGTTTTCATGTGATGTGCGTTTAATATTTTCATCTGTAACTAGTTTCTTTTTTTTATGGCCGGATCAAACTCGCGTGTGGCTGAAAAATTGTTCTATTTGGTGTTTATATTCGGAGCAACATGTTCGTTTCATTTTCCAATTGCTTTGTCTAAGTTAATTTTTGCCGTGAAGAGCTGCATGACCGAAGCTACCCATGAAGCCTGTGCCTGAATAAACTGACTTTCGGTTTGCGAAAGTTCAGTGCTCGACACAATTCCGTTGTTATACTTGATCAGGGTTTTGTTGTAGATGCGTTTTGCCAGCAGTTTATTGTCGATGTTGTTTTTTAGCTGGTCAACTGAGGTTTCCAGGTCGGCGATTGCCGTGAGGTAGTCTTTTTGAAGTGTTTGAACGGCTTGTTTTTGGTTGTTTTCAGCCTTCTCCAACTCAATGCGAGCTTTTTTTACTTTGGCTGCTTTATTGCCGGAAGTAAAAATAGGAACAGAAACGTTCAAACCCAACATGGATGAAGGATACCAGGGTGAATCACTTTTAAAAAGATTCCAGCTATCGCCATAGGCGGATTTGTTCCAGCTGTAGAAAGCACTAATTGTAGGTAAAAAGGCCGATTGTTCAAGTTTCAAAAGTTTAATCTGGCTGAGGCGTTGAGAGTCCGACAGCCGATAGTCGATGTGTGTCGTTAAATCCGGAATCGTCGTGTCTTCTTTATGCAAGAGCAATGGATCGATCATTTCGTTCAGGTTATCCATCAACGAAATTGTGCTGTTTACATCCACTCCCATCGTGTATTTTAGTACAATTTCAGCGATACGTATTTCTCGTTCAGCTTTCATGATCTCATTTTCCGAGTTCTGAACAATCAGCTTCAGTTGCTCCACATCTTGCTCTTCAACAAATCCGTTTTCAAACATGGCCTTTGTGTCGGCAAACTGCTTCTTGCTATTGGTCAGATTCTCCTGTAGTACCGATAAATTTTCACGGGCGATTAACGCGCCGTAATAGGCTTGTTCCACGGCATGGCGGATTTCAATCTCATTCTTTTCTCGAGCCTGAGTTGTAAGCTGTAAGTATAGTTTTGCCGACCCTATTCCTACAATGTATGATCCGTCAAATATGAGTTGGTCAACCTGAAAGCCAAAATCCGAACTGTATTTTTGGGCGAATGAAATGGGGTAGGTGTCTTCCACCGAGGCATCGTCAGGGATGCCAAGCACGGGCCAATAGTCTTTGGGAATAATGGCGACCGGGAATGGCGTTTTTCCGGCAGTAATATTATCGTTGTAGCTGGCCGATCCCGAGACTTGCGGAAGGCCTGTCGCAATGGTTTCCCAAACCTTCTTTTTTGCTGCGGCAACATCGAGCGAGCTGTTACGAATGGCGTATGAATGCTCCATGGCATAGGCTTTAGCTTCGGCGAGCGAAAAGAATAAGCTATCCTGGGCGGTAACGTGTCCTGCAGTAATGAGCATGAATGCAAACAGTAGTGATTGCCGTACGCTAATTTTCATTCTGAATTTTATTTAATTGTTGTTTGAAATATTGAATTCCTTTATCGGTGCAAATTCCATGGAAATGGTAGTCAACTGCTTTGTCGAATAGTTCAATGCTGTGGGTTTCCTGCTCCGTGAACAATCCGTAATCGGGATTAAACAGCAACAAAAAGCGACCAACGGTTAAGCGGGCAATAAAATGGGGGTCGACTTCCTGTCGAAATAAACCTTCTTTTTTGCCCTGTTCAATCAGGGAATAATCGTCTTCATAGATTTTCACGCGTTTGAAGTCCTCCATTGTCTGATAAATTGCCGGATAGAATCGCCTGAGATCATGCTCCAGATTACTTTGGAACAGCTTGAATAAATCCTCCATATGTTTGCGGATCTTCATCACCTTATCAATCGCATTTAAACCTTCGCCTTTAGTGAGATTGAAATTCGGATTGCAGATGAAAAATGTGTCTACAAACTCAGAAATAAGCGTTTCCTTGTCTTTGAAATGTTGGTAGAGCGTTTTTTTCGAAATACCCGCGTCGTGTGCGATATCGTCCATCGTCACACTCCTGATGCCATATTTGAAAAACAGTTGCGCGACCTTTTCCAGTATGATGTCCTTTTTTTCGTTCATTGTGTGAGCAAAGGTAGCTTTTAATCGCGGTGCAAAAAACTCTGGACACATTAAAAGTTTCCAAAGTTTGCGTTAAGCGAACTTGCCAAAGAAAATTGAAACAAAACTAGAGCAACAATAGTTTTGTTGTCTTCGCAAATCGGTCAACGACGATATAAGTCGATGAATGTGGTCGTGAATGCGGTCAACTATGGACGTACTAATCGAGCAAAGTCAATAGAAATTCTGCGATTTTCAGATCGTGAGGTTGCGTAATTTTAATGTTTTCGGGATTCCCGTCAACCAGATTGATTTCAACTCCCATCGCCTCGCAGACCGAAGCGTCATCAGTAAACAAAGGCGATTCGACTTGCTCGAATGCTTTCTTTATCAAGGTGCTTTGAAATGTTTGCGGAGTCTGTACCAGTCGAAATCGGCTACGGTCGACATGTTTGCTTCCTTTGGAGTCAAGTTCGCGAATCGATTCAACGATCGGCATTACCGGTAAAGCATTGCCTTTTGCGATTGCTGTTTCCTCACAATGCTGAATGGTAGCTGACGAAACAAGCGGGCGAACACCATCGTGAATAAAAACGAGTGCATCGTTCGAAACTTGTTTTAGGCCATTTCGCACCGACTGAAATCGCGAGTGTCCTCCGGCGACCAACTGGTGTGGAACTTTAAATTGATATTTTTGGCAGAGATCGTTCCAGTAATCGAATTGCGATTCAGGCAAAACCACAACAATTTTCAGGTTCGCATTGTAGTTGTTGAATCGTTCAATGCTATGCATTAGAATAACTTTTCCGCATAATTCGAGAAATTGTTTCGGGATCTCGGTTCCCATGCGGGTTCCGCTTCCTCCGGCAACGATCAGGGCAAACTTTTCCATAGACTAGTGTGTTCAGTACAAAAATAACAATACATTTAAAATTTCAGCGTTTAGCGAATTTGGAAACAATTAGATAGATACTATGCAAGCACTAGTTCAGTTTTTAAAGGGATTGAAGGAGAACAATACGAGAGAATGGTTCAACGATCATCGTACAGAATATGAAACAGCGAAAGAACAGATGTTGTTTTTTACTGAAATCATGATTCAGGAGATTCGCAAGTTCGATTCAGATATTCCGGCAATGGCTCCGAAAGATTGCCTGTTTCGCATTTTTCGCGATGTGCGGTTTTCGAAGGACAAAAATCCCTACAAAACCAATATGGGAAGTTTTATCGCTCCGGGTGGGCGTAAAAGCGAACAAGGTGGGTATTATATTCATTTCGAACCCGGTTCGTCGTTTATTGGCGGAGGTGTTTGGTGTCCGGGGCCAAATGTTCTCCGGTCTATTCGGCAGGAGATTTACGAGCATCCGGAAAGTTTTAAAGAGGTAATCGAAGATGAGGATTTCAAGCGTTTCTTTCCCGAAATAATGGGCGAGCAACTAAAAACGGCTCCCAAAGGATTTGATAAAGAGTTTGAAGACATTCAGTTGCTTCGATATAAATCGTATGCTTTTGGCCACGAAATGAACGACGATCAGGTTCTTGCAGCCAATTTGGTTGATCAGACCGTAGCTGTTTTCCGGCAGTTAAGTCATGTGAACCGTTTTTTGAACGACGCAATCGCGAAAAGACGATAATTTTTGATTACTGAACAATAAAGAAATGTTCGTTCGTCGGTTGAAACAGATGACTGGAGCAATAAAAAGCATTCGTTCATGATATTTCAATGGGAAAGGGGTCACATATTGAGAACCTGCCGTATTAACAGTTGGATTAGTTTCTTCCCAGACCAACCCATTTCATAAAAGAAAAAGCCGGAGATATTAACTTTCCGGCTTTTTTATTTTAGAATAATGTAATCGTTACGCTTGTTTCAGGGCGTTGTTTTTAATCAGCCATTCGGCAATTTGAACCGCATTTAATGCAGCACCTTTTTTTATCTGATCACCCACACACCAAAAGGTGAGACCTTTGGGGTTGGTAACATCTTTGCGCAATCGGCCAACATACACGTCGTCTTTTCCGGCAACAAACAAAGGCATTGGATATTCTTTGTTCTGCGGATTGTCAATTACGGTTAAGCCTTCAAATTTTTCAAAAGCTTCGCGTACCTGAGCAACGCTCAATTCTTTTTCGGTTTCAATCCAAATTGCTTCAGAGTGCGAACGGGCAACAGGTACACGCACACAGGTAGCGCTAACTTCGGCTGTGGTATGCATGATTTTTTTTGTTTCCCAGTTCATTTTCATCTCTTCTTTGGTGTAGTCGTTGTCCAGAAAAACATCAATATGAGGGATGATATTCATGGCCAATTGGTGAGAGAACTTCTCAATAGTCGGCTCTTCTCCGTTGGCAATCTGGCGGGTTTGTTCTTCCAGTTCGGCAATCCCCTGAGCTCCGGCTCCACTGGCTGCCTGGTAGGTTGCAACCTGAACCTTTGTGATTCTCGACAAGTCGTCAATCGGTTTCAAGGCCACGACCATCTGAATGGTTGAACAATTCGGGTTGGCAATAATATTGCGCGGACGTACCAGCGAATCTTCCGGATTTACTTCGGGAACTACTAATGGCACATCGTTATCGTAACGAAAAGCACTGGAGTTGTCGATCATAACAGCTCCGTATTTAGTAATGGTTTCAGCAAATTCTTTTGAAATCGATGCTCCGGCCGAGGTTAGTGCAATGTCAATATCTTTGAAATCGTCGTTGTGCTTTAGTTCTTTGACAGTCAGTTTCTTTCCCTTGAATTCATATTCAGCTCCGGCACTTCTTGCAGACCCAAATAAAACTAACTCATCGAGTGGAAAATTCCGTTCAGCCAGTACGTTCAAAAATTCCTGGCCAACCGCTCCACTTGCACCAACAATTGCAACTTTCATAGTTTGGAAAATTTTGTTAATTTAATTCATTAATAATCAGTTTCTACTGATAAAATACAAAGGCTCCAAAATTAGTTGTTTACTTTTAATTTTTCACCCGATGAAAGCTAAATCTTGTTATTTTCTTTTTCTGGGAATCATCTTGTTAATAATTGATACTTCGGGCCGGCCAATTTGGGTTGAAAATTTTGACCTCGCGGAGAAAGGATATTGGGGTGATGAAGATGGGGTTACAGTTCATTCCGACATGACCGGTGTTTCAAGATGGTTTCTCGATGCTTCGAATTGCGATTTTAAGGCAGCCAACGATTATGTGAAGACGGTGTCGACTTCCGGTGGGCGATTAGAAGCGCTGGATTGTGATGGCGAAGCTGTTTGGTCGTCAGAGTGGATTCCGATAGCAGGCGAAAGCAGTATTGATTGCCGGTTGGTGGCGCGTGAAACGGGCAGTGGAAACAATACGGCGAATAAGTATGTGCGTGTTTATTTCCGCCTGGATAACGGGGCGGAGCAGCTTTTTGAGACGAATGGCGAGAATGCCGGAAACTGGGGCGAGGCTGAAGTGAGTCAATGTGGTTTGCAGGGCGATTCGTTGCAAATTGTAATTCGGCTCAATAGTACTTATGCTTCTGATAAAGTGATTGTTGATGAGCTATTGGTTGAATCTGTCGAGCCGCCTTTGTTGCCCGAAAATCTTGCTGCTCAGGGCGATGTACTAATCAATGAACTTCTTTTTAACCCTTATTCCGATGCGGACGATTTTGTCGAAATCGTAAATGTTTCGGATAAAACATTGCGAACCGATCACCTGTTTGTGGCCACGCGCGATGCAGCCGGAGAACTCAAACAAATGGTTCCGGTAACTGAGTTCGCAGGTTTTTTAAATTCGGGAGCCTATTTGCTTTTGTGTGAAAATCCGGAAACGCTGATTGGATTTTACCCTGAAAGTTGTTCCGACAATTTTGTGCAGGTTTCCTTGCCATCTTTCCCGAATGACGATGGAGTGGTGGTATTGTTGAATGATTCGTTGGAAGTAATTGATGAATTTGGCTATTCAGCCGACATGCATCATCCGATGTTGGCCGATGAAAATGGCGTTTCATTGGAACGAAAATCTCTGGTTGAGCCAACCAACGATTCATCGAACTGGGCATCAGCGGCCTCTCTGGATGGCTTCGCCACTCCCGGATGTCCGAATTCTCAAACAACTTCCTCCATCTTGCAACAACCGGCTGTAACAATCGTTCCAAATGTAATTTCGCCGAATAACGATGGCTATAATGATTATGCCAGTGTCGGCTTTGAACTGTCCGGGAAGGATTATGTGCTGAATCTGATGATTTTTGATTCCTATGGACACCTGATTGATCAGCCACTAAAAAATGAAACGATCGGTTCGCAGTCGACCTGGATGTGGAGCGGAAAACGAGCCGATGGCAGCCAGCTGGCGGCAGGTATTTATGTGTTGTATTTCGAATTGTTGAGTTTGGATGGAGAGAAACAAGTATTCAAAAAAAGCTGCACAATCGTCAATAAGATTATTTAATTTTGAACTTAATCTCTAAACTGTTTAAATGAAACAAAACCTTTTATCCCTGTCGGTGAAGGAGCTCACTCGTTCGTCGTCGTTCGGGAAAAGCATTGCAACCACAATTATGCTCGTTTTCTTAGGTTTGTATTTCGCGCTCGTGTTTTTTTCGCTCGGTGTATTCGTCATTCCCGAAGCTTTGGCCAAACAGTTCCCGAATCAAGAGCTCACCAGTGTGCTCAATCGATATTTGCTGATCTATTTTGCTTCCGATCTGCTAATTCGGCAGTTCCTGCAGAATTTGCCGACCATTAGTTTCAAGCCCCTGAGTATTTTAAATATGAAAAGGAGGCGGATTGTGACTTACCTGTTGAATCGATCGCTGCTTCATTTTTTTAATGTATTGCCATTTTTCCTTATCCTCCCACTCTTTTTCAGAATTGTACTCCCCGACCACCCGGGAACAGGGGCGATTGCCTGGTTGGTAAGTATTGTGCTGCTTGTTCTCTCGAATCATTTTCTGAACACGTACCTGAAATGGTGGATCAACGAAAGCTCGTGGGGAATCTATTTATTTGTGTCACTTTTTGCCGGACTCTACGGAGTGAATTATTTTGGAATCCTCAGTTTAACGGAGCTTTTTGGCGCGTTTCTGGACTTTGTTATTCAGAATCCGACTATGGTCGTCGCTTTATTGGTGCCTCCGGTGCTTTGTTATTGGTTGAACTACAGGTATCTGAAATCAAACCTCTACCTAAATTTGGTTGAGAAAAAAGCAGGTGATGCAACGATTCGCGATTTTAGCTGGTTGAGCGAGTTGGGCGACTACGGAAAATTTATCACCCTGCATGTACATATGATCTGGCGAAATAAGCGTCCGCGCACCCAGTTTTTAATGACCGTTTTATTTCTGCTCTATGGCTTTCTGATTTATAAGAACGGAGAAAAAGGTATTCCGGAGGGTATTCTCATCGTGGGTGGCCTAATTATGACCGGTATGTTTACCATTTCGCTGGGCCAGTTTTTCCCGGCATGGCACAGTTCTTATTACGGGATGCTGATGACACAAAACTTCAAGATGAAGCAGTTTCTACAAGCGTTTTATTATATGAATGTGATTGTTTCGTTTGTGTATTTTGTGGTAACACTCCTCTACGGTTTGATTGATATTCGAATCGTCTATTTCAATACCGCCTTGTTTTTCTATCATCTGGGTGTCAATATGAATCTCATTTTTTACTTCGGAACATTCAGCAAAAAGTCTGTCGACCTTGGCGGGTCAGCTATGTTCAATTATCAGGGAATGGGAGCTACCCAGTGGCTAATCGCTTTTCCGCTGATCGTTGGGCCAATCCTTGTTTTTTATCTATTCAAGTGGCTTACTGATGCGACTCCGGCGCTCGTGATGCTGGGAATCATAGGGCTGGTTGGTATTGTGTTGCAACCACAGCTATTTAATTATTTTGAGAAAGCCTACAACAAACAAAAACATCGCCTGATTCGCGATTATAAAAACTCGTAATTATGATTGAAATTGTCAACCTGATAAAAGCTTATCATAAAGAAATTGTTCTCAATATTGATTCGCTCAATATTGAAAAAGGCCAGCTGTTTGGGTTGGTTGGTAATAACGGCGCCGGAAAGACAACCTTGTTCAACCTGCTGCTCGATCTTATTGTGCCCTCAAAAGGGCATGTGGTAAACAGCGGAGTTGTTGTGCAAAAGTCGGAAGACTGGAAAGCTTTTACCGGGGCTTTTATCGATGAAAGCTTCACGATTGGCTATCTAACTCCCGACGAGTATTTCACCTTTGTTGGCGAACTGCGTGAGATGAACCAATCAGATCGGGAGCTCTATCTGGCACAGTTCGACGGCTTTTTTAACGGCGAAATTCGAGGCAAGAAAAAATTCATTCGCGACCTTTCGAAAGGAAACCAAAAGAAAGTTGGCATTGCCGCTGCCATGATGGGGAAGCCGGAGGTGGTGGTGCTGGATGAGCCGTTTGCCAACCTCGATCCCAGTTCTCAATACAAATTGAGGGAGCTGATTAAAAAGCAGGCGGCCGACCACGGAACAACATTTCTGATTTCGGGGCATACGCTCGATAATATAACTGAAGTGTGCAGCCGGATTGTGATCCTCGAGAAAGGGAAAATTGTGAAAGATGTCCGCAAAACGGATTCAACCCTCAAAGAATTGGAGAATTTCTTTGCCGGAGTCACGGAACCCGAGAGTTTCGTGCTCGATTAGCGATTCTACATAAAATTTATCATCGGCCTGCTTTGTTTAGTGTTTAGCAATGCGAATGCAAAGGCTAAACAGGGCGGGTTTTCTTCATTTTTAATTTCACTTCCAATCTGTTGAATAACAAAGCACATTAACATACTTCAATTTAAGTAATTCGGAACACAGTGCATTTATCTTCCGTATAAGCAGTAAAGAATCACTCCCTGTACGTGAACCGTGTTCATCGTTTCCGCTATCGGAAAACTACTTTGGTGAAATCGTAATTGTCCTTTAGCCTGTTGGTTGCAACAGGTACTATTTAAAGTTCAGAGATACTGTAAAACCAATAGTCATGGAAGTCAGAAAATACCCACAGGTAGATCTGGAGCGTTATCACAATTTCTTTATAGAGATTGGACTTATTCTGGCTTTGGGAATTTGCTTCATCGCATTTGAATGGAAAACTCCGGTGAAGGAAACACAAAATTTAGGTGGTGTAGTTGTACAGGACATCGAAACAGAGATAATTCCCATAACCAGACAAGAACAGGTGAAACCTCCCGAACCTCCACCTCCTCCAAAGGTGGTTGAAGTTTTAAACATTGTGTCGAATGATGTGAACATCGAGCGGGAGTTGGAAATCCAGGATACTGAAGCCGACGCTCAAACAGTAGTGGAAGTAACACCGATTGCATCTGCTGTAAAGCCAGAGGCCGAAAAAGAAGTTGAGGAAGAGCCGATTTTCTACATTGTCGAGCAAATGCCGGAATTTCCGGGTGGCGAAATGGCCTTGCGTCGTTATATTGCCGATGCAATAAAGTACCCTGTAATTGCTCAGGAAAACGGTATTCAGGGAAAAGTTTATGTCAATTTTATTGTTGGAAAAGATGGCCGCGTGACCAATGCAAAAGTCATTCGGAGTGTCGATCCGGCATTGGACAAAGAAGCTTTGCGGGTGGTTAACAGTCTGCCACAATGGAAGCCCGGATTGCAACAAGGCGACCCCGTTCGGGTGTCATTTAGCGTTCCAATTAGTTTTGTATTGCAATAAGCTGGGTTGGGACTAATTCACAAAGCTGTCCGTCTCGGGCAGCTTTTGTTGTTTCGGGTGGTCGGTAATCAAAAGTCAATTATCAGATCCGTTTTTGTCTGGGCCTATTATCTTTGTTGGTATGATGGATAACAACACTATTGCGGCAGAATTGCTTGGTTATCGTGTCGGGTCGACAAAAATTCTGGAGGCTGTTTCTTTTCGTTTGGCGAAAGGTGAGTCGATGGTGATTTGCGGAAGCTCGGGCAGTGGAAAAACGAGTTTGGGACGTTTAATAGCCGGACAAATTCAACCTGGTTCAGGACGATTGGAAATTGATGGTGGCTTGAATCGGTTGATGGTAGATCAGCAGGATCATTTCTTATCGTTGTCGGGGCGGCGAAGTACTTATTATGGGCAACGCTATGAGAATCAAGGCATGGAGAATTCACCTTCAATCCGTTCGTACCTCGAAAAAGTGGCAACAAAAGCAAATTTAAATGTTTCAACCGAAGCGATTGATCAGGTAATGGAAAGCATGCACATCGCTCATATCCACGATCGTAAACTTCTGCAACTAAGTAGTGGCGAACGAAAACGAACGCAACTGGCAGCCGCATTGCTTCAGAAACCAGATATCCTGGTGCTCGATCAGCCGTTTGTTGGGTTAGATGTGGAAGCGCGGAAAACACTTGCCGGGCTGATCGCCAGGCAGATGCAGCATGGAGTCTCATTCGTTTTAATTTGCTCGGCAGGGCTCGTGCCCAAAGAGGTTAGTCGGGTGTTGGAACTTCATCAGGGGAAACAACAGCAATGGTGTTCGATCGCTGATTTTAAGCCGAGCATTCCTTCTTACAAAGGAATGGCTGAAGCGCAATCGCCTGAGCTATTGGCTTCGATGCCGATGCCGGATGAGCAATTCGAAGACATCATTCGGATGCGAAACGTTAACGTGACGATCGGAGGCAAGCAGATTTTAAACAACGTAAACTGGCAGGTAAAACCGGGCGAACAATGGGCTTTACTCGGGCATAACGGAGCTGGCAAAACCACCTTGTTGAGTTTGGTGACGGCTGATAATCCGCAAGGATACACAAACGATTTGGTGTTGTTTGATCGGCAGCGCGGATCGGGCGAAAGCATTTGGGACATTAAAAACCGGATCGGATTTGTGTCGCCCGAGTTACACCTTTATTTTTTGAGAGGCGAAGGAATTTTCAATACCATTCCGGGACTACAAACCAAAGCTCACGCCCATTACGATGCGTTGACATGTTTAGAGGTGGTTGTTTCAGGGTTCCGGAATGAGATTGGTTTCGCGACGGCACCAACCGATTTGGAGCGCGATTTGGCTGAAAAGTGGTTTCCGGCTCTGGGACTTAGTCATCTGAGAGACCGACTGTTTTTGCATGCCTCGCTGGGCGAGCAGCGTTCGCTGTTATTAGCGAGAGCGTTGGTAAAGTCGCCTTCTTTGTTGATTCTGGACGAACCCTGTCAGGGCTTGGATAATGAACAAACCTCCCGATTTGTGCATTTACTCGATCAGGTTTGTCGTCACCTAAATACAACGATGGTGTATGTAACCCATCATCGGTCGGAGATTCCGGGATGTGTGTCGAAGCTGCTGGAGCTGGCTGATGGTGGCGTCAGTTATTCGGGGGCGTTTTATTAGAATCATTTAACCCAAAAAATACGTTGAACCCTGAATTTCGGTTATTTTTGTATGAACAATAATTCTGGAATTCTATGAACAATAACTTTTTTGTAAAATCTCACGGACTGGGCAACGATTACATCGTTATGGACGGTCGGAAAGTAGACTTTGAATTTACGGTAAAAAATATACAACTTATCTGTGATGTCCATTATGGTATTGGTTCCGATGGCATTTTGGTACTCGTAGGTAGTAGCCGGGCTGAATTTGGACTCCGAATTTTAAATCCGGATGGTTCGGAAGCTGAGAAAAGCGGAAATGGCTTGCGGATATTTGCCAAATTCCTGTTTGATTGTGGCTACACGGCAAAAACGTCTTTTTCGATCGACACACTTGGTGGTGTGGTTCAGGCCGAAATTATTGAGAAAGACAAGGGCAAAGCCCGGATGATTAAAGTTGATATGGGGAGCGCCATTTTCGAATCGGAGAAAATACCGGTGAAAAGTGAGAATGCCGAGTGTTTGGACGAAGTGCTCGAACTCGACGGCACGAGCTACCTTATCGATTGTGTCTCAGTTGGTAATCCGCATTGTGTTGTTATTAAAGACGAGCTGTCGGTTGACGAGATTATGAAATATGGCTCGCAGATCGAGAATCACCCAAAATTCCCCAATCGCATCAATGTTCAGTTTGCCAAGGTGCTTTCGCCCGAGTTGGTTGAAATACTGATTTGGGAACGTGGAGCCGGTTGGACATTGGCCTCCGGAAGTTCGTCGAGTGCAGTGGCCGCGATAATGGTCAAAAAAGGCTTGACCGAACGCAAACTAACCCTGAAAATGCCGGGAGGCGAACTTAAATTGCAAATTGATGAAGACTGGCAAATCCATATGACCGGAGAGGTACGCGAAATTTGCTCCGGTGTTTTGAGTGATGAGTTACTGCGCGAGCTAGGCGCTTAATTTCAACCTTTTTTGAGAGCTGCAGGGTGGCATTCAGATACCAGAAGTTAGATCTTGTTTAATAAATCAACGATTTTATTTGAACAAAAAAGCGAAATATTTGTCAATTCAATCGGTTTACAACCCTGTTGCTGCGGATTTGAAACTAAATCGTTCGATTTATTGATATCTTTGCCGTCCAGTCAACTTGAGCAGAGTAAACTGTTGATCTGGTAAAATAGTATTTAAAAATCACAAACATATGATCGGGAAAAAGTTACCCTTCACAAAAGAAGAAATTGAGAAAGTAATAGAAACGCACCCAACGCCTTTTCATATTTACGATGAAAAAGCAATGATGGAGTATGCCCGCAAGTTCAACGAAGCTTTTTCGTGGAACGAGGGGTTCAAAGAGTATTATGCCATAAAAGCGGCTCCGAACCCCTACTTAATGAAGCTTTTGCGTAAAGAGAGTTTTGGGATCGACTGTAGCTCGATGGCCGAGTTGGTTCTGGCCGAACGTTTAGGCATGCGTGGCGAAGAGATCATGTTCACATCGAACGACACTCCGGCTTACGAGTATCAGAAAGCGATGGAGCTGGGTGCAATCATCAACCTGGATGACATTAAGCACATCGACTATTTGGAAGCCAATGCCGGATTGCCCGAGCTGGTTTGTTTCCGCTATAATCCGGGAGCCTTAAAAGAAGGAAATATCATCATCGGAAATCCCGAAGATTCGAAATATGGTTTTACCCGCGAGCAATTGTTCGAAGGTTATGAACGACTGAAAGCCAGAGGAGTGAAACGATTTGGTATTCACACCATGGTGGCTTCAAACGAATTGGATGCTAACTATTTTGTGGAAACAGCGGATATTATTTTCGATACAATCGTGGATTTGTCGAAAGAGCTGGGTATTCGGTTCGAGTTTGCCAACCTCGGTGGAGGGATTGGTATTCCCTATAAGAATGAACATAAACCGGTTGACCTGAAGGTGGTTAGTGAAGGAATCAAAGAACGTTACGAAAAATACATTGTAGCCAATGGACTGGATCCATTGAAGATTTTCTTTGAGTCGGGGCGTGCGATTACTGGTCCTTACGGATACTTGGTTTCCGAAGTATTGCACATTAAAGAAACCTATAAGAAATATGCCGGTTTGGATTCGTGTATGGCTAACCTCATGCGTCCGGCGCTGTATGGTGCTTACCATCACATCACAATTTTGGGGAAAGAAAAAAGCCCTTGCAATACCATTTACGATGTAACCGGCTCACTTTGCGAAAACAACGACAAATTTGCCATCAACCGCCTGTTGCCGTCAATTGATCCCGGTGATTTGGTGGTGATTCACGATACAGGTGCGCATGGGCATTCCATGGGATTCAACTACAACGGTAAATTACGTTCGGCTGAATTGTTGCTGCGCGAGAATGGCGAAGTGGTTCAAATCCGTCGGGCCGAAACGCTGGAGGACTATTTTGCGACCCTGGATTTCGAAGGAGTAAAAGATTTTGAATAATCCAAATTGATAGGTAAGAAAACCGGGAGCAGCTGTTGCCCGGTTTTTTTGTGTCGAAATGTCTCCGCTTCGAGTCTTTTTTTAACTTTGACTTATGACTAAGCCTTTGAAAATTGGGTTCGATGCTAAACGGGCCTTTCTAAATTCAACCGGGTTGGGAAGTTACAGTCGGAATACGATTTGTGCACTGTGCGATCAGTATCCGGAACACGACTACTTTTTATATACAACCAAGGTTCAGAAGGGACTATTTGAAGTGCCGGAAAATGCTGTCTGCATTTCACCCAAGGGAGCGTGGTGGAATAGCATTAAGCCAATTTGGAGAACTTATCAGGTAACAGAATTAGCCAAAGAAGCCGGTTTGGATATCTTTCATGGACTGAGTCACGAGTTACCGGTAGGTCTGCATCGATCCCGTATAAAGCAAGTGGTCACCTTCCACGACCTCATCATTCGGCGCTTTCCGCATCTGTACCGTGCTGCCGACCGACGAATTTATCATCGTAAATATCGGCATGCAGTTGATGTTGCCGACAAGATCATCGCGATTAGTCGTCAAACAAAGAACGATTTAATCGAATTTATGCAGGTTGATGAATCCAAAATCGCCTTGCTGTATCAATCGATAAATCCGATTTACTTTGAAGACTCTTTAACAGATGATCGGGAATTTACCCGCCTTAAATACCGGTTGCCCAAGCAATTTATTTTGATTCCGGGAACCATTGAAAAGCGGAAAAACCAGGAACGTGTACTGAAAGCTTTAGTCGACCACCGGATTGAAATGCCAATTGTTGTGGTTGGTAAACAAACAGCTTACATGGGTAAATTGAAGCCTTTGGTAAGGCAACTCGAAGGGCGGATCATGTTTCTGACTCAGGTGAGTAATCACGAGTTGGTTCATCTTTATCAAATGGCTGAACTGAGTATCTTTATGTCGCTTTTCGAAGGGTTTGGTTTACCCGTTGCCGAAGCGCAGGCTTGTGGTTGTCCGGTGCTGACTTCAAACCGAAGCAGCATGCCCGAGGCTGGAGGCGATGGTGGATTTTATGTCGACCCGGAGGACACCGAAGAGATTGCTTTGGGAATAAATGTGTTGCTGGGCGACGAGGCAACAAGAAATCGGCACATACAGCTCGGACGAGAAAATGCCGAACGTTTTCGCCCCGAGCTATATGCTCGTGAACTGATGAAAATATATCAAAATTTATAAGATGCAGGATGATATTAAACAAGCACTAGAGGTGCTGCAAAAAGGTGGCGTGATTCTGTACCCGACTGATACAATTTGGGGAATTGGGTGCGACGCGACCAATGAAGAAGCTGTTAAACGTGTCTACGAAATCAAGAAAAGAGCCGATTCGAAAAGTATGCTGGTGCTGATGGAAAACATCAATTTGCTGGAGCGTTACATGGACGAAGTTCCGGAAATAGCTTATAGCCTGATTGAAGTGACCGATAAGCCGATGACCATAATTTATCCGGGTGCAAAAAATCTGGCGAAAAACTTGCTGGCCGAAGATGGCTCAGTTGGCATTCGGCTGACTGACGAAAAGTTCTCCAGGGCACTGATTCAGCGCTTTCGAAAACCAATCGTATCGACATCGGCTAATATTAGCGGCGAGGCATCGCCAGCTTGTTTTGCGGAAATTAGCGACGATATTAAGCGGTCTGTCGACTATGTTGTGGCTTACCGTCAGGACGATACAACTGCCGCAAAACCTTCCAGCATTATTAAGTTGGGCGTTGGCGGAGAAATAAAGGTTATTCGGGAATAAAAAAAGCGATTCAAGAAAGCCTTTCTGGTTCGTGATTCCCAATTCGTTAAGGAATCTGCACTGCCAATCAGAGATCCTGAAGCATGTTCAGGATGACGATGGTAAATTGAACCGTGGGTCTTTTTTGAATCGCTTCTTTTCCGGGACGAAACGCTACAACTCTTTCACGTTTCCCGATCCGGCTATAGATTGGTCAATTCGGGGATTTCCGTTGTACAGCACATCTCCCGATCCGGCAATGCGCGCAATCAGGCTGTTGTTGCAGTGGATTCGTGCACTTCCCGATCCGGCAATCCGTACTGTAACATCTTCTGCTTCAAAGTCTTCGCCATTGAATCCTCCCGATCCGGAAATCGTAATATTCAGATCCTGAGCTGATTCGTTGCCATCTAGTTCCACGTTGCCACTGCCCGAGATCGTCGTTTTTATACGCTCAGAAACCAAGTCGTCCAGTTTTATGCTACCACTGCCACTGGCGGTCAGACTCAGAATGCGCGAATTGATCGGCCCGTCGTTGATGATATCGCCTGAACCGGAAACGGTGAGAGCGGTGATGTCGGGCACGGTGATGAAAATCTCGATTTTACCGGTTTCGAAATCTTTCCAAAGTAAGTTTTTGGTTTTGAAGCGGATAATCAACTGGCGATCTTTCACCTCTGTTACGATTTGGTCCAGAGTGGATGCTTTACCAACCAGTTCCACCGATTGTTTGCTCCCTTGTTCCAAGTGAAGCTTCCCGGGAACTCTCAACGTAATTTCGGAGAAGGCAGCCAGCTCGCGAATTTCGTCTGCGGCTTGCACCTGGGTTGTTCCTATGATCAGCAGCACGATCAACAACAGATTTTTCATTCTAGTTTTCATGTGTTTCATTTTAATTGTTTTCTGTTTTCGTTCGAAAAAGCACATGCCAAAAGCCGTTCTCAGAAAAGAAAGCTTGCATGTAAGGGAAATTTAAAAATTACAGATCGAAGATTCCCTCCGGGCATTGCAATTCCATTTCTCGTTTTTCTTCATCAAAACGAGTCAGGAAATCCTCATTGAAAGGAACGAGTACTTCTTGCTTGTTGTATTCAACCGATAAAATTAAGTTTCCGGCGTAATCGTTGACTTCAAGAATTGAGCCAATCTTGCCCCTTTCGGTATCGAACAAAGTATAGCCGACCAAAGCGTGAAGCGACAATTCTTCAGCATCGTCAATCCAATCGTCTTTGTGGATGTAGACCGATGTTCCACAGATTTTACGAGCTTGCTCTTCATCGTCAATCCAATCGAATAGGATGAGTGCGGTTTCGCCCGAACGGAATCGAAGTCCTTCATCCTGAATGAAAAACGGAACCAGAAGCCCGTCGATTTCGAGGAAAAGTGTTGGCATTTCTTCGAGGCTGCTTTCGTATTCCGGTTCGAACTGAAGCACTACTTCGCCTTTTATGCCATGCGGTTTTTGTAGGTAGCCGATTTTCAGGCAATCAACTTTGGGTATTGTTTCCATATAAGCAAATTTATAAAAAGCGACAGACTTTCCGACCGCTTCAATTCATCAGGTGTATAAATATCGTTTGATGTTCCGTTTTGGTGTTTTCTCAAATTCGGTTTCAACCAATTCAATTTGAGAAATTTGGCTGTATTTGGCCAGTTCTTTATTCACTTTTACCCGGTAGTCTTCCATGATGCGGGCAATTTCTTCATTTTTAGTATGATGAATCTGAAGGCTCTCGTAATCGGGAAAGACCAAGGCAACGAGCTTGCCCTCGCGGTCGACCACCACGCTTTCGAGTATGAAATGCTGGCTACTCAGTTTGGCTTCAATCTCTTCGGGATAAATGTTCTGACCCGATGGGCCAAGCAGCATGTTTTTGCTACGTCCGCGAATGTAGATGAAGTTATTTTGGTCGGTAATACCCAGGTCTCCGGTGTGGAGCCAACCCTCCTCGTCAATAGTTTGTGCGCTAGCTTCCGGGTTTTTATAATAGCCCGACATTACATGGGCGCCTCGCACCAAAATTTCACCAACTTCGTTGAACGGATCGGCCGAGTCGATTTTCAATTCCATACGGTCGACCAATTTACCGGCCGAGTAGGGACGGGTTTTGCTCCATTCCTCGTACGAAATCAGTGGTCCGCATTCGGTCATTCCATAGCCGATGGTGAACGGAAACTTAATTTTTCGGAAGAAATCTTCCACTTCGCGGTTTAAAGCTGCTCCACCAATCACAATTTCGTAGAACCGACCACCGAAAGTTTCAACCAGTTTTTGTCTCACCTTTCGATGCAGCATAGTTTTTATGACCGGTACTTTTAACAGGAAGCACATCAACGGTTTTTCCAGCGCCGGTTGAACTTGTTTGTGGTAAATTTTTTCGATCACCAACGGAACCGACAAAATCAAGTGTGGTTGTATTTCCTTGAACGCTTTTACAATAATCTGAGGTGTGGGCGCTTTGGTCAGGAAGGTGAGATGGCAGCCGAGCGATACCGGAAAAAGGAACTCGAACAGCAGACCAAAAACATGAGCCATGGGCAGAAATGAAACAATCTTTTCGCCTTTTTTCAACGGCATTCTTTCGCGTGCAAAACGAATATTTGATTTCAAGCTGCGAACCGGGAGTATCACTCCTTTGGTGAAGCCTGATGTGCCCGATGTGTAGGAGATCACACAAATGTCGTCGTCATCGACCTCAGTTGGCATAAAAACCTCGGGTGAAAATGCCGGACGGCCGGTGTTGTGTTGTCGCCAAAAGTGAAAGATTTCGTTTGTTTTTGCCCAGATCGGTTCCATTCGTTGCAGGCTGACAACAGCCGTTAGATCCGGCATTTCGGCCATATCCAGTTTCTCCGAAAACTGGTCGCCTGAAAAAAGGATTTTGGATTCGCTGTGACGGACAATGTGATGAATATCAGCCGGGTTGAAGTCGGGAAGTATGGGCACCGCGACCGCTCCGTAGCTAATGGTAGCCAGAAACGTAATGGCCCAATGCGACGTATTTCGGCCCAGAAGCGCCACTTTGTCTCCTTTTTCTATTTGGCACTGTTCAAAAAATCCGTGTATTTGGTAAATCAATTTGGCGCCGTCGCCATAACTGTAGTTAATTCCTTCGTAATCGGAAAAAGCTGGTAGTTCCGCATTTTCCAGAAATGATTGCCTGTACCAGGCGATTAATCCCTTTTCATTCATGGCCTTATCCTTCAATGTCAATTTTCACCAATCTGCCAGACTTCCAAATTTAAATTCAGAATGCAACTAGCTTTTTAGGTCTCAAAAATCAGTAGCAAATGTAGGATTTTCTTCCTGTTATCCGAATTTCGGGTTTTGTAATCCTAATGTGTTCAGTTAAATGGTAAAAAAAGCGCTCCAGTCAACAAAAAAGAAATCGGTTGAAAATCAATTTCAGATGCTGGGCTTTTGTTGATCTATTTGTTGCTAAGTGTAAGAAATACAGAGTAGTGTGCGAACTCGTGCTGTTGGGAGTTGCTGTTGGTGTTTGTAGTGGCCAGGTATAACACCAGAATAAGGAGCTGAATGACAGAACCGATGAAGCTTATCGGTCTCATTTTTACGACTTTTTTTATATTTTTACCGCCTTGTTAACTTTTAATCCAAAAATTGAAAAGACTATGAAAAGAATTTTATTCCTCCTGCTTGCTGTAGCGTTTTCGGGTGTAGTTTCGGCCCAAAATATCCAGACTCATTATGATATGGGTGATGGTCGTGGTTATTTAACAACTACCGTTGAAATGTTTCGTCCTGACAAATTGGGAAGCACCTTCTTCTTCGTTGATATGAATTATGGAGCTGGTGATGTTGACGGAGTTAGTGAAGCCTATTGGGAGATTGCCCGTGCGTTCAAACTGGGCGAATCGTCACCTTTTGCCGCTCACGTAGAATACAATGGTGGTTTCGGACAGTGGAAAGATGGAGCTTTTGAAGGCCACTATCAAATTGCCGACTGTTGGTTAGGTGGTGTGGAGTATAGCTGGAACGCGGAAGACTTTTCAAGAGGCTTTACGTTACAAGCACTGTATAAAAATATTCGTGGAGTTGATGACGCATCTTTTCAGTTGACTGGTGTTTGGTATCTGAATTTCCTGAAAGGTAAAATGACATTCAGTGGTTTTGCCGATTTCTGGAAAGAAGAGACTGTTTATGGTGATTTTGTTTTCCTGACAGAACCTCAAATTTGGTACAACGTGTGTCCACATTTCTCGTTTGGTGGAGAGGTTGAAATTAGCTCGAACTTCGCCGGGAATGATGGTTTCATGGTGAACCCGACTGCAGCTCTGAAATACACCTTCTAAAGTTAATTAGCGATGCAAAATTTCTTCAAACTAAAAGAAAATAATACAACGGTAAGAACCGAGATTCTTGCCGGGGTTACCACGTTTATGACCATGGCCTATATTTTGGCCGTTAACCCCGATATTCTTTCTGCTGCCGGAATGGACAAAGGAGCTGTATTTACAGCTACCGCTTTGGCTTCGGTTGTTGGTACTTTGGTGATGGCCTTGTTGGCACGCCTACCGTTTGCGCTTGCTCCGGGTATGGGGCTGAACGCTTTTTTTGCCTTCTCAGTTTGTTTGGGAATGGGGCACAGCTGGCAATTTGCGTTGACCGCAGTTTTCATCGAAGGGATTATCTTCCTGCTGTTGACCGCTTTCAATATTCGCGAGATGATTGTCAACGCGATCCCAACCAATATAAAACATGCCATTTCAGTCGGTATCGGTCTTTTTATTGCCTTTATCGGTCTTAAAAATGCCGGTGTGGTGGTTGCAAACCCTGCTACGTTTGTAAGCCTGGGCGAAATTACCGATCTGGCAGGTAATGCCGGAGCTTTAATCGCTTTGCTCGCGTTGGTAATTACGGGTGTTTTGCTGGCCCTTCGGGTGAAAGGCGCTTTGTTGATCGGAATTTTGGTGGGTACTGTTTTGGGTATTCCTTTCGGTATCACTCATCTGCCTGAATCATTCGATTTTACGCCTCCGTCATTGAGCCCTATTTTCATGCAATTTGAATGGGCAGAGATGATCACAACAGACATGTTGCTGGTGGTATTCACTTTCCTGTTTGTTGATATGTTCGATACGGTTGGAACCCTGATTGGTGTTTGCTCAAAAGCGAATATGCTGGATAAAGAAGGTCGTGTGCCACGTGCAAAACAAGCTTTGTTTGCCGATGCGATCGGAACAACTGTTGGCGCGGTGTTGGGAACATCAACCGTTACAACTTATGTTGAAAGTGCTGCCGGTGTTGCCGAAGGTGGTAAAACCGGACTGACAGCTTTAACAACCGCTTTCTTGTTCGCGTTGGCTTTGTTCTTTTCTCCAATTTTCCTGATGATTCCGGGTGCAGCTACCGCTCCTGCTTTGATTCTGGTTGGTGCGATGATGATGAGCCCAATCAAAAACATCAATCTGGATGACTTTACCGAGTCGATCCCTGTTTTCCTTACAATTATTATGATGCCATTGGCGTTCTCAATCGCCGAAGGAATTGTGTTTGGTATGTTGTCGTATGTTTTGTTGAAACTATTGACCGGGAAAACCAAAGAGATTAGTCCGATTATGTATGTGCTGGCAATTTTATTTGTCGTCTCATTCTTTATATAAGAATATTAAAATCAGTTGATTGATTGAAGGAGTAGCCTGTTGGTTACTCCTTTTTTTGTGGCAGCTAGCAAGAAAATTGTTCTCCGCTTTTTTCACATCGAAAATTTTGTATTTTTGTCGGCACACGCGGGTTGTTAGCTCAGTTGGTTTAGAGCATTACCTTGACAGGGTAGGGGTCACTGGTTCGACTCCAGTACAACCCACAAAAGTTTTAATTCAAAACAAATCGAAGTCCGGCAAATCATACGATTGGCGGACTTTTTTATTTCCAGGGTTAATATCCCTCGTGCATTATAGACCGGTCGGTTTTAAAGGTATCCTATTGTCAACCTGTTTGCCTTCAGTTACATTGTTCGCTAATTTGGGTGGCTGGCTGAAGTGATCAACGAAGATCGGGATTGTATTGATTTGCCGGCGCTGATGTGGTGTTTTCGGAGAAAAACGATGTTGGCAAATCGGAGCTTTTGTTTGCCGTTTGTTCCAGTGGAAATAGGATTGTGAACGTAGTGCCGATGCCAGGTGTGCTATCAATCCGGATTTCGCCATGGTGTTTTTGAACGAAGTCTTTTACCAGGATAAGTCCCAAGCCGGTTCCCTGTTCTCCTGAGGTTCCAGGCGAGCTGGAATGCATTTCCAGGGAATACAGGTTCTCGACTTTTTCAGGCTTCATACCTATTCCGTTGTCGGATACAGACAAAACAACGGACTTCCCATCTTTATAGAAGTCAACTTTAATTTCACCGTTCTCATTACAGTATTTAATGGCATTCGAGATGAGATTCCTAAGAATGGTTTTTATCATGCCTTCGTCGGCTTTGAATTGCAAGTCGTGTTCAATGTTTGTAGCGACGCTGATTTGTTTCTTCTCGATAGGAGAAGAAAAGAGGCCGATGGTTTCGTTTATAATCTGGCTGGTAGAAAGGAATTGGGGATTAAATTCCATGCGTTGAAGTTGAGAACGAGACCAGGCCAGCAGA
Source organism: Mangrovibacterium sp. (assembly GCF_041596335.1). GTDB lineage: Bacteria > Bacteroidota > Bacteroidia > Bacteroidales > Prolixibacteraceae > Mangrovibacterium. Next base: position 14,486 of record NZ_JBFHIT010000026.1, on the reverse strand, counting down.
TTGTTCAACAAGGTGAAACTGTCGCTTAATGTTTGATTAAATGCCGATGCGTATGTTCCCACCGTCTCATAGTTTTTGGCTTCAATCTCTTCAATCAGAAATTCGCTTAAACCCAGAGCTGAGCCAATCGGCCCCCGAAGGTCGTGTGCAACGATGGAGAAAAACTTGTCTTTCGTGGCGATAGCCTCATTCAACTGATCGTTTTTGCGACGCAGTTTGGTGTAGAAAAAATAAATGATTCCGGCAATAAACAGAGCCAAAAAGATGGCTGAGATCATGATGATCTGCGAGGTTTGATGCTGGCGCAATCTTAAAAAGGTAATTTCGTGCTGTTTCTCTAGTTGAGCTATTTCGTTGTTTTTCTCATCGATTTCGTAAATGGACTGCAGTTGCTCCATTTTTATTTTAATTGCACCAGAGAGAAGGGAATCTTGAAGTTCGATCTGCTTCTTCTGCATAGCGACCGCTTTAGATAGGTTCTTCAAATTCAGATAAACCTCCGACAAACTGGAGTATATGTCAGATTGAGCTTTTTTTTGATTGTTGGCAATCGCCATATCAAGTGCAAGATTTAAAACGTTGAGCCCTTTCTCAGTTTGGCCTTTCCCAATATAGCACAAGCCCAGGTATTTATACACATGTGGTTGCCCCATCAGATCGCCGGTTTTCTTTTTTATTGCCAGCGATTTGTTCAGGTATTCTTCCGCTGTCGAAAAGTTATTTCGGCCGTATTCAATTATCCCAAGATTTTTGTACGCGTTCGCGATGCCATATAGCGAACCGTTTTCGGTGAACGTATTCAGCGAATAGTGAATGTTTTTTGACGCTTCCGAATAGTTGCCGGCTTTCATGTTCAACAGCCCGATTTGCTCGTAGCAAATGGCGAGACCTCCTTTGTGTCCATCAATTTCAGCAACCTTTTTGTAGACTTCCAGCGCGTTTTCAAAGTGTTCGCCGGCTTTGTCCGGCAGTGCCAAATCTACGTATATCAGTCCAAGCAGATACGATGCCCAGCCGGCACCTTCTGTAAAACCGGTTTTTTCGTAATTGAGTTTTGCTTTAATAATGTATTCAATTGCCCGGTCGTACAGACAGTTGGTTCGGTAAATATTACCCATGATTGAGTAGGCGGTACCCAGTGCTTTTTGGTTTCCCGCGAGATGTCCGAAGCGCATGACATTCCGAAACGATTCAAGCGCCATCGATTCCTCGCCCTTGCTTTGGTGTATGATGCCTTTGCGAAGCATAATGTCGGCCATTAACCATTTGTCGTCGATCGTGTTTACAATGGTCAGTGCCGAGTCGTAATGAGCGAGTGCCTGATTGAAGTTTTCACCGGTTTCGTATACTTTTCCCAGGCTGAAGTATCCCTGTTCGATCAGGGAATTGTCTTTGGTTTTCTTTGCTGCGGCCAAGGCTTTCTTTGCGATGTTTTCGGCTTCAACCTGGTGTTTTCCCGCTAGTTGAACTGCCAGCTCCAGTTGGGTTGAAATTTTTTTTGTGCCGCTGCTGTACAATGCGGCATTACGCAGACTGTCGATTTTTGTAGCACTGAAAACAGAGGGATGAATGGACAAATTAAGCCACAACAAACTAATTAGAAAGGGAAATATGCGTAGTTGTTTACCAGACATCTTAATAAGCGCGATTTATAGAATAAACGGCAGAAAATCTGATTTATGATACGTCAAACCAAACTTTAGAATATGTTTTTAGGTGCTAGTCGTAATCGTATAGAAACAGAATTTCTTTGTTGCCGGAAAGATACATTTTTTTCATAAGCTGTTCACTGTCATTGTCATCATTTGCGAGGTATTTAAGGAATTGATCCAGTCAGGCTATCCTTAAATTCGCTTCAACTTTTGTCAATTGTCAATATTGATAATCCACCGTTTGGTAACAAAAATTAACAAGAATTTAGGATTATTCATATTTTATGCTTTATAGCACATGGCATTAAGTGACAGTAGATCAAATAGATACAAACTGGTGTTGACAAAACCAGATTTTTTAACAACAATAAAAATTAGACTTCGTAATATTGGTCAACCAATCCATAGCAACTGGTCAACCAGATTGAAAAACTACGAATTTAAAAATTAATGCTTATGAAAGTAACAAAACTAAGACGGCAACAGATGACAACAGATGACATCTTCGGGGCTGTTTTATTATCCTCCCCCTATCGGGTGCGACATCCCTCGATGCTCTGTAAACAGCAACCTCCCGAAGCGTAGTTTGGACGTGCAGTTTTCAAATCGTGCGGATACGACCTACTCGGCTTTTGGGTTTTAGAGACCACGGAGCTTTAATCAAGAATGAATCGAATCTTGCTCTAACCACAACGAATGTGGAACCACATTTCCACCTGTTCGGTCTTTAATAAATACAGCATCAAGTTAATGAATCAAGAATCAATAATTGTTTAATAAGAGATTTTCGGATTATGAATATATTACACAGTTTTAAGGAAATAGAAGTTGAAAGTCCGGTAGATCAGATTATTAAACAGATTCGTAATTCGATCATTTCAGGGGAACTAAACCCCGGCGACCGATTGCCATCAGAGCGGAAGCTATCAGAATTGTTTGGAATCGGGCGGACTTATGTCAGAGATGCTATCAAAAAGCTGGAGTTCTACGGAATTCTGAAAACACATCCTCAAAGCGGAACTGTTGTGGCCGGAGTTGACATTACTGCCATAGAAGGGTTGATTTCCAATGTGATAAAGCTTAATGAAGACGACTTTTCCAACCTGGTGGAAACACGGGTGTTGATGGAGAACTATGCCTGTGCTCAAGCAGCAATTCGTCGGACAACGCGGGATATTGCAGACTTAGAGAACGTTCTGGATAGTTACCGGGAAAGGGTTGAACAAAACCTTCCGTGTGTACAGGAGGATTTCAATTTTCACTTGAGAATTGCTGAAGCCAGCCAAAATAAGGTTGTAAAGTCGTTGCTGCTGATTATTATTCCGGATATCCTTGAGATCTACCAAAAACTAAATGTTTGTGGCGAAGGCCGGTCTCAGAAATCAATCGACGAACACCGCGCTATTCTGGACTGCATTATTAAACAAGATGCTGCAGGAGCAAAAGAAGCAATGAAAATTCACTTGCAAGATGTACTCGATTTTAGTCTGTCGTACAAAGGATAATAACTTAAAATGACGGAAACGAATACAATACGAACGAATAAAAGGGCGCCTTAAAAAGACAACCCTTGCGAACTGATAAATTAATGTCTTGTACAAATAGCTTTCAACTTTGGCGAGTAGCAGTTATTCAAATACAGGACTATTAATTGACCTCTGCGATGATAAACCAGATAGAATACAATCATTTTCCATTACTAAATTTTAAATTAATGAAAAAAATCGTAAGCTTATTAGCAATAGTCTTGGCTTTTGCTTTCCAGCTATCGGCGCAAGTAACAATTAAAGGAACAATTGTGGATGCCGGTAACAATGAGCCCTTAATTGGGGCAACAGTTTTAGAAAAAGGAACGACGAACGGAACCATCACTGATTTTGATGGGAATTTTACCTTTACGAGCAAAGCCGAAAAGGTTACCGTTGTTGTTTCGTTTATTGGTTATCTTAACCAGGAAATCGTGTATGCAGGCCAACCTCAGCTAAATATTAAACTGAAAGCTGATGTTACCGGACTTGATGAAGTTGTGGTAATTGGGTATGGTGTTCAGAAAAAATCACACTCCACGGGTGCAATCGCGTCGGTAGGCGGCGAAGATGTTGCCGCTGTTCAGGCGACACGTGTCGACGAAGCCATCGCCGGTAAATTGCCGGGAGTATTAATCCAAAATCAGGACGGAGCACCTGGTGCAGATCCAAAAATTCAAATTCGGGCCGCTTCCTCTATAACCGGCGACTCCACTCCGCTGATCGTGGTGGATGGTTTTCCGATCTCAGGAGGTATAGCTACTGTTAACCCGAACGATATTGAAAGTCTGGAGATTTTAAAAGATGCCGCTTCTGCTGCGATCTACGGGTCGAGAGGAGCAAATGGTGTTATTTTGATTACAACCAAAAAAGGTAAGAAAGGTAAAGCAAGCTTTAGCTACAATGCTTATGCGAGTACCTCTGGTAAGTACCGCGACAATATTCTGATGTCAGGGCCCGAATGGGGAGCTCATGCAAGATCAGAGATCGCTTCGGGTAACTGGGATGTTTCTAATATCGATGCCGATTTCCTGGAGTATCGCCTTACCGCTTATGAAGAATCACCGGGAGCAATAAGTCCCGAAGATTGGTTATTTCAAAATGGAAGTATGATGAGTCATGACTTCAGCATGAGCGGAGGGACTGATGATGTGAACTATTTTGCTTCAGTTGGTTATCAAAACGCCGAGGGTGTAGTAATTACCCAAGGTTATGAAAGAATAAATGCCCGCTTGAATATCGATGCCAAATTGGGAGACAAGTTCATGACAGGCGTAAGCTTCAATGGATTTACTGCCGACAGAGATATCTTGGGGCATGACATGAGAGACTTGTTAAGAGCTTATGGTATCCATCCGATTTATCATACCGAAGCGTCGATTGCCTTCGTTCAGGCACTGGATCAAAAAGCACAGGGGCTGGGACTCGCTGCATTTGACAGTGGATACAGAGGTTCTGTGTGGGAAGCTTCAAGTATTTATGACCTGGAGCCAGGTATGACTGCGCAAGACTGGCACTATGGACGTTCCAACAATGGAATCGGTGGATCGGGTGATGCTGGTCCGGCCACGAAGCTTGATAACACCGAAAGTTGGGAAAGAACTTATTTCGCCAACGTTAGTTCCTATCTGCAATACAACATCATGGACGGCTTGGATTTTAAAACCGTTCTGGGAGGTGATCTTAAAGATACCCAAGAGTATGAACACCGCTTAATTGGCTTCGACTCTCGTGCGCGGTACAGCCAGACTTACATGGATCAAACAGATTTAAAAGTATCTTCTGTGTTAAGTGTATCCACTTTGAGCTATACTAAAACATTTGGTAAGCACGACATTTCGGCCGTTGCCGGTGCCGAGTACCAAAAAACCACTTTCCGCGGAACCGCTTTAGATGGTGCGAATGTGCCGTTGGGCGATATTCTGAATTATAATCTCTTCGAGCCAGCCGATATCACTGTAACTGAAAGAGACGAAACACAGGTGAGAGAGAGTGTGTTCGGAAGGATTAACTATGCCTACGACAATCGTTATTTGGTGTCGGCTTCGTTAAGACGGGATGGTGATTCACGTTTCGGATCGAATAAACGGTATGCCAACTTCCCGGCACTTTCGGTGGGATGGAATATGCACAACGAATCGTTCCTGAGCGACAGTGACCTGCTGAGCCAATTGAAACTGCGATTCAGTACAGGTTCGTTAGGAACTACGGCCTTTTTAGGCTCTTACGACGCGTTGAGTCTTTTGGATCCTAGTGCCACATTGTTTGGTACCGGATATCTGATTCCAACTAACGTTGCAAACCCGGATCTGACCTGGCAAACAAATACCGAGACCAACTATGGTTTTAACTTAGGGTTCCTGGGCAACCGTTTTACCTTGGGAGTTGATTACTATACCTCTGATATTGAAGATATCCTGATTAACCAAAGTGTTTCTGAAGTGTTGGGTACGACTTCAATCGTGCTTAACTCAGGAGATGTGAGAAGTTCAGGTTTGGAGTTAGAACTGAATGCAAGAGTAATCAATAACAATGACTTTTCGTGGAGCATCAATGCGAACCTGTCTACAGTAAGTACCGAAATTAAAGATCTGGGCGGTCTGGATGAGTTACCTCAGACAATTTACGGTACAAGTGGTAGAGGACCTGTGTTTAGAAACTATGTTGGTGGAGAAATTGGTGAAATGTGGGGATTGGAAACCATCGGCGAAGTTGAAATGAAATACTTAGATGACCCAACCAGGTATGTAAATATGCAGTCCGGAGAATCTTACGTTGTGGATCAAAATGGTGACGGCGAAATTGATAATACCAGAACCGTAGCGGATGGTGGAGACCTTGTTAAATTAGGTTCAAATACACCGGATTTCTACTGGGGTATGACGCATAACTTAAGTTACAAGAATTTCGACATGTCATTGCAATTCCAGGGATCTCACGGAGCTGAGGTGTACAATATCGACCCACTGTACTACGGATCACAATGGGGTGGAAACCTGAAGAGCACGTTCGATGCGAATAACGACGATATCGCCGATCATAACGGAGAATTCTATACCCCGAACCGGAACCAAACCGACGCGATGGTTCAGGACGCATCGTATATCGCCTTGCGAAACCTGACCATTGGTTATACACTCAAGGATGAGCTGGTGAAAAAAGTTGGTTTAGGTTCTGTAAGAGCGTATGTGGCTGCAACTAACTTATTGTACCTAATGGCCGATAATTATACTTCTTACAACCCGGAAGGTGTAGCAACTTCAACTGATGATTATTTAGGACCCACAACGTATGGAGCACAATTCGGTGCGAGTCCGATTGTAAGAAGTTTTACTGTTGGTTTAAATGTTAACTTTTAAATAGAAGAAAATGAAAACGATATATATCTTATTAGGTGCACTATTACTGATCACCACAGCATGTGAAGATTTGGATCAATTCCCCCCGAATATCGCCAGTTCAGATTCTTTAACCGAATTTGAGGGCGTTTTGAATGCGGCTTATTACTATCAGCTCGGCGCTGCTACTCCAATGGCAGTCATGGGCGAATTCAGAGCAGACAATGCGCTCATGGACGAATCTCCATATACCGAATTTGATGAATACGATAGTGGGTTGACATCAATGGAAGATCAATTCATGGGACCTTTCTATACGGCTTTGTACAAGTCAATATTAAGTGCGAATAATGTGATCGAGAACTCTTCTGATGCTACTGAAATAGCTGAAGCTAAATTTTTAAGGGCTTTATCCTATTTCAAACTCGTACAGGTTTTTGGTGATGTTACGGTTAATTTATCAGCCTCGCCAAGTACGACTGACACTTCTATCTTGGTGCGTCAACCGGCTACTGATGTCTATAACAACGTGATCATTCCAGATCTGACCGATGCGATAGCGGTTTTGGATGCTGAGATAGTAGATGGAAGAGCGTCGAAATACGCGGCTCAAGGATTGCTGGGCAAAGTATATATGGCCATGGGCAATTATAGTAGTGCTGCACCACATTTGGCTGCTGTTGTAAATGGAGCTGCTGCTGCAGGAATTAGTTTAAAAGCCGACTATGCCGATATTTTTGGTGCGGCAAATGAAGTTGAAAATTCTGAAATCATTTTTTCAACGCAAGTTTCAAGCTCGATTATCGATGAGTATTCGTATGCTTCCCGTTTTTGGAACTGGTTTGTTGGCGATGACCCTAAAGCTGATTACCCGGTAGATCCGGACTTGGTTGCCGCGTTTGACGCCAGTGATGCCAATGGTGGCGGCACCGATTTAAGAAGAGCAGTGACTCTGGCTGAGGATGGTCTTACAGCGATCAAATTTCCGAAAGACGGAGGAGTTGGATCTGAGCACGACTGGATCGAAATGAGATTGGCAGATGTTATTCTGTTGTATGCAGAAGCATTGAATGAAACAGGTTCTGCTGCATCAACTGTTCTCCCTTTGTTGGATGATATCAGAACAAGAGCCGGATTGAGTGTTTTAAATCCTGCAACAATCAATACGCAAGCTTTAGTTAGAAAAGCTATTGCCGACGAACGTAGACTGGAGCTGGCTTTCGAAGGCCACCGATGGTTCGATTTGGTGAGAACAAATACCGTTGATGCTGAAATGGGACAAACGGTGAATAGTAATTATCATTTGTTCCCAATCCCGGTATCAGAGATCCTGGCTACTCGTGGAGTAATAACTCAAAACGAAGGATATTAATAGTTGATCGGTTCAATGCATTTTTAAAAGGGAACAGGATTTTTCCTGTTCCCCTTCGTTCAAAATTCAATTTATTGTTAAAACCCCGCAAGTTGTTTGCCGGCCAGATCAGGCCGATGTGCTCCGTAAATCCTCTAATCGAAGCAAGAAGTAAAAGGCGTCAGTATGCCTTTGCAATTCACAAGTTTGCTATTTCGGTTCACTGGCTTTGCAGATCGTGTTGTGTTGATCGTTAGTGAGATCCCACTTGTTGGGGATAGATAGCTAATCATGACCGGACATTTTCGGTTGTCGTTCCGAACGATAAAAAATAAAGACGAAGTTAACTCTGGTTTTACCACCAAAATAAATTTCTAAATGGAAAACAAAATTCAAAATGCGAATATCCTTAAGAAGCTGATTGCCTTTGTACTATCGTTTGGCCCCGGCATTTTTGCTATCGGTTACACGATTGGTACCGGGAGTGTGACCTCGATGATTGTAGCCGGTAGCTCGTTTGGTATGCAATTGCTCTGGGTGTTGCTGCTTAGTTGCTTTTTTTCAGGTTTACTTATCTATACCTACGGAAAATATACGCTGGTAACCGGCGAGACGGCTTTGTTTGGCTTTAAAAAACATTTAAAGGGAGGCAAGCTAATTGCACTCCTCATTGTAATTGGGATTTCGTTTGGGCAATGGAACTCTCTAACCGGGATCTTGGGAATTTCATCCAATATGCTTTTTGAAATTTTGGCTTTGTATTTTCCATCTATTTCCGACAATGAATACAGTATTGTTCTTGGAATAGCCATTGCCGTTATTATTATATTCTATGCCCTGCTGATGGTTGGGAAGTACGACTTTTTCGAGAAGATCCTGGTGATTTTTGTCACCATCATGGGCTTGTCGTTTATCGTCTCACTGTTTTTTGTTTTTCCGCAGCCCGCCGAGATTATCAACGGCCTTATTCCAACAATCCCCGATGTTGAAGGAGGGAAAATGCTCACCGTAGCATTTGTTGGAACTACAATGGCTGCAGCGACCTTCCTTTCGCGCCCGCTTTTTGTGATTGGGAAAGGATGGACGATTAAAGACTTGAAAAAACAAAAAAACGACTCCATAACTGCTGCTGTATTAGTATTTGTAATTAGCGGGTCAATTATGGCTGTGGCTTGCGGAGCGCTTTTTCACGAGGGTAAAGTGGTGACACGGGTTCTGGATATGGTGCACACGCTCGATCCGATTGCCGGACGTTTTGCACTTTCAATTTTTGTTTTCGGAACCTTAAGTGCTGGCCTGTCCTCTATTTTCCCCTGTTTAATGATTGCTCCGCTGTTGCTGGCCGATTATCAGAGCGGAAAACTGGATACGAACTCGAAACAATTCCGGATTGTCACCGCCATTGCTTCGGTGGTTGCCTTGTTGGTTCCCATTACGGGGCAAAACCCAATTCAGGCTCAAATACTTACCCAGGTGTTCAACGTGTTTGTTTTGCCTTTGGTGGTCATTGGTATTATCCTTTTGGTGAATAATGCCAAGCGAATGGGAGAGCATAAAATCAGTTGGCCTGTCAATGTTGGTTTGATCCTGGCTTTTATCTTCTCACTGGTTATTTCGTACAACGGAGCCATTGCTGTTATGGAGTATTTCTCTTAATCATGAACGTCAGCGATTAACCTGCGAATTCAAAAAAAAACGATGAAACGAGCATGGTACTAAATGCAACAAAAAGGAAATGTAAAAACGCTGCGAGGTCCACGAGGGATTAAAAAGTTGTTCAGCGGACAATAGTTTGATCCAGCATAAAATCAATAACTTAATATAAATAGATGCCTGTGAAAAATACAATCAAATATCTTTGGGTACTGCTGCTTACACTGCCGTTTTATGCCTGTCAACAGCAGGATGGTACGATGGTAAGTAATGCTGAAGAGTTCAATAAAGCGCTGGCTAATGCCATGCCCGGTGAGCAAATAATTCTGAAGAATGGTGTTTGGACAGATACCGAACTGCTAATTACAGCAAAAGGGACAGCCGAAAAGCCAATTGTTGTAACAGCCGAAGAAAAAGGGAAGGTTGTTTTCTCGGGCTCGTCGAACCTAAGAATTGCCGGAGAGTATGTTGAGGTATCGGGACTGGTGTTTAAAAACGGTTACACACCGAGTAATGAGGTCATCGCTTTTCGCGAAAAAAATGGTGTGTATGCCAATCATTGCCGTTTAACCGAAGTGGTGATCGACAACTACAACAATCCGGAGCGTCTGGTTTCAGAAACGTGGATCGCAGTATACGGAAAAAACAACCGGGTTGATCATTGTGTCCTTAACGATAAGCGCGGACGTGGTGTTACCATGACCATCCGTATGGTCGATGAAGCTTGTCACGATAACAATCATCAAATTGATCACAATTATTTTGGGTTCCGCCAGAACTACGGGAATAACGGTGGCGAAACAATGCGCCTTGGAACCAGCTTCTTCTCCCTATCCAACTCAGGCACTGTGGTTGAAGCCAACTATTTCGATCGCTGCGATGGCGAACACGAAATTATTTCAAATAAAAGTGGTGGTAATGTCTTTAAAAACAACACCTTTTACGAATGTCGCGGAACCCTTACGTACCGTCACGGTAATGATAATATTGCCGAAGGAAACTTCTTTTTTGGCAACGGAAAAGAACACACCGGGGGAATCCGGATTATTAATGAACGGAATAAAGCCATCAATAATTATTTCTCAGGATTAAAAGGCTATCGGTTTCGCGGAGCGATGGTGGTCATGAACGGGGTTCCAAATTCAACGCTAAATCGTTATTTTCAGGTAATTGGTGGCGAGTTCTCGAACAACACCTTTGTGAACTGCGACCATGTGCAATTATGTGCCGGCAGCGACAGCGAACGGTCTGCCGTTCCGATTGATACCAAGGTGGTGAATAATGTGTTCTATAGTGATTCGCAGAAAAATCTATTCACAGCTTATGACGATATCAGCGGAATCAGTTTTTCAAACAACTACCTGAACAAAGGTGTAGATGTATTAGCCGACACAAACATGGAGGTTGTGGCGATGGAATTGGCTAAGAACGAACAGGGACTGCTATTTCCGGTATCGCCGCTGATTAAGGATGCGGGTTGTTCGCTGAAAGCTCCGGTGGCAAAGAAAGAAAATACCGGTGTGAGCTGGTATCCGATTGAGGAAAAAGAATTAGTTTTTGGCAACGGCGTAGAAACAGTCGTTGAGCCAGGATACAATACGTTGTTAGCGGCTGTACAAAATTCAAAATCGGGTGACATTCTGGTTTTGAACGATGGAGAATACATCAACAGTAAAAATTTATCTGTCGAACATGCCCTCACGATTAAAGCCGCAAACAGCGGAAAAGCGCAGCTGTTTACCGAAAAGAATGACATGTTTTTGATTCAAAATGAAGGAGCTTTAAAGCTGCAAGGTTTGAAAATGAGCGGCGTTATGTCGCCCGATATGGCCGGAAACTGCATTGTTGGAACAAGCCGGCACTCGATGAACCGCAACTATAAATTGATTGTGGAAGATTGTGCCGTCGAAGATTTGGTGGTAAACCACACGTTCGACTTTTTACGTGTGTCCCCGAATACGTTCGCCGATTCGGTGGTAATTCGAAACTGCTCGTTCAAAAACATATCGGGAAGTGTCGCTTCACTTAATAAAGAAATCGATGATATCGGGGCGTACTGTGCCGAATATGTCGTCTACGAAAACAATACGTTCGAGCAGGTTGGCGGTGCCGTTTTAAACCTTTACCGGGGAGGAACGGATGAAAGCACTTTCGGACCGAGTTTGACCTTCAAAAATTGCAAGGTTATCAAATCGGGACTCGACAAGCGCAATAAAACCGGCGGAAGCATTTATATTCATGGAGTTCAGATCGCCAATGTTCAAGACGTTGATTTTCTCGATTCTGCTCCGGTTAAATTGCATTTGACCAACGGAGAACCAATCACAAAAATCTCAAACATCAATATTTATCCCAAAGCGCAAATTGTGTCAAATTCCGACGCCTATGAGCTGGATAGTCTAACACATATTAATCAATAATAGCTCATCTGTTGGTGAGTCATTGAAATACAACATGCTCATTGAGCTGGAACTAAATTCCCGAAATCGGGAGGACTACAAATTAATCATTCAATAAAAACATAAAGTTATGGCAAGCGAAAAATTTATAAAAAACAGTGAGAAATGGGAAGACCTCGGTGGAGGTGTATCTCGTCAGTTTCAGGGTTGGGACAACCAGATTATGATGGTAAAAGTGAAGTTTGAAAAGGGAGCTCTTGGCTCGCCACATCAGCACTTTCACACGCAGGCAACGTTCTGTGCGGCCGGTAAATTCGAGTTCACCATCGACGGAGAAAAAAGTCTGATTGAAGCCGGCGAAGGCGTATACATCGCGCCAAACCTGCTGCACTCGGCAGTTTGTCTGGAAGCCGGTATTCTGATTGATGTATTCAGCCCGGTTCGGGAAGATTTTTTAGATGGAACAGCCGTTTCGTATTTCGGCGATAAAAAATAGAAACTATGAAGCTAAAAGGATTACGTTGGTGGATGATTGGGCTGATTGGCCTGGCAACTGTCATAAATTACATTGACAGAAGCACCCTGGCCATGATGTGGCCCAGTATTGCCGAAGATTTAGACATGACCAAGAACGACTATGCACTGATTCTGAACGTGTTCATGGTCGCTTACGCGTTCGGTCAATCAATTTCGGGCCGGATATTCGATAAAATAGGAACGCGAATGGGATACGTTTTCGCAGTCGGCTTGTGGGGGATTTCTTCCTTCATGCATGCCTTCGCGCGGGGAATCCTTTCGTTCAGCTTTTTCAGGGTTACCCTGGGGCTGGGAGAAGCCGGAAACTGGCCCGGTGCAGCTAAAAACAATGCCGAGTGGTTTCCAATTAAGGAACGAGCGATCGCTCAGGGTATTTTTAATGCCGGAGCATCGCTGGGAGCTGTAATTGCACCTCCTCTGATCGCGATTCTTTGGGCAGCCTTCGGGTGGCAGGTAACCTTTATGATTGTTGGTTCGTTTGGATTGATCTGGTTGATTCCATGGTTGATCATTCACAAAGCCGGACCCAAAAAACACCCCTGGATTACCAAAGAGGAGCAGGAGTACATCATGTCCGGTCAACACAAAAAAGAAAATGTTGAAGGACAAAAAGGACTGAGCCTGAAAAAGATTCTTTCCTACCGCGAATCGTGGGCCGTATTGGCATCCCGCTTTTTTCTGGAGCCGCTATGGTGGTTGTTCGTTGGCTGGATGCCTTTGTATCTGGCCGAAGTATACGGTTTTGATGTGAAGCAAATTGGCTTTTTTGCCTGGGTGCCTTATGTGGGAGCCGCTATCGGAAGTGTCTACGGTGGTTATTTTTCAGGCAATATGATTAAAAAAGGAGCCAGTATTGACAAAGCCCGCAAAACCGCGATTACCATTGGCGGGATCATCATGTTTCTGGGCTTGGTAGCGACCATCCTGATAGCCGACACGCCATTGAAATTTGTGGTGATTGTCGCCTTTATATTGTTCGGATTCCAGTTCGCGATCGGAAACATCCAAACCCTTCCGAGCGACTTGTTTTATGGAAAATCAGTGGGAACACTGGCCGGATTTGGTGGCTCAGTAGGCGTATTTTCGGTGATCATCATGAACTTCCTGGTGCCGATTATTTCAGCCTATTCTTATGTGCCCATTTTTGTGATGATAGCTGCGTTTGTTCCACTTGGAATTACCGCCATCTATTTGCTGGCACGAAAAATTAAACCCGTAGAGGAAACAGAATAAATTATAACACGATAAAAAAAGATAAATCATGAATTCAACAGGAAAAGTAGCCGTTATTACCGGCGCAACAGGAGGTATTGGTTTCGAAGTAGCAAAACGACTCGGTAAAGACGGATATATCGTTGTATTGAACGGTATTGAAGACGAAGCCGGCGCAAAGCGCGTTGAAGAACTTACAGCCGCAGGAATTAAAGCCGAATACTATGGATTCGACGTTACAAAAGACGAAGAAGTCACCTCAAACATCAAAGCCATTGGCGAAAAATATGGCCGCATCGACGTACTGGTAAACAATGCCGGCGGACTGGGCGGAAGATCGAGATTTGAAGAAATGACCACCGAATTCTACCGCTTTGTGATGGCCTTAAATCTTGACTCGGTATTCTTTGCCTCAAGAGCAGCCATTCCCTACCTGAAAAAAGGTGAAAACGCTTCAATCATCAACTATACGTCCAATGCCGGATGGAATGCAGGAGGCCCGGGAGCCGGTGTTTATGGAACATCAAAAGCCGGAGTTCATGCCATTACGCGGGCATTGGCCAAAGATTTAGCGGAATATGGCATTCGTGTGAACGCGGTATCTCCCGGTACAATTGACACGCCATTCCATGCACAAATTAAATCGACTAAACCCGAGGTGTTTGCGTCGTGGAAAAACAACATTCTGTTAGGAAGACTGGGTCAACCCGAAGAAGTTGCTTCAGTAGTTGCCTTCCTGGCAAGTAAAGATGCCTCATTCATCACCGCTGAAACAATCCAGATTGGTGGCGGTCAGGCTTTAGGAATTTAAGAACAAT
>NZ_JBFHIT010000025.1:0-70454 GCF_041596335.1 Mangrovibacterium sp. | reverse complement strand
TCCCCAGTTAATGTCAGCAGGGTTTCTTTCGGCAGTTACACGAATTTCAGCACCGTTTACGATCAATTTACCGTCTTTAACTTCTACTGTACCGTTGAAAATACCGTGTGTTGAGTCGTATTTTAACATGTAAGCCATGTAGTCAACATCGATCAAGTCGTTGATAGCAACTACTTGAATTGTACCTTTTGCGATAGCTTGACGGAAAACGAAACGACCGATACGGCCAAAACCGTTAATACCGATTTTAATTTTTGACATAGTATGAAAGTTTAATAATTAATGAAAGATTATTCTTTGATTTATTAGCTCATTTTTCAAAAGCCACACAAAATAACGAACTATAATCAACATGGTCAAGTTTTTTAAATTCCTTTTGCTGTTTTGCCGCTGAGTTTAAAATTTAATTAATGTTCGTCTGGCAGCTTGGTTCTATTTTCAATGGCGTTGTGATAATTCCTGGTTTTAGTCTTGCGATTGTTGTTGTTTAGTTGGCTTCAGTTCAGTGTGTTGTGTGATTGTTTTCCGATTTGCTGATTGTTGGATTGGCCAATCCGGATATTTCCAGCCAACAAAGCCGAAACCTGTAGCAGCCGGCTGTCAACCGAGCGCCTCGAACTTCAGCGCAGCGGACTGCCATTAAAGGCGATTGTTGCGAGCCGACTCTCCGGTACGAGTGAGTGTACTAGATATCAACGGCGAATCGAAGCCGAATTGAGACTGTATTTTGAACTGGAGAGGCGATGTGTTGACGTTTTAAGTGTTGATGATGTTGAATGAAGAGGGTCTGTAGTCAAGAAAACCCCATTCGGATAGTCGTAGTTGTGGATTTGATAGTTGAAAGTGTGTGTATGATCCCTTGATATATTTATATGTTCACTGCGATGTATTATGTTCATGGTCGCATTGCTGTCGCCTTTTGTTGCACTGGTAAGTATTTCCGATTTCGCATTTTTATTGAGAGAGTAGGCCGGACATTCACAAGTTTTGCACGAAGGATTTGATAGTGTTATGACCACACAAACAAGAAGGAGCAAAGTACTCCGAATAATTTGTCCTGGCTGTAAAAGTGGAGTCAATTTCGAGCTGTTATTAATCATTGGTGTGCTGATATTCAGTGGTTTATTGTGGCTTTTGGCCTTGTCCGAAAGTTCGTTGAAAATTTAGCAGTCTTTTTATCCGATTTAGCGTTGTGATCACTAAGTAAAACTATTTCGCAAAACCTTTATTGTATTCTCGGCCAAAAAAAACTTTGCGACCCAACTATGTCAGCGGGATAACATCGTGTTGTACGAATTCAAGTGAACAAAATAAAAAATTAGCATACAAAAACATAATTGTATGGGATTGTCGAGCTATGTATCTGTTTGTGAGGAGGGTAGTATTCCGGATATGTCCTATAAATTTATCGAAAGTGTTGTTTGTTTAACAGAAAAGATTTAGGTTTGTAACGGTATGTAAGAGTGTAAACGTTCAGATTGATTTTATTGTGTTTCAGTGAAGAACTAAAATTTAAAATCACGAACCTGTTTCGGAGTGAAGCTAAAATGAATACTATGGGGAGAAAGTTTACTCGGTATAGTCAGAAGCCCTGGATTGTTTTCGCTGCCCTGTTCTTGGGGTTGACCGCGAATTTAAACCTGTTCGCAGCTAGTGTGGGCGAGAGTTCATCGAATGCTGCCTGGCATACTGATCCTTTCCGAACTTTAGACGGGAATGAACAGAGCTTGAGTGTTGAGGACGAGATTGAGGACCGAGAAAGTTTTGTTGTTTATCCGAACCCGTTTAACGATGTTTTATACATCAGAAATTACGATAAAATTAACCGGCTTTTTATTATCAATGTTGTTGGGCAACGAGTAAAAGAAGTTGTCCATCCAGCCAATATGATATCGACAACCGAATTGCGCAAAGGGATCTATTTTATTACCCTCATGTTAGACGATGATGTAATAGTGAGTACGCAGAGAATTATCAAGCGTTAGGAATGTAAAGAGAGCAAAGGGAGGTTTAAAGCCTCCCTTTTGTTTTTTATAGGAGTTTCTGAATTTGTTTTCAGTTTCGGGGCAACCGTTTAACTTTGCGCCATAAAATAGAAAGCCCTATGATAAAAACGATAGTTGAACACCGCTCCATCCGGAAGTATAAGTCATTACCAATTGCCGATGAACTTTTAAGTCAAATTCTAGAAGCCGGAACACGGGCATCAACAACCGGGAATATGCAATTGTACAGCGTGGTTGTAACTCGCGATGAAGAGAAAAAGGCAAGCATGGCGCCGCTTCATTTTAATCAGCCGATCGTTAAAGAAGCCCCGGTGTTGTTGACGATTTGTGCCGATCTGAATCGCTTTAATCGTTGGTGTGAGTTGCGTAAGGCCGATGCGGGATACGATAATTTTCTGTGGATCCTGAATTCCGTGGTTGATGCTTCGTTATTTGCCCAAAACATTTGTTTGGCTGCTGAATCGGAAGGATTGGGAATTTGCTATTTGGGAACCGCGCTTTATAACGCTCCCGAAATAAGCGAAGTATTGAAACTGCCGAATGGCGTAATTCCCGTAACTGCAATAACGGTGGGCTATCCCGATCAAAATCCACCTTTAACCGATCGGCTTCCATTGGATGCGATCGTTCATGATGAATGCTATTCACCCAACACCGAGCAACGTATTAATGAGATCTTCAGTGAAAAGGAAGCACTGGAAAGTTCAGCGCGCTTTGTGGCCGAGAATGGTAAGGAAAATTTGGCGCAGGTTTTTACTGATGTGCGATATAAAAAAGCAGACAATCTTCACTTTTCAGCTAAACTATTGCAGTTTTTGAAATCGCAGGGGGTTGATATTTAAAGATTTGAAGGCTGTGATGTTATTGGCCGGAGTATAGCGCAACCTGTTCCATGAGCTTTGCTGCGCGAATTGGTTTTATCAGGTAGTCGTTAGCTCCGTATTTCATGCATCTTTCCCGGTCGTTTTCCATATTGCTGGTAGTGAATACGACTATTGGTGTTTGTCGGTTGGGCTCGCATTCGAGTTGGCGTATACGTAAAGTGGCTTCAGCTCCATCCATAATGGGCATCGACAGATCCATTATAATCAGATCGTAAGTGTTAGCGGAGGCTTTCATAACCGCTTCTTCTCCATCATTTGCAGTGTCAACAATGTGAGCATTACGAAGTGAATATTGTACAAATTTCTGATTGATAGGATTATCATCCACCACTAAAATTTTCAAAGCGCTGCATTTTTAGAATTACCATTATAAAAGTATGGATAATAAGACTTAAAATGCATTACTTTTGCTAACCAATAATTTGGGTTAGCTAGTTTGAAAGCCCATTTTGATCGTGATTAATATAATAAATGTAGTATGAGTGACGATAAGAAGATTATTTTCTCGATGTATAAGGTAAGTAAAACTTACCCACCGCAGAAACAAGTCATTAAAGACATCTCGTTGTCTTTCTTTTTAGGCGCAAAAATCGGAATCATCGGATTGAACGGTTCCGGTAAGTCGACCTTGTTGAAGATAATTGCAGGATTGGAAAAATCGTACCAGGGAGAGCTGGTTTTTTCACCCGGATATTCTGTTGGCTATCTGGAACAGGAACCCCATCTTGATCCCACAAAAACAGTGAAGCAAATTGTAGAGGAAGGGGTGCAGGAGATTGTAGATGCACTAAAGGCGTACGAAGAAGTCAACTTGAAATTTGCAGACCCTGACGTTCTGGAAGATCCGGATAAAATGGATGCGCTGATTAATGAGCAAGCGAAACTGCAGGATAAGATTGATCATTTCGACGCGTGGAATCTGGATGCAAAGCTGGAGCGGGCTATGGATGCGCTTCGTTGTCCGCCCAGTGATCAGTTAGTGAGCGAATTGTCTGGTGGTGAGCAGCGGCGGGTAGCTTTGTGCCGTTTGTTGTTGAAAGAACCTGACGTATTGTTGCTCGATGAGCCAACCAACCACTTGGATGCGGAGTCGGTACAATGGTTGGAGTTGCACCTGCAGCAATATAAAGGAACGGTTATCTGTATCACTCACGACCGCTACTTCCTCGACAATGTAGCCGGATGGATTCTTGAGTTGGATCGTGGTGAGGGAATTCCATGGAAAGGAAACTATTCGTCCTGGTTGGAGCAGAAGTCGAAGCGACTGGCGATGGAAGAAAAGCAGCAATCGAAACGCCGTAAAACGCTGGAGCGCGAGCTGGAGTGGATAAAAATGGCTCCCAAGGCCCGTCATGCCAAGGCGAAAGCCCGTTTGAATGCTTACGACCAGTTGTTGAATGAAGATGTGAAGCAAAAAGAAGAAAAGCTGGAGATTTATATTCCGAATGGACCGCGATTGGGGCAGCATGTGATTGAAGCGCATGGTGTTACAAAGGCGTTTGGCGAGCGTATTCTGTTCGAGGATCTGGACTTTGTGCTGCCACCCAACGGTATCGTTGGTGTAATTGGGCCAAACGGCGCCGGTAAAACGACCCTGTTTAAGTTGATCATGAAACAGTTGCAGGCCGACAAAGGAACGTTCGATGTTGGCGAAACCGTGAAGTTGGCTTATGTCGATCAATCGCATGCGGCTATTGATGCCAACAAGTCGGTTTACGATGTCATTTCCGGAGGAAACGATCTGATTGCACTTGGTGGACGTCAGGTGAATGCCCGCGCCTATGTTTCGCGCTTCAACTTTTCCGGTTCCGACCAGGAGAAAAAATGTGGCATCCTTTCGGGCGGTGAGCGTAACCGTCTGCATTTGGCCATGGCTTTAAAAGAAGAAGGCAACGTGTTGCTGCTTGATGAGCCGACCAATGATATTGATGTGAACACACTTCGGGCCCTGGAAGAAGGTTTGGAAAGCTTCGCCGGTTGCGCCGTAGTGATCTCGCATGACCGTTGGTTCCTGGATCGCATCGCCACGCACATTTTAGCATTCGAAGGCGAATCGCGCGTGTACTTTTTCGAAGGTAGCTATTCGGAATACGAAGAAAACAAGAAAAAACGTCTGGGCGATGAAGGCCCGCACCGAATTAAATACAAGAAGTTGGTTGAATAAATCAATCGCGAATGATCTTAAAAATGGCTGCCTCCGGGTGGCCATTTTTGTTGGCAGCAGATTAAATTGTTTAAATATTTTTTAGAAAAATTTGCACTTTGTTGCGTTAAATTTGTGGGTGAGAGACTAATTCCATATCGTTAAATCAGAGAATCAACAATTAATTTCAGCTACGTTATGAAACATTTTTTATTGCTCGTAATCATCGTGTTTTCAGCTCAGTTGTTGCAGGCGCAAAGTAAAGGCGACCCGGCTGGCCCAAATGAACAATCAAAAGTGACCAGAGAGTACGACGAGCAGGGGAATCTCATTCGGTTCGATTCAACGTATGTGAAAAGTTGGTCGTCGGATTCGACCCTGAATCAGGCTACTTTTAACGAGCTTCAAAAACAGATGGAGGAAATGTTTAAAGGTTCGTTTGGGGATGAGTCAGATGGATTTTTTGGCGATTTTTTCCCGGGATCAGCTAAAGAGTTTTTTGGTCAGTTCGACCAGCAATTCAGCGATAGTTCGATTGTGATGCCAGGGTTTCAGAATTCATTCCCCGATTTCGACAAATTGCACGAGCAGATGATGCAGCGCTTCGGTCTGTATTTTCAGCCGGATTCTGTTTTTTTTGAACAGGACACTATCCCCGGCCAATTTCAATTCGATTTTTTCGGCAATCCCGAAGAGTTTGAAGAGATCCGCAAGGAATTTGAACAGCATTTTGATCGGTGATAAAATAATTATCGGCAGACATTTTTAACAGCAATATATTGCAAAATACGCAGCAGTACAATACATCTGCTAAACGGCGTTACAAACGCCCAACAGCGAACCCCTCGTCACCGCTAGCGCTAAGACGAGGGGTAGGTGGTTTTTTTGAACAGGACACTATCCCCGGCCAACTTCAATTTGATTTTTTCGGCAATCCCGAAGAGTTTGAAGAGATCCGCAAGGAATTTGAACAGCATTTTGATCAGTGATAAAATAATTATCGGCAGACATTTTTAACAACAATATATTGCAAAATACGCAGCAGTACAATACATCTGCTAAACGGCGTTTCTCTTATCCAAAGAAACTCTTTCCTTCTATCAAATTTTGCTTTATAATACCATACAGTATTGGAATTGCAATAGACAGTATCAAATAAAGAATAATACGCCAGCCCTTCTTCCGTTTTTCTTTCCCAGTTTCCGTTTTCCAAACACCTCTATATTCCCTGTACTTTTTAGCTTTCACATATCTATTCCAATTGATTATAGGAAAAATAATAATCAAAGGCAAAAACCAGTATTTTGAAAAATTGCCAGGAATTGGATACTCCCAAAATACTCGGACGAGAATAAACAAATCAAGAACGGTAAAAAACTGCATTAAAGAAATAACCAAAGAACTCGTCATCTCAGCTGATGAATCTTTCTTCTTTTTATAAAAATCACATATTCGATAATATGAGTAATCAAAAAACTTCATAATTGTTAATTTACCAAGGTTTCCAAGATGCATTAGGGTCAGTAAAATTGCTTTGAATGGATTCTCCAATTGTATTTCCAGAATATGCTTGCCATCCAAGGTTTCCGACAAAGTATAGACCAGAAACTGCCCAACCAAATCCAGGTACGAATGCAACTCCTCCCATAATTAAGTCTAGACTATTACTTACATTAACACCATTTACTGCCATATCAACCCCTGAAAGAGCCACACCTGTATAACCAAGTACTCTACCTGTGTTTTTTAATGCTCGTAATGAATGATTTACTGGCTGTGAAAAATTACCAGATAATGAACGGTTGAATTTAGCTTGCCTTAAATATTCCCACACGACAAGTTCTCTACCTTTTGTTAATAGTCCTACCCCCTGCTCCTCCGGATGTGCTCAAATATTGTTCAACGCGGCTGGATCGGATTTATAATCCGATCCCTTGTAAGCCCGGATTTGCAATCCGATTAAACAAACAGTCTCAGTCATACAAATTCAATATTAACTAATCCTTTTTCGCCCGCATAATCCCTGGCCGAACTGTATAGATATTCCTCGGGATTTGCCACCAACTCGGCCTTGACCGGATTGAAGTGGATATAAGGCATCTTTTCTTCCCGGCGATATTCTATTGCGTATTCCCATAGGCGTGAAGGTACAATTTATTTGGTATATGTGGATTGCAAATCCGGTGTTAACAAGGTCAGGATTACAAATCCTGACCAGCAATTACCAGCTTTTGGCATATCCCGAAGAGCGGGTAAAGGGTGTAGCGATTTACGTAAAGCTTTAGATTTGGGATATGACATTGCTAAAAAAGAAATAGCAAAATACTGCAAATAAAAAGGGTGCCAATCGACACCCTCTTCATTTCTATTTAACTTTCTTTAGTTTTCTTATCAAATACGCCAGAAACGCCAGTATGCCTAAATATATTGCTATTGCAATAAGAGCAATAGAAAAGCTCCAGAATGTTGGAACATCATGGTATTTAGGAAGCATTCCTTGTTTATAGCTATAATAATTCATTAATTCCAAAAGCACGAATAGAGTAAATAAATTAAGTAGATACGTTTTTATTCGATGTGCTTTAGCATAGAAGCTATGGAATATAAAATACGACAGCCCCAAAATAAGCAGACCATATAAGATTCCATTCATTACAGGTGATTCTTCAAGTATCATATTTCGGTAAAATATAAATACGTAAAAAATAACTTGTATAATAATTGTTGTTAGAATTTGTCTCATGCTAATATTGAACCCTTAAGTAAGTGACACCTTGATTTTTCACGTAATTGTAAATATCTCCTACATTACCACCAGCATCAATACAGCCAGCTGAACCAGGCCAAAAACCACCATGCAAATAAAAACTATGTCTTAATGTGCGAGGTCCTTTCCAGCTAATATAATTAAGCGGCACATTCCAGTCAACCCAATCCCCATTTCTAGCGATGATATTATATACCTGTCTAATCTTAGTTTGTTCACTCCATTTATGGTTATAAAAGAAGTAGTTTCCTTCTGGAATAGGACCAAGATTAGATATTTTCTGTGAATTCGGATTATTCATATGTTCTCCTTTCCCAGAAGTAGCAGCTGTCGAATAAATAGTATTATCACCCTGCATTACAGAAAGAGTCTCGCCATTAAAGAAAAGTGAATAATCTCCACCGCCTTGGGAACTGGCAACATAAGGCGTAAAATTATATAATCGGCACTGTCCATTTTGGATTGCGACGTAATAATCACTTCCGCTGGCTGTTTGAAAATTCATCCATCCCTCAAGACCCATTGACTCAACCTTAAGCATGTAAGCCGCCAATTGTTCTATTGTGTTCGCCCTCTCCGGGCTTGACTGACTATTGATGGTACTACTACCCGATGAAAATTGCCCAACCCAGGTCTGGTAGTTTGCAAAAGCAGCAGCAGCTCCAGCAAATTTTGATTGTTAATCAGGCGAACCCCGTAAAAGTACCCCCCCCGGGATTATGTTATCAAGCAGAAATATTTTCACGGCTGAGATTTGAAATTTGCCCGTGAAACACAACCGCACGAAACGCCGCAGAAAAGCATTCGTTTATTGTCTGGAGGTGCATATTTGGGGTTGAGCCATAGAGCAAGGGAGGCTCCCAAAAAAGTGAAAAATCATTTAGGCCGGTTCTGGAAGGAGGCTCGGATATGTTTGGGGAGTGGAACTGTTGCTTTCAGGTGGCCTAAAACCTATCTTTGTTAAAAAGCCCGACTAATGGATCTGGAGAACTATTTGCCTGCCGAGATTATCAACTTTGTATTCGTGTTATTGTTTTCCCTTTTGATTGGGATGGGGCAGCGACGTCATCATTTGAAGCAGGAGGACAACGAGCTTTTTGGTACCGACCGTACCTTTGCTTTTATTGGCCTGCTCGGCTATGTGTTATATTTGTTTGATCAGGTTAGTCACATTCCGTTCTTAATTGGTTTCGCCATACTAGGTTTGCTAATTAGTGTCCAGTATTTTCAAAAAATAAAACTGCTGAAAGATTTCGGCTTAACCTCCTCTGTTCTTGCGTTGCTCACTTTTTGTTTGCCCATTATGGTGTATACCCAGCCTATTTGGTTGGTTCTGTCGTTTGTTGTGGCGATCTTGATTTTGACCGAGATGAAAAGTACGTTTCGGACGATTTCGGAAAAAGCATCGCAGGAGGAGTTTACCACATTGGCCAAATTTATCGCTTTTGCAGGGATCATTTTACCATTATTGCCAACCAGTGATCTGGCTGAATTTATTCCTGTCTCGGCCTATCAGATTTGGCTGGCGATTGTTGTCGTTTCAGGTGTTTCGTATGTTAGTTATCTGATCAAAAAATTCGTGTTCCCGAAATCAGGCATTTTGTTGACTGGTTTTCTTGGGGGCATTTATAGCAGCACTGCCACAACAATTATCCTGGCGCGAAGGGAAAAAGCAGAGCGGACCGGCATTCAATCCATATCGGCTATTTTGTTGGCCAATGGGATGATGTATTTGCGGGTGCTGGTGTTGGCTTTTGTTTTTAACGGCGCGATTGGCAAATTACTGGTTGTGCCATTTCTGTTTCAGTTTTTTATTGCTTTTGGCCTGTCGCGGCTGGTGTTGCGAAAGCCCGGTTCGGACGATCCGGATCACGCTGTAATTGACTCGTTGGATACCAAGAACCCGCTGGAGTTGAAGACAGCGACAATTTTTGGAGTTTTGTTTGTTGGTTTTGGATTGATCACGCAGTTCGTGATGGAGCAATACGGGAGTAGTGGTGTTGCCGGACTGGCCTTTGTGGTCGGATTGTTCGATGTAGACCCGTTTTTGTTGTACTTGTTGCAGCAAAATTCAGGTTTGTTGAGCATGATGGTGGCACTGGCGGTGATTAACGCGACCAACAGTAACAATGTCATGAAAATGATCTATGCCTGGGGGTTGGTCAGCAAGACATCGCGTAAAGTGTTGATGATGAATTTTCTGGTGCTGATAGTTTCCGGATTGATCCTTTCCGTCGTATTTTACTATATTTATCGTTAAGGATTGGAATACAATGAATTAAAACCCTGAAAAATAGCTATATGGAACGAATAATTGAAAACCCGGATGAACGTACCTGGGGCATGTTGTGTCATCTTTCGGCATTGGCAGGAGCCGTTATTCCTTTTGGAAATATTATTGGTCCCATCATCGTATATAGTACCAAGCGTGCCGAGTTTGATTTTGTAGAAGATCAAGGGAAGGAGTCTTTGAATTTCCAGATCACAATGACAATAGCCCTGGTGGTTTCGGCGATCCTGATTGTTGTCGCAGTGGGATTACTCCTGTTGGCAGTGGTTGGTTTGTATACGCTGATATATACTGTGATTGGCAGCGTGAAGGCATCGCAAGGTGAATTTTACCGCTATCCGGTGACCTATCGTTTTATCAAATAGGCTTCGTGGTTGTGGTATTTTAAGTTTTATGGTCTTTATTGGCGGCTCTTCTTGAAGACCTGCCATTTTTCGTTATTTTTGCAGCCTTAATAGCAGGAGCTTGCTGAGTTTTAGAGAGATTTGATGTGTCCTTATTCGGACATTCAACCAATGAAACGAACAGGTTGTTTTGAACACAAAAAATCAAAAGAGGATAATTTTAAGCAACAAGTAAGTTCTACAATAGAAAGCAAATTATTCACTGTTGAAATAACGTTATAAAATAGATGGCACAGAAACCTTCAATCCCAAAAGGAACCAGAGATTTTTCACCGGTAGAAATGGCTCGCCGGAATTATATTTTCGATACGGTTAAAGCAGTTTTTCAACTCTACGGATTTCAGCCGATTGAAACCCCGGCGATGGAGAACCTTTCAACTTTAATGGGAAAATATGGAGAAGAAGGCGATAAGTTGCTGTTCAAAATTCTGAACTCGGGCGATTTTGCATCCAAAGCTTCTGAAGACGATTTGATTGCCCGAAACAGTGTTAAACTGACGAACCAGATTTCGGAAAAAGGCCTTCGCTACGATTTGACCGTGCCTTTCGCGCGTTTCGTTGTGCAATACCGGAACGATATATCCTTTCCGTTTAAGCGATACCAAATTCAACCGGTTTGGCGTGCCGACCGGCCTCAGAAGGGACGCTACCGCGAGTTCTACCAGTGCGATGTCGATATTGTTGGAAGCGATTCGTTGCTGAATGAATTTGAACTGGTGCAGATTATTAGCGACGTTTTTACCCGTTTGAATGTGAACACAGTCGTGAAAATCAACAATCGGAAAATTCTGGCCGGAATTGCCGAAACGATTGGCGAAGCTGATCGGATTATTGATATCACGGTAGCAATTGATAAGCTGGATAAAATCGGGCTGGAAAAGGTGAATGAGGAATTGCTTGAAAAAGGAGTTTCGCAGGACGCCGTAGAAAAGCTGCAGCCAATTTTACAACTGAGTGGAACAACCGACGAAAAGTTGGATCGTCTGGAAGCCGTGATTGGCGGATCTGAAGTTGGAAAGAAGGGGATTGAAGAAGTTCGCACTTTCTTTGGGTATATCAGTACAGTTGAGTTGAATACGGAGGTTGAGCTGGATTTAACGCTTGCGCGCGGCTTAAATTATTACACCGGAGCCATTTTCGAGGTGAAAGCGAAAGATGTACAAATTGGCAGCATCTGTGGTGGTGGTCGCTACGACGACCTGACCGGAATCTTCGGAATGCCCGGGGTATCGGGGGTTGGCGTATCGTTTGGTGCCGATCGGATTTACGATGTAATGACTCAATTGGAGTTGTTTCCGGAAGAAGCTGTTGCTTCCACCAAAGTGATGTTTGTTAATTTTGGAGCCAAAGAAGAGGCGTTCTGTTTACCTGTGTTGCTGCGTTTGCGCGAAGCCGGAATCAATGCGGAAATATTTCCTGAGCCGGCAAAAATGAAGAAGCAAATGACTTGGGCCGACCGCAAAAACATTGCTTGGGTAGCCGTTGTTGGCGAAGAGGAAATGAGTCAGGGGAAAGTGAACCTGAAAAATATGAAGTCTGGTGAGCAAAATTTGCTGAGCCCGGATGAAATGATTGAAGTTTTGTCGAAATAGATCGATCCAAATAAGAAATAAAAAAAAAGCCCGAAGAGGCCTTTTTTTATTTCTTATTTTCTTTTTCCCGTTGTCGGTATTCCCTGATTACTTTGAATCTGAATTCGCTTTCAGTCGGACTGATCAAAATAACTTTTTTAACCGGCAAAACCTTTAGGAATTTTTCATTGTACGATTTTGCCAACTCGGCTTCTTTTACGATCAGACTGATCTGCTCGCTGTTCAGTTTCGTTAATTCTGCATCCGAGAGTTTATTGTAGTTGTCTCTGACTTTCGATTCCAGTTCCTTTTTTTTCTGATGAAAGCTGATTCTGGATTGGTCGTATTCATTATAAATAGGCCAGAACTTTTGAGCTTCTTCAGGTGTGAGTTGAAGTTTCTCAGTCATATAGGATACCCGGTTCGATTTGTAGCGCTCAAATTCTTCCATGCGATCTTTTATTTGCGCAAAACTTGCCAGCGAAAAGAACATTAGGAGTAGGATGATGGATAAATTTTTCATGCTTTTCTAATTATATAATTCGGCAAAAATTTCATAGTCGTTTAACTCTTCTGATGCAATGATGACCATTTCTTCATGGTTTGTGTTGTTGCTTAAATCCGTTGTTGCAATCGTTTGAACCAGAATCTTATCGTCAATAAATAAGGTGTTCGATAAAATGACATCTTCGAGAAGGTCTCTCTCATACGTTGATTCAATCTCCGTTTCAGCTACAATCGTTCCGGTGAATCTTGATAATGGGTATTTTACAAGCAACAAAATGAGCACAAAGCAGGCAGCCAACCCGATAACTGGTTTTAGGATTCGGATGATGGTTTTTCTGGTGCCGGGTTTCTCTTCCAATGCTGTGATCCGCGCATCGAGGCGGTCTTCGAATGTTTCGAAATAGCCAGTTGGAACGTCAAAAGGGGGCTTTTTACTTCCCTTCTGTTCCGGATTCCATATGTTGTTCGTGTCTTTCATCTATTCTTATTGACTTCAATTTTGACAAAAAGTTTAATTATCCCCGCAAATTCTATTCTAAGTTTTTTATGAACTCACTGATTTTTTTTACCGCATGGTGATAAGAGGCTTTCAACGCTCCTTCAGAGGTTTCTAAAATCTTTTCCATATCCTGATATTTAATATCGTCGTAGTAACGCATGTTGAAAACCAGTCGTTGCTTTTCAGGCAGGCGTGCGATTGCTGCCTGTAACTGTCGCTGCAATTCGTCGCCATTGAAGTAGGGATCGGCCTGAACGTTTTCAAGCAGATAGTCATTCAGGTCATCATCGGTTCCGTTGAACGTTTTTTTCTTTTTGTGGCTTAAGAAAGTCAGTGATTCGTTTGTCGCAATCCGATAAAGCCAGGTGTAAAGTCCCGATTCGGCGCGGAAGGAGTCGATGTTTCGCCATACTTTAATGAACACATTTTGCAGGATATCATCTGTGTCTTCGTGGTCGAGTACAATTTTACGGACATGCCAATATAGCCGTTCCTTATAGCAGCTAACTAAGGATCGGAATGCTGTTTGCTTAGTCGCATCGTGTTTTAAATCGGCTATAAGTTGCTGTTCGTCGATCATTCTTCCGGGCAAACGATTTTCAATTAAGACAGGTTTTTGTCCTTAAGGTTTAATATTCGGGCGATGAAATTAAGGGTTACATTCGGATAATTGGCTATTCAATTCGAAATTTTAATCCATCATTCTTAAGTTGATTGTAGACCTGTTCATCGAATCGGAAAAGTTTTGCTGCCCGGTGCGACACATTTTGTTGTTTTTCTCCGGTGTCGATCAACAATCCCATATTCGCAATTTTTTTGCGGAAGTTGCGTGTGTCCATTTTCTTGTCGAGGATAACTTCGTACAAGCTTTGGAATTCGGTTAAGGTGAACTTGTCGGGTAGGAGGTGAAAACCAACCGGATGGTATCGAACTTCCTGTCGTAAGTGTTCCAGTGCCTTGTTAATAATATACGGGTGGTCGAATACAAGTTTTGGGAGCCTATCCAGTTTAAACCACTTAAGATCATTTAGTTCGATCGACTTCTTTATGGTGTGGTGATTCGGATTAATCAGGGCGTAGTATCCAATTGTCAACACCCGATTATTAGGCACCCGGTCGGGCTTTCCAAAGCAATGAAACTGTTTCAGAAAAACATCGTTCATGCCTGTGGCCATATAAAGGAGCTCTTGGGCAAATTCATCCAGATCTTTCTCAACGGGTACGTGGGCTCCAAAAACATTCCAGGATTTCGGGTCAGTCAGCGACGGGTGATTTTCATACAGGTGTTTGATGTCTTCGAAGTCTTTCTGAGCTCTGATTGATTTTAGGGCATTTTCAGGGTTTTGCTGCGAAAGTAGTATGTTAAGCGAGATTCCGTCAAACCCAAAAATAACGCAGTCTATTGATACGGATTTTAAGATCATAGTTCGTTCGTTTTAATCGTGTGTGGTCGTTAGATTCAAAATCTTAGCGATGGTTTCCGACCTTCTAATAAATAAAGATAAGTCGAAAGACGTTTTGAGAAATTCAAAACTTGATATTGTCAACGGAATATAATCGTGTTCAATACCTGTATAGTCAAAAATAGGGAAAAAGGTTTAACTTTGCAGCGCAATTTTTAGAAACTAACAGAATGGCATTAAAGTGTGGTATTGTAGGGCTTCCAAACGTCGGGAAGTCAACGTTGTTTAATTGTTTGTCGAATGCGAAAGCGCAATCAGCAAACTTTCCGTTTTGCACCATCGAACCCAATGTGGGCGTGATTACAGTGCCGGACGAACGATTGAATAAGTTGTCCGAGTTTGTACACCCTGAGCGAATTGTTCCAACTACCGTTGAGATTGTAGATATCGCCGGGTTGGTTCGCGGTGCCAGCAAAGGTGAAGGATTGGGAAATAAGTTTTTGGGTAACATCCGCGAAACGGATGCCATTATTCATGTGTTGCGTTGTTTTGAAAACGATAATATTACCCATGTCGACACAACAATTAATCCGGTGCGCGACAAGGAAACCATTGACATCGAGTTGCAATTGAAAGACCTGGAGACGGTTGAGGCACGTCTTCAGAAAGTGGAAAAGCAGGCTAAAACCGGAAACGATCAGGAAGCAAAACGACTGGTGAAAATCTTGGTTGCCTACAAAGAGGCGTTGGTTCAAGGGAAATCTGCTCGAACAGTTGAAATTGATGACTTAGATATCAAATTGGCGAAAGATCTGCAATTGCTGACCAATAAGCCAATTTTATATGTCTGCAATGTAGACGAAGCTTCTGTACTTACAGGCAATGCATATGTTGATGCGGTAAAAGAAGCCGTTAAGGATGAAAGTGCAGAATTGCTGGTAATTGCTGCTGCAACCGAAGCCGATATAGCAGAGTTGGAAAGTTACGACGAACGTCAAATGTTTCTCGAAGATTTAGGCCTCA
Source organism: Mangrovibacterium sp. (assembly GCF_041596335.1). Lineage (GTDB taxonomy): Bacteria > Bacteroidota > Bacteroidia > Bacteroidales > Prolixibacteraceae > Mangrovibacterium. Next base: position 54,957 of record NZ_JBFHIT010000025.1, on the reverse strand, counting down.
AGGAGTCAGGAGTGAACAAGTTGATTAAAACCGCCTATAAATTATTACAACTTGAAACCTACTTCACTGCGGGAGTCAAAGAGGTTCGTGCCTGGACCTATCATCGAGGATTTAAAGCCCCTCAGGCAGCCGGCGTGATTCATACCGACTTTGAAAAAGGTTTTATTCGTGCTGAAGTTATCAAATACAAGGATTTTATCAGCCTGGGGTCAGAGCAAGCCTGTAAAGAAGCAGGAAAAATGTCGGTTGAAGGGAAAGAATATGTGGTGCAGGATGGCGATATAATGCACTTCAGATTTAATGTATAGATACAATGTTTAATCATATTAATAGCAGTTTACTTTTAAACTGCTATTTTTTTTAGCAGTTTTATTTCAATCAGTAATTCATGCCGAACGAATAACCGAAAAGCATTTTTCCGGTTCGTGCCCCTTCTTTTGGGAGGGGTAGAGGTTGAAAAGTGGTTAATTTGGATGCAAGGCCACGATGAAGGAGGGGGTGGTTGGATGAAAATGAATTTCAAAAAGAAATCAAAAAATATCTAAATTAATTTATTTGCTTAAAATATGGAGGTATTGATAGAAAAGTGTCAGCTCTAGTTTTGAGATTAAAACAAATAGATTAATTTTGACGGTTACAATTTGTAGGCATAACACAATTAATTTTTGGCAATATGTGTGGAATAGTAGGCGTATTTGACTTAAAAGTTGATTCTCAGGAATTGAGAACTCAAGTATTAAAACAATCAAAAAGATTAAGACATCGCGGACCAGACTGGTCTGGAATTTACTGTGGCGAAAAAGCAATCATCGCGCACGAACGTTTGTCGATCGTTGACCCTGAATCAGGAGGTCAACCACTTTATAGCAAAGACAAAAAATTAATTCTCGGAGTCAATGGTGAAATTTATAATCATGCTGAAATCCGCGAGTTAACAAAAGATAAGTATGAATACCAAACCGGATCTGATTGTGAAGTTATTTTGGCTTTGTATCAGGAAAAAGGCGTCGATTTTCTCGACGATCTGAATGGTATATTCGGTTTTGTTTTATACGACGAAGAAAATGATTCCTATTTGGTTGGTCGCGACCATATTGGAATTATTCCGTTGTACATGGGCTGGGACGCGCGCGGACATTTTTATGTTGCTTCCGAGTTGAAAGCGCTGGAAGGTTACTGTACAAAAATTCAGGAGTTTCCACCCGCCAGTTATTTGTATAGCAAAGACGGCGAAATTAAACGCTGGTGGAACCGCGACTGGATGGATTACGAAAACGTAAAGGATAATACAACCAGTGTTGACGAACTTCGCGAAGCAATGGAAGCAGCAGTTCAGCGTCAGCTGATGTCTGATGTGCCTTACGGTGTATTGCTGTCCGGAGGATTGGATTCATCGGTAACTTCAGCATTGGCAAAAAAATTCTCCGGCAAACGTGTTGAAACGAATGGCGAACAAGATGCCTGGTGGCCTCAGTTGCACTCTTTCGTGATTGGCCTTGATGGATCGCCTGATTTAGCTGCAGCACGAAAAGTTGCCGATCATATCGGAACAATTCATCACGAAATTCACTATACGATTCAGGAAGGTTTGGATGCGATTCGCGATGTAATTTACCATATCGAAACGTACGACGTAACCACCATTCGTGCTTCCACTCCAATGTATTTGTTGTCGCGCGTTATTAAGTCGATGGGAATCAAAATGGTACTGACAGGCGAGGGAGCCGACGAAATCTTCGGTGGTTATCTGTATTTCCATAAAGCGCCGAATGCGGAAGAGTTTCATAAGGAAACGCTTCGCAAGATCAATAAACTGAACTTGTATGACTGCTTACGGGCGAATAAGTCGTTGGCAGCCTGGGGTGTTGAAGGTCGGGTGCCATTTCTGGACAAAGAATTTATGGATGTGGCCATGCGCTTGAATCCGGCAGATAAAATGGCTGGTAAAGGTAAAATTGAAAAGTATGTTGTTCGTAAAGCGTTCGAAGACATGTTGCCTGAAAGCGTTACCTGGCGCCAGAAAGAACAGTTCTCAGACGGAGTTGGCTATGGCTGGATTGATACATTGAAGCAAATAGCCACCGAAAAAGTAAGCGATGAAATGATGGCGAGTGCGCATTTCCGTTTCCCGGTGAATACGCCACGTTCAAAAGAAGAGTATTTGTACCGCTCAATCTTTGCCGAACATTTCCCATCCGATCAGGCGGCTGCTTGTGTGCCATCTGTTCCATCAATTGCTTGTAGTACTGCCGAAGCGTTGGCGTGGGATGCTTCCTTCCAGAATAACGTTGACCCATCGGGGCGCTCAATTTTGGGCGTTCACGAACACGATTTAGAGAAATAGGAGTTGGATTATAACCATTCAAGATAAAAAGACTGCACCGCAGTCAATCATTTTGCCAAAAATGAGTGTAAAACCAGTGTCGAAAGATGCTGGTTTTTTTTATTGGTTGTTTTGAGGAGCTTTTTACGTCTATTGAACCGACTGTAGTGCGTTCGGTTTATGGAGTTTACGTCCGGAGATTCGACTCAGCTGAAAGCAACTGGTTTAGCTATGGGCTGGAGAATTGAAGGATGATACAAAAAAAGACCGCTGGTGCGGCGGTCTTTTTAATCATGAGTAACAAAAAAAGTCGATTTTACTACTACGTGTATTGCCATTGACGGCAATAGCATCGAGTTTGAAAACATTACTTTGTTTGCTCTGTAAAGATAATTAATAACGGTTGCATATTGGTCATATCGCATTTTTTTTAGTCTGAACTATCTGTTCTGTAAAACACCACCACCTAAATCCTGTGACTTCGTCTTCCTGGCAAGTCTGAGGGAATACAAATAGCGCAATCCCTTTCTTTGCTTTTAAATGCTCCGATAAGTAGAGGGGATGGAGTGAGTCGGCTTTAGTAAATGCAGTTTGCATCGGGAAAATAGACGAGCATTGGAGATATTGTTTCCCGGCATTGGCGATTCAAACTAGTAAAATAGATTGCGGGATGGCAGGGTGCATGAGTAACATGTCTGACAAAACTTATTACTTTTGGTTCCACTAAAAGTGGATCAATCGCTTATTTATAGATTAACGCGCATGAATTATTTTGGAGAAATTGCAGCTTTGCTGACCGCCGTTTTCTGGACTGTTACCAGTATGGCATTCGAGTCGGCAGGGAAAAAAGTGGGCTCGCTGTCCGTAAATCTGATCAGGCTAATTATCGCCTTTGGCATTTATGCGATCTATACGCAGATTACCCGGGGAATGTGGTTTCCGTTTGATGCCGGAACCGAACGCTGGCTGTGGTTGGCCTTGTCGGGCATTGTCGGCTTTTTGATTGGTGATTTGCTCCTATTTCAGGCTTTTGTCGTGATCGGAGCGCGGGTTTCGATGCTGGTTATGGCAATGACACCGCCCTTTACCGCTTTCATTTCTTATTTCGTTTTGGATGAAGTGCTATCAGCCATGAATTGGGTCGGGATGGTTGTGACCTTAACCGGAATTAGTATGGTGATCCTGAAGCGCGGGAACAAGTCGATAGTGGGCGAGGAGAAGATCAGACGGAAGCTAAGTTCGGCCTACCCGGTTTACGGAGTTTTGTTGGCATTGGGTGGAGCCTTGGGGCAGGCTAGTGGCTTGGTGCTTAGTAAAAAAGGGATGGGCGACTATGATGCTTTTGCCGCGTCACAGATTCGTGTGTTTACCGGTTTGATAGGATTTACTATTCTGGTCATTTTTATGAAAAGATATCGGCGTTTATGGTCGGCAGTGACCGATTTATCCGCCATGAAGCGCATTGGTCTCGGCTCGTTTTTTGGCCCTTTTCTGGGCGTTGCTTTTTCGTTGTTGAGCATTCAGCATACGAAAGCCGGGGTTGCAGCTACGATTATGGCTATCGTGCCTGTAATGATTATTCCTCCGGCTATTTTAATTTTTAAAGAAAAAGTAAATACAAAAGAGGTTGTAGGCGCGTTTATAACTGTGGCGGGCGTTGGTATTTTTTTCCTGTAGATTGGGATCAAACTGAACTGAAAATTTTCATTGAAAGATAAAGCTTATGAATTCGCAATTAAAATCGTTAATCGCCCATTTTTCGTTGGTTGGTTGGGTGGTCGCTATAATTATGAATGACGCGGAGAAAGAGCCGCAATGCTCGTTTTACCTCAGGCAAACTCTTGGTATCTATCTTGTTGCGTTACTGGGTGCAATCGTTCCCGGTCTGCGGATTACGCTGGGGATTGTCGCAATTATTCTCTGGGTGGTTAGTTTGATCGGAGTCGTTCAGAATCGTGAAACTGAAATTCCGGTCTTAGGGGTTTACTTTCAGGAATGGTTTAAAGGGATTCGTTAGCAAGTGAAAAAAATAAAAGCCGCATTACGCGGCTTTATTTTTTTTATTTTAAGGTCGATTTAAGTAAGAAATATCCTCCGACTCCTGAAATCAATGAACCGATCAGGATTCCAATTTTTGAGGCATCAATGAAAAGCGGGTCTACAAATGCCAGGTTCGTTATGAACAGTGACATTGTGAATCCGACACCGCCAAGCAGTGCGGTGATGAATAACTGATTATAGCTGGTATTTGCCGGAAGACTAGCCAGATTTAGTTTGATCGCTACCCACGAGAACAAGCTAATACCAATTGTGTTACCGAAGACCAGAGCAGCAGCGATTACCATCGATAAATCGAATTGCGTAAAACTTTCCGCATTAATAAGTACTCCGGCGTTTGCAAAGGCGAAAATAGGCATAATCACATAGCCGACCCACCCGTGAAGTTTATGCTCGAGTGACTGGAGTGGCGATTGAACATGACTCGTCAACTCATCCATTCGGTTTACCGCGCCCATTTGGTCGTGCGTCAGAACATGTTTCGGGTTTTGTTTTCCATTAACCCGTTTGAATGATTGGATCGCCTCGTCCATGTTCTGCTGGAATTCTTTCAATTTAATTTTCTTGCCAATCGGGATGGCAAAAGCGACCAGCACTCCAGCCAACGTGGCATGTACTCCTGATTTGAGGAATAACACCCAGATAACTGCACTGACTACGAAGTACAAGTATTTGCTGTAAATTCCGAAATAATTTAGGGCAAGCAACACCAGGAACAGTCCAAGGGCGGCCATAATTAAGGTCATCTGGATGGAAGCGCTGTAGAAAACAGCGATAATGATAATCGCGCCCAAATCGTCGACAATCGCGAAGGCAGTTAAAAATACTTTCAATGCATAGGGGACACGTTTCCCCAGTAAATTCAAAATTCCCAAGGTAAAGGCAATGTCAGTTGCCATCGGAATAGCCCATCCGTGTGTGGTTTCCTTAGATGGATTAAGGAGCAAAAAAATAAGAACAGGGAATAGCATACCGCCTAAAGCGGCAAAGGCCGGAAGGCTTGCTTTTCGGACGCTGGAAAGCTCTCCGACAAGAACTTCGCGTTTGATTTCCAAGCCGATCAGAAAGAAGAAAACAGCCATCAACCCATCGTTGATCCAAAGAACCAGCGATTTTGACAACTCGAAGCTACCCATTGCAAAAGTTAATTTACTCTGAAGTAGTTCAAAATAGGGTTCGGCTAGCCCAACATTTACGGCCAGTAACGTTAGAACCGTAACTCCTAGCAGGACAATGCTTGACGAGCTTTCCTGTTTGATGAACCGGTCGAATGGTTCAGTAATGAATCTTTTAACTGGAGACATAAAGCTTATTGTTGTTATAATTTATCGGACCCACCAATATGAAGGTCTGACAAAATCAAGATTTACACAAAGTTCGCAAAATACATCGTTGGCCGGTAACTTTAAAATAAAAAAGATCGATTTAATGATTCCCTAACACTTCGCGAATCATTTGCGAGGCGAATTTTCCGCTAAAGTGCTGGTTTAATGAAGAAAGAGTTCTTCTGAATGAAAAACTCTTTCCGATAATCTATGTTTGTCGTGGCGTAAATTTTTAAGGCAACAGAACTTTGTCAATCACGTGAATGACACCGTTAGTAGCTTGAACATCAAGCAGCGTAGGAACAAGCCCCGATTCACGATTGTTAGCGTCCGTAATTTTCAGGGTCGAAGTATTTACGTTGAATGCTCCGTTCAGTGTTGTTACCGCTCCGGTGGTTAAATCAGAGCTAAATACACGACCGTCTACCACATGGTATAACAGCACTGCTTTCAATGTTGCGACATCAATGTCGTCCAGACTGTTGGCGTTTAACTCGGTCAACAAATTCGCAAATGCAGCGTTTGTAGGTGCAAAAACCGTAAACGGACCTCCGGTTTCAAGAGTCGTCTGCAAGTCGGCTTTAACAACAGCCTGCACTAATATCGAAAATTCAGGATCATAGCTTAAAGCGGTTTCAACCAGGTTCATCGACGGAGGTAACAGTACTTTGTCGATTATATGGATTACCCCATTCTTGGCACACAAATCGGCCAACATTACCATGGCGTTGTTAATCATTACATCACCGCTCAAGTCAACCATTAAGCCTGCACCGTTGATGGTGGACACGTAGCCATTCATTAGATCGGTAGACTTTACTTTGCCCGAAACAACGTGATAGAGTAAAATGGGCGTTAATTGGTCGGCTGTTAGGTCGTCGATACCATCAACTCCAAGAGTGGTAAACAGCATTTCGAACGCTTCATCGGTAGGTGCAAAAAGAGTAAGTTCTTCGGTTGCTACTGTAGTTGCTAAACCGGCTTTCACCACCGCTTGCGCCAGATGATTAAATTTTGGCATTTGGGCTTTGAGGACAGCGCTTTTCGCGTCATCGGTATAAAAATCACCAGGACTTGTTGTAATTTGTTCGAGTGAGGCTACAATATTGCCAGCTTCTTCCATCATGTCGTCCATGTCGTCATCGTCGTCGTCGCAACTCACTGTTCCAAAAGAAACAAATAGAACAGATAAGATCAGTAGGAAATAATTCCAATTCGATTGTTTTTTTACGATTGCTTTCATTGTGTTTTGTTTAAGTGTTTATAGGTAAAACGTAAACAAAACTAAATTGTTTAAGAAAAAACAATAAGAATTAAACAAAAATGAAAAATAAGAAGGAATTTTTGGCGAAATGATCGTTCCGTAAAAGCCAGACAGCCCGACAATAGGACTTTGTAGGCGATACGGAAAAAGAGAAATCTTTTATGAGATAATTAAGAAACTAATTGTTCGACAGTTGCATTACATATCCGAATCAGATCTTGGGGGTTCAGTTTTAATTGCGTGCCGCGTTTTCCGGCACTAACATAGATTGAGTTAAACTGCTGGCAGGAGTTGTGAATAAATACCGGGTAATTCTTTTTCATTCCGATAGGAGAGCACCCACCTCTGATGTAGCCCGTTAGAGGGAGAAGTTCTTTCATTGCGACCATTTCAGCCTTTTTGTTGCCCGAAGCTTTGGCCGCTAGTTTTAGGTCCAATTCTGTATCTCCCGGAATAACACAGACAAAAACTCCAGTGCTTGTTCCTCTTAATACCAGTGTTTTGAAAATCATCTTGATATTTTGTCCCATTTTTGCGGCTAAGGTTGTTGCACTCAGGTCTTGCTCGTCAACCTCATAGGTAATAAGTTCGTACTTTATTTTTTGCTTGTCGAGTAATCGTGATGCATTTGTTTTATCCGGGGTTTTCATTCAGAATTTTTTTGCAAAATTAAGAAACGAACACGTTGTTTTTAACACAAACACCAAATGAAAATAATTTTCAACAAGAAGTGAGTTCCATTTGGATTCAACAGAACGACAAATTTCACACGTAAGTAAATACAGCGAATGACCGGATCGTCAAAGCGCGTCAATATCGGGGGAGTTGATTCAGGGAGGAATGCTCTCTTTGTTCGGTGCTCAGGGCAATAGAGATTAAATGTCGAAATATTTGAGTATCTTTACGCATTAAGATTTGAAAATGGGTTTCCATCTGAGATGGTATTCGTTGATTCCCTCCTGTTGTCGTACTCTTTTTTGAATCCTTACATTGAATATTAACTTCGGGTTTTATTGGTTCGCCGATGGTCGCAAGATCATAATTTGAGCGAAGATATCCGGACTGTAACTTTTGGACCAAGTTCCTTACTTACTTCAAAGACAGGCCAAACCCGCCAAAAACGATAAATTATTTATGGGTAGATCACAAGAATCATTTCAAAAAAAAGAACTCCGTAACAAGAAAGAGAAAAAGAGAAAAGAAAAAGACGCAAAGCGATTAGCGCGTAAGGACAATGAAAAACCAAGCAGTCTGGATGATATGATTGCTTATGTTGATGAGAACGGCATGATTACAGATACTCCACCGGATCCGGATAAAAGGACTGAAATTAATGTGGAAGACATTGTCATTGGCGTTCCAAAAGAAGATCCAAATTTACAAGAAGATCCGATTCGAAAAGGTACGGTTACGTTCTTTAACGACGGCAAAGGGTTTGGTTTTATCCGTGATGGTGTAACACGTGAAAGTTTGTTTGTTCATGTCAACAACCTGATGGAACCAATCAAAGAAGGAAATGCCGTTTTGTACGAAATGGAAAGAGGCCCAAAAGGAATGGTCGCTGTTAACGTGAAAGTTGACCGAGGATAAAGAAGTTTAAAAGATACTAAATATAGGTCTTAAATTGAATTTAAGAAGGCAGGGCATTCGTTCTGCCTTTTTTGTTGCCTAAGGTTTTGTATACGTGAATGTTGGTTGTCGGCGATTTTTAACATGCCAATTTATGAGACAACGTTTTGCGTCGCTATTATTCGAATACTTTTCATCCTTTTCCAAGCCATTAAATTTCGTTTTTTATAAAACCATAGACAGCCCAGATCGAGCAAAAAGTAAAATAAACTGATGCCGCTGGGCGGGTTTGCACTCTTTAAAAATGGAATAACACCATAGGCCGTCTCTGGCCAACTCCAACATTTATAAGTTGTTCCTACTATTTCCAAAAAAGCAACCACCAAATACATGCTAAAGTAGAATAAACGTTCTCGCGGTTTATTCCGAAGAAGGTAGATCACGGCTAATGACATCAAAAAACCGAATACATCTTGCGCGAAAATCAAGAAAAGGGTGGAGTAAGCAACAATAAAAAAAGCGAGTATTTTTTCAAGTTGTTTACGATACGTTTTAACAATTGGTTTTTTGCAAAAATTCATCGTTGCGACTAGGACAATGGCATGTCCCAGAGGTACATAATGCGGCACATTGCCCAATCGGTAGGTGTACATCCCCAGAGCAATGGAAAACAAATATTCGCCCAGAAACCCGATAATTACCGCATAAAACATTTGCTCTCTGCTTCTTGAACCCGATCGGTAATATAAAAAGGCAAAAGCGAGTAGCATGACAATGGTTGCTAAATGCTGTTTGGGGACGTAAATATCTGGCATGAAATAGCTGTCCAAAAAAAGCCCGAACACAATAAATAGAAACAAATAACCCAGGGATTGAACGAAGGCTAAAAAAAGGCGTTTGGCTACAGAGATATCCATTTGGCAATAAAATACATGAATTTGCAATCTAGCAAAGCATAGGTGAGAGTTTACGAATCAACCTGAATGCTATAAAAGAGGCTACCCTTTCGGATAGCCTCTTCTGTGTTTTCGATGGAACAATTTACGCTTTTGCAATCCAGCCGGCGATCCAGTCGCCTACTTCCGATGTGCTATACGATTTTCCTTCAGCAATATCAACGGTAACAATTCCTTCAGCCATCGAAGCCGCAACAGCATCGCGAATTAGTTTTCCTTCGTCCATTAGGTTGAAGGCGTATTCAAACATCATAGCAGCAGAAAGGATTGTTGCAATAGGGTTCGCGATATTTTTACCTGCAGCTTGTGGGTAAGAACCGTGAATTGGTTCGAACACAGATGTGTGAATACCCATTGAAGCAGATGGTAACAAGCCTAGTGAACCCGTTATTACGCTGGCCTCGTCAGTCAGAATATCACCAAACATATTTTCGGTAACCATAACATCGAAGTTCTTCGGCCATTGAATAATCTGCATCGCGGCATTATCAACAAACATATATTCAGTGGTGATGTCCGGGTAGTTTGGCGCCATTTCCTGAGCTACTTCACGCCACAGGCGGGAGCTCTCCAAAACGTTGGCTTTGTCTACCACGGTTAATTTCTTGTTTCTTTTACCGGCGAATTCATATCCTAGTTTAAGAATACGTTCAACCTCTTCGCGCGTGTAGGTGCACGTGTCGAAAGCAGTATTGCCATTATCTTTCCGGCCTTTTTCTCCGAAGTAAATGCCACCGGTCAGCTCACGGATGGCCACAAAGTCAGCTCCTTCAACCAATTCGCGGCGCAGGGGTGATTTATGCAGCAATGACTCGAATGTTTCAACCGGACGAATGTTGGCATATAGGCCTAATTTCTTGCGCATCAACAAAAGTCCTTGTTCCGGACGAACGGTTGCTTTGGGATTATTGTCGAATTTAGGATCGCCAATTGCACCAAAAAGAACCGCGTCGGCTTTCATACAAACCTCGTGAGTCGTGTCAGGATATGGTTCACCAAGCTGATCGATTGCAGTTGCACCGGTTAGCGCAAACTCAAATTCCAATTCATGGTTGAATTTTTTAGCGATTGCTTTTACTGATTTCATGGCCTGATCAACAATCTCGGGGCCAATTCCGTCTCCGGGGAGAACAGCTAATTTTAACTTCATCTTTATCGGTGTTTCAAGTATATTTTTCGAATTATTCAACTTTATCGTTTACAGTATGCTCCAGTAAGTTGAGCATACGCATTGTTGCTTTGATAGCAGCCGCTGTTTGATCGGGTGCCAATCCGCGCGTTTTGAATTCCCGGTCTAACTCCCAAAGGATAACGGTTTCAACCAGAGCATCGGTATGCCCACCTGGGGGGATGGTGACCGAATAATCCAACAGGGTCGGGAACGGTTTCTTCAACTTTTTGTAGACACTTTTTACCGCTTTCATAAACGCGTCGTACAAACCATCGCCCGAGGAAAAGGCTTCGTATGATTTTCCGTTTATGTTGATACTAACCATTGCAGAGGGGCGCAGACCCATCGCATGCGTTAGGGCGTAGTTGTTAATGAAAATGCGTTGCTCAACGCTTTCCTGCAAAACATCGGCCACGATATAGGGGAGATCCTCTGCGGTAACAGTTTCTTTGTGGTCGGCCAGTTCAATAATGCGGTCTGTAACCTTTTTCAGCGCGTCCGGGCTTAGTTCAATTCCAAGGTCTTCAAGGTTTGCTTTTATGTTGGCTTTCCCCGAGGTTTTGCCCAGCGCATAACTGCGAATACGACCAAAACGTTCCGGAAGCAAGTCGTTGAAGTATAAGTTTTTCTTGTTGTCACCATCGGCATGGATGCCGCTGCATTGCGTGAACACAAACTCACCAATCAGCGGTTTGTTGGTTGGAATACGAATGCCTGAAAAGCTTTCCACTATTTTGGAGACACGATTCAGCATACTTTCGTTCACCTTGGTTTTCATGCCCATGTGATCCTTCACAGTCGCGATTACACTCGATAAGGGGGCATTCCCCGCGCGTTCGCCCAAGCCATTTACGGTGGTGTGCACGCAATCAATTCCGGCTTTAAGAGCGTGAAAGACGTTGGCAATAGCCAAATCGTAGTCGTTGTGCGCATGGAAATCAAATTTGACATCCGGGTAGGAGTCAATCATTTCTTTACAGAAGTCGTAAGTTTCGTCCGGATCCAGAATTCCAAGGGTGTCGGGCAGCATGATCCGCTGTATATTCATGTCTTTCAGTTTCGAAATCATGAAATGGACATACTCTCTGGAGTTACGCATTCCGTTTGACCAATCTTCCAGATAGACGTTGACCGTTATTCCCAGTTCAGTTGCGTAGTCAATTGATTTTTGAATATCGGCGATATGCTCTTCAGGAGTCTTTCGCAACTGGTGAGTCACGTGGTTTAACGACCCCTTGCACAATAGGTTGATTACTTTGCCTCCGGCCCGGTGAATCCAGTCCAGAGAGGTCTTCCCATCAACGAATCCCAGGATTTCGAGTCGGTTTAGATGACCTTTTTCCGCTCCCCATTGCATGATTCGTTGGGCTGCCTTGAATTCGCCTTCAGAAACCCTCGCTGAGGCAATTTCAATCCGGTCAACTTTCACGTCTTCCAATAGCACTTTGGCCACGCTGAGTTTCTCTGTATCGGAAAATGATACACCTGAAGTTTGCTCACCATCGCGCAAGGTGGTGTCCATAATCTGAAGTTGACGCTTGTCAATTGCGACTGATTTTACCATCGTGTTTGTGTGTTTTTCCGTTATGCCTTCAATTAACATTGTTCAAATTGGCGTGCCTAAAGCCAATTTGGAATAGAAAAGCAGAGATTGCCACAAGTTTAATGGGGGTATCTCTGCTTTTGGGAGCATTATTTTTCAAATGCAGTGATCTGGTCTTTCAGGCTGACAAGATAATCGATATCGTCGAGCCCGTTTTGCAGGCAATGCTTCTTGTAGGGGTTTATATCGAATGTTTCAGACTCTCCGGTTGCTTTAATCGTAAAGGTTTGGCTGGGGAGATCGACTTCGAATTCCGCTTTCGGATCCGCTTCGGTTGCTGCAAATATTTTTTCCAGAAAAGCAGGGCTAACCACGACCGGAAGTAGCCCGTTGTTGAGTGCATTTCCTTTGAAAATGTCGGCAAAAAAGCTGGAAACAACGACACGGAAGCCATAATCATAAATGGCCCAGGCAGCGTGTTCCCGACTCGATCCGCTTCCAAAGTTTTTTGCGCCAACCAAAATTTTGCCACGATACTTCGCATCGTTCAGCGGAAAATCTGCAATCGGTTGGTTGCTTTTGTCGTAACGCCAGTCGCGGAACAGGTTGTCACCAAATCCTTTGCGTTCAACAGCTTTAAGGAATCGTGCCGGAATAATCTGGTCAGTATCCACGTTTTCAATCGGCAGTGGAACAGCCGGAGATACTATTTTTGAAAATTTATCGTAAGCCATGTCTCAATATTAGAATGTTAGAATAAAAGACGATTAGGGTTTAGAATGATTTTTTATAAAACTCTAATCTTCTACAAAAATTCGCGTGGGTCGGTAATTACTCCGGTAATTGCTGCTGCTGCTGCAGTAAGCGGGCTTGCCAGCAAGGTGCGGGCTCCCGGTCCCTGGCGACCTTCGAAATTCCGGTTTGAAGTAGATACGGAGTATTTTCCTTCAGGAATTTTATCATCATTCATAGCCAAACAAGCTGAACATCCCGGTTGGCGTAAAGCCATTCCGGCTGCTTCGAAGATTTTATCCAATCCTTCAGCAATAATTTCTGATTCAACAGCTTTAGAACCCGGAACCAGCCAAACGATAACATTGTCAGCTTTTTGTTTGCCTTTCACGAATTCGGCGAAAGCGCGGAAGTCTTCGATACGACCATTCGTACAGCTTCCCAGGAAGACGTAGTCTACTTTTTTACCTTTCATCGCATCACCAGGGGTGAAATCCATATATTTCAATGATTTCAGGAAGGTTGTTTTGTCGGTTCCTTCCATATCGTTCCCGGTTGGGATGGTTTGGCTGATGCCAACGCCCATGCCCGGGTTTGTTCCATAGGTGATCATCGGTTCGATGTCGGCAGCATCAAATGTCATTTCGGTGTCGAATTTGGCACCTTCGTCCGATTTTAATGTTTCCCAGTATGCAACGGCTTTGTCCCACGCTTCGCCTTTTGGCGCAAACTGCCGTCCTTTTACGTAGTTGATGGTGGTCTCGTCCGGGGCGATCATACCGCCGCGGGCGCCACTTTCAATACTCAGGTTGCACAGCGTCATGCGGCCTTCCATGCTCAGGCTTGTAATCGCAGAGCCGGCGTATTCGATAAAGTGTCCGGTACCACCGCTGGTTGTAATTTTGGAGATAATATAAAGTGCAATGTCTTTAGCAGTTACCCCTTTGCTCAATGTTCCGTTAACGGTGATGCGCATTTTCTTAGGTTTTGGCTGCATAATACACTGGCTGGCTAATACCATTTCAACCTCGCTGGTGCCAATCCCGAAGGCAATAGCGCCGAAAGCACCATGAGTCGACGTGTGACTATCGCCGCAAACGATCGTCATTCCGGGTTGTGTTAAGCCCATTTCAGGCCCGATAATGTGCACAACGCCGTGACCATCGGTTCCGAGGCCGTAGTGTGTGATGCCACTTTCTTCGCAGTTTTTCTTCAGCATTTCAACCTGGTTGCGCGACAACTCATCTTTGATGCTCAAATTTTGATTGATAGTTGGTACGTTATGGTCGGGAGTTGCTGTGGTTTGATCCGGGCGGAACACTTTCAGTCCGCGGGTTTTTAGGCCCAAAAATGCGACAGGGCTGGTCACTTCATGGATAAAGTGACGGTCGATATATAATACATTTGGGCCACCTTCAACTTGCTTCACTACGTGAGCATCCCATATTTTATCAAATAATGTTTTAGCTTCCATAAAGTTATTTTTTCATCGTTGCTGCATCAGAAATGATGCAGCGCTCAAGAGTATTTATTTTTATTTGATGTAATTCTTACTTGACAACAATACTATACTTTCATCTTATTTACAGCATCTAAGAATGCTTCAACCGATGCAGTAATGATGTCAGTATGAGCTCCGAATCCGTAATATTTTACCCCATCGAAATCCAATTCCATATGAACTTTGCCGATATCGTCGCTTCCTTTGGTGATTGCCTGAATCAGAAATTCTTCCAAAACAACCTGACGTTTCACGATTTGCTTCACCGCGCTGATTGCAGCGTCAACCGGTCCGTTGCCGGAAGCAGTCGCGTCGAATTTTTCACCTGCGATATCCAGGCGTACTGAAGCCATTGGAGTTAAGGTTTTTCCGGTTACCACTTGTAAGAAATCCAGTTTAATTCGGCGGTCTTTTTTCTCGGTGTCGTCAATCAATAAGACAACATCGTCGTCGCGAATATCTTTTTTCTTGTCAGCCAGTTCCAAAAACTTCTCGTAAACTTCATCAAGTTTCTCTTTGTTCAGTTCGTATCCCAGCACTTCCATGCGGTGTTTCAGGGCTGCGCGTCCGCTACGGGCAGTCAGTACAATTGACGATTCGTTGATTCCAACCTCCACTGGGTCGATAATCTCGTAGTTTTCGCGGTTTTTCAAAACCCCGTCCTGGTGAATACCCGAAGAGTGCGCGAACGCGTTACGTCCAACAATCGCCTTGTTTGGCTGCACCGGCATATTCATCAGATTGGAAACCATGCGGCTGGTTTTGTATATGTTTTTCGTATTGATATTGGTGTCAATTCCCAATACTTTGTAGCGGCTTTTCAGAGTCATTACCACTTCTTCAAGCGACGTGTTTCCGGCACGTTCGCCAATACCGTTGATGGTAACTTCAGCCTGGCGGGCACCGTTAATAATTCCCGAAATCGTGTTGGCAGTAGCCATCCCCAAGTCGTTGTGACAGTGTGTAGCAATGATGGCGTTGTGAACTCCTTTCACATTGTCCATCAGGTATTTAATTTTTTCGCCGAACTCATAAGGCATGGTGTAGCCGGTCGTGTCCGGAATGTTCACAACAGTCGCTCCCGCTTTAATAACGGCTTCAACTACGCGGGCCAGATATTCGTTTTCAGTACGTCCCGCATCTTCAGCGTAAAACTCAACGTCTTCAACATATCTTTTGGCATATTTTACAGCACGAACAGCACGCTCAATAATTTCATCCTGATTGGAGTTGAGTTTGTGGTGAATGTGGTAGAATGAGGTTCCAATTCCGGTGTGAATACGACCTTTTTTGGCGTATTTGAGAGATTCGGCGGCAACATCAATATCTTTTTCTACTGCACGGGTTAGGGCGCAAATGGTTGGCCAGGTCACCGCTTTTGAAATTTCGACAACTGATTTGAAGTCTCCCGGGCTTGAAATCGGGAATCCAGCTTCAATCACGTCAACTCCTAATTCCTCCAACGCTCTGGCCACTTCAATCTTCTCAACTGTGTTTAACTGACACCCCGGGACTTGCTCCCCATCTCTTAATGTGGTATCAAAAATGTACAATCTGTCGCTCATGATGAAATGATTTGTTTTATAATCTGTTACTTATTTTTATACATCAAAAAAGCCACTCTCTGCTGAGAATGGCTCTATGTTATCTTTTATAATTAAATACACCCATACCATTCTCAATCGTGCATCCAGAGTAGAATACCGAGAAGAATACCGAGAATAGAAATGGTGCTAAATTTTGTCATCCTTGAAAAGATTTCGTGCAAATATGACAATTAAATTTTAAACTGAAAATATTTGCCTTGTTTATTTTATAATTCTAAAGAAAAAGATTCGAAAAACTTATGGCGCATAAACTGTTTGCGACCTGTAAATTTGCTAATCAGTTTGTATAAACGCTGGTGCCTGAAAAAAGTTTAATGCCGATCGAATCTTTTGTGACATTAATTTCTCAGGAAAGCCTTCAGTCTGTTAATTTTTCGGTTAAATACCATTGGAGCATCTATGTTCGGTATTGTGAATTTTATTTGAAGACCTTGTGTTCTGGCGTGGGTGAAAGTCCCCAGTTAACAGCCTTGCTTTGTTATATTGGCTAAGCTATAAAAGCAGCTGGTAAAACCGATATGTGGGTGGGACATCAAAAAAGCCCGCCAAAATATTGACGGGCTGAAGGATGTATTATATCGTGTGTCGCTTATTTAATTCCGTGCATCATTCGTTTCAGCCAAGGTGAAAGAATGACCAAAATAACCGCGATAACGGTAGATTGGATGGCAATTAGCCAGAATACCTGGATTTCGGTTCCTATGGCATCCTGAAGTTGCAGCGAGATTGCTTTCATTTGAGAAGCAACAAAGTTACCCGCAGCAAAAGAGCCCATCCAAACACCCATCATGGTTGAAACCAGTTTGGGAGGAGATAGTTTGGTTACCATTGAAAGGCCAATTGGAGACAGGCAAAGCTCACCAAAAGTGTGCAGCAGAAATACGAAGCACAACCAAAGCGGGCTAACCAATGTAACTTCATCACCCGACGTTGATTTGGTGTAGGCAATTGCCATGACAACAAAGCCAAGAGCAAGCATAATCATTCCCCAGGCAAACTTCATCGGGGTGTTCGGGTTTAATTTTCTCTTGTCCAGCACGGTCCATAAAATGCTGAAAATTGGTGCAAAGATTACAATGTAAATGGCATTGACACTTTGAAACCAGGTTGCCGGAATTTCCCAGCTACCAATCATTCGCTGGGTATTGTCGCGAGCAAAGATGTTAAATGTTGTACCAGCTTGTTCGAACCCACTCCAGAAGAAAATGTTGAACAGAGCTAATACCAGAATAACGCCAACCCGCGACCATTCCGTTTTTCCGGTTGTACCTTTAAAAATACTTGAAACCAGGTAGGCTAAAGCAGCTATTCCAACAACATAGATAATGGTTTTGCTTACGGCTGATGGCAGCGCATTCCATCCCAGTATAATAGCGAAGACCAGTGCAACAACACCGACAACATAGGTCAGGATGTTACCCCAGTCGGATAAGGCTAAACGAACGCGTTCTGATTTAACTTTCGGTGGCATTCCAATATGGCCCAAGGTATGACTGCGGAAAAAGAACCAAAGTGTACCGATCAGCATTCCAACTCCGGCTGAAAGGAAGCCATATTGCCACGCAACTTGTTCTCCCAGTTTCCCCGCAACAAGAGGCGATAGAAACGCGCCAATATTAATCCCCATGTAGAAGATGGTAAAACCACCGTCTTTTCGTGGGTCGTTGTTGTCGTACAATTCGCCCACCATGGTCGAAATGTTTGGTTTGAAGAATCCATTACCGGCAATTAAGATACCCAAGCCGGCAAAGAACAAAGTTTGACGGAATCCGGCATCAGCTCCATCGCCGTGAAGCCATGCACTGGCAGCCAGCAGCAACTGACCGATTGCCATCGTAATACCACCGATGTAGATGGATTTACGTTGTCCGAGTACTTTGTCGGCCAAAATACCGCCAATAATTGGGGTTACATAAACCAAGCCGGTGAAAATACCATAGATGGTAAATGCGTCAAGTTCGGCCATCTCGAATCCACCCGAGGCAAAAGTGGCCGTCAGGAAAAGGACCAATAAGGCTCTCATGCCGTAGTAGCTGAACCGTTCCCACATTTCACTGGCGAACAGTGTAGACAAACCAATCGGATGCCCAAAGAATGCTTTGCTCTTATCTAAACTCATATTTCAGGATAAATTTATTTTTAAAGGCTCAAAAATATTAATTAATGATCAGTAATTTGTTGAATGATGTCATGCTTTTTATATTCTTACAGGATAAAATGATCAGATTTAAAGATATTTTTCTGAATTTTGATAGAAGTAGTCCATTTTTAGTCGCAAGTTAATGCTTAATCGCACTGATGAACTGAGAACGTAAGGTCTACAAAAAGCTTAAATATTCCGGAACGATGAATAAACTATTTTCAAGTAATCAAATCGCTTCACTCGATCAATACACGATTCAGCATGAGCCGATCTCCGATATCGATTTAATGGAGCGGGCGTCGCTTCAAATTGTAAATTGGGTGATTCGGCAAATCTCAAATGAACGGACACTCTGCTTTTTTGCTGGCCCGGGTAATAATGGAGGAGATGCCATGGCCATTGCCCGTATATTGGCAGACCACGATTATGCTTGCCGACTTTTTTTGCTCGACTATGGAAAGCCGCTTAAAGGTGCTCCCGCGATCAACCTGGAACGGTTGCAAAAACAAGAAAAAGTTGAGGTTTCTGTTCTTCGTTCCGAAGACAATTTCCCGCTTATTGCAGGGGCGGATTTGATTGTCGATGGCTTGTTTGGGTCGGGCTTGAACCGGCCGTTGGAAGGTTTGGCAGCATCATTGGTTCGCCATTTAAATAGCTCAAAGGCTGAAAAACTTGCGATCGATATTCCCAGCGGTTTGTTTGGCGATAACAACAAGGGAAATAATTCGCTGAATATTGTTCATGCGGATTTTACGCTGAGTTTTCAGTTTCCGAAATTGAGTTTTTTGTTTGCCGAGAACGAACGATTTCTGGGACGGTGGGAGGTTTTGCCTATCGGATTACACCCCGAAGCGATTGATCGAACACAAACACCTTTCTATTTTTGCGATCAGGCGGATGTGGCGTCCTTGCTAAAAAGACGTTCGCGTTTTGCCCACAAAGGCACTTTTGGTCATGCTTTGTTGATTGCCGGCGCCTATGGGAAGATGGGGGCGGCTGTTCTGGCTTCCAAGGCCTGCTTGCGTTCCGGTGTTGGTTTGTTGACGGCACATGTTCCTCACTCCGGATTTCCAATCTTGCAAGTTGCTGTTCCCGAAGCAATGTGCTCGATTGACGCGTCCGATTTAATGTTTACTGAATTTCCAAGCCTTGCGCCATTTTCAGCCGTTGGAGTTGGGCCTGGCTTGGGTACTAAAAGCAACTCGCAGCGCGCTTTGCGTAACTTGTTGTTGGCAAAGCCCGCTGCATTGGTTTTGGATGCCGATGCGCTTAATATATTGGCGCTGCACCCCGATTGGTTTGAGTTACTGCCTGAAAATTGCATTCTGACTCCACATCCAAAAGAGTTCGAGCGCCTTGCCGGAAGCTCTGCCGATTCATATGAACAACTGGAAAAGCAACGTGCTTTTTCTGAAAGATATCGGGTAATCGTTGTGTTGAAAGGAGCATTCACTGCTGTAAGTTTCCCTGATGGGGAAGTTTTTTTCAACACAACCGGTAACAATGGAATGGCTACAGCTGGCAGCGGCGATGTGCTTACTGGTGTTATTCTGGGCTTGCTGGCTCAGGGATACGTTCCTAAAGATGCCGCTTTGTTGTCGGTTTTTTTACATGGAAGAGCAGGCGATATCGCAGCCGAATACTGCGGCCCCGAAGCGCTATTGTCGGGCGATATTACCGAGTGTTTGGGAGAAGCGTTTTTAAGCCTGAAGTCTTGATTTTATTCCGGTGGTTTGAGTCGAGAATATCGTCGTTGGTGCGTGCCAGACTTTCGATAGCCTGGATTTTCGCTCATTTATCTGTTTCGTGCTAACAAATTTTAAGAGAAAATTCTAGCACTTTTGGCAGGCTATTCACTACTTTTGGGCAACTTGCCGATGCTCAACAATGCGTTCTGTTCAATCTGCAATTGAATGTGGCTTTGGTTGAGGCACAGCAAAGAATTACCAGTTGGAAATAAGCATGATAAA
This sequence comes from Mangrovibacterium sp., assembly GCF_041596335.1. GTDB lineage: Bacteria > Bacteroidota > Bacteroidia > Bacteroidales > Prolixibacteraceae > Mangrovibacterium. The sequence continues at coordinate 34,795 of NZ_JBFHIT010000025.1, read as the reverse complement.
AACAAGAAAACATGAAAGTCAGAATTAGTTTACTCTTCCTTTTTATTGCATTGGCGTTTCAATCCCAAGCGCAACGAACCGATAAAAATGTTGTTCCGGTAATGACTGATGGAATGGCCTACAGCCTTCCACGTACGGGAATCAGGATATATGTTACAGCAACCCGTGAAAAATTGATTGCCGGACCTTACGCTCAATATGCCGATGCCTTGTTGGGACTAAAGAATGCTCCGACTGCCGATAGTGAAAAGTGGAACATAACCGATGTGCAAATCGAGACGTTTAGTGAAGCCGATCCTCAGCAAACTTATAAAGCGAAAGGTTTGATCGGAGCACAGGTGAGTCTGACTGCCGATGGTTTATTGGCCGGAATAAACGCTCCGGCAGAAATAGGCAGTTCGTATGCTCCGGTGACAACGTTTTTGGAAGATCAGCCAATACCGGATTTTCCATTTACCGATTTGTCAATGAATCCGTTTTTTGAAAAACCTGATTCAGCCAGGGCCAATGTCATTGTCGCGAAATCATTGCAAATGAAAGCCGAAGAAGCAGCCCATAGTATTACAAAGTTGAGAAAACGTCGGTTTAAAACGTTGGCGAATGCCTATGATGAACAACTTCCTGATGGAGAAGCGTATGGCGTGATGGTGGAAGAGTTGGATAAGCTGGAGCAGGAATATGTCGGTCTTTTTATTGGTAAAACCTACTCCGGAACGTATCACTACGCTTTCGATTTTATTCCCGGCGAGAATTCGGTTTCAGGCGAAGTGGTGTTTCGCTTTTCGGAAAGCAAAGGCGTTTTGCCTAAAACAGACCTGACAGGCAAACCAATGCAAATAGAACTGAAGAAATTAGACGAGCTAAGCACAGCTCAGTCGAAGCTTAAGTCGAATGTTCCGGGTGCAGGCTCAAGTAGTATTTACTATCGTACGCCGGGGAAAGCCGAGTTGCGTTTAATGAACGGGGTCAGTTTAATTGCGCTCACGCGGTTGGATATTGCCCAGTTTGGAACTGTTTTGCCTGTGCCGGAAGAATTGCTTGATGGTTCGTATTCCATAAAATTTCACCCAAGTACCGGAGCCATAAAAAGTATTGGTGCAAAATAAACTGAACCGGATGCCCGGTTCTTGGTTTTATTTGTTGTAGTTCGGAGAGGTATTCATTAATTATTTGAAAAAAAAACAGAGCGTGATGGATTTAATTCAGCCAGTCGATTTCCCGATTAACTAGTGAAGGTCCTGTTTTGCCGGTATTCTTCGAACATAAAATTAAAAATCAAAAAAAACATATACCATGAATAATGAAATCAGTAATCTCGAACCCAAAGCGCTATGGGAAAATTTTTATGCGTTGACACAAATTCCGCGCCCTTCACATTACGAAGAAAAAGTACAGGAGTTTGTTTTCAATTTTGGCGTGAATTTAGGGTTGGAAACGCTGAAAGATGATAGTGGAAATATTATCATTCGAAAGCCTGCTACTGCCGGGTTTGAAGATCGCAAAGGGGTAATACTGCAAGCCCATTTGGATATGGTGCCCCAAAAAAACAGCGATAAGAAACACGATTTTGCGACTGACCCGATTGAAACCTATGTGGATGAAGATTGGGTGAAAGCAAATGGGACAACCTTGGGTGCCGATAATGGAATTGGAGCAGCTGCTGCTATGGCCGTTTTAGCTGCAAAAAATCTGGAACATGGGCCAATTGAGGCACTATTTACCGCGACTGAAGAGACGGGAATGGACGGTGCTGAAGGATTGAAAGCCGGCATTATGCAAGGTGAAATTATGCTGAACACAGATTCAGAAGATGAAGGTGAATTATATGTGGGATGTGCCGGTGGCGAAGATTTAACGGTCGAATTTCAATATAAGAAGAAAGAGATGCCTAAGAATCTGATTGGAGGCCGCTTGAGTGTAACAGGACTGAAGGGAGGTCACTCCGGGATGGATATTATTTTGCAGCGCGCCAATGCCAATAAGGTTTTTTTCCGCCTACTAAACATTGCACACGAAAAATGTGGTGTCCGCTTAATTAGCATCGATGGAGGTAGTTTGCGCAACGCCATCCCCCGCGAAGCATTTGGGCTTGTCGCGGTGAAAAAGAAAAAATGGGAAAAGCTTGTCCGTTTGGTGAAAAAAGAAGCCAAAATCATTTGCAAAGAATTTGAGTTGACCGAACCGGACATGAAGATTCTGTTGGAGCCTGAAGATGCCATTGCCAAATTAATTGACAAACGTACCCAAATTCACCTGACTAAATCAATTTTAGCCTGCCCAAATGGGGTTATTCGTATGTCGGATGGCATGCCCGGATTGGTGGAAACCTCGACCAATTTGGCTGTAGTGAAATCGGATGCCAAACACAAAACAATTCGTTTGCAGTTTTTAATGCGTAGCTCTGTCGATAGCGTTAAAGCCGATTTGGGAAATCGAATGAAAGCCCTTTTCTCTCTGGCGGGAGGCAAGGTTAAGTTTAGCGGAGCTTATCCGGGATGGAACCCCAATATGGAGTCTCCAATCCTTAAGACAATGCTGGCTACGTATGAGAAAAAGTATGGCAAAGTGCCGGAAATTAAGGCGATTCATGCCGGCCTGGAGTGTGGTATTTTGGGCGGAACATACCCAAACTGGGATATGATCTCCTTTGGGCCTACAATTCGTTTTCCACATTCGCCCGATGAGAAGGTGAATATTCCATCGGTTGCCAAGTTCTGGGATTTTCTGGTTGAGACCTTAAAAAATATTCCGGTAAAGGACGTTGAAATAGCCACCAAAGAGGATTCGGAGGAAGATGAGGATTCTGAAGTTTAACGAACAAAATTGAAATAAATAGCAAGTGATCCGGCCACCTTTGGTCGGATCACTTCTTGTTTTGACCTACTATTAAATTCATCGTTGGAAAGCGGAAGCCAATTCCCCAGAGGACTTAAATTGGGCAAAACGAACCGCCTTGGGTAACAGGGAAATAAATGCCAAAGCCAACAGGGCAATTCCAATCGTTCCCGGCGTAACTCCGAACAAACAATCTGTGGCAATGACTAGACCGACAGCTAAGTGAGCTGTTGGATCTGTTAAGATGATGTTGTCCTAGTAAGGATCGCTGGAATTGTGATTGTTTGCCTGCGATCGACCATTCCTTTTTAAGTCGATAGGTTCCCTCCCAAAATGTGCCTTTTCACGAAATGAGAGAATTAATAGACTGTCTTTTTTCGGGATTGGAACTAATAGGTTCCAGCCCGTTTTTAGTCGTTGAAAATGAAGAATCCAAGTCCTCCCGGGTCGCGGATGATGATGTTGTCAACAATACCTTTTTCATTGAAGGCAGTGATTTCCTCGGTGATCGGAATCTTTAGTTCGCGAATTTGTTGAATGATTTCCGGGTTGCTTTCGCCGTTAAAGTAACTCAGCGAGGGGTTAAAGAAGAGGTGAGGGCAGTTTAGAACTTTTAAGATTGAGACTGGAAATCCATCTTTGCTGATCAAGCTAATCCATCCCTGAGTAGCGGATTTGTGTTGTATCTTGAATCCGATTTTTAGCCAAATAGCCAGCGACTTTTCAATGTCAGTAGTTTCCAACGTTAATCCTGCGAAATTTCCCAGTACAGATGGTTGCACGGCTGTTGTATCGTATCCCCGGGGCGCATCACATTCTTCAAGGTAAATCATGCATCCCGATGTGTCGCTCAATAGAAAGCCTGTTTGGGTCTGAATCACATTGGTTATTTCCTGCAGTTCATTGGCGATCGAACGCCAGTTCTCGGCGAAGATTCTGATGCCTGCTCTTGCATATCGATCCGGGTTGATTTCAATGATGACCTTCCCGTCGGTGAAAGCTGCAATGTTGTTCAGGTCGATTAAATCGAACTTTAACTGCGAATAAAATTCAATACTGTCCGCCAGTTTATTTGTTGGTGTTTGAATCGTACATCTCATAATGTTAGAGCTTTGTATTTGAGGAAAAGCGTTGTTTGGAATGAAACCACCGGCAGATACTGAAAGTTCAGCTATAAGTTTTTTATTTCACTCACCAGTTTTTGCAGTGTGTCTTTCGCGTTTCCAAAGAGCAATCGGGTTTTTTCGCCAAAAAAAAGTTCGTTTTCAATGCCTGCATATCCTTTTCCGCGTCCGCGTTTCATAACGATTATGTTTTTTGCTTCATGCGCACGTATGATGGGCATTCCGGCAATTGGACTTCCGGGATCGTTTATCGCGGCCGGGTTCACCACATCGTTGGCTCCAATTACAATCACCACATCAGTGTTGGGCAAGTCCGGGTTAATGGTTTCCATTTCGACTAATTGACCATAGGGAACATCGGCTTCAGCCAACAAAACATTCATATGGCCCGGCATTCGACCGGCTACGGGGTGGATGGCATAGCGAACATTGACACCTTTGTTGGACAGCAGTGAGTCCAGCTCGTGGCAAACATGTTGAGCCTGAGCAACCGCCAAGCCGTATCCCGGAACTATGACCACCGATTGGGAGTAGCTCATTAATACAGCAGCATCGCTGAGTGTCATTTCCTTCATCTCTCCCTGATCGGTCGTTGCCGCTGAAGTTCCACCACCGAAAGCGCCGATGATTACATTCAAAAGTGAGCGATTCATAGCTTTACACATCAAAACAGTGAGGATTGTTCCGGCAGCACCAACCAATATGCCACCTAAAATCATGGCTTGGTTGTGGTAAATAAATCCGGCCATGGCAGCAGCAATTCCCGTAAAACTATTCAGTAATGAAATGACGACCGGCATGTCGGCTCCGCCAATGGGCATCACGAACAGAATGCCGTAAAGTAACGAAAGTACCATCAATAAATAGATGGCCCAATTGAGAGCAGAAGGTGTTTGGTTCGAAAAAAGCATCCATGTCGCCAGGCCGAACGTAACGGCCATTAGCAGCATATTGACATATTTCATCAATCCGGAACGAATGTCACCAATTTTGCCATCCAGTTTCCCAAATGCGATCATGCTACCACTGAATGCGACAGCTCCGATGATCATGCCCAGCAAGGTCACTAAAACTGAGCCTTTGTGGCTCATGTCGACATTCGGAAATTCGAGCAAAGCAACCAACATGGAGGCTGCACCACCCGTGGCATTATAGAGTGAAACCAATTGAGGCATGGCTGTCATCTTAATTTTTCGGGCAACAATCCAACCAATGACAGAGCCAAGTCCAATCGCGGCCAAAATTATCCAGACATTCGCCATAGGAATCGCCCGACCACTATCTGTTTTGTGAAGCAGTAAGGTTGTCAGCATTCCCAGAAGCATACCGGCAGCAGCCCACAAATTTCCGCGGCGCGCTGTTTCGGGGTGGCTAAGTAATTTTAGTCCAAACACAAACATAAGAGCAGCAACCAGGTAGCTTAGTTCGAGTATTGTTTCGCCCAAGGTAAAAGGTGTACCATTTAGCGTTCTGATTATTTGATCCATACCGCCTCCTATTTTTTCTTCTTTTTGAACATTTCGAGCATACGATCGGTCACCACAAAACCACCAACTACGTTGAGGGTGGCAAACAAAATGGCGAGAATTCCGAGGATGAGCTCCAGCGAAATTTTGCCGGCGTCGGCATGTCCAACTAAAATAATACCGCCGATAATAATAACTCCGCTGATGGCATTGGCTCCCGACATGAGTGGCGTATGCAAAACGGAAGGTACGTTGGAGATTACTTCAATGCCCAGAAAAACGGAGAGGGCAATGATGAAAATGGCTTCCTTATAGGTAAAGAAAAATTGAAGTACTGATTCCATGATTAGTCGATTACCGATTTAATACGTTCGTTTATTAGTTCACCTTCGTGGGTGATGCAGGTTCCTCTGACGATCTCATCGTCAAAATCAAGTTTGAGGTTTCCTTCTTCGTCGATGAGTAGTTCAAGAAAATTACTGACATTTTTGCCAAACATTTTGCTGGCATCTTTAGGCATTTGCGCTGCGTAGTTGGATTGGCCGATGATGGAGACACCATGTTTTACCACCAGTTTGTTGTCTTCGCTAAGTTCGCAATTGCCACCTGTTGACGAAGCTAAATCGATGATTACAGAGCCTGGCTGCATGCTGGCTACAACGTCCTTTGAAATAAGCAACGGCGCTTTTCGCCCGGGGATCTGGGCGGTGCAGATCACCACATTGGCTTTGGCTGCATGCCGGTTGATTGCCTCCTGCTGCTTACGCTTGTAAGCTTCAGATTGCTCAACGGCATAACCTCCAGCCGCTGCATCTTCTGTTGCCCCTTCAACTTCGACAAAACGAGCCCCCAGACTCATCACCTCTTCTTTTACTGCCGACCGAACATCGAATGCTTCGACTTGCGCGCCTAATTTTCGGGCAATGGCAATGGCTTGCAATCCGGCAACTCCGGCTCCCAGAATGAGCACATTCGCCGGGCGGATGGTTCCGGCAGCCGATATAAACATGGGGAAGAAAGAGGGGAGGTGATTGGCTGCTTCCAGCACCGATTTGTACCCGGCAATGGTGGCCATCGACGATAGCACATCCATGGCCTGTGCCCGGGTTGTTCGGGGAACAGCATCCATGCTGAAACTGGTGATGCCCGCTTTTTGAAATTCTTTGACGAGATTCTTATTCCACAGAGGTTTGTATTCACTCAGCCAAACCTGGCCTTTCTTAAGCTGTTTAATGAGCGAGAGCTCCGGTTCGCCCACAAGAACCAGCAGATCGGCTTTGTCAATGACTTGCTCACGGGCCAGAACTTCAGCTCCGGCTTCGGTGAATTCACTGTCGGTTGCAAAGGCTTCGGTTCCGGCTCCGCTTTCAAGTACGACCTTTGCCTTGCGGGCTACGAGCATTTTGATGTTTTCAGGCAGAAGTGCCACCCGGCGTTCAGGTAAGGCATCTTTTAGGACTCCAATAATCATAGGCTTGAATCTTAAAGTTGCGAAATTGTGTCCGTTGCAGATTGATTCTACTAATTTAACGAACCTTGAGGAGTAGGCAAATCTTTACGGCTGCTGTTCAGCTACTTTTCAACCGATATATTTGCTCAGAAAAACTTAAAAACCGGATTTTTGTGGATAATTAATCTTGAAAAAGGGGAGCTTAGTCGACAAAGAAAATATCTTTGTGAGCTGATTAAAAAAGAATAACATGCAAACTTGGTTCGAAGTAAAAGTTAAATATGTGAAGGTTGATCAGGATGGACGTGAACGCAAAGTGGGCGAGTCGTACCTGGTTGACGCGGTGTCATTTACCGATGCCGAAGCACGGATTATTCAGCAAATGCAGCAGATTATCCGTGGTGAGTTTCAGATTGACAACATCAAAAAATCAAATATCGTTGAGATCTATCCGGCTGAAAGCGGGGAGTTTTGGTACAAAGCGCGCATAGCCATTGTAACAATCGATGAGAAAGCGGGAAAAGAGAAGAAGGTGAATAACTACTTCCTGGTAGCTGCCGACGATTTTAAAGAAGCGCTTCAGCGGCTCGAAGAAGGTCTGTCGTACATTTTGGTTCCTTATCACACCACATCGATGACTTTGAGTAATATCGTTGATGTGTTCCCTTATTTTGCAGATGACCAGAAGCAGCAAGTTCCGCCACATTTGAAACCGGTTGCCCCGCAAAAGGAATCAATTGATGACTTGTTGGCCTCTGAAGAATTTGAAGAAAGTGAAGAGGATGATGAGGCTAATTTCGACGATGATCCGCCGATAGCTGATGGCGAAATCGATGACGATAATAACGCGTAAAAATACAGACCCGTCTGATTCTCTCAGGCGGGTCTGCTTTTTTAGAGGTTACCACAGAATAAATATTGCTGCATAAATGCAGTTCTTTCGTTTAGTCCACAGTTTTATGTACGTCGTTTCTTCAATTGGGTTTTCGAAAACGAACAAAAAGGAAAGCGATTAAAGTCATTTTGCAGACTTTAATCGCTTTTATCTTGCGTACTGATCGTTGTCAGTACTTGACTATCGATTAGTAGAGGATTTTTCCGCCACGTTTGCGTTCGGCTTCTTTCAGCCAAATTTTCCGCATACGAAGTGACTTTGGCGTTACTTCCAGGTATTCGTCGTTGCCAATGTATTCGAGCGCTTCTTCCAGACTGAATACAGTTGGGGGAGCTAAACGAACTTTATCGTCAGATCCTGACGCACGCATGTTAGTCAGCTTTTTCGATTGAGTTACGTTCACCACGATATCGTCGGCACGGCTATTTTCGCCAATAACCATTCCTTCGTACACCTCGGCACCCGGTTCAATGAAGAATTTACCACGATCCTGCAACTTGCCAAGTGCGTAGGCGAATGTTGTTCCAGGTTCTTTTGCAATCAACGATCCGTTGCTACGGCCATCAATTGTCCCTTTCATGGGTTGGTATTCAATAAATCGGTGAGTCATGACAGCTTCACCGGCTGTTGCTGTTAACATGTTGGTACGCAGGCCGATGATACCACGTGAAGGAATCAAAAATTCCAGGTGGATACGGTCGCCTTTGCGTTCCATATTTTGCATTTCACCTTTGCGGATCGTTACCATCTCTACAACTTTACCGCTGTACTCGTCCGGAACGTCAACGTGCATTTCTTCGATTGGCTCACATTTGATGCCGCCAATTTCTTTGAACAACACTTTAGGTTGACCAACCTGAATTTCATATCCTTCACGGCGCATGGTTTCAATTAAAACCGATAAGTGAAGAACACCGCGACCATAAACAGTAAAAGAGTCGGCTGTTTCAGATTGTTGAACGCGCAGAGCCAGGTTTTTTTCCAGCTCTTTTTCCAAACGGTCTTTCAAGTGACGTGAAGTCACAAATTTTCCTTCTTTACCAAAGAATGGAGAATCATTGATGGTGAAAACCATGCTCATTGTTGGTTCGTCTACTGCAATCGGATCCAATGGTTCCGGATTTTCAATATCGCAGATTGAATCGCCAATGTCGAATCCTTCGATTCCAACTAAGGCACAAATGTCACCATCGTGCATTGATTGCACTTTCTGACGACCTAAGCCGGAGAATGTATGGATTTCTTTAATCCGGCTACGTTTTACCGAGCCGTCGCGTTTTGCCAGGGCAACTTGCATGCCTTCTTTCAACTCTCCACGGTGAATACGGCCAATCGCAATACGGCCAACGTAGGATGAGTAATCCAAAGAAGTAATCAGCATTTGGGGTGTCCCCATGTTTTCTTTCGGAGCGGGAATATATTCCAGGATCGCGTCAAGCAATGGCTCAATGCTGTCAGTCTTCACGGCTAAATCATTGGTCATCCAGCCTTCTTTTGCCGATCCGTAGATGGTTGGGAAATCCAACTGTTCTTCGGTTGCATCCAAGCTAAACATCAGGTCGAAAACCTGTTCGTGAACTTCGTCAGGGCGACAGTTTGGCTTGTCAACCTTATTAACAACAACGATTGGTTTAAGTCCAAGCGCTAAGGCTTTCGACAATACAAATCGGGTTTGTGGCATTGTACCTTCAAAGGCATCGGCCAGCAAAAGTACACCATCGGCCATATTCAACACACGCTCAACCTCTCCGCCAAAGTCGGCGTGGCCAGGGGTGTCAATAATGTTAATCTTGATATCTTTGTAAGTCACCGAAACGTTCTTTGCCAGAATTGTAATTCCGCGTTCGCGTTCCAGGTCATTATTATCAAGGATCAGGTCGTCATGTTTTTCATGAGCCTTTACGATGTTACAATAGTAAATCATTTTGTCGACCAGTGTAGTTTTCCCGTGGTCAACGTGCGCGATAATCGCGATGTTTCTAATCTTCTGCATATAATCTCCAAAATTGGTGGCGCAAAGATAGTTTTATTTCGATAGCAGCTACTTTGCTTGAATATTTATTGACACTAACTTAACAGGTTGAACGAAATATGGGTTATAATCGATTTCTCGCACGGTTCGGGTGGGTAATTCATCGGCTTTTTGATCTGTTCCTACCATCCTAAATACGTCCGGTTTAACGCGTTGCTGTCGTACGCAATTCAGATCGCTATCAATAGTGTCCGGATAATGGAGGAGACGTATTATTTAAATAGCTCTTCCGGACTCACCGGAGGTGGAACCACATTGCGGATTGGTTTGGTGCTTTTTAGGTAGGTATACATTGCTTTCAGATCCTCGTCGGAAAGGTTGGCGTAATTTTGCCAAGGCATCGGAGGTAGCAGTTTGCGCGTTCCCGCAAGACCTTTAAATTGACCTTCGCGCATGGCCATGACAAATTGTTCTTCAGTCCAGGTTCCAATTCCCGAATCGTCGGATGAGATGTTTCCGGCATAGGAGATTCCCCACGGTCCGACGGCTGCAGTAAAGCTCAAGTTAAAAAGAGCCCAGTCTGCAAGAGCATCGTTATTTACTTTAGCGGTGAGATCACCTTCAATATGGCCGGCAAAACGGGTTGCCGGATCCGGAATCAAGCCCTGATCCGTCATCATTTTCGGGCTGTGGCAATCGTCGCATCCAATGCTTGAAACCAGATAACGACCTCTTTCAATCAATTCTAATTCAGTTAAGGATTCATCATTCAGTTCTTTCTTTTCGCTCTGAGACGTGCAGCTGGTTAATCCGATTAGGAGTAACATGGTTGATATTAGCAGTTTCATAGATCGTGTAATTTAAGTGAAGTATTCAAATAAAAAGTAATCGACAGATTATTCGGATGTTAGACGTCCGAATAAGAGATGGTATTGTCTGCTAATACGTTCGAATTAGAATGAAGTTATCCAGGAGCGGAAATTATATTCGGTTGGTTTGAAAAAGGAAGGGGTATACGAACGTTAAAATTCAGAAAAAAAACCGTTCTGGTTGGGCAAATAGCGGATGCAGGAGCATGTAAGTTCGCTTTCGTGTTTTGAACCGGTAGTCCGAAGAATTGGAACAAACAGTCGAAAATGGCAGCGGTTCTAAAATGAACCCGCTTTATGAGGTTCAAAAAGCTTCAGCGCCTCGGTGCCGGGAGTGGCTAAATCCAGGCCGGCTAATTGGATTTTTTCGATTGGTTTTACCGAATTTTCATCTTCCTCGTTTAATGGGCGACGGGTAAACTGCGAAAGCCAGGTGTAAAGTTCGTTGTCGTCATACACCCGATGCAGGTCGTGGCCCTTCGCCGAAAGGCGGGAGTATTTTATCAGCGAATCATGCTCTTTAATCGCGTTTACCATTTGATCGGAGCGAAGAACAGGAACCAATCGATCCTGAACGCCATGAAATACCCAGATTGGAATGTGAAAAAGATTCTCAGCCCATTCGGTTTTTCCACCGCCACACAAGGGGGCAATGGCTGCAAAACGGTTTGGATAACGGTTGGCCAACTCCCAGGTACCGAATCCGCCCAAACTCATTCCGGTGAGATAAATCCGGTCGTTGTCAACCCGGTATTGGGTATTTAGTTCTGTCATTAGGGTATCCATCCAATTTTCGCTGGCCCAGTTCTTTCCCCAGGGGCATTGCGGTGCAATCACAATAAAGTCGAGTTTTTTCCCGCGGTCGAGAAAGAAAGGTAAGCCGTAGGTTCTCACTCGGTTAAGGTTAGAGCCAGACACAGATCGCCCGTGTAAGTATATAATTACCGGGTATAAGTCACTTTTCGTACTATCGTAGCTTGCGGGTATATAGGTAAGGTAGTTGTATCTGACTTTATTTTCCGATGATTGTGCAGACAGTTCTACAACAGCAACAACCAGAAATAGAAGAAGGCAGAGATTGAACTTTAGGAAACTCATTTTCATATAAATGATCTGTTTTATCTGGAGACGAAAATAGTAAACGAATCAATTGGCAAATCGACATTAACAATCATTAGCTAAAAATACCTTTTAAATTTCCTGCTGACTTGTGTTAAGTGTCAGTATAATAGGGTTTTGGGGGTCGGTATTCTTGTGCTCATATTTTTTACAATTTGATTGTCAGCTCAAAAATGTTTGTACATTTGCCCCCATTCATGTCTATCTTTTTTCGTTCTGGATGTTTGGTCAAGTGTCAGTAGTACAGATAGATATGTGTTTTTGTTTTTTCCGGAAGTAGTATTGTTTACATGAAAGGAGATCGGGAAATGAGATCGAAGTTTTTTGTTGTTTTGTTTCTAGTGTTAATCATTATTATTGGTTGTGCCAGTAAAACGGTTGAAGAACGAGCAATTCATAATGCGTTGGGACTCCCCATATACACTAGAGACAAGGAGTTTAAGCCTCTACACGAGCTGAAGAATACGACTTTACAACGCAGCCTTGAAAATAAGCTGAAAAAGAACGCTAAATGGAGCCGGCTATTAGAGACTAAAAAAATGGCTGTGGGGCTGGTTGATCTGAGCGATATGAACAACATTCGTTTTGCCAGCGTCAATGGCGACAATATTATGTATGCGGCCAGTTTGCCGAAAATTGCTGTTTTGCTGGCGATGACCGACGCGTTGGAAAAAGGAGAAGTCGAAGAAACGGCTGATAATTTAAAAGATATGCGGCTGATGATTAGTCGATCGAATAATGAAGCAACCACCCGTTTAATCGATTTATTGGGCTATGAGAAAATAAAAAGCGTGGTGACCGATGCGGCTTACAAGCTATACGATGAAGATCAGGGCGGTGGTTTATGGGTTGGAAAAAGATATGCAAAAACCGGAGCTCGTTATCCGGAACCAATCAAAGGGCTTAGTCACGCTGCAACAGCCGATCAGGTGTGTCGGTTCTACTATTTGCTGATTCACGGAAAATTGGTAAGTCCGGAGCGATCTCAGCAAATGTTGGATATGCTGATTGATCCGGAGATTCATCATAAGTTTGTAAACTCAATTGAAAAATTAAGACCCAATGCCAAGTTATTCCGTAAATCGGGGACATGGCAAAATTATCATGCCGATTCCATTTTGGTTTGGGGGAAAGAAGAGAAGTTTATTTTGGTTGGCCTGCTGCAGGATGACGATGGCGAACGTATTTTACGACAACTTATTTTTACCGTTGAAGATGTTTTGGATGAGACTGATAAAGATTTAACTTTATCAAAATAGCATCCATTAACAATGAGAAATTTTGAAAGTTCGGTCAGGAATGTGTTCCGGGAAGCTTTCCAGTATTTTTTGAACAAGTCATTTGATATTCGTGTGGGCGAATACCGGAGAGTATTGTATATGCAGCTCAATATTTTCCTGATCATTTCAACCTTGCTTATTGTCAAACCGATCGTAAACTCACTCTTTCTTTCCTCGTTTGGCTACTCCTATTTGCCAACCGCCTTTATGTTGGTGGCTGTTACGGCTATTGGCGTTTCCTGGGCTTATTCCCGTTTGTTATCAAAGTATTCCTTTCAAAAAATCATGACCCGCAGCCTGATCGCGTCAGTGATCGCGTTATTTTTATTCGGTGTTCTGTTGCGGTTAAATGTGCTGGTTCAAATAGTCCTTTTGCTGTTTTACATCTGGGTGGCTTTATTTGCAGTGGTTTCGTCATCGCAATTTTGGGTATTAGCTAATATGGTTTTTAATCCGCGCGAAGCAAAACGTGTGTTCGGGTTTATTGGAGCAGGTGCAATTGCAGGTGGCATTTTCGGTGGCTATCTGACCTCGATTATGGCGCCAATTATTGGGAGTGAGAATCTTATCTTTTTCAGTATGTTGGTTTTGCTGCCAACGATTTGGATTACTAAGCTGGTTTGGAATGAGAAAGAAGGCAGTATTCAATTAGGACCGCAGCAGCTGAAGCCGGAGAACAGTTTGTCTGAGAACCCCTACCAGTTAATCCGAAAATCACGGCATCTGACATTTATGGCTGGGATTATAGGTGTGAGCGTTATTGTGGCTAAATTGGTTGATTACCAATTTAGTGCTATCGCGTCGCTGGCGATCCCGGATCCGGACCGGCTGACCGCCTTTTTTGGCTTTTGGTTTTCCAACTTCAACTTACTTTCGCTGGTCATTCAATTGTTTATTACCCGACGTGTGGTAGGTGTGTTTGGCGTTGGTACATCGTTGCTGTTTTTGCCTGGCGCCATTTTCTTTGGAGCTGTTGCCATGCTTTTTTTTCCGGTGTTGGGGGCAGCAGTATTTATAAAACTGAGCGATGGCAGTTTGAAGCAGTCAATCAATAAATCGGCTACCGAGTTGCTGGCATTGCCAATTCCTTTCGAAATAAAGAACAAAACCAAGTCGTTTATCGACGTTTTTGTCGATAGTGCCGCAACTGGTGTTGGTGGCCTGATTCTGATATTTTTGGTCAACGGGTTGAACCTGTCAACGAATTGGATTAGTTTGATGATTATTGGGTTGTTGCTAATCTGGGCTTATTTCGCGCAACAGGTTCGCAAGGAGTACCTGAAGTCGTTTAAGATGAAGATCAGTATGAAAACGAACAGGAAGAAACCCGACAATAAAAAGGCTTCAGAGGAATCGGTTATCGGAGGGTTATTGAAGCAACTGGAAACAGGGAATGAACGGCAGCTGCTCTATGTACTTCAGAAGATTAGGGAAGTTCCCAATGAACGTTTCTACCTGGGCTTGAAGAAATTGCTGAATCATAAGTCGGCCAAAGTCAGAGCGGAGGTAATAAGCAACCTTCGAACCTATTTGAATCATAATCTCTCGGGCGACATGCTGAGTTTGATTACCGATCCGGATCAGCAGGTGCGTGTGAGTGCTTTTGAATATTTGCTGGCGCTGGCTCCTGGCAATCGGGTTGAATTTATTGAGTCGTATTTAGTGCATCCCGATGCGAAAATAAGTGAGGCAGCTCTCATTGCTTTGGCATGGGAAACAAGGGGCAATCACGAACTCCAGAATTGGTTTTCATTCGGGAATCGAATTCAGGATCGGATTCGCCAAATGAATGAAAGTACAGATCCGGAAGCGACCAAAGAGCTTCAGATGCTTCTAATCGAAGTCGTTGGAATTTCCGAGGCTACTGGTTATTTCCGTTATATTGAAGATGGATTTCATTCGGAAGATTCGGATATTGTACTGAAGTCGATTGATGCAGCAGGCAACTCGGTTCATCCCCAGTTTATTAGTCAACTGGTTGAGTTCCTGAATGTCAGTCAGTACAGGCATGCCGCACAGCGAGCTCTTTCCGGCTACGGGATTCAAGTGTTTCCATTCTTCTTTAAACTAATCCATTCATCCGGTGTGTCGTTCGATTTGGTCCGCAAGTTACCGGCAGTGGCCGAAACAATCGACAGTCAGCGAGCGATCGAGTTTCTATTCGATCTGTTGGATTATGAAGACTATCTGGTGCATCTTGAAAGTTTGAAAGCACTGAACAATATTAAGCAGCGTTTTCCTCATCTGTATTTCGATAAGCGTTTGGTCATGAGTCGAATTGTGGAGGAAGCAAATCTGTATCAGAACAGTTTGGTAGTTTTGAAGATGAGATTGGTCAATCCGGTTGAAAATAGTCCGGAATCACCGGCAATTACCGATGCGCGAAAAAGTCTGATTGATTTGCTGGAGCGTCGGCTGGACGGAAGTTTGGAGCGGATTTTCAGATTGCTGGAACTTCGGTATCCGCCCGAAGATATCCTGACCGTTTACAAAGGCATTCAAAGCGACAAGGCTGATCTTAGGATGAACGCCGTTGAGTTTCTCGATAACCTACTGGAGACCCGTTTGAAAAAGGTGTTGATCCCTATTTTGGAGACTGCAATCATGAACCCCATGACAGAGCCCGCTTTGGGCTTATTTGCTGATAAACGTCCGGATGAAACAGCTTGCTACCAAATGTTGCTTGAAGGCATTGACGTAAAATTAAAGCTTGCTGTATTTCATTTGCTGGAACGGTTGGCCGACCCCAAGCATATGCTGTTGGTTAAGCCCTATTTAGGCGCTCAAAATCCCAAAGTGAGAGATTTTGCAGACCGGGCTTTCCGTTCGATGACCAAAGGTGCTTAACGCTATTTCTTCCGAATCAGGTCGTCAATACTGCTGCCCAAGCCAAGGTGATCGAGGTTGGAGTTTTTTCGAAGTACATTCGACATCAAGGCGATCATGTAGGTCGTTCCATCAGGTTGTTCAACAATCACCACCGAGTTCATAAAGTTCTCGACGTTTCCCATGTACTTTTTGCATTCAAAACCTTCCTCTGGTTTGCACTTGTAAAGGCTCCCCGATTTAAAATAGATGGCTGCATTGGTTAGGCGAGGCGACGAGCCATAACGAATACGCCGGTCGGTCATGTACAGCAGACGTTTGATTTCCAGACTCGATTGCCGGTCGACCAGCTTGCCACGCTCCATAGCAACCAAAAATTTCATCATTCCGCGAGGCGTGCCAATGCTCCCTCCTTCGCCGGGGACAATTTGTTTTGCTCCCTGAGTAAACATACTGCCCAAACGCCATTCTTCTTTCGTAATACCGATTTGTTGCAACGGCTCGTTTACAAGCTCTACCGCCAAGGTTTTTAGGCTTGTTTTGGGTGTTTTTGAAAAATAGTCATTTGCCTGTTCCTCGCTCAGTGTTGGATATGCTTTTCCAAAAGCGCGCATGAGTATTACTTCGCGCCACAATATGCTGGCAGCTCCGTTGTTACTCACTGAAACCATGTGATCAGCCCATTCATACAAGGAAAAAACATCGTCTTCACGAACGGTTCGTTTGAAAAAATCGCCAGTTTCCGGATTGAAAAATGGAACGGTGTGCGAGTCGACGTTGCCCCATTTGCCGGCACGTACAAAACGGGTTTTCAACAATTCTATTCGCTTTTCGAACGAGTTTGGATAGATATTAGCCAACTCGGTGAAGAGTCCGGCCATAACAGCCAGTTTGCCCACACTGCCGGGTTGAAAACCCTTTGTCTCCTGGCGGGACGCATACCTCATTTTGCGCCCGGGAGTAATGTCGAGCAGCGAGATCGAATAGCTTTCGTCTAAATTTGGGAAAAGGCTATTCAACTGTTGCTGTAGTTTTTTGTCCGGAACGGGAAGTGTTTCTAAGCTATCGCCTCGTTCGCCTACCAGATTTAGTTTGATGTCTTTGATCGATTTTAAGGCACCCGGAATGGGCTTGGTATCTTTGATCTCACCGTCAATTATTTTTTGCAAACGGGCCAGTCGTCTGATGTTGGTCGATTTATAGCCATCAATTGGATATTGGTTCTGTTTTCCTTCAGCAATACCAGCGAAAGCAAAAATCAGAAGCAGAAGTATTGCGGTATATTTAATTTTGATCATTTTAAAATGCTATTAAGTGATACGGTTTTGGGAGCACTGCTGTCTTGCGAAATAGACTGCAGGTAATTCGACGATTTTGCCTGCTTGTTTTCAACAAACGGCCGAACCTGGAATAACCAAAGTTTGTCGTTTTTAAATCCCAGTTCAACATCCCAGGGGCCATTACCCGATATGCCTTGGCTGTCTTTAAGTTGCAGATCCAATTTGTTGGCAAAAAATCGTATCGCCTGTAAGTTTTCGTTTGTCAGAATGGGCGTTTCGAAGGTGCAATGCACCTTTAAAGTTCCACCGCTTGCCGGAAGACTGGTATAATGAGGCTCGCGAGCGGGTGAAATTAGCTGGTTGGTTCCGTTGGGCTCCAGCACGTGCGATTCTGCTGACTGCCCGTCAACAGCTCCTCCGGCACCCCGACTGAAGGCAATTGTCAGTTCGTCAGTCTTGCCGGATTGTACTCCTTTGGTGATAAGCACGCCCGAATAGTCGACATCCACACTTGGGATAATCAAAATGGAAGGGAAAACATTTTCAGGATTCAGGAGGTAACTTTGACGCCATTTGTAGCTTCTTTCAGAATAGGGTGAGGCCCAAACGTCTTTGATTCCCTGAATAATTTTTTCACTTTCCAGAACATTAAATAAGGTTAGGTTTAGGCCTGCTCCTGTAAAATCTTTCAGGTCTTCCATGTTGGTGTCGCTGCGCAGGAATACCGGAATTTGTCCCAGTGGTTTTCCTAATACCGATTGAAATTGCTTTTTCAGGTCTTCTTTAAGTGCGGGCAGCAGGTCCATTTTTTTTATGGCTTCGCGCAAGGTCGCTAATTGGGAAAGAACGAATGTGTCGATTTCACTCAGGGCAATGCCGGAATTTCGTTTTTCTGCCGCTACTTTGAATGTCTCGTTCAGAAATTTCCAGTACGATCCGGATGTTCCGGGCATGGGCAGATCCATATGCTGGCGGAAGATTCCAAAGGGAACCACCAGCCCTTCGACAACATGATCGGGAAAAAGCTGTTTAAGTTGCCCCAGATTGGCTGCCTTTGGGCCACATAGTTTGCCCGAGTTTGTGGCGTTCACTTGCCGTAGATTGACTAATTTGGTTTCTTTCAATTCAATTCGTTCAACCGGGATCGCAATTTTTTCGTCACTTCGTTTCTTTACATCAAACAATTTCTTCTCTTCAGGACTCATTTGTAATTCCGGCTTTATAATTACTTTCCCTTTGGGCGAAACAGCATAAAAAACAGTCGTTCCGTTGTATTTTTTTAAATCAGCCAGGTTTTGCATTGAAAGAACTGCGTTCGGGATTCCAAGATTTCGGGCCAGCAGTTGCACATGCGAAACCATATTTCCTTCGGAAACAGTGGCGATTCCGGCTACAGGTTTTAAGTCGGATGGTGGTTTGCTAAACAGGTATATTTTATCACGCGATACGTCGAGTTGCTCAGCATTTCCATCAATAACCACCAGTTCTCCTTTGGCATAGCCCGGGTTTAACCCTCTGAAATGGCTTTGGTTGTCGATATCCATAACTTGGTTCGACTGGTTGGAAATTGTATAGATGAAATCGCCCAGCCGACTAACTGTTGCCCCCAGTGGCAGCAGGATCGATGAGCGGATACGGTCGTCGGTGAAATGATAGGCCAGTGGTTCAAATGCACCGAAATGATCCAGCGTTTCAGAAAATACAGCCCGGTTCATTCCTGTTCCCCATTCAATAATGCCACGCGCCGCATCGTGCAGTTTTTGCAGGGTAGCCATTGGTAGTTCGTTAGTTCCCTCAGGTTGAAGTTGTTTTTGTACAAGCTGCCATTCCCACTGTTCAATATATCCGCACGCCGCCGCTGCCTTGGCGAGTATGGCGTTCAGGCTAATCACTCCCTTTAAGTTTGTGGGTTTGTAGTTAGTGAGTTCGGTGAACAAAAACTCCTCCAGTCGGGTTGAAACGTCGAGAAAAGCCAGTCGGGTTGCCGGTTTTTCGGTGAGCAGGTTTTCCCGAATGGCATACATCATGTCGCTAATGGCACGTATGCGTTGTTCGCCCCGACTGTTAGCATGTTCTTTCGTGAATGTAAACAAAGTTGACCGTAGCGGAGAGCCGGGAGGCACTTTCCCCACAAAGCTTTCCAACTCCTTGAGATTGATGGGTTGATAATAGTTCTCCAGCTCCGCAATTAATTTGTTAATCTGATCCTGACTGGCACTACTAAGTTTTCCGTTGTTTTTCGCTTTGAATGATTTGACTCGTTCAATATCAGTTTGATCGGGTTGCCCGTGAATTTTAACCCGCAAGTCCATAAACTCGGGGTAGCCTTCAGCAACCATCACTGCTAGCGAACGAATGTTTTGCAATCCTTTTGTCTCCTGTGCGTGAGGAATCGTTTTTGTGGCTTCGCGAATAAGGAAGTAGTTGGTTCGTAGTAGCTCGTCATCAGCCAGGAGCCAATTGAAAAACTTGATTCCCCAGGCGCTTTCATCTTCTGCCTGAATGGCTCCACGATAAAATTGAGCACGGCGAAGCACCCAGCCCTGATCGATACTTTGAAGGTATTTTTCGAGCAGGTACTGTTTCAACCGGGAATGGTTATTTGCCGAATCCCAAAAGTCTTCGAAGGGAGTTGTCGATAGAATCTGGCCTAGAAAAACATGATTTGTTTTCGCCAGATTAATAACTTCCGCCTTGTATTTTGCACGTTGTACTCCGCCGGGTTGCGGGCATCGTTCCTTCGGTAATACGGTCGATCCGTCGGGACAAAACCACAAAATTTGTTGGTAAGGTCCTTTCGGATCTTTTTTAAAGCTCTCCACGAGTTTTTGTATCACTTCATTCGATACCGGTTGTGCAAACACAGATATTCCGCTGGCAAAAAACAGGAAAACGGAAATAATTACTCGAATTGTCATATCGTATTTCATTAGTAGATCAGACTAAAGTAACAATTTCCAGTGGCCAAATAAATAGTTGAGGATCAATTTATTTGTAGGTTGGGAAAAAAGGGGTGAGTGTTTTCTGAGGTGGAAGATGAAAAACAGAAAGCCGGCCATTGTATTTTGATCGGCTTTCTGTTCCTTCGATGGGGGACTATTTGTGGCGTTTTTTCAGTTCACGGGCCAAATCTTCAATTCGGTAACCTTTGTGCGTTAGCAGCACAATGAGGTGGTAAAGTAGGTCGGCACCTTCGTACAGAAAGTTTTCGTCGTCGTTGGCCATTGCGCCAATAATGGTTTCTACCGCTTCTTCGCCCACCTTTTGGGTTATTGTGCGGGTTCCGCGTTCGAACAGCGAAGTGGTGTACGAACCTTCGGGCATTTCAGCTTTCCGTTTGTCGATAAAGTCTTGCAGATGTTTCAGGAACATCACATCATCGCCGCTGTTGGTTTCATCCCAGCAGGTATCGCTTCCCGTGTGGCAAACCGGGCCAACCGGATTTACTTTTATCAGTAAGGTGTCGTTGTCACAGTCCGAAGCAATAGAAACGACATTTAGAAAGTTACCACTTTCCTCGCCTTTAGTCCACAGGCGGTTTTTTGTGCGGCTGAAGAACGTAACTTTGCCAAGCTCCTCTGTCTTGGTCAGAGCCTCTTCGTTCATAAAACCCAACATCAAAACTTTGTTGGTGTTGTTGTCCTGAATGATGGCCGGAACCAGACCATTGCTCATTTTGTTGAAATCTACTTGAGTCATTGTGCGTTATTTTAATTTCATTTTTTCCAGTAATTTGTATTTGGTCGGATTTCCGAACCAGTTGTAAGAGAGGGTGAACGATAGGTAATTCCCACTCAAATCAGTGCCTCGTTTATTGTTAAAGTTGATGAGGTTGTACTTTCCATGCAAGCCGATGTAGTTCATGTTTTTAAGATAAAAGCGGTAGCCCAGACCACAATTAAAATTGAATGACACAAGTGTTTTGCTATCGTCAGTAACATCCGGATCGCCGGAAATTACATCCATGAAGTCGGCTCCAATTCCCCATTCCAAATCAAGTTCCCGCTTGAAATTATTGGTGAGCTCCCGGGCAAAATCAAGTCCGATATAGCCACCCAGATGATCACGGGTTGGAAATGTCTGGCCTTGAAAATACACATCGTAATATTCTTTCGCGTTGCCGGGACGAAACGACATCGTTAAATCCAGTTGTGTTTTTTTCACTTTAGCTCCCAGCTGAAAACCGAAGATTGGTTTCACTCCAATCACGTCGTTTAAACTCGAACTTGGAACAAAAACTCCGCTGAAAAAATTGAGGTGCCCATCCCATAAATTTTCAACACGTTCTTTCTCGCTGTTATATCGATCGGCCAATTTACTACCTTGCATGTCGCTTGATTGCAGATAGTTCCAAAACTCATCCGTTTGGTTTGAATAAAGCAGGCAGTAGGCTTTTTCAGATGGCGAAAGGTCGGTGTTGTCCTCCAACAGGCTGGTTGCCCAAGCTACTGTTGTGAGGTCGAAATCTGAATTCAGCGGAACATAGCCCAAATAGAATTTGTAGTATTCATATAGCTGATGGTAATTCTTTTCGGCCGCCAAATCCTTTCGATCCAGGTAATTGATGATCAGATTCATCTCGGTTTCGCGTTCCGAAATTTGGTCTTCGCTGAAGGTCGCCAATGTAATGTTGGTGAGCACTTTAACCCGGAAAAGCGGTTCTGTTTCGCCACAAAATTCGTCCCATTTATTAACCACCAGACTGATCGAATCTATGTTAGATTGGTCGAAATAGCGATTAATCAACTTCGTAGAATTGAACGCCACACTTTCGCAGTTCGGGGTTTGTTTTAGCAGTTGCGCGTCCAGATCGTCCTGAGCGAACAGCGACGATACGATCAGCATACAAAAGAACAGTAGGGTTAGTCGTTTTTGCATATGGTTAGAGCATTGGTTTTACAGTCGAATGGGGATGCCTTTTTCGCTCAGATAATGTTTCAAATCAGGTATTCCAATTTCCTTGTAGTGGAAAATACTTGCGGCCAGCCCGGCATCGGCTTTCCCGGTGGTGAAAACATCTACAAAGTGATCCATGTTTCCGGCACCACCCGAAGCGATAATCGGGATTTTCAGCATATCTGCCATTTTTGCCAGCTCGACATTGGCAAACCCGGCTTTGGTGCCATCGTGATCCATCGAGGTGAACAGAATTTCTCCGGCGCCTCGATCTTCGGCTTCTTTAGCCCAGCTGAACAATTCCTTGTCCGTTGGAATGCGCCCGCCATTAACCGTCACTGTCCAGCGGCCATCGTAGTTTTTGGCGTCGATGGCAACCACCACAAACTGGGTTCCGAAGTTGAGTGCCAGATCATCAATCAGTTTTGGATTACGTACAGCCGATGAGTTGATGCTTATTTTATCGGCTCCGGCACTCAACAAGGCTTCAGCGTCTTTTATTTCGCTGATTCCGCCACCAACGGTAAACGGAATGTTGATTTCGCGGGCAATGCGTTTTACTAAATCCACGAAGGTTTTACGGCCTTCGTGCGTAGCGGTGATGTCGAGGAAAACCAGTTCGTCGGCTCCCTGCTCGGCATACATGGCACCCAGTTCAACCGGGTCGCCAACGGTCTTTATATTTACAAAGTTGATGCCTTTAACGGTCTGACCGTCTTTGATATCCAGGCATGGTATGATTCGTTTTGCTAACATTTCTTCAAATTCCAAGGTTCAAAATCCAAATCATGACAAGATAAACTTGCTGATTTCCTCCAGACTAATTCGATTTTCATAAATGGCTTTGCCGGTAATAACACCCGGAACGCCCATTTCATCGAGTTCAATAATATCTTGCATGGTCGCTATTCCGCCGCTGGCAATCAGTTCGAGCGTGGGAAATTGCGCCATAATTTCGGTATACAATTCGATGCTGGGGCCGCTGAGCATGCCATCGCGGGCAATATCGGTCGAGATCACCTTTTGAATGCCTTTGCTGGTATAACTTTCAATAAAGTCAATAATTGGCAACTCCGACACTTCCTGCCATCCGCTCACAGCAATCATTTTATCTTTGGCATCGGCACCTAAAATAATCTTTCCGGCTCCGTAGCTTTCAATCCAGCTCAGAAACGTTTCGCGGTCTTTTACGGCAATGCTGCCACCCGTTACCATTTGGGCACCGCTTTCGAAGGCTATTTTCAAATCTTCGTCCGATTTTAGCCCACCGCCAAAATCAATCACCAAATTCGTTTTCGAAGCAATCGTTTCCAATACTTTGTAATTGACAATATGCTTGGCTTTCGCGCCATCCAAATCAACCAGGTGCAGGCGTGTTATACCGGCGTCCTCGAACATTTTGGCTACTTCGAGCGGGTTTTCGTTGTAAACCGTTTTTTGGTTGTAGTCGCCTTGCGACAAGCGAACGCATTTGGCGTCAATCAGGTCGATGGCAGGAATTATTGTGATCATATATTGGCCTCCCCCTGGCTCCCTCCGTTGGTGAGGAAATCAGATTTTGCTGGTTATTATATAGTGTTTAATTCGCTCTCCTTCTTCATTCCTCCCCTCGGGGAGGTTAGGAGGGGCTTAAATTTTTAAAAAATTCTCGAGTATTTTCGCCCCAATAGGTCCGCTTTTCTCGGGGTGGAATTGGGTCGCGTAAAAGTTGTCCTTTTGCAAGGCGGCACTAAACGGGTTGATGTAATTTCCCACAGCGGCAGTGTGCTCACCAACGGTGGCATAGTACGAATGAACAAAGTACACAAATTGCTCATTCAGCGACTCGTCGAACAAAGCGCTCTTTAAGTCTGTAATGGTGTTCCAGCCCATGTGTGGTACTTTGGTTACGAATTCCATTCCGGCTTTGGGTTGAAAACGTCTCACCTGTTCGTCAAAAATTCCGAGGCAGGCCGTGTCGCCCTCTTCAGAATAGCTGCACATAAGCTGCAAACCCAGACAGATGCCTAAAACCGGCTGAGTGAGGGAAGGAATCAACTGGTCGAGTCCTTCTTTTTTTAGAAAAGCCATGGTGGTACTGGCCTCGCCAACTCCCGGAAAAATCACTTTGTCGGCGGCTTTAATCTTTTCGTGATCGCCGGTTATTTCGGCCGAAACACCCAAACGTTGAAGGGCGTTATTGACCGATTCAATATTTCCGGCGTTGTATTTAATGATGATTAAGTTCATAATTGATTGTTCAAGAGTTCATTTATTTTTTCCTTCATTTTCTCAAACTCTTCTTGTTTGAATAAACGAGTCAGAAAAACAATCTTTCCTTCCTGGTCGATGATCACATTGCGGGTGACTCCGGCTCCTTTTTCGGCATAGCTATAAAATATGCCACCTTTCGGATCGAGCAAAAGCGGGTAGCTCACCGGAATTTGTTTGGCAAAGGAAGCTACTATTTCCAGAGGTTCGTCCAGGTCGACTCCAAACAAGGCAAAGTTCGGATTGTCTTTGTGTTTGTTCCAAATGTCAGACTCAATGTGGGGCATTTCCTTACGGCAAACACTACACCAACTAGCTGTAAACTGAAGCATTACAACTTTGCCCTTCAAATCGGAAAGCTTTACTTTTTGGCCATCCGGGGTAGTCGTTTCAAAATCAGGTGCCTGATCACCAAGCTTTACAAGGTAGCCGTAATCGTCCTGTCCGCATGCCTGAAAGCCAATTAGAGCGAACAGTAGGGCACAAAGGGTTTTTATTTTGAATGATTTTCGAATCATTATCCGCAAGTTTTAGCTGAAAACAACTGTTTTGTTTTTGTAGACCAAAATCTTTCGTTGAAGATGTTTGAATACAGCCTGCGATAGGACGATTTTTTCCAAATCGCGACCTTTGCGTACCAACCGTTCAATGGTATCGATGTGACTGCAGCGAGTCACATCCTGTTCAATTATTGGTCCTCCATCCAGATCGCTGGTCACGTAATGGCTGGTTGCTCCAATAATTTTCACTCCACGCTCGTGTGCCGCATGATACGGTTTGGCCCCCGCAAAAGCAGGTAAAAAAGAGTGGTGAATGTTGATGATTTTATTTGGATACTGACTGACAAAATCGGCCGAAAGAACCTGCATGTATCGAGCCAGTACGATAAAATCAACCTTGTATTTCGCCAGCAGCTCAATTTCACGGGCTTCCTGTTCCGCTTTGTTTTCCTTGGTCACCGGAATGTATTCAAAATCAATATCGAAACGACGGGCAACGGGTTCCAGATCTTTGTGATTACTGATTATAACGGGAATTTCAACATCCCACTCACCGGCAGTGTAGCGAGAAAGAATATCGAACAGGCAATGCGACATTTTCGATACGAAAATAGCCATACGTGGAATTTGCTTCGAAAAATGGATTGAATAGTTCATTTCCAGTTTCGAGGCAATCAAAGTGTCGAAGTACTCACGAAACTTATCCGCCGGAATTGCAAACCCTTCCAGTTCCCATTCAACCCGCATATAGAAAATCTTCTCAACGCGGTCGACATATTGATCCAGGTAAATGATATTGCCATTGTTTTCGTTCAGAAATTCGGTAACTGTTGCCAAAATTCCTTGTTTATCAGGACAGTGAATCAAAAGAATGGCAGTGTTCTTTTTTTCACGAAGTTGTTTTATGCTTTTCATATTTTGGTTTTTACAACATAAACGGCTCTAAGTTTTTTCACGAAGAACTCAAAGCTGTTCAGGATTTTCTCGTTTGATACCTTCTTTGTGGTTTGTTTTACTAGAGTGTTCCTTTAGTTGAAGGAAGTTCAAAGTTAAACACATCTTTTCTGATTGCCATTTTTAGTGCACGGGCAAGTGCTTTGAAAATACCTTCAATTTTATGGTGTTCATTGTCCCCTTCAGCTTTCAAATTGAGGTTCGAAAGCGAGGTGTCGGAAAATGATTTGAAGAAATGGAAGAACATTTCGGTTGGCATATCGCCAACTTTTTCGCGTTTGAATTCGGCATCCCAGATAATCCATGGGCGGCCGCCAAAATCGATCGCGCACTGAGCCAGACAATCGTCCATTGGCAAGCAGTAGCCGTAGCGTTCGATACCTCGTTTGTCGCCCAAAGCTAGTTTGAAAGCTTCTCCTAATGCCAGTCCGGTGTCTTCGATCGTGTGATGCTCGTCAACCTGTAAATCTCCACTTACCTGAATGGTCAGATCAACTCCGGCATGGCGGGCAATCTGGTCGAGCATGTGGTCGAAGAACCCCAGTCCGGTACTAATGTTACCTTTTCCGGTTCCATCCAAATTCAGCTCAACCAGTATTTTTGTTTCTTTGGTGTCGCGTTGCACACGGGCAGTTCGCTCCGGTGCGGCTACTTTGGCGTAAATATCGTCCCAGTCGGTTGTAATCAGCGCGCAGAAGGGTTCTAGCTGCATCGCTTTCATTTCATTAACCAACGATCCGTCGTTGATCAGGATGCCCTTTGCTCCCAGGTTTTTGGCCAGCATAATGTCTGTCAATCGGTCGCCAATAACAAAGCTGTTTGCCAGATCGTAGCTGCCATCCATGTATTTGCCCATCAGTCCGGTTCCCGGTTTGCGGGTCGGCGCGTTGTCATGCGGGAAATGGCGATCGATAAGAATATCATCGAATACGATGCCTTCATTTTCCAACGCTTTCAGCATTTTGTTGTGTGCCGGCCAAAAGGTGTCTTCCGGAAACGAATTGGTTCCCAGGCCATCCTGATTTGTGACCATCACCAGCTCGTAGCCGAGATTTTTGGCGATGAAATGCATATTCCGAAAAACCTTGGGCAGAAACTCCAGCTTTTCAAGCGAATCAATCTGTTCGTCAGCCGGTTCAATGATCAAGGTTCCGTCTCTATCGATGAATAAAGCTTTTTTCATGGTAAATGTATTGGAAACCAAATAGGTACATGGGGCATAGGTGTTCGTTTATTCTTCTATGTATTCTCAGTACCGATGTGGTTCTTTAAATCAATTCTTTTAGTTTCGCTATTAAAATTTCGTTTTCCTCGGGAGAGCCAACTGTGATTCGCAGGCTGTCGTCGCACAAAATTACTTTCGAGCGGTCGCGGACAATAATCCCGTTTTCCATCAGGTAGTCGTAGATGCCTCTTGCATCGTACATTTTCACCAGTAAAAAATTCGCGTCTGAAGGGTAAACTTTAACCACGAACGGAAAGGTTTCCAGTTGCACGGCCAGTTTGCTGCGTTCTTCGATCAGCAATTCGACCCACGCTTGTTTTTCGTTTTCCTGTGTAATGAGTTCAATGGCTTTTTTTTGCGTGAGAATGTTGATGTTATAGGGGTATTTTATTTTGTTGAAGATGCGAATGATTTCAGGCGATGCAAAAGCCATGCCCAGTCGGATTCCTGCCATTCCCCATGCTTTGGAGAAAGTTTGCAAGATCACCAGATTCGGATACTGGTCGAGTTCGTCCAACAGGCTTGCGCCCGGTGCAAAATCAATATAGGCTTCGTCGACAACAACCAAGCCGTTGAAATTATGAATGAGTTTCAACATCTCCGATTTATCCATCAGGTTGGCGGTTGGATTGTTGGGAGAACAAACAAAGATCAATTTTGTACGACTGTCGGCGGCAGTCAACAGCTCGTCGGCAACAAAGCTGTAGTCTTCCTTTAGCTTCAATTTGCGCACCTCAATGTTATTAATATCGGCTGCAACCTGATACATGCCATAAGTTGGGTCGATGGAGACGATGTTATCGGCTCCCGGCTCGCAGAAAGCACGGAACAACAGGTCGATTGGTTCGTCGCTTCCGTTGCCCAGAAAGATACGATCAGCCGGGCAGTTTTTGATGCCTGCAATTTTGTCTTTCAATTCGCGCTGAAGGGGGTCGGGGTATCGGTTGTAAGGCGCGTTGAAGGGGTTTTCGTTGGCGTCCAGAAAAACCATCGCTTCACCTGAAAACTCATCGCGGGCTGATGAATAGGGTTTCAGGTTTTTTATATTGGCTCGTAATAGCAGTTCAAGATTCATGATTCCAGGTTCTTATTTTTTGTTTTTGATTTCTTCCAATCTCAAGGTAACCGCATTTTTGTGCGCATCAAGTTGCTCGGCAGCAGCCATAATTTCGATGACTGGTCCAAGATTCTGAATGCCATTTCTTGATATTTCCTGAAAGGTAATTTTCCGGATGAAGCTGTCGAGGTTAACTCCGCTGAACGAACGAGCCCAGCCGTTGGTGGGTAATGTGTGGTTAGTTCCCGATGCGTAGTCGCCAGCGCTTTCTGGTGTGTAATTTCCCAGGAAAACCGAGCCTGCATTTGTGATTTTGTCAGCCACTTCAAGGTAATTGTTCATGGAAATAATCAGGTGTTCCGGTGCGTATTCGTTGATCATTTCGATCATTTCGAACTCAGAATTCAATACAATGGCAACGCTGTTTTGCAGTGCTTTTACAGCAATTTCAGCTCGGCTTAGTTCGTTCAGCTGTTTTTCCAATTCGACTTCAACCTCGGAAATAAGTTTCTCTGATTTGCTCACCAGTATCACTTGTGAGTCAGGCCCATGTTCGGCTTGCGACAGCAGGTCGGACGCGACGAAGGCAGCGTTGGCCGAGTCGTCAGCCATAACTGCAACCTCGGAAGGCCCGGCAGGCATGTCGATGGCGACATCGCTAATGCTGACAAGTTGTTTGGCTGCCAT
Source organism: Mangrovibacterium sp. (assembly GCF_041596335.1). Classification (GTDB taxonomy): domain Bacteria; phylum Bacteroidota; class Bacteroidia; order Bacteroidales; family Prolixibacteraceae; genus Mangrovibacterium. Next base: position 6,110 of record NZ_JBFHIT010000025.1, on the reverse strand, counting down.
CACATATTGGTTTCCCGGGCCGAAAATTTTGTTGACTTTCGGCACATCTCCAGCTCCGTAGGCCATTGCTCCAATGGCTTGCACGCCTCCAAGCTTGAAAATTTTAGTGACACCGACCAATTTGGCTGCAAATAAAATGGCGGGGTTAATCTTGCCATCCTTTCCGGGGGGCGTGCAAAGTACGATCTCGCGGCAACCGGCAATTTTTGCTGGAAGTGCCAACATTAAGACCGTTGAAAAAAGTGGCGCCGAACCTCCCGGAATATATAATCCTACCTTTTCAATCGCAACCGATTTTTGCCAGCAAATGACACCCGGGCTGGTTTCAACTTTGGTCAGTTCCTGCATTTGTTGTGCATGAAAGCGAAGAATGTTTGCCGCTGCGTTTTCAATCGCTGATTTCAACTCCGGATCAGTCAACCCGACCGCCTCGTCTATCTCAGCTTCGCTTACAGTCAGGTCTTGAAGAACCACACCATCGAATTGCTCGGTGTATTTGCGGACAGCCGTTTCGCCTTCCGCTTTAATTTCATCTAAAATGCCTTGCACCCGTCCGGCAAGATCGGTCGCATTAAACAATGGCCTTTTTAGTATTTCCGGCCACTCTTCAGGTGATGGATTGATATAGCGTTTCATGCACGAATTTGAATCAAAAATTTATACTTCAGAGATTGGGTTGGGACTAGAAAATCATCTTTTCGATTGGCATGACCAAAATTCCTTGGGCACCCGCAGTCTTTAGTTTTCCAATAATCTCCCAAAATTCCTTTTCTGCAATAACCGACGACATAGAAACCCAGCCTTCTTCAGCTAAATTTGTTACCGTAGGACTTTTCATTCCCGGCAAGATAGCTGATATTTCGGCTACTTTATCTTTCGGAGCGTTTAGTACAATGTACTTTTTCCCTTCGGCGCGTTGTACCGATTCCAAACGGAAAATAAGTTCATCTAAAATAGCTTGTTTTTCGGCACTCAGGTTTGGAGTAGCGATTAACAAGGCTTCAGAGGGCGTAACTACTTCCACTTCTTTCAAACGGTTACTTACCAGGGTTGATCCCGATGAAACGATGTCGAAAATCGCATCAGCCAAACCAATTCCGGGGGCAATTTCAACCGATCCGTTGATTACGTGAATTTCAGCTTTTATCTGGTGTTTATCAAGGAAGTCCTGAAGGATTACCGGGTACGAAGTCGCAATTTTTTTGCCGATGAAATATTCAACACCGTTGTACTCGTCCGATTTTGGAATTGCCAGTGATAGGCGGCATTTGCTAAAGCCGAGTCTTTTGGCAATCACTACATCCATCTTTTTTTCGAGCACTTCATTTTCACCTACGATGCCAATATCGGAAACGCCATCGGCAACGGTTTGCGGGATGTCGTCATCACGCAGGAAAAGGGCATCCATCGGAAAGTTTTTGGCTGAAGCCACCAGTACACGGCTACTGCCTAATGAAAATTTGATTCCGGTTTCTTTAATTAATGCCATAGAATCTTCAAACAAACGTCCTTTGTTTTGGACTGCAATCTTCAATTGTGTCATGATCGGTAATTAAAAATAAAGAAGGCCTACCTTGCGGTAAGCCTTCTTTGGGTTAATATTTTTTTGCTTCAATAAGGACAAAAGAATTACGGCCTACCTTGTACTAAGATATGGTGATGGTGGCCGTGATGTCCGTAATTGAGATTCATTTCTTTTATTTTGGTGTTGCAAGTATAATTATAAATTGAAAGGCGAGCAAAGAATTTCCTGTTAATTTAAAATTAAGAAATGATTTTTGTTGGTTTTTTGACGGAAATGCGATATCGAGTTTATTTCAGTGTAAAAATATCGGTTTGTATGGAAACAAAAAAACCTCCTGTAGCAGGAGGTTTTTGAATGTTATCATCGCGTATTTTTATTCAAAAATGTCACGCATTTTCTCGAAGAAGTTTTTATCTCCTTCTCCTGGGACAGCTTGGAAGTTTGCCGATTGTTGCAACTTTTCAAGCATTTTCTTTTCATCCGAACTTATTTTTTTCGGCGTCCAGGCATGTATGCGAACCAACAGGTCTCCCTTGCCATAGCCATTTACATCCGGCAAACCCTTGCCGCGCAGGCGGAGGATTTTTTCCGGCTGCGTTCCGGCTTCAATCTTCACTTTTACTTTATTTTCGATCGTCGGGATTTCGGAAGTTGTCCCCAAAATGAAATCCGGCATGCTTAAAAATAAATTGTAGATCAGATTGTTGCCATCGCGAATGAGATCCGGGTGTTGTTCTTCCTGGATCACCACCTGCAGATCGCCGTTTACTCCACCACGACGTCCGGCATTTCCTTTTCCGGAAACATTCAATTGCATTCCTTCGGCAACACCGGCTGGGATTCTAAAACTAACAACTTCTTCGCCACGAACCACACCTTCGCCATGACAGCTGGTGCATTTATTTTTAATGATCTGGCCTTCGCCGTTACAAGTCGGACAGGCAGAACTGGTTTGCATTTGTCCGAGCATGGTGTTGGTTATGCGGGTAACATGTCCGCTCCCATGGCAGGTTGAACAGGTTGTGTAGTCTGATCCACCGGCAGCTCCTGAACCATGACAGGTGTCGCAGGGAATGTATTTTTTTAGTTTGAGCTTTTTGTCGACCCCTTCGGCAACATCTTTTAGGCTGAGGGAAACTTTAACACGAAGGTCGGAACCACGGTGTACCCGGCGTCCCTGACTGCGTCCGCCGCCGCCAAAACCACCAAAGCCGCTAAATCCACCGCCAGAAAATCCACCACCAAAGATATCGCCGAACATTGAAAAGATATCGTCCATCGACATGTCGTGACCACCGAATCCACCTCCGGCAGCACCACCAACTCCTGCATGACCATATTGGTCGTAGCGTTGCTTCTTTTGCGGGTTGCTCAGCACTTCGTATGCTTCAGCCGCCTCTTTAAATTTTTCTTCCGCTTCGTGGTCGCCCGGGTTTTTGTCCGGGTGAAATTGAATCGCTTTTTTGCGGTAAGCTTTCTTTATTTCTTCAGCCGAAGCACTTTTGCTAACGCCTAAAATTTCATAAAAATCTCTTTTTGTCATGCTCTTCCTGGTTTTGCTCTATTTATTCGCCAATTACAACTTTGGCAAAGCGAATAACTTTTTCATGTAACAGGTATCCTTTTTGTACCACATCAACAACTTTGCCTTTTAGTTCTTCTGTTGGAGCCGGAATTTTAACGATGGCCTCATGAAGGTCGGTGTCAAAGTCTTTTTCTTTCGCTTCAATCTCTTTGATTCCATTTTGCTTCAGGAATTCCTGAAACTTATTGTAAATCAATGTTACTCCCTGTTTCAGCGGGTTTTCATCTTCAATTTCGCTGAAGGCAGCTAGGGCACGATCCAAATCATCTACGACGGGAATGATATTCATCAGGACAGTTTCTCCGCCTGATTTCATTAATTCCATCTTTTCTTTCAATGTGCGTTTCCGGAAATTGTCGAACTCAGCCTGCAAACGGATGTGTTTGTCCTTCATGTCGGCTACTTCATTTTCCAATTTCTCGATCTGCTCGTGCGTTTTATCTTTCTTTGACTTTTTGTCGTGTTTGTCTTCTTTTTTAGCAGTTTCTTCAGGTGCCTCTTTTTGGTCCTTTACAAGTTCATCTGCACCTTGTTCTTGCTCATTTACAATCTTTTCTTCTGCCATGCGGTTTAAAATTTTAATTTAACAGTCTGACAAATTACAAAAATGCTGCCAGTCATTATTTGGGACAATTTGACATTTGCCGATCCTTAAAAGCTGACAAAATTATAAAAAGAAAGGCAGTACGCAGTACCACCTTTCTGATTTATTGCGATGTTAGCAATTATTTCACTAATTCTTTCAACGCTGCTTCGAGCTGCGGACCACGAAGATTGCGGCCGACAATAATTCCTTCACCATCGATTAGGAAATTCGCCGGAATGCTTCGTACGCCGTATATTGCTGCGTATTTGGCGTTCCATCCGTTCAGGTCACTTACGTGGTTCTCCCAAACCAGATGATCGTCATTTATTGCTTTTTGCCAAGCTTCCTTTGATTTGTCGAGCGAAATGCTATAAACGGTAAAACCTTTTCCGTTTTCGAATTTCTGGTCTTTGTAGGCTTCATATGCTGCGACAACTGTTGGGTTTTCGCGGCGGCAAGGGCCACACCACGATGCCCAGAAGTCGATCAATACGACCTGGCCTTTTAGTGATGATAGTTTAAGCTCGTCACCTTTGACTGTTTTTTCGATGATTTCAGGTGCTTTATCTCCCACGTTGGTTCCAATTTTTGCCTGTGCCTGAGCCATCGAAGGCGCGAGAAGTCCTACAAATAAGAGAACTGCGAGTATCAATTTTTGATTCATACGGTAACTTTTTAAATGTATAAAAGATGCTAATCGAACAAAATCAACAAAATTCAAGCCTAAAGGATTGCTGTTGGATTTTTATTTAGAAACTTTAACAAAACCTACTGCATGTCGCTTCGCGTGATCGAAGCACCAATCGCGTTTAATCGTGTGTCAATTTCCTCATACCCGCGGTCGATTTGTTCGATGTTCGAAATTCTGGAACTCCCTTGAGCCGATAGCGCTGCAATCAACAAGGAAACCCCTGCACGAATGTCGGGTGAGGTCATGGTCGTGCCTCGTAGCTGAACTTTTTTGTTCAATCCAATTACGGTGGCCCGGTGTGGGTCGCATAGAATAATTTGCGCACCCATGTCTATCAGTTTATCGACAAAGAACAGACGGCTTTCGAACATTTTTTGGTGAATCAATACGGCTCCCTTGGCTTGAGTGGCTACCACCAAAAAAATACTCAGTAAGTCGGGAGTCAATCCCGGCCATGGCGCATCAGCAATTGTCATGATTGACCCATCGATGAAGGTCTCAATCTCGTACTCCTCCTGTACTGGAATGTGAATGTTGTCGCCTTGTATTTCGAGTTTTATTCCCAGTCGTTTAAACGAATCAGGGATGATTCCCAGATGTTCAATTCCGGCATTTGGGATCGTGATTTCAGAGCCGGTCATAGCTGCAAGACCAATGAAGCTACCGACCTCAATCATGTCAGGCAGGATTCGGTGGTCGCATCCGTTTAAGCTCGAAACCCCTTCGATATGGAGCAGGTTTGATCCTATCCCGGTAATTTTCGCGCCCATGGCAACCAGCATTCTGCAGAGTTGTTGCAAATAGGGTTCGCAGGCTGCGTTATAAATTGTTGTTTGTCCTTCGGCCAGAACTGCAGCCATTAAAATATTGGCGGTGCCGGTTACCGAGGCTTCATCGAGCAGCATGTACTTGCCATGCAGTTTTGAAGCACGCACACTGAAAAAATGTTTTTCAGAATCGTAGACAAACTGGGCGCCCAGTTTCTGCAGGCCGACAAAGTGAGTGTCTAATCGGCGGCGCCCGATTTTATCTCCCCCCGGTTGTGGGATATAAGCCTCACCGAATCGAGCCAGCATTGGGCCGACGATCATTATTGATCCACGGAGGCTGATGGCTTGTTGTGCAAATCGCTTGGTTTGCATGTAAGCCAGGTCGACCTCGTCTGCTTGAAAACTATAAGAACCTTTTGCCAGACGTTCGGTTTTAACGCCCAGTTCGGATAGTAATTCGATAAGTTTGATCACATCCCTTATTTCTGGAATGTTACTAATTGTAATTTTTTTCGGGCTAAGCAATGTCGCACAGATTACCTGCAAAGCTTCGTTTTTAGCGCCTTGCGGTTCAAGTGTACCCTTTAGTTTCTTGCCCCCTTCAATATGAAATGTTGCCATCTCCGGAGTGGTAGATTAATCGTGTTTACGGTGTTTCTTTTGGTTGCGGTTGTTGCTTGCTGGCACAACTTTTTTTCTGTTTCGGAAGAGAATTTCCTTTGTTTCAGTCAGATCCAAGTCGGTGCGTTGGATCTTTCCTTTGGAAAGAATGTCCAAATCATCGTAGATTTTCTCATCGTCCACTGCATCTTTATTCCAGGCCAAATAACTTTTTTTCATGTGGTTGGCCAACAGTTTGATTAGGACTTCTTTTTCCTCGCCCGATTCGAAGTTGCTGGCTTTGGTTACCAATGATTCCAGTATTTTACCATAATGGCGAAGTTTGATTCTTC
>NZ_JBFHIT010000024.1:0-71287 GCF_041596335.1 Mangrovibacterium sp. | reverse complement strand
TCCCATTCCGAACAGAGAAGTTAAGCCCGCCAGCGCCGATGGTACTGCATTTATGTGGGAGAGTAGGTCGTCGCCCTCTTTTCAAGCCCGTTGTTCTCCAGAGCATCGGGCTTTTTTTTTATTCAAAAAACTTCCCGCATCGGACATCTTTATTTTAAAAAGAGATGGATCGGCAAACAGAATTTTCATAACTTAGTTTCAAATCACCTTGCTAGATGTATCGAAAACTAAGTATTAAAGAATGGGCAGTGGAGGATCGTCCTCGGGAAAAGCTGCTTTCGAAAGGAACCCGATCGCTTTCTGATGCCGAGTTGATGGCTATTTTAATTGGTTCGGGTAATTCTGATGAGTCAGCCGTTGAGCTGTCTCGCAGGATCTTGGCAATGGCCGACAATAATTTAAATGAACTTGGGAGAAAGCAAATAGGTGATTTACTTCAATTTAAAGGCATAGGCGAAGCTAAAGCCTTGAATATTGTTGCTGCTCTTGAGCTGGGGAGGCGGCGGAAGGAGCAGACTCCATCCGAAAAATTAAAAATTACATCCAGTCAGGATGCTGCAAATTTTTTTCGACCGTTTCTCGAGGATCTTCTAATTGAAGAATTTTGGGTTTTGCTACTTAATCGTTCAAATACCGTTATCGATAAGTTCATGGTCAGTCAGGGAGGATTAACAGGTACCGTTATCGATGTTCGAATCATACTTAAAACGGCCTTGGAGAAACTTAGCTCAGCATTAATTCTTTGTCACAATCATCCTTCCGGTAACGCGCGTCCCAGCGATGCAGACAAAAATATTACAGCGAAAATCAAAAATGCGGCAGAGATTATGGAAATATCTGTGCTCGATCATATTATAATAGCGCATCAACAACATTTTAGTTTTGCTGACGAGGGGATTTTATAATGATGTTATGGTTATAGTCTTTGCGAAAAATATTACCAACCGTATTCGCTATATTTTCGAATTATATTTCGAGGAAATACTTCATGTTCCGGTTAGCTTTACGGACCAGGAATTGATTTTTGAGCAAGAAACCGGTCTGAAGATTAACTATTCGTCCAAGCTGTTTAAGTTCGGACAACTCGATCTAAGGCCGCACCATTTGCTCTTTCAAACCGGGTTAGAGTATCAGGACTTGTCAGATGTAACCTGGAATGAAAAATTGTGCTTCTTTCAATCATCAGCCGATTCATTTCTACCATTCGATCCGTTTGCCGCCGGTTTCTTTTTAGTTACCCGATATGAGGAGTACCTGGAACGGCAGTTCGGAAAACATCAGCGATATCCGGCCAAACATAGTATCTTGTTTCGAAATAAGATTTTAGATCAGCCAATCGTCAATCAGTGGGCGCGATTGATTGCTGAGAAACTGAAACAGCACGATCCCCGGTTTGTGTGCGCTCCCCCACAGTTCAATTTTTTAACCACAATTGATATTGATAACGCATGGGCTTACAAGAATAAAAGTCTATGGCGAATTGCAGGAGCATGTACAAAAGGGATTTTAACCGGAAGGATTAGAGAAGTTGCTGAACGGTGCAGGATCTGGTTGGGTGAAGGAGCCGATCCGTACGACACTTACGACTATATCCGTACAATCTATAAAGGAGAAGAAAGCTTTGTCCATTTTTTCTTTTTAGTAGGCAAACAGAGTCGTTATGATCGGAATGTGTCACCCCATAATGACGAATTTAGGCAACTAATTCGTGGGCTGTCACGGCAGTTTCACATCGGCTTGCATCCGTCCTATCGGTCAAACCGGCATAAGCAGGAATTGCTGCTTGAACGAAAATTGCTGGAGGAAATTCTGGAGAAACCAGTTCGGTCGAGCCGGCAGCATTTTCTGAAATTACTATTGCCAATGACCTATCGCCGGTTGATAAAAGCGGGAATTGTGGAAGATCACACCATGGGATACTGCGAATGTGCCGGGTTTCGAGCAGGAATTGCCAGTCCATACTTTTTCTATGATTTAAAAGAAGAACAAAAGACGAACCTTCGTATTTTTCCTTTTCAGGTGATGGACATTAGCTTGCGCGACTATATGGGTAAATCTCCTGATGAAGCATTGGACATCCTAAAAAAAATGATGTTTGAAATAAAGAAAAGCGGTGGAACTTTTATAAGTTTATGGCATAATGAGAGTTTGAGTGACTCTGGCCGGTGGGAAGGTTGGCGGAAGGTTTTTGAAGAAATGACAGCACTGGCAATCAGCTTGAGAAATGACTAACATCAAAATTAATTACCTCAAATACGACGAGATTGATACGGATAAGTGGGATCAGTGCGTGGCTGATGCGCCGAACGCCTTGGTCTATGCGCAGTCGTGGTATCTCGATAAATTGTGTCCGGTGTGGGACGCGCTAGTGGTTGACGATTATCGCTACATTATGCCGCTGACATTCCGGCGGAAATTCCGATTCAGCTATTTATTTCAACCCCTGTATTGTCAGCAGTTAGGGATTTTCCCGACGCCAACGAAAGAAGTTACAGCAGCTTTTTATCATGAAATTATTACTCGTTTCTCTTTTGCTCAAATTCATTTGAATGCCATGAATTTGCCTATCCCGGAGATGCAGGTCGAAGTGAGGTATAATTTGCTGTTGAATTTGAACGAAACTTACTCCGATTTGTCAGCGAGTTACTCGCAACATACCATTCGTAAATTGAAGCGGGCATCGCATTACAAACTCAATTATATCAGTGGACTTTCTTTAAAGGACTACCTTCAATTTAAAAAAGAAAACTCAGCAGTAAAGCTGAAGAAACAAGATTTGCTGACACTCCACCACCTGCTGGCCTTTTCCACCTCGCGTAATTTAGGTGAAATTTATGGTGTTTACGACAAAGCGAACCGGCTTTGTGCTGCTGCATTCTTCGTGCGGTACAAGAACCGGGTAACTTTTTTGAATGCGGTCACCAGCGAGGCAGGGAAAGAACAAAACGCAATGTATTTCCTGATCGACCAGTTTATTTTAATGCATGCCGGCAAAGACTATTTACTCGATTTTGAAGGTTCGATGATTGATGGTGTGGCGCGATTATACAAAGGCTTTGGAGCAACTCCGGAGACTTATTTCTACTTGTGGTGGAATAACCTGCCAGCATGGGCAAAATGGCTAAAACGATGAATGATTTCACACAACAATTAATTTCTGAATTGGCGGGGATGCTGCCTTTTCGATTTTTAACATCAGGGAAGAATGTCCCGGTATTGCTTCCTTTCTATCATTTGGTTTCGGACCAAAACTTACCCTGGCGTTCCAATTACGACTATCCGACAGTGAAACAGTTTGAAGATGATTTAGATTTTTTATTGCTGAATTTCAACCCAATTGAGTTGGCGGATTTATTGAATGGCAACGATCTGTCGAAATGCTTTCACCTGAGTTTTGACGATGGTTTGAAAGAGTGTGCCGAAACGATTGCACCGATCTTGAAACGGAAAGGGGTGCCGGCAACTTTCTTTATTAATCCATCCTTTGTTGATAACCGTGATCTTTTTCACCGATACAAAGCATCCGAAATTGTTGCCTTGCTCAGCGATAAGAATATCAATATAAAATTACAGCGAACCTACGGCGATTTGGCTTCGCTCGATGAAATGGCCGAGGAGATCGGGCTTAATTGGGAAACGTGGTTACAGGAGAGAAAGCCATATATGAGCTTCGATCAGGTTAAAAGCCTGCAAGCTGATGGATTCACGATTGGTTCACACACGATGGATCACCCCGAGTTTGAATTACTTGACGAAGAGACCCAACTGGAGGAGATCAGAGAAAGTATGAAGTGGATTAATGATCGACTTCAACCTAAAATAAAAGCCTTCGCTTTTCCATTTACCGATTTTGGCGTTTCGGAAACTGTGTTTGATGCCTGCCATAAAGAAAATATTTTTGAGCTAAGTTTTGGTACTGCGGGACTCAAAAAAGAACGGCTTCCCCGACACTTTCAGCGTTTTGCCATGGAAGACCGTATGCAATTGAGTACTAAGACCCGGTTGAAAGAAGCCTTTTTGGCCTATCGGCTGAAACAGTTGATTGGCAAACATTACGCAAGGAGATAGTACATGGAATTGTGTAAAATCAGGCTGGGAGACTTGAGGTTATTTGCTGAATCAGACTTGTTTCAGCGTCTGCCGGTTAAGCCTGTTAGTTGGTCTAGGGTTGAATCGTATCTGGCCAATCCCCACGCACAGGCTGACGATCCGGTTTTGTATTTCATAGCAGACGAAAACCGGATGATCTCTTTTCGAACCGTTTTGCCAGCCATTTTGAATACCGATAATAGTCGGTTTGTTTGGTTGAGCGGAGCTTGGACGCAACTCGATTATCGTAAGCAAGGGCTTTCGAGCCAGTTGCTTCACGAGATACATTTGGATTGGAACGGACGGCTAATGGCTACGAATTTTTCGCCCGACTCCCGAAAATTGTATGAGAAGTCGGGATTGCTAAAGCCGTTTTACCAGGCTAAAGGCCGACGTTTTTTTCTGTTTGCCGAGAGCCAACAGCTGTTGCAGCGTCGGATCGGAAACCTAATATTCCTGTGGCCTGTGCTCGATTTTTTCATGCGTTTCTGGGCGAATCAAAAACTTCGGAATTTCAAAATTCAGCAAGCAACAGATATTCGCATGGAGAAAATGGCTTTCCCCGACCGGGAGTGCATGCAGTTGGCCAATGATCGACAGAAAGAGTATTTGTTTCGTCGGGGAGAAGCCGAATTGAAATGGATTTTGGCCTACCCCTGGTTGTCGACTGACGACCGGACATTTGAACAAAGCTATCCGTTTAGCTCGTTTGCTTCCCAGTTTGAAGTGTACACCGTGAAGTTTTACCGAGGAACTAAATTTTTGGGTTTTCTAATTTATTCAATACGCAATGGGCATTTAAAATTACTGTATCACCATTTTTGCGAAATTTCAGACGAGCATATTGCCGGGTTTTTTATTGAAGAAGCAATTTCGAAACGGGTGAAAATGCTCACCATTCTTCAACCACAACTGGCAAACAAGTTGAAGACAATGACTCATCCGTTTCTTGGATCAACAGAATTAAGCCACCAAATATTCACCAGTTTCGATGGTGTGCCAAGAAACATGAAAATTCAGGACAGTGAAGGCGATTTTATTTGGACCTGAATTCTCGTCAACGGGAAATTTTGATTAATTTCGCCAAAATTTTTTGATATGAAAGTTCACAACCTCAGCGAATCAACCTCCATTTTTAACCAATATCTGGCGGAAATCCGTGATGAAGCGATCCAGAAAGATCCATTGCGATTTCGCAGAAACCTGCAGCGTTTGGGTGAAGTGTTTGGTTACGAGATTAGTAAAACATTAGATTACAAGTTTGCGGATGTAAAAACACCTCTTGGCATTGCTAAAGTTCCGGTGTTGGATCAGCAACCAGTTTTAGCAACCATTTTGCGTGCCGGATTACCTCTGCAGCAAGGTTTGCTCAATATTTTCGACCGGGCTGAAAATGCTTTTATTTCTGCTTATCGGAAATACGACGACGAGGGTGAGTTTCATATTGAGTTTGAATACCTGGCCACTCCCGATCTGAACGACAAAGTAGTCATGATTACCGATCCAATGTTGGCATCCGGCGCGTCAATGGAAATTGCCTACAAGGCCATGTTGCAGAAGGGAGATCCCAGCCATGTGCATTTGGTTGCAATTATTGCGAGCCGTAAAGGAGTCGACTATGTTAAAAGCAAAATAAAGGCCGATAATGTTACCCTGTGGTTAGGTGCAATTGACGAGGAAATGACAACAAAGTCATACATTGTGCCAGGTTTGGGCGATGCTGGTGATTTGGCTTTCGGTCCTAAAATTGATTCACATTAGTAGAGTTCTACATCCAGATATTGAAGCCGGTTTTGCCGGCTTTTTTTAGATCTGTCTTCTAGCTTTTTAATGCGCTCAATGCGAAAGTCATTGGGATTTTATCTCCCAGATGTTCGATGCGAAACATGCTTTCGCCACAGGCTACTGTTTTGTCGAAGCAATTGTAGGGCGAATAATCAAACTCCTCGAATGCTGTTATTGTGAGTCCATTTTTTAACAAGCTGGTGATAACATCGCTGGTCGGGTGGTTCCATCCAACGTATTCGAGCTCGATAGGCGCGCCGCGATCCGTGTAAGTTCCTTGCTCGGTTTCAACAATTGGGCCGGTGTTGAAATAATTGTATTGAATGTGTGTGAATTTGGAATCGAAAATCCAGATCAACGGATGAAATTCAACCAACAAAAACCGTCCACCCTGTTTCAGGAAACGAGCAACAACTGCGGCCCAGCGATTTAAGTCGGGGAGCCAGCCAATTACTCCGTAACTTGTAAAAACCAGATCGAATTCATCCTGTAAATGATCAGGCAACTGATAAAGATCGCAACAGATAAATTCAACATCAACGCCACAATCTTTCGCCAACTCATTGGCTTTCCGAATGGCTTCGTCCGATAAATCAACTGCTGTAACCTTTGCGCCCATCCGCGCAAGCGAAATGCTATCCTGCCCGAAATGGCACTGCAAATGCAGCACCTTCTTTCCGGAAAGATCTCCCAAACGCTCCAATTCAATCCTTTTTAATGATGTTCCACCTTTTCGGAACTCATTCACACCATAAAATTCAGATTTAAAATGAATCGCAGTTCGCGCGTTCCAAAGCTTTTTGTTGATGTGCAGGTAGTTGTTTTCCATATCCGAACAGGCATTATTTTGAAAGGAAACACAAGGTATTAACTTTGTACGATCAATGCAATTATTAAGCATGACTGAATTCTCAGACAAACAAAAAGATGGCTATTCGCGGGCTGCTGTTTTATGCAGTCGAGCCGAAAAAAGTCCGGCCTCCATTCAGCAAAAATTGCAGCAATGGGGCTTAGATGATCGCGAAACCGACTCGGTGATGCAACGATTGTTTGAGGAGAAATACCTCGATGAAGAACGATTTGCTCGTAGCTATGTGCGCGATAAGTTTCGGTTCAATCAGTGGGGAAGGGTGAAAATAGCCTATCACCTAAAAGCCGAGCGAATTTCTTCGGTCGTCATTCAATCTGCTTTGGAGGAAATTATTGATGACGATTACCGGGAAACGATCCGAAAGTTGATGCAGGAGAAGATTCGGAAAACGAAAGCCGCGAATTCATACGACTTGAGAGCAAAAGTTTTTCGCTTTGCGCAAAGTCGTGGTTTCGAGTCGGATCTGATCTTTTCAATCTTCGACCAGTTGGTGAACGACTAATTCAGGCTTCGCCTTCTCCATTAATTTGGTATTTTTGCCGGCTCTAAAATTCGGAATGAAACAACTGCAAAGTTGAAAAGCTTCATTTTATTTTAGTTAGCGCTGTTACAGGCCGGAGATCGACTATCACTTCACGAATGATTCAATTTATTACGAAAAAGGCTCGACGGTCGATCTGAAAAATGTAAATTTAAGCTGAAAGCAAAAAGACGCTTAACCGAAACGAGAGAAAGACTTAAAAGATTTGAAAATGATTCCATTTACGCATTTACACGTTCACTCCCAATATTCAATTTTGGATGGAGCAGCCAGCATAAAAGGCCTTGTTGGTAAGGCAAAAAAGGATGGCATGACCGCCTTGGCCTTGACCGATCACGGTATGATGTTCGGGATAAAGGAATTTTGGGATACTTGCAAACGCGAGGGAATAAAGCCGATTCTAGGCTGCGAAACCTATGTCGCCAGTCGTACAATTTCTGATAAAAACGATAAGGTTGACCGTTCGGGCGATCACTTGATTTTGTTGGCGAAAAACCGAACCGGGTATATCAACCTGATTAAGCTGATATCGACAGCAGCAACCGACGGATTCTACTATAAGCCTCGAATCGATAAAGATTTGCTGGAGAAGCACCGGGAAGGCTTGATCGTTTCGTCCTCTTGTTTAGGAGGAGAGGTGCCGCAGCATATTATGAATACTACCGTCGAAGAGGCCGAGGAAACCATACGTTGGTACAAATCCGTTTTTGGCGACGATTACTACCTGGAGCTTCAACGCCATAATTCGGAAATGCCAGAGTTGAACGAGCAGGTGTATAAATACCAGGTGATGGTGAACGAGCGGGTGCTTGAGCTGGCAAAGAAGCATGATGTGAAGGTGATTTGTACGAACGATGTACACTTCATCAATAAAGAAGATGCCGATGCGCACGACCTGCTGATTTGTTTAAACACCGGAAAGGACTTTGACGATCCGAACCGGATGCGCTATACCAAGCAGGAGTGGTTTAAAACCCAGTCCGAAATGAACGAGCTGTTTGCCGATGTTCCGGAGGCGTTGTTTAACACCCAGGAAATTGTGGATAAAGTGGAAGAGTTCGAACTGAACTCGTCACCTATTATGCCACCCTTTCCAATTCCTGAAGAATTTGGAACCGAAGCTGAGTATCTGCAAAAGTTCGACGAGGCGGCTATTATTGCCGAATTTGGTGAAGACACGATGAAACGTAACGGTGGTTACGAAAAAACTGTTCGCGTAAAGCTTGAGTCTGACTATCTGGAGCATTTGACCTACCTTGGAGCGAAACCGCGCTATGGCGATCCGCTGCCGCCTGATGTGAAGGAACGGATCGATTTTGAGTTGGATACAATTAAAACAATGGGTTTTCCCGGATACTTCCTTATCACACAGGATTTTATTCAGGCAGCCCGCGATATGGGAGTACTTGTGGGGCCTGGACGTGGATCGGCTGCAGGGGCGGCCGTTTCGTATTGCGTTGGAATTACCAACATCGACCCCATTAAATACGATTTGCTGTTCGAACGTTTCCTTAACCCCGACCGGATTTCAATGCCCGATGTCGATATCGACTTTGATGACGATGGCCGTCAGATGGTGCTCGACTGGGTAACCGAAAAATACGGGCAAGATAAAGTTGCTCATATCTGTACATTTGGTACAATGGCCACCAAGCTGGCAATTCGCGATGTTGCACGAGTGTTGAAACTACCACTGTCTGATGCCGACCGATTAGCCAAGTTGGTTCCTGAAGCGCCCAAAATGACTTTCGAGAAAGCTTACAAAGAAAGTCATGAGTTGTTGGCCGAGAAAAACTCGGATAATCCACTTGTCGCCAGTACCCTTAAGTTTGCCGGCACGTTGGAAGGTTCAGTCCGTCAAACAGGGGTGCATGCCTGTGGAATTCTCATCAGCCGCGACCCATTGACGGATCACATCCCGATTATGCCAACCAAGGAGGAAAAGCTCTTTACGACGCAATATGATGGTCGGTTTGTTGAAGCGATCGGCTTGCTGAAAATGGACTTTTTGGGTTTGAAGACCCTGTCAATTATAAAAGAAACACTCGAAAATATTCGTCTCTCCAAAGGAATTGAAATCGATATTGATAAAATTCCGATGGAAGATGCTAAAACATTTGAGCTGTTTAGCAAGGGAGATACTACCGCGATATTTCAGTTTGAATCGCCGGGAATGAAAAAGCACCTGCGAAACCTGAAGCCAAACAGATTTGAGGATTTGGTTGCCATGAACGCGCTCTATCGCCCGGGGCCGATGGAATACATCCCCGATTATGTTGAGCGGAAACATGGCCGTAAAAAGGTGGAATACGATCACCCGATGATGGAAAAATACCTGAGCGACACTTACGGTATTACGGTGTTCCAGGAACAGGTGATGCTTCTGTCTCGTCATCTGGGGAATTTCACCCGTGGCGACTCCGACTCGTTGCGTAAAGCGATGGGAAAGAAAATTAAAGCCATGATGGACAAGCTGAAACTGAAGTTTGTGGATGGTTGTAAAGCCAATCCGGCATTCATGGAAGGCTGCAAAGAAGTTGGTAAAGAAAAAGAAGTTGATAAACTAATTGATAAAATTTGGAAGGACTGGGAAGCATTTGCCAGTTACGCCTTTAACAAGTCTCACTCGGTTTGTTACGCCTACATCGCCTATCAAACTGGGTATCTGAAAGCCCACTTTCCGGCCGAGTTTATGGCTGCCAACATGAGCCGAAACCTGAGTAATATTGTCGATATCACCAAACTGATGGAGGAGTCGAAGCGAATGGGAATCAATGTGCTTGGGCCCGATGTGAACGAAAGTTTCCTGAAATTTACGGTGAACAAGAAAGGCGATGTGCGCTTCGGGATGGCTGCGATTAAAGGGGTTGGCGCCGGCGCGGTGACTGATATTATTGAAACCCGGAAAAACGGTCCGTTTGCTGACATTTTCGATTTTGCGGAACGGGTAAACCTGCAAACGGTGAATAAGAAGAACTTTGAAGGATTGGCCAGTGCCGGTGCTTTCGATAGTTTTGGATTGAAACGAAGTCAGTTTTTTGCCGGAGCAGATGAGAATGACGCCCCTTTCATGGAAAAACTGATAAAATACGGCCATCAAATTCAGGCTGAAAGCAATAATGCGATGCAGTCGTTGTTTGGCGAAATCATGTCGGCACAGGCTGTTAAAAAGCCCGACATTCCCAATGTGCCTGAGTTTGCCAACCTGGTGCTGCTTGAAAAAGAGAAATCGTTGATCGGAATCTACCTGTCGGCTCATCCGCTGGATGAATACCGATTGGAATTTGAAAACTTTGTGAGTCGCGAGTTTACGCTGAAAGATCTGAACAACAATATTGATGCCTTGAAAGGGCGCGAAATAACCTTTGCCGGTATGGTGACCGAGGCGTTCGAAACAGTCGGAAAAACCGGAAAACCATACAGCAAACTTACGCTCACCGATTACGAAGATTCTTACACCATGTTCTTCTTTGGGAAGGACTATGTTGAGTTCGGTAAATATTGCAAGCCGAACATTTTTATCATGGTCAAGGGCGTTGTACAGGAGAGTTTCCGGGGAGGGCTGGAGTACCGGGTTCGCTACATCGAAATGCTGGAGGAAGTGCGTAAGAACCTGGTGAAAACCGTTACGGTTCAAATGGCGATCCAAGCGATTACGCCAGAACTTATTCGCGACATTGAGTCCATGAGCCTGCAAAATAAAGGAACGGCTTTGCTCAAGTTTAATTTGTGGGATCCCGAAACAAAAACTGTTGTCAATCTGTTTTCAAGAAACACTCGAATTGAAATGAATCGGCAGATTGAGACTTTTTTACGTGAACACGAAAATCTGTCTTTTAAAATTAACTAATTTTGGAGGGACAGGCCCGGGCGAAAAGCTCTAATTTCGACTTTCGCTAAGTTGAAATCGATAGCGGAGCTAGTGTTTAGAGGTTAAAAATTGAAATTCAAACTATAAAAATATTCTATTATGGCAATTGAAGTTAATGACGCAAACTTTGAAGAAGTTGTATTGAAATCAGAAATCCCTGTATTGGTCGATTTCTGGGCTGAATGGTGTGGCCCATGTCGCATGGTGGCACCGGTAGTTGAAGAACTGTCGCACGACTACGAAGGCAAATTGTTGGTGACTAAAGTTGATGTGGACAGCAATCCGAACGTAGCGATGAAATTCGGTATCCGCAACATCCCAACAATCCTGTTTATTAAAAACGGCGAAGTTGTTGATAAGCATGTTGGCGCGGCGCCAAAGTCGAGTTTAGCGGCAAAAGTTGATGCCGTTTTATAACACAAACGAATAAAAATAAAATTAGGTGTGAATTTATTCATGCCTTTTTTTGGCTTAAATTTGATACACGATGCGAAAAGTAACCTTATATATTGCTCAAAGTCTGGACGGAAAAATCGCCCGAATGAATGGTGATGTCGATTGGTTGGATCAGTTTAGCAATGCCGAAAACGAGGATTACGGCTACTCGTCCTTTCTCGAATCAGTTGACACAACGCTGATGGGAAACCGAACCTATGAAAAAATCCACTCCTTTGGAATCGATTTTCCCTATGCCGGAAAAGAAAATTACGTGTTCACCCGGCAAAAAGGGAAACATGACACTGATTTTGTGAAATTTATTGGTGACGATGTTGCTTCTTTTGTTCAGGGAATTAAGCAGGAACATGGAAAAGGAATCTGGTTGATTGGTGGCGGCGAAATAAATAGTCTGTTGTACAACGAAGGCCTGATCGATGAGATTTACCTGTTTACAATGCCCGTAACGCTGGGTGAAGGAGTGCCGCTTTTCTCGGGCCGGTTGGTTGAGCGACAACTGAAGCTAATCGAACTGAGCAGCTATTCGTCGGGTGTAATTTGCAAGAAATACCGGATTGTGGACGAATAGATCGTGCGTATGCAGGCGTGGGAAATCCGATTTCGGAAGGGGGCACAATCTTCCGGTGATCGCTGATGGTTCTATCATTAGGTAAATCCTCCGGGGGGAATTATTTCCGGCGTTCACCTTGTTATTGCGCTAAGCTCTTCTATTTTTGTATGCATGAACACACTCTTCGACATTCAACAGTTTCAGCAATTCGATAACCTTGAGTTGATTGCCCGTGAAGTAGTCGAGGGATTTA
This sequence comes from Mangrovibacterium sp., assembly GCF_041596335.1. GTDB lineage: Bacteria > Bacteroidota > Bacteroidia > Bacteroidales > Prolixibacteraceae > Mangrovibacterium. The sequence continues at coordinate 58,871 of NZ_JBFHIT010000024.1, read as the reverse complement.
TTACCGGACTGCATCGAAGTCCTTTTCATGGTTTCTCGGTGGAGTTTGCCGAACATCGACAATACAATCAGGGCGAATCAACCAAACATATCGACTGGAAGTTGTTTGCCCGTTCCGACCGTCTGTATGTGAAACAGTACGAAGAAGAAACGAACCTGCGTTGTCAGTTGGTAATCGACACCTCTTCGTCTATGCTTTTCCCGTTTGAAAGCGGGAAAAATAAGCTGATGAACAAGTTGGCTTTTTCGGTGTATTGTTCTGCCGCATTGATTTATTTAATGCGCAAGCAGCGCGATGCTGTTGGGTTGACGCTTTTCTCCGATCATATTGAATTTCATTCCGAAAATCGATTGTCGTCGGTTCACGCGGAGCTGCTTTACGGAAAATTGTCCGGATTGCTTTCGGTGGGTAAGGGCGATTTGAATAAAACGACCAACACCGTTGGAGCGTTGCACCAAATCGCCGAACAGGTGCACAAACGTTCGTTGGTTATTTTGTTTAGCGATATGTTGGATAGCGGTAACTCGGATGATATTTTTTCGGCCTTGCAACATTTACGATACAATAAACACGAGGTTGTGCTTTTTCATGTGACCGATCACAAACAGGAACGAGAGCTCGATTTTTTGAATCGGCCTTATCGGTTTGTTGATTTGGAAACCGGGCATCAATTGCGGTTAAGCCCCGGCGATCTGAAGGAACGCTATAGCCAGGCTGTAAAAAGCTATTTTGAAGATCTGAAAATGAAATGCGGCCAATACCAAATCGACTTGGTTGAAGTAGACATCCACCAACGCTTTTCCGATGTGCTTATGAATTTCCTGCTGAAGCGGAAACGACTTTTTTAAGCTCCTGCAATCGGCTCATTCCTGGTTTTTTCGATCCCAATCGTTTATTTTTTCTCCGACCCGTTGTTTTCAAAATCAGAAGGTGGTGTTGTTAGGTCAGTAAGGTTCATGTCTGCAAGTTTTTCAGCTTTTCTGCTGTAGCGGTCCGGCACAAAGGTCTGATCCGAAATTGGCGTGCGTACGTAGTAACTCGGAGTTTCCTTGCGGGGAGGTAATTGAATCGGTTTTGAAGGAATAGACTCATACGGAATGAGGCTGAGCATATGATGGATGCAATTCAAACGCGCCAGTTTTTTGTTATCTGCCGGAACAACATACCAGGGTGCTTGTTTGATATCGGTGTACTTAAACATTTCATCCTTGGCTTTCGAGTATTCAACCCACTTTTCGCGCGATTCCAGATCCATCGGACTCAGTTTCCAGCGTTTGGTGGGGTCGTTTATTCGATCCTGAAAACGGTTCTCTTGCTCTTCATCTGAGACCGAAAACCAATATTTGATCAGAATGATTCCCGAGCGGATCAGCATCCGCTCGAATTCGGGACAACTGCGGAAAAATTCAACATATTCTTCGTCGGTGCAGAACCCCATCACATGCTCAACTCCTGCCCGGTTGTACCAACTGCGGTCGAACAAAACAATTTCGCCCGCAGCCGGCAGATGCGCAGCGTAACGTTGAAAGTACCACTGCGATTTTTGCCGTTCGGTCGGGGTTCCCAAAGCCGCAATTTTGCAAATACGCGGATTTAGAGGGCCCGTAATTCGTTTAATTACTCCTCCTTTGCCGGCCGCGTCTCGCCCTTCAAACAACACAACCACTCTCATTCCTTTCAGTTTCACCCATTCCTGAAGTTTGATTAGCTCCAGCTCCAGTTTTTTGAGCGACTTGGTGTATTTTTTTTTGCTGATGGTTCGGTGATCTTTTTTTTGAGTCTCAATATGTTGAAACCCTTTTTCGAGGCGCTTTGAATGCTTTTTATGTGCGTTTTTCGACATAACTGTAATTTTGGATTGATACGGAAATGACCAGTAAATTACAAAATAAAGGCAAGTAAAGCGATATGAAATGAGATGTTTGATGATACCGCAGGCAAGCCGTAGTACATCGAGTGTGTTTTCATTTAAAACTGTAAAAGCGGCTGGCGGTGGTAAACTGCAGCGGGCAAAAAGGAACAAGCCAGCAAAACGTGTTGCCGGTATTATAGCTGCACATGCTAAGTTGTAACTTAAGCTGCAATTGGTATTACTCGCGCAATAAGGTGCAACTCACCGGATAGTGATCGGAGAAATCGACATGATCGATTTTGAAATTGTAAGCCGAAAAGGTTGAACTGTGTAAAATGTAATCAATCCGGAACGAAGGAAGCTTGCCCAGGTAGGTATTTCCGATTCCAACGCCTGATTCAACAAAGGCATCCTTCAGATCGCCGCGAACGGTGCTGTAGGCGTACGAGACAGGCGTATCGTTAAAATCGCCGCAAACAATTACCGGATAGGGAGACTGATCAATTTGCCTGCGAAGCTCTTCTGCCTGCGCCGCACGTTTAACAAATGCTTTTTTTAGCTTCGACCCAAATAGTCGAAACTCTTTTAAACTTTCGGTTTGTTTGTCCAGTGATATCGAGTCGAGCGAGCTAATATCGGCCGGTGTAAACCGATAGCTTTGAAGGTGGCAGTTGAATATGCGCAAAGTATCGGTTTTTGTTACCACATCGGTAAAAACAATCATGTTACCGGTGCTTTCAAACCGAATTTCTCCGTTGTTGATAATCGGAAAATTGCTGAAGGTAATTGGTCCATTCGAGCGCTTGGCATCAACATATTTGGGCAATCCTTTCAGGTTTACTCGCTTTTTAAAACCCTCGAATCCTTTTGGTCCGAGGTAGCTCATCTCCTGAAAGCAAACAATATCGGGGTTCTTACGGCTTAAATGGTCAACGATTTTAGCCGCTGTTTCGTTCACATTTTTGTAGCCCTTCTCGTTGAACGCTTTCACATTGTAGCTGCAAACCACAATGCCCGACTGATCGGTTTCGCGTGCTGAAAACTGAAAGTAATTCTGAACGGGGTTAAACCCAATGCCAATAACAATGAGCGAAATAAGCGACCATTTGGGCGATGTAAACAGCCAATAAAGAACAAACAACACATTGGTGAAAAACACATACGGATAGGCCAGCCCAAGAAGCGCGGGAGCCCAGAATTTTTCGGGACTGATAATAACCGACCAGTAGATCAGTAGCAGGGTGACAGCCACTATGAAATTAAAAAATAGAATGATATTTCTGAAAAAGCGCTTCAAGGATGAATTGTTTAATTGTGTTTCGTTTGTAAAGATAGAAAAGAGAAAGTATCCGCCAATCAAATTACGCAATTGCCTGCTTAAAACAGATGAAGTTTAAAATCCGGTTCATCGGTTTTAATTACATCACAATTCGCCGGAAGAAAGTTGTGTTTTTCGGTCCGTTCAATCAGTACGGCGCGCTACACACCATTGCGCTTGCAGAGAGAGTCGAACAGGGGACCATTACCCCCTGCGTTTTCAAAACATCTAAATGTTCCGGAGTCGTGAATAGAGCCGTCTCAGGTCATCAATACAAAGGAATTTAAAAACAGTCTAAAGAATATTTATCGTAAATTGGGTGGTCGAAAAGAGCTGTTGTTAAATCTGATTATTTATTGTTGATGGATGGACTTTTTTGGGATAAATAGCACAGTTGGCATAAAAATAACTATCGATCAAACTTATATGTTTAGAATATGACTAGGTTAAAAATTTGTTTACTCTTTTTAATTTGCGTGTTTTATGTTAAAGCCTTTGGGCAGGATCATAGTTTGAAGGATGTTTCTCCTTTGAATAGATTTCACCATGAAGAATATGGTTCGTTTCGGGAATATATTGCTCGAAACGTATATTTCCCTCCTGAAGCATTTGAAAATACTGGAGTTCTTTTAGCTGGAATGGTTTTGGATACTGATGGAGGAGTAAAGCAAGTATTTTCTTTTAACTCACTCGCTCCCTCGATCGATAATAATGTTCTATCACTGTTTGAGTCTACAAAGGGTTACTGGAAAGCATTAGATGATTCCATGGCAACTAAAAAAAGTGAGATCGTAATCGTGCCCGTAGTATTCTGCATGAAAGGAGGTGAGTATAATATTGATAGTTCAAACTTTAAGCTTCAGATACAAGATGAGGTTGTAGTTACTGTTTTTATTGAGAGCCAACTCGCAACGGCCACTAATTACCAAAAATCAGAGGTTGTTTTGAATAAATATGACAAGTTGATGTCAAAGGAAAGATATCCGGAGGCATATGAAATAATGGTCGAATTGTTGAGGAGAGAACCTCTGAACACTGATTATTATTCACGACTAATAATGTTGAGTTCAGTCCTCGGTGACAATGAGAGTGCCTGTCAAAATCTTAAATTTGTTAAGACTTATTTTGTAAATCAACCTGATCCAGATATAATAAGCATAGTTGATTGTGAGTAATTTTCTGTGCCCATGGCTCTTCGAAATCGACCAAAATAGTTGCAAATCCGGAAGAGCAGGGGCACACCGGCAGGTTTGACCTCGGTTTACGAAAAAACAAACGGCAACGGCGCTATGTATTACATCCACTCGGACAATTTGGGTTCTGTGATTTTATTACCAACTCAGCAGGGAGTACGGTTCAGGAACTGGGCTTTGATGCCTGGGGTCGGCAGCGTAATGCCGCTAACTGGACCTACAACAGTTTACCCTCTGCAAAATTCGACCGTGGCTATACCGGGCACGAACATCTCGATCAGTTTGGGATCATTAATATGAACGGCCGCATGTACGATCCCATGGTCGGGCGTTTCCTGAGTGCTGATCCGGTGTTGCAGGCACCCGAGAACTTCCAGAACTACAACCGCTATAGCTATTGCCTGAACAACCCGCTGAAATACACCGACCCCACTGGTTACCAAGTGTATAATTATGGGGTGCTCGTAGGTTCAACAGGCTTGTTTACCTCCACGGGTCTGGGATCTGGTGGTGGTGGCGGTAGTAGACCTCCAAAACTTGGAGCTTATGGAAGTGGTTATACCAATTTAGACGAATACGACATGGCATGGGAATACTATTATGGTGGTGCTGAAGCTGCTGCTGCTTTTGCAAACTACCAGACCTGGGTTGGGCAATTTTCATCGGGTAATAGTAACATCAATAGTCAGTCAAGCCCGGAGAGGGCGAACACAATAGAACAATTGGCGGCTTACATGCTTAAGGTTGAGTCAATGGGTCTTGAGGGATGGATGAATTTTCAAACAGCCAGTGGAAGTGATTATTACGTCGCAATCCAAAATGGACAGTGCCGATTATATAATTTTACGCCTTATGTTGCCAAATCGCAAGGAGGTAGCCGTGGAGGTGATGAACTTTTAATTGAGCTGAATATCAAATTTGGAGTTGGTTACGAAAGCAGTTTTAATCTTGGAGGTTTTGGTGTTAAAGGAAAAGCCTCTGCTACCATGGATTATATGACATTCCGATTGACCGAAAAGGGTTTTCAGTATATACCATATAGAAAAGCAACAATAGAGGGTTCGTTTGGACATGCAATGTTAAATGGCGGTGTTAAAATGGAGCACAATGGATATAACTCACAGTGGAGTGCTAACGGCACGATAGCAAACTTTGATTTGTCAACAGGGGCAGCACCTATGATTACTCCTATTAGTTTTGGGTATCAAATGCCAATTGGCTTTGGTGTTGACTTTAAATTTGGTGTTGATATGTATTCTGCATTTGAATCTTTTGATAGGTTGGATAGAGTGCATAGGCAAGTGACTGGGGTTGGAATTTGGCATGGACCTAAATATTAAAACAAGAAAAAATGAATACAATACTACCGATTATTTTAGTCGTTTATCTCGTTCTATTTGGTGTGAGGTACTTCGTGATAAGAGAGTTAAACTCAAAAAAGTTGTTGCCAAATAATCTTAAGGAAAATTCCATAACTTTTATAAAAATGAAAGATGCTCCGAAGAAAGACAAAGGAGCTCAATTGTTATATAAAAAGTACAATATTATTACATCGCTATTGTGGGTAGTAACATTGGTAGTTATAGTAATTGTTATAGGAGATAATATTGGACGACTATAAAATAAGAAAAGGAAAGCCCGAGGCAATCGGGCTTTTTGCTTTTATAGAGCAGCAATATTTTTATTAAAGAAGTCTTTAAATTTGGCTTTGGTAAGCATGGTATCAATAATATTAAAAACCGTGTTTCTGTCTTTTTCTTCTAGTTCCTGAATAAGTTTTACTTGTTCAAGTAGTCCTTTATCCTCAATAGTAACTTCTTTAGGTATGCCGTTTTCAGGGTGTACAATCTGGTCAATAGTTAAGCCGTATAAACTGGTAATCTTATCAAGTATCTCCGCTCTTCGGGATATGCCAAAAGCTGGTAATTGCTGGTCAGGATTTGTAATCCTGACCTTGTTAACACCGGATTTGCAATCCGCATATACCAAATAAATTGTACCTTCACGCCTATGGGAATACGCAATAGAATATCGCCGGGAAGAAAAGATGGCTTATATCCACTTCAATCCGGTCAAGGCCGAGTTGGTGGCAAATCCCGAAGAATATTTATACAGTTCGGCAAGAGATTATGCAGATGAAAAAGGACTTGTTAATATTGAATTTGTATGATAAAGGCAGTTGCTTTAATGGGATTGCAAATCCCAGGTTACAAGGTCAGGATTGCAAATCCTGACCAGCCCCTCTGTGCAATGTTGGTGCATATCCGGAAGAGCGGGGTTTGTTGCAGCAGGAAGCCTCTGTTGAAATACGAAGCATTGCCGTTGCTCCGCGGCAGGCAAATGTTGTATTTCGAGAGCTTGCCATCGGTGCGCGGCAGGTCCTTGTTTTTTTGCGGGATCATGCCACTGATGCGCGGCAACCCTTTGTTGTTTCGCAAAAGCGTGCCGCCGGCGAGTGGCGAGGCTCTGTTGCCTTGCGAAAGCGTGCCGTTGGCGCGCGGCAAGGAAATGTTAGGTTTCGGGATCATGCCGTTCAACCTGCAGGAAGATTAAAATCTACCTTACTCTTTGTCGCCAGCGTAAATAGCCCGGATCATCCGGTCTTTTCCATTCAAATCCTTCCGAAGCTCAATGTCGGTGTAGCCGAGTTGTTGAAGCAGTTCGCAACATTCGTTTCCGTAGGCTTCGTTTATTTCCCAATAAATCTTCCCACCGGGTTTCAGGTTTCGTGTTCCTAATCGGGCCAGAGCCTGGTAGAAAATAAGCGCCTGATTGTCGGCAACAAAAAGTGCCAAATGGGGCTCGTAGTCCAGAACGTTGTTGTTCATCAGATGCTTTTCCGACTCGGTAATGTAGGGTGGGTTGCTCACCAGAATGTCCAGTTTTTCGGGCAGTTCCACGGTGGCCGATCGTAAAATGTCCATCTCAAAGAAATGAACAGCCACATCGTTCAGTTTCGCGTTAGCTTTTGCAATGTTCAGTGCTCCGGTTGAAATGTCGCAGGCCGAAACCCTGGCTTGCGGTCGGTACTTCTTCAGGCTCACCGGAATGCACCCACTGCCGGTTCCGGCATCCAGAATTTGAGCCTCAGTTGGCAGGTTGTCTTTCAAAATCCAATCAACCAGTTCTTCCGTTTCGGGCCGCGGAATCAACACGTCAGCACTCAGGCGAAAGGGGAGGCCGTAAAACTCCGTTTCGGAAAAAATATACTGAATCGGTTCATAGGTTTTCAGTCGTTCAACAACTTCAACCAGTTTGGCACGGTCGTCATCAGTCAGCAATTCCTCCGTTTTCAATAGAATGTCGGTTGGCGAGTAATCTTTCAGCCACGAAAAAATCAGCCGGATAAAACTCTCGGTTTCCTCTTTCGGATAGTGATCGTTTAATTCTTTGCGGATATATTGGAGGCTTGCCTTCATTTATTTGTATTTTTGCCAAAGTTAAGTTTTTCCACCGTTGACTCAAGCTGAAAAATATATGAAACGCTGCATCGAACTGGCACTGCTGGCCAAGGGCGAAGTAGCTCCCAATCCCATGGTTGGCGCCATTGTGGTGCACAACGACCGGATTATTGGCGAAGGTTATCACCGGCAATGTGGCGGGCCACATGCTGAGGTGCATGCCATTGCTGCGGTTAAAGATCGGTCGTTGCTCAAAGAATCGACCATTTATGTGAGCCTGGAACCTTGTGCGCACTATGGAAAAACACCTCCCTGTTCCGACCTGATTATTGAAAGTGGAATTCCCCGGGTGGTTGTTGGCTCGGTTGATCCGTTTGCCGAAGTGGCTGGTAAAGGCATCGACAAAATGGTTCGGGCAGGCATTCAGGTTGAAGTTGGCGTTTTAAAAGAAGCTTGTTTGGAACTGAACCGCCGGTTTTTCACGTTTCATCAGCAGCAACGCCCTTATGTTTTTCTGAAATGGGCTCAAACCCTCGACGGCTTTCTTGACATTGACCGCTCGCACCCCGAGTTTGGTCAGCCCACCTGGATTAGCAACGAGTTGGCGCGGCGTATCGTACATAAGCAACGTACCGAAGTCGATGCAATTTTAATTGGAACAAACACAGCCTGGAAAGACAATCCATCGCTGACTGTTCGCGAATGGGAAGGCAAGCAGCCGGTGCGTATGGTGCTCGATCGGCGAAATCAGCTTCCGGCCGACTTATTCCTGAAGGATAAAACCGTTCGAACAGTCGTGTTTACGCGTGAAGAACTTCAGTCGGTTGAAAATCTGGAATTTGTAAAGCTCGACTTCAGCCGGAACATTATTCCGCAAATCATGAACTGGATGTACGGACAAAATCTTCAATCGTTGGTGGTCGAAGGTGGTCGTCAGTTGTTGCAGTCTTTCATCGATCAGAAAATGTGGGATGAAGCGCATATTTACATTGGCCACAGCTGGTTTGGGAATGGTGTGCCAGCACCAAAATTGAATGCACTTCCGCAAAAAGGCGAATTACTGCACGATACTCAGTTGCAGGTCTTTATTCGTTAAAATCCGAATTTCAGCTAAAAAGATTTCGGGCCGTTCGCAAGGAGTCGGATGCCCAGTTTATTTTCAACATACATAAAATAGTAGAAGAGTTTGTGGTTTATTTCCAGTCCATAATCGACACTCGAATCATAATCGATACTGCCGTGTATTACATTGGAATGTCGGTAGCCAATCCGTTCGTAGTTCCAAGCATTCACATACTGTTGGTTCCAGTTTTCATAATAAGTTTGCGAATGAAAATTGGGCGACTTTGCCTGCGAATAAAACCAGCTGTCGAAACCCGGGTCCAGTACGATTAACTCATAACTAATACTATCAGCAGTTTCTGCTTCGGGCACCGTTTGGATCGTTAGCAATTTTTTAGCGGAGCAAGCTGCTATAAAAAGCGCAAGCAATCCGATGATTGACAAATACTTCATAAAATTGGAATTCATGACATTCTTTTTTTATTCTTTACGAAATATAAATTGGTTTGTTAATCAACGATAATTTTTCGAATTTTAATGAAGGAATCAAAAAACGAACATGGATAAACTGCTTTCCTTTCTTTGGGAGAACCTGACTGTTGTGTTGAGTGCGCTTTATTTGCTAACTGTTATTTTTATAGCGATCCTTATTGTGTTGGAAAACCGCAGTCCGCTAAAAGCGATTAGTTGGGTTGTTGTATTGGTGCTATTGCCGTTTTTCGGAATTGTTTTCTACCTGTTTTTCGGGCAGGAATACCGAAAGAAGAAGATGTTTTCGCGCAAAGGATTAAAAGGCTTGGAGCGTTTGCGGAAAATGACTCAAGATCAGCTGGTAAAAATGCCACAGGCTTTTAACGGATTCAATGAAGCTATTTTAAGTAAGAAACACCTGATGAGTTTAATGCTTTCGAATTCGAATGCATTGATGACTTCCAATAACGAGGTTCGGATTCTGAAGAACGGGGAGCAAACTTTTCCCGCTATTTTTCAGGCCATTGAACAGGCCCGACATCACGTACATGTTGAGTTTTATATTATTGATAACGACACAATTGGGAACCAGCTGCGAGAGCTTTTAATTCGAAAAGCCCACGAAGGTGTTGAGGTTCGCTTAATTTACGACGATGTGGGAAGCTGGGCGTTACCGCGCAAATACATTGCCTCGTTAAAGGCAGCAGGGGTGAGAATTGATTGCTTCATGAAAGTTCGTTTTCCGCATCTGACCTCAAGGGTAAACTATCGCAATCATCGCAAAATTGTGGTTGTTGACGGGCATACCGCGTTTGTTGGCGGGTTGAATGTGGCCGATCGCTACCAGGACGGAACCAAAAGTCTTGGTCGGTGGCGCGATACCCACCTGATGGTTCAGGGAGGAGCTGCAACCATGTTGCAAATTATTTTTATGGGCGATTGGTATTTTGTGTCGCGAGAGATTTTTCACGGACCAAATTATTTTCTTCCGGTTGAGGAAGGGCATGGGAAATTAGTGCAAATTGTTGCCAGTGGTCCCGATTCCGACTGGGAAAGTATTGGGCAGGCCTACTTCGCGGCTATTGCTTCGGCAAGAGATCGGGTATACATTGCTACTCCTTATCTGATTCCAACCCCCGAAATTCTGAATGCACTGAAAGTTGCCGCTATGGGGGGCATCGATGTTCGAATACTATTGCCCCACAAGTCGGACGCGATCACTCCGAAATGGAGTACCCGTTCATTTATTGAGGAATTGCTGGAAACCGGCGTTAAAATTTACTTTTATCAAGCCGGATTTTTGCACAGCAAGCTAATCATTGTCGATGGTGTTTTCTCATCGGTAGGTACAGCCAATTTCGATTTCCGAAGCCTGGAAACCAATTTCGAGGTGAATGCGATGATTTATGATGAAGCGACTGCTGCGGAATTGGAGAAACAATACTTGGCGGATATTGAGCAAAGCCGACAGATTGTTCCGGAGGAATGGGCGAACCGATCCCGCTTGGAAAAGGCAAAAGAATCGTTTGCGCGATTACTCAGTCCGTTGCTTTAAATCTGTCGTCCTAAGCCACTCAGAAACGGTTTGTTTATTGGTTTTAAGGCTGCCCAAAGAAACTTGTATAATTTCTTTAAAAAATAGTGTTTTGTTGAATAATCTTTCAAGAAATTCCGTACAATTGTACCCTAACAAAACAGTGTTGTTTTACGCTGTAAGTGTCTGTCCTCTAGAATTCTGCTGTTGTAATGATCGCTTATTGGAGGTTGTGAGGAGCAGGAAGTTATAACTAAGATTAAAGATCAATTTTCTATTTTGTTTTGACAATACTATAAAATGCAATCAATACTCATTCTGGTCGATTCGTTGGATCAATGGAAACCTTATTACGAAACTGAAACGCTGATTACGGCAGCTGATTATCTGGAGAATGAAGAATTAAGCAAGCAGCCGCTACTAGTAATAAACCTGTGCAAAAAGCTGGATTATCATACCGAAGGCTATTATTGTTCGTTGTTGGCTCAGGCTCGGGGGCATAAAGTAATCCCCAATGTGGACGTGTTAAACCGGATTGATAGCGGTGCGCTTACCCGCATGGACGACAGCCTGCAAAAAATCTGTTACAAATGGATGCAAGCCAAAGATTCGTCGATCGAAAGTTTTGATATCGATATTTGTTTTGGCCTGACAAAAGATCCGGAGCTAAGTAAGATTGCCCGCTTCATTTTCGAACAATTGCCTTGTCCGATCCTTCGGGTAACCCTGGCTAACCGGCCTAAAAACCAAATTGAATCGGTGAAAATTCTAAACCTGGACGAGCTGGACGATTCGCAGGAGGATTTATTTGCCATGGCCTTGGATAATTTCAATAAGAAAATCTGGCGTCAGCCGCGTCATCATAAAGCCTCGCGCTTTGATTTGGCTATTTTGTATGATCCCGCAGAGCAGTTGCCACCAAGCAACAAAGCTGCATTGAATAAATTTATCAGTCAGGCAAAAAAAATGAATATCAATGCCGAGCTGATTACCGAGGATGACACGACACGTCTGCTCGAATTCGACGGTCTGTTCATTCGGCAAACAACAGCCTTGAACCATATTACCTATCGTTTATCGCAAAAAGCGCATCAGGCTGATATGGTGGTTATCGACGATCCACTGTCGATCATTCGTTGCACCAATAAAGTGTACCTAAAGGAATTGCTTGAACGAGAAGGGATTCCGACTCCAAAATCGAAACTGATTTTCAAAAATAATTTAGCTCCTTTCGAAGAGGTTACCAATTATCTGGGAAATCCGATTGTGCTCAAAATTCCGGATGGCTCTTTTTCAGTCGGTATGTATAAAGTAAAAACGGAAGAAGAGTACAAAACAGCGATGGATAAGCTGGCTGAAAAGACATCGGTAATTTTGGCGCAGGAATTTGTTCCCACACCTTTCGACTGGCGTATCGGAATCATCAATGGCGAAGCGCTTTACGCCTGTAAATATTTTATGGCACGCGGGCATTGGCAGATCTACAACCACGAAGGAGAAAAAACCAAGTCGGGAGCCTACGAGTCGGTTCCGGTGAGCAAAGTGCCCAAACATGTCGTTCGTAATGCTGTAAAAGCGGCCTCACTGATCGGAAAAGGATTGTACGGTGTTGATGTGAAAGAAATTGAAGGTCGCTCGTACGTAATTGAAGTGAATGATAACCCGTCGATTGATCAAGGTGTTGAAGACGACATTTTGGGTGATGAACTGTATCGGCGTATTTTGCGCGAATTCGTTAGCCGAATGGAACTAAAAGGCCGAAAAGCATGAACCCGTTAAAAATAGAGCGGGCTGGCGCCTCAGATTTAAAGGAGGTCTTTGAGCTGGAGCAACTGAGCTTTAATGCTGAAGCCTTTTCGAAGCGGCAGTTGCGATACCTGATGTTAAAAGCGAAATCCGATTTTTTGGTGACCCGCGAAAATGGAGAGATCAGCTCGTTCATGATATTGCTGAAGAAGAAGAACAGCTCCGGCATGCGCGTGTATTCTCTGGCTGTTTCGGCGAAACATCGGGGCAAAGGAATCGCTCAGTCGATGCTCGATGAAGCATTGAGACGCGCTGCCTCGTCAGGTTATAAATTCCTCACCCTGGAAGTAAGTGAGCACAACGAAGCAGCTGTGAAGTTGTACCTGAAACAGGGATTCGAGGTTTTTGGCGAACGCCGGGCGTATTACAAAGACGGCAGCAAAGCTTTGTTAATGCGCAAATCAGTCGGTTAACCGAAAGCGCGCGACAACATCAATTCAATACCAATCAACGATTTAGGCCGTTAATCATTCGCGACATGAGATTCTGACGCGACGAATTTTGAATTGCCCCACTATCAGTCATCTCTGATCGTTGGGCATCTCTTTTTTATTCGCATAAATTTCCGACCTTTGCCACAATTCAGAAGACGTTATGAGAAATATGAAAAATTCTACCGGAGACAAAAATTTCAGTCGGAAACCAAAACAGACTGAAAATCCGGATCAATCCGGAAAGAAGAAAATCACCGTTGTAAAAAAAGGTGAGGAGCAAATTCGGTTAAACCGATTTATTGCAAACTCGGGAATCTGCTCGCGCCGTGATGCCGATAAGCTGATCACCGATGGCGAAATTACCGTCAATGGCGAAGTGGTGACCGAGTTGGGAGCCAAAGTGAGCCGGAATGACCAGGTGAGCTATAAAGGTAAATTGCTTGATGTAGAGAAAAAAGTATACTTGCTGCTCAACAAACCCCGCGGATATGTGACTACACTCGATGATCCGCATGCTGAACATACGGTGATGGAGTTGGTCGATCATGCCTGTACTGAACGAATTTACCCGGTCGGACGTCTCGACAAGGAGACATCGGGGGTTTTGCTTTTTACCAACGATGGAGAATTAGCTAAGAAACTGACTCATCCGAGCTACGAAAAGAAAAAAATCTATCATGTTTTTCTGAATGTCGATTTTACTGAAGAACACCTCGAACAAGTGAAAAACGGTATCGAGCTTGAGGACGGTTTCATCAAAGCGGATTCAATCAGCTATGTAGATCCAGCCGACAAAAAGCAGGTGGGCATCGAAATTCATTCCGGTCGTAACCGGATTGTTCGACGGATTTTCGGGCACCTCGGATACAAAGTGGCACGACTCGATCGCGTTGTTTTTGCAGGCATGACCAAGAAAAATCTGCCACGCGGTAAATGGCGGTTCCTGAGCGAAAGAGAAATTGGTTTTCTTAAAATGAGCTAATAGCCGACATAAAATCATTTGGCTATTTCGAGACTAATTGTGCCGGGTTGGAAAAAGAATTTGTTAAAATAATCAACGAAAATCAAGGGATCATCCACAAGGTGTGTTCTGTGTATTGTGATTCAGAAGAAGATCGCCGCGACCTTTTTCAGGAAATTCTTGCCCAATTGTGGAAGTCGTTCGGATCGTTCCGCGAGGAATCGAAATTTACAACCTGGATGTACCGGGTGGCACTGAATACGGCCATTACCAGCTTCAAAAAAACAAAACGCCAGCCCGACCGAAATAGTTTAACAGTTGAACAGGTGCAGCTGGTACACGAGGAATACGACCCTGCCACCGACGAGCAGATGCGTTTGATGCATCAGGCTGTTGCTCGTTTAAGCGGAATTGAAAAATCCATTATCCTGCTATATCTCGAAAATAAAAGCTATGAAGAAATAGCCGAGATCACCGGTATAACCCAGAATTATGTGCGGGTTAAAATGAACCGGATTAAGCATAAGTTGAAGAAACAAATGAATAAGGAAGGCTAAAATGGAACTGGATCAACTCAAAAATACCTGGAACAAATATGCCGGAACCGATGTCAGCAAGCACCGGTTGGATGAGTCGGAGCTTCGTCGAATGCTGAAGCGAAAAGCGAATGGCCTGATTGACCGTATCAACCGCAATGTGCGAATCGGATTCGTGGTTATCGCGGCTTTGGTGCTGTTTTTTGTAATCGATGATCTATTCATAACTCCTAATATGGCCGGAGATGTAGCTGTTCCCGTTTGGATTTATCTTATTGATTGGTTGAACACTCTGTTCTTGTTGGGGACATTCCTGTATTTTTGGCTGCAATACAAACGTGTAAAAAGCGAGTATTCTCAAAGTAACGATATGCATCGCGTGCTAAGCTCTTCGGTAAAGTTGTTGCTTACTTATCGTCGCCTGTTTTACTGGTCGCTCAGTGTTTTGCTGCTCGCAATAGCCGTATCTGTTGTCGCAGGTTTTTTTGCTAACCCGAATTTGGGAAGCGAAGTTCTGTTCTCCGAACATAACCAAGCTGTTGTGTTACGAAGTTTTGCCATCCTGCTTGGCGTACTTGCCCTTATTTTTCTGATCTTTCATTGGGGATTCCGTCGCCTGTATGGCCGGTATATTGCCCAGCTCGAGGAGACATTGGCCGAGCTGGAAGAAATAGACTAAGCCGGAATCTTTTGCGGGGCGGAAACAAAATTCAGGCACAAATTTCACCAGAGATCAGCATTCCAATTTATTAATTATCTTTGCGCCGGATTTGAACCCGCATTATTTTGTTGATTTATAACTTGATGTGAACTGCGGGACGATCAAGGTCAGGATGAACGGCGACAATGTTCGCATTGTAACGTGCATCAGGAGTCGATAAAAAACAATAGAGGAGGAAATCACATTGGTTTCCGGATTAACTTATTCATTTAGAATTTAATGGCGCATAAATCAGGTTTTGTTAATATCATCGGGAACCCCAATGTTGGGAAATCTACGATCATGAATGCCCTTGTGGGCGAGCGTTTATCAATCATCACTAAAAAAATGCAAACAACCCGTCACCGGATCAAGGGAATTGTGAATGGTGAGGATTTTCAAATTGTGTATTCGGATACCCCCGGTATTCTGAAACCAAATTACAAGTTGCAGGAATCGATGATGAGCTTTGTGAATACCGCTCTGATTGACGCTGATGTGATTCTGTATGTGACCGATGTGGTGGAAAAAGCCGATAAAAACAGCGAGTATCTGGAGAAAATCCGGAAGTCGAATGCCCCGGTGATCGTGCTGATCAATAAAATCGACCTGTCTAATCAGGGCGAAGTGATGGAGATGTACGAGTACTGGAAAAATCTGTTGCCTGCTGCCGATGTGTTCGCGATCTCGGCAACCGAAAAATTCAATATCGCTCCAATTTTCGACCGCATTCTGGAATTGTTGCCCGAAGGCCCTGCCTATTTCGGGAAGGATGAACTAACCGATCGCAACGAGCGCTTTTTTGTAACCGAAATTATTCGCGAGAAAATTTTGCTTTACTACCAAAAAGAAGTTCCGTATTCGGTTGAGGTTGAGGTCGAAGAATTTAAAGAGGAAGCCAAATTGCTGAATTTGCGCTGTGTGATTCATGTGGCACGCGATAGCCAAAAAGGAATCATTATCGGACATCAGGGAAAGGCCTTGAAAAAGGTTGCTACCGAATCTCGTCTGGATCTGGAAGAGTTTTTTCAGAAAAAAATATTTATGGAATTGTATGTGAAGGTAACCAAAGACTGGCGCGATAAAGATCGCACGCTGGGTAACTTCGGGTACGGCAACCAGTAGGTGGTTTCCGGTTCCTGTGTTCAGTCTCAGCGGAGCGAACTTGGAATGTGAAACCCGGTAGTTGGAATTTTAATTTTAGAGGAGGGGAGCGGAATTACCCAAACCCCGGAACATATAGAAACAAAGAAAGCAATGAGCAATATTGTAGCAATAGTTGGAAGACCGAACGTCGGTAAATCAACCTTTTTTAATCGCCTGGTTGAAACGCGTCAGGCCATCGTAAACGAAACAGCAGGTGTAACGCGCGACCGTAATTATGGACAGGCGCAATGGAATGGAATCGAATTTTCGGTGATCGACACCGGAGGTTATGTTGTAAACTCAGATGATATTTTTGAGGGTGAAATCCGCAAACAAGTAGCATTGGCAATTGAAGAAGCTGATGTAATTGTCTTCACAGTAGATGTTGAAGGTGGAATAACCGATCTGGATCAAGCAGTTGCCGGGATTCTTCGCCGGGTGAAAAAGCCCGTTTTTCTGGCCGTAAATAAAGTGGATAACAATCAGCGTATCCTCGATGCGCAGGAGTTTTATGGCCTGGGATTAGGAGATAACTTATTCTGTATCTCGGGAATGAATGGTAGCGGAACCGGCGATTTGCTGGACGCTGTTGTCGCTTCTTTCCCAAAAAAGGAAAAAGAGATTGTTGAAGAAGGCATTCCTCGTTTTGCGGTTGTTGGCCGTCCGAATGTGGGGAAATCATCGTTCATTAACGCTCTGGTAGGTGTTGAGCGTAATATCGTGACTGACATTGCCGGTACAACCCGCGATGCCATCAATACCCGATACAACAAGTACGGGCACGATTTCTATTTGGTTGATACTGCCGGATTGCGTAAAAAAGCCAAAGTGAAAGAAGATGTCGAGTTTTACTCGGTGTTGCGTTCGGTTCGTACAATTGAAGAAGCCGATGTGTGTATGATCATGATTGATGCCACCCGTGGTGTTGAAGCACAGGATGTTAGCATCATCAACCTGGCGATTCGCAACAAAAAAGGTATTGTTCTGCTGGTCAACAAGTGGGACCTGATGGAAGACAAGGATAATTCGTCGGTAAATAAATTTACGGAACATATTCACGAGCGGATTGCTCCGTTTGTTGATGTTCCGATCATTTTCATGTCGGCACTTACCAAGCAGCGTATTTTCAAAGCGCTCGAGGTGGCGGTTGAGGTTTATCAGAGTAAATCGCAACGGATAAAAACATCGACTTTAAATGAAGTTCTTCTGCAGGCGATTGAGAAATATCCACCACCTTCATTAAAAGGTAAATACATCAAAATTAAATATGTAACGCAGCTGCCCAGCCCAACGCCATCGTTCGCGTTGTTTGCCAATTTGCCGCAATACATTAAAGATCCGTATAAACGGTACATCGAAAATCAGATTCGCGAGAATTTCAATTTCTCCGGAGTTCCAATTCAGGTTTTCTTTCGTAAAAAATAAGCTGATTGATCAGCCTCCCTTTGATCCGGTCTCGGCATGAGATCGGATTTTTTTTGTGTGAAATCGGTTCATACAAATCGATTTCGCGACCTCAACACTTCTGCGTCGGTGGTATTAAGACTTCATTAACATCCCAACCGGAAATATGCTGAAGGGCATATTTCGGATCAGAACGTCTATTTTTGTCGGCGGTATCAACTTTTTGTGTGCCGATAAATTATTCGATGAACTAAAGACACTGGAATCATTCAAAATAAACCCGAAAATGAGTGGTTTGGCGAGTTCCATTTTGCGTCGATAACTGGTAGCAGCGAAAGAAGGAAACACGAGAATTTTAAAAATTTAAATTGATATAGAGAACGATGAAATACAAATTTAATTTTATTGATAAATCCCAGGGGAGTGTAAAAGACGATATTCTATCGGGATTGACAGTTTCACTTGCCTTGGTGCCGGAGGCTGTTGCTTTTGCTTTTGTTGCCGGCATCTCGCCAATTATTGGCTTATATGGCGCTTTTATGATGGGCTTGGTAACCTCGATCTTAGGTGGTCGGCCGGGAATGATTTCCGGCGCAACAGGCGCTACAGCTGTCGTAATGGTGAGCCTTATTAAGCTCGGAAACGACATGGGCGCACCGGGCGATCAGTTGGGATTGCAATATTTGTTTGCCACGCTGTTGTTGGTTGGTGTCCTCCAAATGAGTGCCGGATTCCTACGGTTAGGGAAATTTATCCGCCTTGTTCCAGCCTCAGTGATGATGGGATTTGTGAATGGTTTGGCGATTGTGATTTTTCTCTCGCAACTAAACATGTTTAAGTCAGGCGGCGAGTGGTTAACCGGCGCTCCCCTTTGGACCATGTTGGCTTTGGTCGGAGGTACAATGCTAATCATGTTTGTACTGCCCAAAGTGAGTAAAGCGATTCCGGCTGCCTTGGTTGGAATTTTGGTGGTTTCGGCCGTAGTTATTTTTGGCGGAATAGAAACCCAAACGGTAAAAACGTTTATCGAGGCAGGTGGTGGAACCGGAATTAAAGCAGGCTTGCCGACTTTCAATATTCCGATGATTCCGTTGACTTTTGAAACCTTGAAATTCATATTTCCATACGCGGTGATTTTAGCTTCAGTCGGATTGATTGAGTCGCTGATGACGCTAAACCTGGTGGATGAGCTGACCGAAACACGCGGAAGTGGTAACCGCGAATGTGCCGCACAGGGAGCCGCTAACTTTGTGAATGGCTTGTTTGGTGGCATGGGCGGCTGTGCAATGATCGGTCAAAGTATCATCAACATCAAATCGGGTGGTCGGAACCGCTTGTCGGGTGTCGTTGCTTCGCTTTGTTTGCTGGCCTTCATTTTGTTCGCTTCAACTTATATTGAAATGATACCAATTGCCGCCCTGGTTGGTGTGATGTTTATGGTGGTAATCGGAACTTTTGCCTGGAACACCTTCCGGGTGATGGATAAAATTCCAGTTGCCGATTTAGTTGTCATCATTTTGGTAACAGCGCTTACCGTGATTTTTGATTTGGCAATAGCTGTTTTTGCCGGCGTAATTGTTTCAGCCCTGGTTTTTGCCTGGGAGAACGCGGTTCGCATTCGTTTTCGGGTGTCGGTTGATGAGCATGGCATCAAACACTATGTCGTTGTGGGACCGCTGTTTTTCGGCTCTACAACCTGGTTTAACCAGAATTTTGATGTTCAAAACGATCCGGATGAGGTAATTGTCGATTTTAAAGAATCGCGCATCATGGATCAGTCGGCTATCGAAGCCATCAATAAACTGGCAGAACGATATCAGAAAGAAGGAAAAACCATTCACTTGCGTCACCTCAGTAAAGACTGTATTCGCCTGGTTCGGAAAGCGGAAAAAATTTGCGATGTGAACATATTGGAAGATCCGAACTACTTTGTGGCGATTGACCACTATAATAAAAAACTGATCAGTCAGCAGGCTGAATAATGGTTGGTTGAAAGAATAGAAAAATCCCGATTTGTCGTAGGTGACAGATCGGGATTTTTTATTGTCGAGAGCGAGGTGTTGGCGTGTTAATCCTGCAAAAACTGATTGAGCAGGCCACCGGATTCTTTTCGTTGATTGCCTCCTCGTGGCGAAAGTTCGGCAATGAGTTTCCGGATGGGCATCGATTGCAACCACACTTTGCCGGTTCCGCGCAAGGTTGCCAGAAAAATACCTTCGCCGCCAAAAACCATAGAGCGCAAACCACCAGCCTGCTCAACACTAAAATCCACACTGGTTTCGTAGGCTACAATACAGCCGGTATCAACCCGCAAAACTTCATTGTTTAGCTGTCTTTCAATAACCGTTCCGCCGGCATGGATAAAAGCCTTTCCGTCGCCTGCCAATTGTTGCATAATAAAACCTTCGCCACCAAAAAAACCGGCTCCAAGCTTTTTATTGAAGGTGATAGAAATTTTAGTGCCCAGTGCCGCACATAGAAAAGCATCTTTCTGGACGATAATTCGTCCGCCCATTTTGGCCAGATCAATCGGAATGATTGTTCCCGGATATGGAGCCGAGAATGCGACATGCTTTTTGCCCCATCCCTGGTTGGCAAAATGGGTGAGAAAGAGCGACTCTCCGGTTATGAGACGCGAGCCGGCGGTCAGTATCTTATCGAAGAAACCGGCTCTGGGGTTGGAGCCATCGCCCAGTTTGGCCTCAAAACTAATTCCGTCTTCCATGTACAACATGGCTCCTGCCTCTGCAATAACGGTCTCGCCCGGATCTAATTCAACTTCTACCATTTGGACATCGTGCCCAATAATTTTGTAATCGATTTCGTGTGATTGCATATTTTTCAAGTGTTAACGTTTTCCAGTCGCTAATTTACAAAATCGCTGGCATGCAATGGCCTATTTTCGATAAATGGCGGATGACGAGAGGTAAAGGCTGGATATAGAAGGGGAAATGACTCGAATGTAATTGATTAACTAAAAGTGGATGGCGTCAAATTGCCGTTTAAACGGCTGCTGTGGCGGAAATGGGTTGTTAAACGTGGATTAAGGATAGCATAAATATCCTACGGAGCCGCTTTTATAATAAGGATGCTGGCGTATATTGTATCGAAATTCAATCTGTTTGTTCCCCCTAGTTTTTAACCAACGCACGCAGTATATGAACGAATTCGTTTTATTTATTGATACCGAGACCTCTGGTATGCCCACGCGATGGAATGCTCCAACAGCGAAAGTTGACGAGTGGCCCTATATCCTTCAGATTGCCTGGATTGTTTGTAAGAATAACGGGGAGCTTGTTTGTTCGCGCAATTTCTATATTAAGCAGGACGATAGCCTGTCAGCCGTGAAACCACTTGCTGCAAAGCGTATTTCGTCCGACGCCTTGAAGGAGAAAAAGGTGGAGCGGAAAGAGGTGTTGAATGTGCTTGCCGCTGATTTCGAGCTTTACGAGCCTTTAATTGTTGGCCATTTTCTGGAATTCGACAAGAAGATGATGGAAGTTGGTTTCACTCGGGCAGAAGTTCGGCAAAATTTTGAGCAACTACCGAAGTTTTGTACGATGATTAATTCCCGAAGAACGAAGGATATTTGGGGGAGCCATAAATTTATGCAGTTGAATGAGTTGTACGAATCATTGTTTAACCGTCCGATGGACGACAAGGATCAGGCGCGATCGAACGTTGAAGCTACAATGGCGGTTTTCTTCGAACTGGTGAGGTTGGGTAAAATCAACGATCGGACAATTAGCCAACAGGCGAAGTTTTCGCGTAGAAAGTGGGAATTACCACTACCGGTTGTCGTTATTTTGTCTGTTCTCATTTTTGCCGCGCTCGGTGTTTTATTCTGGTATTTCTTTTTGTAGGATGAAAAACATTCATCCTATCTGGATCCATCGATCGATCAGATTACTTTCATCCCAAATTGGATTGGTAACCGGAGGCCGGGTTTGGTATGGTCACGAATAATCACTTACCTTTACCGGCTATGACAATGGAGCCGATACATATTCCGGATTTGAGCAGTGAGATGGTCTTTCAAAGCTCGCGCAGCAGTGGCCCCGGCGGCCAAAACGTTAATAAAGTAAATTCGCGGGTTGAACTGCGTTTCGACCTGATCAATTCAAACTTGCTGAACGAACAACAAAAGACAATTCTACTGCGGAAATTGGCCTCGCGTGTCACAAATGACGGGATTTTGATTCTTGCCAGTCAGGAGGACCGAAGCCAATTGCGGAACAAAGAGTTGGTCGTGATCCGGTTTTACGAAATACTGCAACAAGCGTTGAAGCCGGTTCGGAAGAGACGGGCTACACGGCCTACCCGAGCATCGGTGGAACGACGGATTCAAGCCAAAAAGGTTCGGGCGCAACGAAAATCGTCACGAGGAAAAATTGATTTTTAAGTCCATGAAATTTGATTCGAAAGTTACAGGAACGCTTCTATGCGTTTTGCTGTTTTCCTGCACAATACAGAAGAAAGGGATACAGGTGAAATCAGGCGATCTGCTTTTTCAAGGTGCAGATTCAACAAGCCTTTCCGACGCCATCGATAAGGTGACTCAAACGTGCGACGACACCCATTTTTCACATGTTGGATTGGTTGAGGTGGCGGATGACGGACGCATTTTCGTTCTCCATGCCAATACTTATAGCGGAACTTGTCGTGTTAGTTTGCAGCAGTTTCTGGATGCGGAAGATGCTTCGGTGCAAACGGTCGTTTATCGGCTGAAAGAGCCCTGGCAAAAAACCATTCCTGCAGCCATTGCAGCAGCCAAAAAAATGTTGGATAGGCCCTACAATTTCAGTTATATATTGTCCGATTCCAGTCATTATTGTTCGGAGTTTGTTTTTAAAGCATTTGAGTCCGATAGCGTTTTCGAGCTCAATCCAATGACCTTTAAGGACCCGGAAACAAGTGATTTTTATCCGACATGGACTAATTACTATGCGAAAATGGGGATCGATGTGCCCGAGGGCGAGCCCGGTTGCAATCCGAACGGCATGGCCGTTTCGCCAAAGTTGGAGCGCATCGGTGTGCTTGCCTATTGATTAGTTTGATCGATGTTTATTTTGAAGAAATTCGGTTCCAATGTTGCGGTTGTCTTAAATCGAACCGGGTTATAGGGCTGAAATGCACTCAATTCGCTCTTTTTTTTAATTTGGGGAGATGAGATTGTTTGCCCTTCTTTACATTAGTTTAATTAGTTTTTCAGTTGCTGCGAATTCACCGGTTTCAGGCGATGGTATTGGTAACGACAGTATCGCCGCCAATTCGAATGACGTAGATACGACCTCATTTTTTGTTCCTTCAGATTTTAAAGAACAGGTCAGTATTGCTCTTTCCTATTACCCCGAGTTGAAAGGTAAAAAGCTCAGGTTTAAATTCAAGAATCAAAAAACAACCATGTCCTGTATTCCGCGATGGGATTTTATTTTTCGGAAGAAGGAAAACCGGACGTACCTGATTCGAATCGATAAGAAGCTACGGAATGGAAAAGGCATTTTGCTTGAAGATGTGCCGTTTAATGCGCAGGTTGGCGTCATAGGGCACGAGTTGGGGCATGTGGTCGACTACGAAAGTAAAACCGCATTTGGGGTGATCGGTACCGGGTTTGGCTATTTGTTTCCGAAATACCGTCGGGAATTGGAGCACTTTGTTGATGAAATTAGCATCTACCACGGGTTGGGACATCAGTTGGCTTCGTTTTCCGACTATGTTTTTCATCAGTCACAAGCCTCAGAGAAATACCTTCGCTACAAACGGAAATACTATTTTCAACCCGAACAAATTCAAAGTTTGATGCGCGGATCAGAACGGCCGAAATAATGATTCGTTGGCTATTACTGGTTTTCCTGTTGATATAAATCGTATTGTTTCAGAATGGCTTCGCGGACATCGTACTCGCGTGAATGTGTGGACAGAACATTTTTCTGATTGAAATAGATCATAAATGTGTCGGCTTCAGCATTGTTTAAGCCGGTGAGGTGCATCACAACTTCTTTGTTGTAGTATTGCGACAAACGTTGCCATTGTGCATCACTAATCATGGCAGCCCGAACTTCGCGTTTTTCTTTTTCCCGGCTGCTTAAATGATATTGCAGAAACGAGGCCGGAGAGAATATTGCCGCAAGTACAGACGGTTTTTTATCGAACGCGTCGCCCCGCAGTTCCGGAGCAATATCTGATGGTTTTCCGGTACTCACGCCATCCATATTCACTTTTCTGCCTTCACCTGTTACTTCCACTTCGCCAATCGCAATGCGCAGCGGACGGGCATAAATGGTTAGAACGCTGTCTTCGGGATGAAATGGCGGAATGTGCACATATTCCTTCATGTAGCCCATGGCCGAAATTGCCAGACTGTCAACGTTCAGAATTTCCATCGAAAAATAGCCTTGCATGTTGGTTGTTGTTCCTCCTCGGGTTCGCAGGTTAACAATGTGCGCGTAGCCAACCGGCGATCCATCGTCCTTATCAACCAAGCGGGCTTTCAGGAATATCAAAACAGGGTCGATCAGGTCGTCCTGAGCTTTTGAGGCCTGAGGCAATCCGATTAATAAGAGGAGTATTAAACTAAAAGCGATTCGCATAGAGCACAAAAATAGGTATTTCAGCACGTGTTTTACCGGACAAGAACCGTGCCCGCCCATATTTAACAAGATTTAATAGAATCCGGCCAATTTGTTGGATCAGGGCTAAAAAAATAAACCCCGGCAAAAGGCCGGGGTTCATCGAAGTTTATATGACTTTGTATTAGCTCAAGTTTTTGATGCGTTCCATTGCTTCAACCACTTTTTCGCGGTCGGCAAATGCCGAAAAGCGGAAATAGCCTTCGCCGGCTGGTCCGAAACCGGAACCCGGTGTTCCAACCACGTTTGCTTCGTTAAGTACTTTGTCGAAGAAATCCCATGATTTCATCTTGTTTTTGGTTTTCACCCAAATGTAAGGAGCATTTACGCCACCAAACACGTCGTAACCAACAGCAGCCAGACTTTCGCGCATGATGCGTGCGTTTTCCATGTAGTAGGAAACAACCTCATTCACTTCTTTTTGTCCTTCGGCCGAGTAAACCGCAGCAGCCGCTTTTTGAACCGGATACGAAACACCATTGAACTTTGTGGTGTGACGACGAAGCCACAGCTTTTTCACCGAGTGCGCATTGCCTTCGCTGTCGTAGGCTTTCAATTCTTCTGGAATAACGGTAAAAGCACAGCGGGTTCCGGTAAATCCGGCTGTTTTGGAGAAACTGCGAAACTCGATCGCAACTTCTTTCGCACCTTCAATTTCGTAGATCGAACGCGGGATGCCAGCTTCAGTGATGAATGCTTCGTAAGCAGCATCGAACAGGATGATGCTTTTGTTGTCTTTGGCATATTTCACCCATTTTGCAAGTTCTTCCTTGCTGGCAACAGTTCCGGTTGGGTTGTTCGGATAACACAGGAAAATCAAATCAGGACGTTCGGTTGGTAATTCCGGAATAAATCCGTTGGCATCGGTACAAGGCATGTAAACAATACCCGAGTAGTAACCGTTGGCAGCGCATTCGCCGGTTTTTCCGCTCATCACGGTTGTGTCGGCATAAACCGGATAAACCGGATCGCAAATGGCTATTTTGTTACTGCTGCCGAAAATCTCCTGAATGTTTCCGGTGTCGCACTTCGAGCCATCAGAAACAATGATGTCGTCGGCTGCGATATCGATTCCGTTCGCCTGGTAAGCGTTTTTCGCAATTGCTTCGCGCAGGAAATCGTAGCCTTGTTCAGGGCCATAACCTTTAAAGCTACTTGCCTTGCCCATTTCTTCAACAGCTTCGTGAAAGGCTTTGAGCACGGTCGGAGTCAATGGTTGAGTTACGTCGCCGATTCCCATGCGGATCACTTTTTTATCCGGGTTGGCATCGGTAAATTCTTTCACACGACGGCCGATTTCCGGGAACAAATAGCCGGCTTTCAGCTTCAAATAGTTTTCGTTAATTAATGCCATTTATTTTTTGTTTTTATAATGAATTTCTTTTTGATCGTTCATCGCTCGATTTGCGAGCACAAAGTTACAAATCGGCGCGTAAAAGAAAAATAAGCAGCCCAAAATTGGCTCGTCGAAAGTCTAATCAATCAAACGTTTAACAGAAAGCTGATCGTGACACTCATTTACAAGCTTATTGATGCTTTTCTTGAACACCGGATGGATAAAGTTGCCTGCGACTTCGGCCAGCGGCTCGAGCACAAAACGGCGGTCGATCATTCTTGGATGAGGTAGCTCCAGGGCGGGTTCGTTCAACACTAATTCGTCGTAAAAGAGCAGGTCAATATCAATCAATCGCGATGCATATCGGGCCGCATGACGTATGCGTCCCAGTTCCAGCTCAATAGCTTTGGTGTGTTTCAATACGTCGGTCGCACTCAGTGAAGTGTTAATCACCAGCACCTGATTCCAGAACAGGTCGTCAGATTCGAAGCCCCAGGGTTCAGTTTCATAGATCGAGGATTGTTGCACAAGCGAACCCAGTTCTTCCTCCAGTCTTTTTCGCGCAGTAGCGAATATTTGTGTTTTATCCCCCAGATTTCCTCCCAACAATAAAAAAAGCTTCGCCATCTTATAAACAAAATGTAATGAAATTAGTAAATTCGTGTCTTATTGATAAAGAGCCACAAAGCTACAAACACAAAATTATAAATCACCACAATGAAAGAATTTTTAAAGTACACCCTGGCAACGGTTGTTGGAATTATCTTGGCATCAATCGTTGGCATCTTCCTCTTAATTGGAGTTTTTTCGGCCATCATGTCGCTTTCCGACAAGCCGGTAGTTGTTAAGGATAATTCGGTTTTGATACTGGATTTCAAAAAGCAAATTATTGAACGCGCTGCGGATAATCCGTTCGACGACCTTGATCTTCCCGGAATTAAAATGAGTGGAGAGATGGGTCTTGATGCAATTCTCGAATGCATTGATAAGGCTAAAACCGATGATAAAATTAAAGGGATTTATCTGAATCCAATTGATTTGAAAACAGGGATGGCTACCGTTGAAGAAATTCGCAATGCTCTGATTGACTTTAAAGAGTCTGGGAAATTTGTGGTTGCTTATGGCGATGTTTTTTCACAAAAAGCCTATTATTTGGTATCGGTTGCCGATCAATTAGTGCTAAATCCTCAAGGAATGATTGAGTTGAAGGGACTGAGCTCAACCCGTACATTCTACAAAAACGCGTTGGAGAAACTAGGGGTCGAAATTCAGATTGTTCGTCATGGCAAATTTAAGGCGGCTGTTGAGCCATTTATATTAGAAAAAATGAGCCCGGAAAACCGGCTGCAGACACAGACTTATTTGAGTAGTATTTGGGGGCAAATGGTTGCTGCTATTGCCGAGTCGAGAGAAATGACTCCCGAAGCGGTTAATCTGCTGGCCGATTCAGTGACCTTCTTTTTACCGGCAAATGAATTGGTTGACGCAGGTGTTGTTGATACGCTGATGTATAAAGATGAACTGATAAACACACTAAAAGCTTTAACCGGAACGGATGAGAAGGACGATGTGCCGGCGATCGGAGTTGAGAAATACTCGAAGGCTCCGGGCAAAACCAGCGGCAAGGGTTTGATTCGTGATAAAATCGCTGTTATCTATGCTGAAGGGGAGATTGATGGTACATCGTCTGAAGGTATTGAATCGGAGTCGCTTTCCAGAACAATTCGTGAAGCACGTCGCGACTCGTCGATTAAAGCCATTGTGTTGCGTGTCAATTCACCCGGTGGTAGTGCATATGGATCGGAGGTGATCTGGCGCGAAGTAAAATTGGCGGCCGAAGCCAAGCCAACTGTGGTTTCAATGGGCGACGTGGCTGCATCGGGTGGCTATTACATTGCTGCTGCAGCCGATACCATTTTGGCCGACCGCACCACAATCACCGGTTCAATCGGTATTTTCGGAATGATTCCGAACGCTGCTGAACTACTGAACGATAAACTCGGAATTACAGAGGATGTGGTGTCTACCAATGAGAATTCTGATCTGCTTTCAATAACCCGCCCGATGACAAAATTCGAACGCAATAAGCTTCAAAATTATATTGAAAGGGGCTACGATACATTTATTAGTCGAGTTGCTGAGGGGCGCGGAATGACAAAAGAGCAGGTTGATGAAGTTGGTCAGGGACGAGTTTGGGCTGCTGAAAATGCGAAAGAGCTTGGCTTGGTTGACCTTTATGGCGGCGTAGATGAAGCGGTAAGAATTGCAGCAGAAATGTGTGGACTGGAAGAATATCGGGTGAGTAAATTGCCAAAACTGAAAGATCCGTTTGAAGAGCTGATTAAAGGATTCTCTGGCGATGCCAAAATGTTTTTCATGAAAAATGAACTGGGAGACCAGTACAAACATTACGAACAGTTGAAGAATGTTGTTTCGACCAGAGGAATCATGGCGCGAATGCCATTTGATGTTACTTTTGAGTAAAATAGTTGGATCGATCTCTCGGTTAAATCGTATTCAACGAGGTGATTAGAATAATAAAAAACAATAAAAAGAAGTTACCTCTCCCGGTAGCTTCTTTTTATTAAGCCGATTTTGGTAACTTCGTCGGGCAAATCCCGATTATGTTGAAAATACTTTTATACCCGCTCTCTCTCATTTACGGATTGGTCGTATACATCCGTAATATGCTCTACGATTCGAAGATATTCAAGTCGACTGAATTTGAAATTCCGGTGATCTCAATTGGTAATATAACGGTTGGAGGTACCGGTAAAACGCCTCATACCGAATATTTGGTCAATCTTTTGAAAAAGCATGCGAACGTGGCGACACTAAGTCGCGGATACAAACGGAAAACCAAAGGATTTTTTCTGGTTCAGGAAACTTCGAATGTGGAAAATGTGGGCGATGAACCCCTGCAGATCAAAAAAAAGTTTCCGGATGTTACTGTTGCGGTTGATGAAAATCGCGTTCGCGGAATTGAAAAGTTACTGGAAGACCAGTCGCAGTCGTTCGATGCGATCCTGCTCGATGATGCCTTTCAGCATCGGAAGGTGACACCGGGCATCAACATTTTGTTGATCGACTACAACCGTCCAATCGAAGAAGATCATCTTTTACCTCTTGGCCGGTTGCGCGAACGTTGTTACCAGCGGCGGCGTGCCAATGTAATTATTTACACCAAGTGCCCCGACGAAATTACACCGATCACCCGGCGCATTATCATGAAGAATGTGAATCTGCGGCCCTATCAGTCGCTGTATTTTACAACGATGGTTTATGGTACGCCGCAGGCTGTTTTTCCGGAATTGGCAACTCAAACCCCGGTTTTTGCAACTGAAGGAGAGAAACCTGCAGTAATTATGCTCGCTGGTATTGCCAACCCGTCTCAGTTTCGGAGTTATCTGGAGGCAAGCACTCAATTGGTTGATGAGCTGGTTTTTAAAGATCATCACAATTTCACGAGTCGCGACTTTAAACAGATCGGGAAGGTCTTTGAGCAGTGGAAATCCAAACAGGCATTTATTCTTACAACTGAAAAAGATGCCGTTCGTTTGCGATTTGCAAGTGGCCTTAGCGATGAATTGAAGGCGCGCCTGTTTTATGTTCCTTTACAAATTAAGTTCCTCGACAGCGAGGGCAAAAGTTTCAATAAGAAAATAGTAGGCTATGTTAAAGACAATAGAAGTAACCGCAAATTACATCAGCAAAATAATTGGTAATCAACCCGAAATCGGAATCATCCTTGGTTCGGGGCTTGGCGGATTGGTTAACGAAATAGCAATTGAAAAGGAGATTCCTTATCGAGAAATCCCCAATTTCCCGGTGTCGACTGTCGAAGGGCACAACGGTCATTTAATTTCAGGAACTCTCGGAGGTAAAAAGGTACTGGCCATGCAGGGACGTTTTCATTATTACGAAGGCTACAACATGAAAGAGGTAACCTTTCCGGTTCGGGTAATGAAAAAGCTGGGAATCAACTACCTGTTTGTGTCGAATGCCACCGGTGGATTGAATCCCGATTTTAAAATTGGCGACCTGATGATTATCAACGACCACATCAACATGTTTCCCGACCATCCGTTGCATGGCAAAAACATCAATGAGCTGGGGCCGCGCTTTCCGGATATGAGTCAGGCCTACTGCAAAGAACTGCGGCAGAAAGCCAAATTCATCGCTCTAAAAAATAAAATTGAAATTAAAGAAGGTGTTTATGTGGGCGTTCAGGGACCAACGTTTGAAACGCCGGCTGAGTACAAAATGTTTCGGATTTTGGGTGGCGATGTTGTCGGCATGTCAACTGTTCCCGAAGTGATTGTTGCGAGGCAAATGGAGATGAAGGTATTCGGCATTTCAATTGTTACCGATAGTGGCGTACCCGGCGAGATTGTTGAAATCTCCCACGAGGAAGTTCAGGCAGTCGCAATGCGATCGGAGCCTCAGATGACTCTGATCCTGAAGCAGTTGATTGAAGAGATTTAAATGATCAATAATAGCTGAATCAGATGATTAATGTAATAGCAACCTTCGCTGTTCTCAAAGAGCAAACAGATTGTTTCCTGGAATTGGCAGAAGAATTAGTAAACGAAACGGTAAAAGAAGCCGGATGCATTGAATATGAACTGATCCGGGATCAAGACAGTCGGTCTGTTTTTATAATGGTTGAGAAGTGGGAAAGCAAAGAACACCTGGATAGCCATTCTAACTCGGATCATTTCCGGCGGATTATTCCTCAGATTAGCAAGCTCGTAGAACAAGAGATTACAGTAAGAGTTTGTAACAAAGTATTTTAAATTGAGAAATTAGTTTGCCAATGAGTGTCGGCATTCCTTCGTTTAAAGTTGAAAAATGAGAGCACCCAAATTTGCAGATATCGAGCAGGCTCACGAGCGCATTCGCTCATCGGTTCATCGTACACCGGTTTTGAGCTCATCAACATTGAACCGAATTTTGAATTGCGAGTTGCATTTTAAATGCGAAAACCTACAGAAGGTCGGTGCTTTCAAGTTTCGGGGAGCCTGCAATGCCGTTCTTTTGTTGACTGACGAAGAGGCCGCCAGAGGTGTTTGCACACACTCGTCCGGAAATCATGCTGCTGCCTTGGCTTTGGCGGCTGCTATGCGGGGAATTCCGGCCTATATCGTGATGCCGCGTACAGCCCCCGAGATTAAAAAGCAGGCTGTAGCGGGTTATGGCGGCCAGATAACTTTTTGTGAACCAACGCTTGAAGCCAGGGAGAATACCTTAGCAAAGATTGCAGCCGAAACCGGGGCGACGGAAATTCACCCGTATCATAATTTCGATGTAATCTGCGGGCAGGGCACAGCAGCGAAGGAGTTGATTGAAGATGCCGGGCCATTTGATGTAATTTTGTGCCCGGTTGGAGGCGGTGGCTTGCTCAGCGGAACCGCAATAGCCACTCGGGCCATGAATCCAAGTGCGTTGGTGGTTGCTGCAGAACCGGCCGGAGCCGACGATGCGTGCCGATCATTTCACCAGAAAAAGCTTATTCCTTCTGTTAACCCCAAAACCATTGCCGACGGCCTGCTTACATCGGTTGGGGAGCTAAATTTCCGAATCATTCAACGCACAACAGATGAAATAGTGACCGTTTCGGAACGGGGAATCGTTCGTGCCATGCGTTTGATCTGGGAGCGGATGAAAATTATTGTAGAGCCCTCATCTGCTGTTCCGCTGGCTGCTATTCTCGAAAATAAACTGGATGTTCGTGGCAAAAAAGTGGGCATTATTTTGAGTGGCGGAAACGTCGACCTCGAAAAGTTACCCTTTCACGAGTTTGTATAATCGGTCGACGTTCGTTCGACTGTCATCTAACTTTCATCAATATACAACGGAAGTTTTATGTAGAAGGTAGTGCCTTTGTTTAGTTCGGTGTCAAACCAAATCTCGCCATTCGACGACTCAACGATTTTTTTAACAATTGCCAATCCCAACCCCATGCCACTGGTTTTTGTGGTAAAGTTGGGTTGAAAAAGATGCATCCTGACTTCATCTGGAATACCACTCCCATTGTCGGTTACAGACAGGGTTGTGTCGGTTTTATCATGGGTTAAGCGTATGGAAACAAGTCCTTGGTCGTCGGATGGAATCGACTGAATTGCATTCTTGATCAGGTTGATGATTGCACGTGAGATCTGCTCTTTGTCGGCAAAAACCAGAATTTCCGGATGACTGTCGAGTTCCAGTTCAAATTTCACTTGTTTGGTTGGGTTGAATAGCTCAACAACTTGTTGAAGACGATCGGTTAAATTGAAAATTTCGTTTTTGGCATTGGGCATTTTCGCGAAGTTCGAGAACTCCGTAGCAATATCGGATAGGGTGTCGATTTGCTCAATCAACGTGCGCGTTACCCGTTCAAAAATTTCATCATATTGTTCGCTGTTGGCTTGCTTGGCTCGTTGCAAGTGCTGAATGTGAAGTTTCATCGGTGTGAGCGGGTTTTTAATTTCGTGGGCGATCTGCTTGGCCATTTCGCGCCAGGCCATTTCGCGCTGGGTGCGAGCCAGCATATCGGCACTGTCTGACAATTCCTCTACTTTTCGGTTGTACTCGCGCACTAAAGCGCCAATTTCATCGTCTGCGTTGTAGCTAATCTGTTCATTTTGCTTGTCTAATTGCATTCCTTTTAAACGTTCGCGAATTAAAGTCAGCGGACGAGTAATCTGATTGGCCAATAGAAGCGCTACAATCACACTAATAAAAAACAGCAACACATAGAGGTTGATAAAAGCGACGATAAAAGTTGTTACTTCCTGTCGAAGTTCATCGCCCCGGGTAAAATACGGCAGGTTGATAAAGCCAAGGTATTCGCCCCGATTATTGATAATAGGCTCGTAAATCGACAAAAAAGAAAGGTTCCCGATTTCTTCGGGCTGAATGATGCTGATCTGATAGTTCTCAGTTAATTCGTAAAAGGCCTGTGCATTCATTCGTGTTGAAATGATACCCCGATTAAAAACTTCGGGACGCGAGGAGGCAATCAATTCACCGTTGAAACTATAAATGTTGATGTCGGTTCGGAAAATATTCGACAAATCACCTAAATCCTGCCACAGCCAATCTAAAATTTCGGGGGTGAAAGTGTCAACATCTTTCAACCGAAGGTTAATTTCCTCGGCAATCGATTTCATTTTTTCATTCAAATCGTACTGGTGTTTGTTATCGTACTCCCTCAGATTGTAGTAGATTGTTCCGGAAGCGATCAGCAAAAGCGAGAAAAGTACAATCGCGATAATGGATGCTTGAATTCGAAATTTCAAATCGTAAACCAACGCCTGTGTGCGATAGTTGGCATTCCCAATAATGACGATCAGCAGAATGAAAACAAAATAAAATACAAACAGGTATGGGAACGAAATCAGGTACTCGAGAAAACCGAACGACTTGGTGCTCACGATAATGAAATTGTCGTCGCCAAGGCAGTAAATCAAATGGTCGTATC
The DNA here is from genome assembly GCF_041596335.1 of Mangrovibacterium sp. Taxonomy (GTDB): domain Bacteria; phylum Bacteroidota; class Bacteroidia; order Bacteroidales; family Prolixibacteraceae; genus Mangrovibacterium. The sequence continues at coordinate 25,623 of NZ_JBFHIT010000024.1, read as the reverse complement.
CATCCCAGCTTTTCTTGATCATCAGGCCGGGCGACGACTTTCCGATTTGATAGGTGTTGATATAATAATTGTATTGGTAGTCGCCACGGAGATGAACCAATTCATTCTTGTAATATTTCGCGTACGAAAAATTCCGGTATCGAGCTGGTTCCTGCAGGCTTTTGTCGAGCAATAGTTCCGGAAAGCCAACACCTTCAGGAATTAACCTGGATTTTAGCTCAATGAAAATCGACAGGCCCAATGGGTTTGTATCCAGCGGATAAGTGAATCGACCAAAATAAGAAATTCGGCCATTCATGTTATCCATGTAGTAAAAGTTCGTTCCCGGAATTCCGTTTCCGGTTTCCTCAATCATCTGCTCAAAAAACGGAAAACAAGGAACCAAATGATTGTCCGGCTGCACCAACAAACTGTCTCCACTATCACAAATCGTGATCCAGCTGTCATATTTCTTGAAATAGCCGCTAAAATAATTTCGGTTTGCGTAGTCTTCCAGTCGCTCTAAATCGTTGTTCGAAAGCAGGATCGGGATGATGGTGTCCACACTTATCTTTTGCTGCATTTCTTTTAGGAAGACTTCCGCGGCAGGGTCGTGTTCGGAGTACAAAGTGATCGCCATTAGTTCCTGTACCTGTTGCCGCCTGACATTGTTATTCGATTGGATGATGATGAGCGAAAAGAACGTATAGAGCGAAACGAAATAAATGATGAACGAAAGTGAAACACGCTTAAGCTGAGTCTTTTGCAAAACAAATACCGATAGATTAGTAATCAGGTAAAGTGTGAGAATGTATAGTTTTGTGTCTTTAACGAGGACGCATAGTGGTAGAAAAATGACAATTAGGCTCAGATGAGCATAGTAAAAGATACGTCGGTTGATAAACTTTTCGCTGCTTTCAACCACCTTCAGGTTGATCATAAAAGCCGAAAAAAACAGAAGGGCGATAACCACATAACCAATGATGCTGTATTCATTAATATCATCGATTCGATTTAGTTGGAACGAAAAGCTGGAGTTTCGGATTAGGTTTGTAATGAGGAAGTTAATTGCCAGGTAGAAAAGCGCGACAAAGCAGAAAGCCGCAATCAGTTCGTAACGTTTCTTTGGTTTCGAAAGCACGAAATCCTTGGCGAAATTGAAGCTCCAGAAAAAGATCAGGACGGTTAGCAATAACAAATCGCCCAAGGAGGGCAGCCAGCTTGAGTAAGCATAAAGCGATGGCCCGAATAGCTCGAAGGTGTCGCAGAAAGCCGGTATTTTAAAGAGAATTCGAAACCAGTAAAGGCAAAACAACGCCAGAGCCAGTCCGGAAACACGGATGATAAAATGTTCGTGCTTTTGGCGTTTGAAAACCAGCCGGGTAAAAATGAGAAGGAAAAGCAATGCCAGTGCATAGAAAATTGATGGCCAAATCAGATTGTCTGTCTGAGCTGAGCCTCCATTTCCGGGAACCAGGGAGAATAAAAACCGGCCATCTCGGGCGTGTATCGGAACGCCAACGGGTGTGTCAAAATTCTTTATCAAATAGTTCGCAGGGACATCAAAGTCTTTGGTGAATTTATTCTCGATGAATTCATTTTCAATCGAATAGTTGTGTTTTAGGTGGATTAAGCCATAAATGGAATAAGGAACTGCTTCGCGAACTTCGAGATAGAATATTCCGTTGGGAATTGTAATAATCCGCGATTGGCTGCTGCCGTTGAGGATGCCTGAAAATGAAAAGTGGTTTCCCGACCAAAAAATAAGTTCTTCGGGATTGGCAATCATAAATCCGAGGCCTTGCTCGTTGTACAGCGGAATTAGCTCATTAAAGTGATTCTGGAAATTGCCGTCGAAATCGGGCGATTCAACTGTTTCTGAAATCGCATCGAGATGGTTTTGAAGATCCTGCAACTTTTCCTGAAATACTCGCTCGAACTGTTTCTCCAGAACACTGTCGTGATCCTTTTGAAACGCGATGCTTTCGGTCAGAACTCCAAATAGTATGAGGATGAACGATAATACTAAGAACGCATAATGTTTCAGAATCTTCATGGTCGAGCTTTATTCGTGATGGTAGGGTTCCCCTTTCAGGATGGTTAGAGCCCGGTACAGCTGCTCACAAAAAATGAGCCGAACCATTTGGTGCGAAAAGGTCATTCGGGATAAACTTAGCTTTGCGGTGGCGGCCTCGTACACTTTGCCCGAAAAACCATAGGGACCACCAATACAAAAGATCAATGTTTTAGTTCCTCCAAGCATTTTCTTCTCCAGGAATCCGGCAAATTCAACCGAACGGAATTCTTTTCCATTTTCGTCGAGCAGGATCAGTTCATCACCGGCTTTCAGCTGAGCCAGAATCAGTTCGCCTTCTTTTTCCTTTTGTTGTTCTTCAGAGAGCTTACGTGTGTTTTTTATGTCGGGAATAATCTGATATTCAAATGGAAGGTAGTGTGGTATGCGACCCAAAAACAAGTCAATTCCATCTTTTAAGTACGGCTTATCTGTTTTGCCAATAACGACTAGCTTTATCTTCATAGCTTGTTCACATTCGAAATTTGTTAACTTTACAGTGCAATATATCCAAAATTAGTGTTTTTCGGGTATTTGGTACAGTTTATGTTTCTGTTGCGTGGATTTGTTTCGGATCAAGCTATTCCGGGACTTTCTTTTGAAGTTTGGATGTTCTGTAATGTGCTTTATGGCGGCAAAAAGCAGCATTCGTTTAGTAGATAGTAATACGAAATTAGCGAGTAAAATGAAACGAAATTTAATAAAGGTAACATTGGTTACATTGGCATTTGTTTTAAGCGGTTTATTGGGCGTGGCTCAAATTTCGGACGAGCTGGTGACTAGTTTGAAAACCGGGAATGCTTCCGTGTTGTCTTCCTATTTTAATCAAAATATCGAGCTTTTTGTTCTGGATCAGGACGATGTATATAGTCGGGCTCAGGCGCAACAAATTGTGTCGAATTTTTTTGACCAGAATAAAGCGAGTGATTTTTCGATTATTCACCAAAGCGGGAAGGCAGATACAAAATATGCAATTGGCAAACTTACCACCAATAAGGGGGTTTATAGGGTTTCTTTTTTAGTGAAAAATGATAGTGGTAAGCCAGTCATTCATCAATTAAGAATTGAAAAACAATAAGGATGGGCAACCGGTTTCATCGGTTAAAACGTATTTTTCTGGGCTGGATGATTCGTGCCAGAAAGGTGACACTTCCGGGTTTCGACCGGGTTCCTTTGTACGATGTGATGTTGTTTTTTTTTAGGAGCATTGAAAATGGCGCAATCACCACACGAGCCTCGGCAATTGCTTTCAGTTTCTTTCTGGCGCTTTTCCCGGCAATGATCTTTTTGTTTACACTGATTCCTTATGTCCCAATCGACAATTTCCAACAAGAACTTTTTTTACTGATTCAGGGGATCTTGCCTCCACAAACCTTCGAGGCAGTGGATGAAACGATACAGGATATTCTTACCCAACCCCGGGGAGGACTGTTGTCTATCGGTTTTTTTATGGGCTTGATTTTTTCTACCAATGGGCTGGTTTCGATGATGAATGCCTTTGATGCTTCGCTGCATATTTTTGAGAGTCGGCCGTGGTACATGCAGCGGCTAATGTCGTTTGTATTGCTGGTTATTCTGGCTTTTTTGCTGACAGCAGCCATTAGTATGATTACTGTGGGGCAGATCGTGATTAATTCTCTGGATTCCAGGGGCTTGTTGGGCGGGCAGTTTACGTATAATTTGCTCACCTTTGGGAAATGGGTCGTGATTATTGCACTCTTCTTTTTTGCCTATTCATTCCTGTTTTATTTGGCTCCCGCCAAGAAAACACGCTGGCGTTTTATCTCAGCCGGAGGAACAATGTCGACCATTCTGAGCATTATCATCATGTTTGGATTTAACTATTACATCACCCGGTTTGGTAATTACAACAAACTCTATGGATCAATTGGTGCTTTGTTGGTCGTTTTATTGTTGTTATATCTGATGTCGCTGGTACTTCTGTTTGGATTTGAGCTGAATGCCAGTTTGAATGCTGCCAGACGAACCGGTAAACGATTGGTGAGAAAACATAAAGTTGAAAGCCGTTTCCGTTCGCGCTATCGGGCAAAAAAAGATAAAGGTGATCAGGTTCAGGAATCGATGTGATAATTCCTCTTATTTTCCCATCTTAAAGAGCAGCTCTTTTTCTTCTTTTGTGAGTGAATCGTAACCTGATTTACTGATTTTGTCCAACACACGGTTAATCTCTTCTTGTTGTACCTTTTTTTGTTGGTTATACTGTTTGTCGATGTCGGTACCCCGGTAGCTAACCTTAACGTGTCGCTTTGGTTTGGCTATTTGGGTGAAGCTTTCAATAAGATTCGTAAACCAGCTGGTAATATCGGTCCCCCGACGATTTAAACTCACAAATAAAAAGCCGAACGCGGCTCCACCAACGTGAGCCAAATTTCCACCTGCATTCGAGCCGGCAATACCAATCACATAGAGTAAAATCGATACGATCGCGAGATGTTTCATTTTAATTTCTCCAATAAACAGAAGGTTGATCGGATGATTTGGAGCATGGGTCGCTACCGCAGCGATGATCGCCAGTACGGACGCCGACGCGCCAAGTAAACGCGAAAACGAAACCAAATCGGTAAAGGCCGGGAAAAGGTTGTAAGCCAGTAAAAAGAAAATTCCGCCACTCAGTCCACCTAAAATATAAACCGCCAAAAGCTTTCGGGCATCAAAATAAAACAGGAAAATCTTTCCCATCCAGTAGAGCCAAAGAACATTGAAAAGAATATGCAGAAAGTCGAAGTGCAGAAACATGTAGCTGAACAAAGTCCAGGGCTTTGAAAGCAAAGCGCTGAAATTGGCAGGCAGAGCCAGCCATGCGAGTAACGTGAAATCTCTGTTCAGCAGAAAAAACAACACATTAATGAGCCGTATCAGCAAAAATACACCAATGTTGATATAGATGAGCCGAGTCAGTACTGACCCTTTTTTGAAAGATTCTTTAATTTCGTCGGTGATACTCATAACCCGATATTTGAACGGTTTATCGTCATTTTAAACTTACAATTCAGTCGACAAGTTTTTCCGGCAACAGATCGCTGCTTTTAGTAAAAATGCTGGCTGTTTTTGTTCCAATATTTAATCATCAGGTAGCCAAATAGCATTCCCCCTAAATGCGCGAAATGGGCAACATTGCTTCCCGGACGAGACAGGCCCAGATATAATTCGAGTAAGCCGTATCCAATGACAAAGTATTTGGCTTTAATCGGAATTGGAGGGAAGAGTAACATTAATTGAGTATTTGGAAACAGCATTCCAAAACCAAGTAATACACCGAACACGGCTCCCGATGCTCCCACCGTCGGAATATTTATGATTGTGTTCAATTGTGCCATCAACGGATCGGTGTAATTTTTTCCCTGACTCCATATTTCAACGCCTTGCTGCATTACCAGGTCAATGCTTTCCTGATTCATTTTCGAGGCAACGGATTGAAATTCGATATAATTAACGAAGGTGTGCAATGCCGCGGCACCTAGTCCGGTTACAAAATAGTAGATAAAAAAACGTTTCGGCCCCCATACACTTTCCAATACACGGCCAAACATCCATAGGGCAAACATATTGAACAACAGGTGATAGAAGCCGCCATGCATAAACAAATGGGTGACCAGCTGGTATGGTTTGAATGCTGGAGAGCCAAGGTAGTGGAGACCTAAAATTGAACTCAGATTTACACCACGGAATTGCAGAATATAGGTTGCTATCAGCATCAGTATATTGATGATGATAAGGTTTTTTACCACTGGAGGTATGTTGGCAAAAGGTGATCGGAAATTACTCATAGTCGAAATTTAAGTGGATGCTTACAAGAGCCTTGCCAAATAATGATTTAGTGCAAAATAAGAAAATAAAAGTCAAAATGTCATTTGAGTAACTTCTCAAACTGATCTACCGGCATAATTTTTAAAACTTGCTTGCCGGTTGGCGAAAAATTAGGTGTTGAACAAGCAAACAATTGGTCGATAAGTTGGTTCAATTCGTCATTTTTCAACACGTGGCCGTATGAAATAGCCGATGCAGAGGCAAGCGAAGCTGCAATCTTTTCTTTCGCCTTTTCTTGCAGATCGACTGCTGTGTTTTTCAAGTCTTCAAGGAGGCTTTCGATCACATCCAGCGGCGAAAGATTTTCCAAAATGCCCGGAATCCCATTAATCAGAAATTGGCACGATTGGGTTTCCTTTACTTCAAAGCCCAGTGATTTTAAGTTTCCCAACACCGAACGTAAAAGTTCAGCGTCTGAAGCTTCCAACTCAAAGCAATGCGGAAATAACAACTGCTGACTGGCAATTTGCTGATGATCGAGCATGGTCATAAAGTTTTCGAAGAGAATTCGTTCATGCGCTCTTTTTTGGTCAATCACCATCAATCCCGACTTAACGGGGGTGAGGATATATTTGTTTTTAAACTGAAAACAGGTCCGACCCGGGTTAAAATCTTCCTGGTCGATTTGAAGGTTTTCAGGTTCCTCTTCCCGGTTCATTGCCGAAGATGAAATCACAACCTCATCGTCCGATTTTTGGAAATCGCTATATAGTTTCTCCCAATGTTGCACCTGTTCGTGTTTATTTCCGGTATAACTACCCGCGCCACCAAGCGATTGAGAACGATAGCTGGTGCCCGTATTAAATGGGTTGTAGGTTGGATCCACTTTGATCTGTGGCATTTCAATACCTGCCGGGCTTTTGGGGGCTATCGGAATGTCGATACTTCCAGCCTGATCAAAGTCGATGGACGGCATCACGTTAAATTTACCCAATGCTTCACGTACCGACGCTTGAATGATTTGCCAGATCGCAGTTTCATTTTCAAACTTAATCTCAGTTTTCGTAGGATGGATGTTGATGTCAATCACATCCGGATCGATTTCGAGATACAAGAAATACGCAGGGTAACTGTCCGGAGGCAATATTTTTTCGTAGGCTTGCATGATTGCCCGATGAAAAAACGGGTGTTTCATAAAACGCCTGTTCACAAAGAAAAACTGTTCCCCATAGGTTTTTCTCGCGTATTTGGGTTGGCCAATAAAGCCTTTGATGTTCACCAGACTGGTTTCGGTATTCACCGGAATCAAATTTTGGTTGATGGCTTTGCCGAAGATCGAAACGACACGCTTTCGGGTGTTGTCGCCTGTTGCCATTTCGTAAATCGGATCCTGATTATGAATGAGCGAAATCCCGATTTCGGGATTGGCCATCGCTATTCGTTGTATTTCGTTTATAATGTGTTTTAGTTCGGTGGAGTTGGCTTTCAGAAATTTACGTCGGGCCGGAACGTTGAAGAACAAATTTTTAACCAGAAAATTGGTGCCATTGGAACACTGTGTAGGTTCTTGTTTGAAAACCCGGGAGCCGACCATATGGATGAACGTGCCAACTTCAGCATCGTGCTGTTTGGTATGCAACTCAACGTCGGCAATGGCGGCAATCGAGGCCAGCGCTTCGCCTCTAAAACCCATTGTGCGGATCGAGAATAAATCGTTGGCCGATCTGATTTTCGAGGTTGCATGTCGTTCAAAGGCCATTCGCGCATCGGTTTCAGACATGCCACACCCGTTGTCGCTCACTTGAATCAAGGTGCGGCCGGCATCTTTAATGTTAACGGTAATTTGAGTCGCTCCCGCGTCAATAGCATTTTCAACCAGTTCTTTTACAACCGAGGCAGGTCGTTGAATAACCTCACCCGCTGCAATCTGGTTTGCTACCGAGTCGGGAAGCAATTGGATAATATCAGGCACGGAGTAGCTTTAAAATTTTAAAATCAGGTAAACAGCCAACGTTAAAATAAGGACCAAAAAAATCAAACGGGTATTGGATTTCTTGCGTGCGTCTTCCGCTGTTTTTGAACCGCTGCCCATACTTTGACGGAATTGTCCGCGAATATTTGCACGGCGTTTGGGATCCCAGTCTTTTTTCTCATTCAATCCTAATTCCGCTTTAATGCGTTCTTCCCGATTTTCCATCTTCTCCTTGTCCGGGTCGTAATACCGGGTAGTGATATTGAATCGTCTGGACTTTGGCGTATGGAAAAACTTTCCAATCATAGTTTCTAAAGTATTAGAGTGACCCGCAAAAATACAAAAATCACAACAGACCATGAAGTGCTATTTGTTAAAGGATGTCAACTTTTTGAAGGCCGCTTGTTTTAAGAGGTTTACGGGAAAATTAAGCTATTCGTTTAGCTGGGTTCCGCATTTTTTACAGAATTTGGCGTCATCGTCGTGGCGATCGTACAGGCAGTTGCTACACGTCTGCGTGTTCGTACTGCGCGATCCTTTAATAATTTCAGAGGTTACTATTCCGGTTGGAACAGCGATTACCGAATAGCCCACGATCATGACCAGGCTGGCCATAAATTGACCGGAGGGCGTTTGGGGTGAAATATCGCCATATCCAACAGTGGTCATCGTAACAATTGCCCAGTAAATGCTGGCCGGGATACTTTTGAAACCGTTGGTCGGGCCTTCAATCAGGTACATGAGGGTGCCAACAATAATGACTACGTTGACAACAAAAAACAGAAAGACCGATATCTTTTCGCGACTAGCCCAGAGTGCTTTGCCTAAATTTTGTCCGGCTTGAGTAAAGCGGTTCAATTTCAGAATCCGGAAAATCCGAAGCAATCGAATGGCCCGAATAACCATCAGACTATGGCTTCCAACTACGATTAAGCTGAGATAAGTTGGTATTACAGACAACAAATCGATAATGCCATAAAAGCTCGAAATGTACGACCAGGGCTTGTGAACCACCCAAATGCGAAGGATGTATTCAATACTGAAGAAGATTGTAATGATCCACTCCAGGATATGAAGCGTGTCGCCGTATTTTAATTTAATCTCCGGAACACTTTCCAGCATAACCAGAATAATGCTCGATAAAATGATCAGCAGCAAGCTTAAATCGAAAATTTTTCCGGTTGGGGTTTCGGCTTCAAAAATGATATTGTACAGTTTTTGACGAATGGTCATATGCAGTTTCGCTTAATTCTCTAAAGATAAGAAAAACCTTCTGTTCGTACTGTTGCAATTTATTGTTAATCGGTGTATTTTTAGAAAAACTGAATCAAGCAAATTCCATTACAAATGATGATCAAAACTTACGCGTCGGCCGTTCACGGGATCGATGCAACCACCATTACCATTGAAACCGATGTTTCGCAGGGGATCCGGTTTTTATTGGTTGGTCTTCCCGATAATGCCGTAAAGGAAAGTCAACAACGAATTGAAGCCGCTTTACGACTGAATAATTACAAATGGCCAAAACAAAAGATCGTCATTAACATGGCGCCTGCTGATTTGCGCAAAGAGGGATCATCGTACGATTTGCCACTGGCAGTTGCTGTATTGGCGGCATCGGAGCAAATAAAATCGGATAGGCTCGAGAAGTATGTGATGATGGGAGAGCTCTCGCTTGACGGTACACTGCAGCCAATAAAAGGTGCCTTGCCAATTGCTATAAAAGCTCGTGAAGAGGGTTTTGATGGTTTTATTTTGCCCAAGCAAAATGCCCGTGAAGCAGCTGTGGTCGATAAGTTGAAGATTTATGGCGTTGAGAATATTGCTGAAGTCGTGGGCTTTTTCAACGGCGAGGTCGATCTGGAGCCAACAATTGTCGACACCCGGGAGGAATTTTATAAAATGCTGAACCTGTCGGATGTTGATTTCTCGGATGTAAAGGGGCAGGAGAATGTGAAACGTGCGCTCGAGATTGCCGCCGCCGGTGGTCACAATGTAATTATGATTGGACCTCCGGGAGCCGGAAAGACCATGCTCGCCAAACGGATTCCGACAATTTTGCCTCCTTTTACCCTGCACGAAGCATTGGAAACCACCAAGATTCATTCGGTGGTTGGTCGCCTCGATAAAGATAGCTCGCTGATGACCGAACGGCCATTTCGAAGTCCGCACCACACCATTAGCGACGTTGCTCTGGTTGGAGGAGGTACGTATCCGCAACCGGGCGAAATCTCGTTGGCGCACAATGGAGTGCTTTTTCTGGATGAGCTACCGGAGTTTAAACGCACTGTTCTCGAGGTGATGCGCCAGCCGTTGGAGGATCGGAAGATCACCATTTCCCGGGCTAAGTTTTCGGTGGAATACCCTGCAAGTTTAATGTTGGTTGCTTCAATGAATCCCTGTCCTTGTGGTTATTACAACCACCCAACTAAAGAATGTGTCTGCGCTCCGGGGATGGTTCCCAAGTATCTGAATAAAATTTCCGGACCACTGCTCGATCGAATCGATATTCATCTGGAAGTGGTTCCTGTTCCGTTTAAAAAGCTATCGGAATTAAACGATACTGAAGGATCTCAAATCATTCGTGAGCGAGTTATTCGGGCTCGGCAAATACAGTCGGAACGGTATAAAGGGATGGAAGGAATCTTTTGTAACGCTCAAATGTCGTCGCGCCAAATTCGCGACTATGTAACGTTGGATGCGACAAGCAACAATTTGCTGAAAAATGCGATGGAAAAGCTAGGCTTGTCGGCTCGTGCATACGATCGCATTTTGCGTGTTGCCCGAACAATTGCCGACTTGGAAAGCTCACCAAACGTGGAGAGCCCTCATATTTCGGAAGCCATCCAATACCGAAGTTTGGATCGTGAAAGCTGGGGTAGTTGACATTTTTTCACCGTTTGAATTCGTAATCGATCCTTTTTAAAGTTTGGGGTAAGTTTAACTCAGAAAACAATTCGCGTGTAGGTCTGTCACAATTTTTAGTCATCACATAACCTAATTGGTCATCTCATTCAAATTTTCAATCTATGAATCGCTCTCATTATTTGCTTTTAAATTTTCTGATCGTTAGTCTTTGTTTTACTTCCTGCGGCACTAAAAAAATTAACCCAACAGAAGCGGTTGATGCCGGTTTCACGCAGTATGTTAGTAGTTATACCAGTGGAGTGGTCTCGTGCAAAGCACCAATTTTAATCGAGTTTAGCCAAGATCCTTTGCATCGCGAACAGCCGGGAGTTGATGTTGGTGGCGATCTAATTAGCTTGTCGCCCAATGTTGATGGGCGTGTTCAGTGGATCGACGATCATACGCTGGCATTCCTGCCTGTCGGACGAATGAAATCGGACACGGACTATGAGGTGGCTGTGCAGCTGGGAAAGGTTCTGGACGTGCCGGAAGAATTTAAAACCATGCGATTTGTAGTCAAAACAATTCGGCAGTCATTCAGTTTGAATAGTTTGGCCGTGAAAGCATACGATAGCCAAAATATGAAACTCCAATATCTCTCGGGCATTGTTTACACGTCCGATTGTGGCGATGAAAAGCAAATTGAGGCGATTGTTGAGGTGAGTAAAAACGGGCGTCAACTAAATTTGAGCTGGGAACACGATGCTGATGGTAAAAAACACACATTTCGTGCTGATAGTCTGGAGAGAACCAATGAGTCGCAAAAGTTGCTGGTGAAATGGGATGGCAACGCGATTGACGACGATAAAAAGGGCCAGGAAGAAGTCGAGCTTCCGGCACTCGATATGTTTAAGGTCGTAGATGTAAAAGTCGTTCAGCAACCTGAGCAATATCTGTTGATTCGCTTCTCGGATCCATTGTTGCCCGATCAGAATCTCGAGGGGTTGGTGACCGTTGATAAACTCGACAAATTGCGCTATCAGCTGGATAATAATGAATTGAAAGTCTATGTTCCTTCGCGCATCGCGGGAGAGCACGAAGTGTATATTTCCGGTGGAATCCGAAATGCGCTTAATTTTAAATTGAAGGAGTCGACTCGGATGCAGGTGCGTTTCGAGGATCTGAAACCTGAAGTACGCTTAGTTGGAAAGGGATCAATTGTTCCTTCGTCGAACGAGTTGGTTTTTCCGTTTGAGGCGGTCAACTTGCGGTCGGTCGATCTGCGGATCATCAAAATCTTCACCAATAACATTCACCAGTTTTTTCAACAAAACCGCTATCAGGGCGATTCAGACATCAAGCAGGTTGGGCGATTGGTATTGCAAAAAAGGATTGATTTGAATGTGGCAAGTTTTGACGAGCTTAAAAACTGGAATACTTATTATATCGATTTAGCAACATTCGTTAAAATTGAACCGGGTGCGATTTACCGGGTGCAGTTGCGTTTTGGCAAAGCGTATTCGTTGTATGGGCAGGAGCAAATGCCCGATGCTGGTCAGCTTTCGCCGGTTGACCAAATCAACGAGGAGCAACAAATGCAGAACGAGATGGAGACATGGGATCGCCCGGGATGGTATTCAGATTACTATTATCCGGACGATTTTGACTGGAGCCAGCGGGAAAATCCGGAAAGCATTTCCTATTTCAATTCGAGCCGGTTTGTTGCCCGCAACTTGTTTGCGACGAATTTGGCCGTCATAGCCAAGGGTGGTTCCAGTCAAACAATGAGCTTCGCGGTGACAAACCTGCGAACAACGGAGCCGGAATCGGGAGTCACGTTGAAAATATACACTTTGCAAAAGCAGCTGATGGAAACCATTGTAACGGGGTCTGACGGATTGGCTAAAGTAGAATTGAAGCACAAACCTTTTTTGCTGGTCGCCGAAAAAAACGGGCAGTATGCTTATCTCCGGCTCGACGACGGTTCGTCTCTGTCGCTCAGTAATTTTGATGTGACCGGGAACGTGATTCAGAAAGGAATTAAAGGCTACGTGTATGGAGAACGGGGAGTGTGGCGACCGGGAGATAAAATTTACCTTACCTTTATTTTAGAAGACAAGCAGAACAATTTGCCGGCTGATCACCCGGTGATTTTTGAACTCATCAATCCGAAAGGACAGACTGTCAGCCGACAGGTGAAAACCACAGGAACCAACCGGTTTTATTGTTTTGCCAGCGAAACCGATGCCGAAGCGCCAACCGGAAACTGGACGGCAGTGTTGAAAGTTGGCGGGCAGACCTTCAGCAAACGAATAAAAGTTGAGACGGTGAAACCCAATCGCTTGAAAATCGACCTCCGATTTGACGCCGATCCGCTTTCAGTTTACCAGGGGTACGCCCAAGGAACCTTGAAAACCGCCTGGTTGCACGGAGGAACAGCTAAAAATTTGAAAGCTCAGGTTTCATTGAGCTTTTCAAAAGCAAAAACGGCGTTCAAGGGTTTTTACAATTATGTATTCGACGATCCGGCCAAAGACTTTTATGCAGAGGAACAACAGGTTTTCGATAGCAGGGTAGACGACAAAGGCGTTGCGCCAATAAACTTTAAACTGCCTCAGGTTACTTCGGCACCGGGCATGCTCAACGCGCATTTTAGCACCCGGGTTTACGAAGAAACCGGCGATTTCAGCATCGATGTAAAAACAGTTCCTTACGCTCCGTACTCGTCTTTTGTGGGTGTAAAGCTTCCAGCTTCCGACTCAAACTGGTACAAAACTGGTACTTCTTATCCGCTCGATCTGATAACTGTCGATTACAACGGCAATAAAATCGATCGCAAAGGTCTGGAAGTAACGGTCTACAAAGTAGACTGGCACTGGTGGTGGGATTCGGGTGATGATAATCTGGCACGTTACGTAAACAATTCGTATCACAAGCCGGTGCAGCGTAAGGTTGTAAACACGGTAAACGGACTGGCAAGTATTCCGCTTCAAATTGAATACAAGGATTGGAATGATAACGGACGCTACCTGATTCATGTCAAAGATCCGGAAAGCGGACATAGTACCGGTTTGGCTGCATACTTTTCGAAATGGGGGTACTGGACGGGCGACGATATGCAGGGTGCCGCAACCATGTTGTCGTTCAAAACCGATAAAGAAAAATACAATGTTGGTGAAAAAGTTACCGTGACCATTCCTTCAGGGAAAAATGGGAAAGCGCTGGTGAGCCTCGAAAATGGAACGGATGTGCTCAAGCTATTTTGGGTAGAAACGAAAGAGAAGAACACGGTTTTTAGTTTCGAGGCAAAGCCGGAGATGTCTCCGAATATTTTCGTGCATGTGTCGTTAATTCAGCCACATGCGCAAACCGAAAACGATGCGCCGATCCGACTATATGGAGTGGTGCCGGTTGTTGTCGAAAATCCGGCAACGCACCTTTCGCCGATGATACAAATGGCTGATGAGCTGGAGCCTGAGATGGAATATCACATCAAAGTGTCGGAAAAGACCGGGCAGAAAATGACTTATACCCTGGCTGTTGTCGACGAAGGGTTGCTCGATCTCACCGGTTTCAAAACACCAGATCCATGGCCGCAGTTTTACGCTCGTGAGGCATTGGGCGTGAAAACATGGGACTTTTACGACGATGTGATTGGTGCTTACGGTGCCCGGCTGGAGCGCGCGTTTGCCGTTGGTGGCGACGAAAATCTGGCTGCCGCAAAACGTAAAAAGGTGAACCGTTTCAAGCCGGTTGTGTCTTTCATAGGGCCATTCACATTGGATCCTCGTAAGACAAATCAACACAAACTGAAAATGCCAAATTATGTTGGTGCTGTTCGGGTTATGGTTGTTGCCGGGAATGAAGGAGCTTATGGGAGTAGTGAAAAATCGGTGAAAGTGCTGAAACCGCTTATGCTGCTGGCAACGTTGCCGCGTGTGCTCGGGCCAGGCGAAGAGGTGAACCTGCCGGTGAATGTATTTGCGATGAAACCGGAGGTAAAAAATGTAAAGGTCAGTATTCAGCCAAACGAGATGCTCGCTCCGGTTGGGGCAAATACGCAACAAGTTCGGTTTTCAGAGGTTGGAGACCAAATTGTTGGCTTCAAACTGAAAGTGGCCGGAAAAACAGGCGTGGGTAAAGTATCGGTGACCGCTGAAAGTGGCGGTTATAAAGCCAGCTACGAAATTGAGATCGAAGTTCGCCCGTCGAACCCAAGAGTGGTGAATATGCAGGAAGCCATAATCGAAGCCGGGAAAAGCTGGAATGTTTCGCTAACTGCACCGGGCATGGAGGGTACAAACACGGCTCAGCTCGAGCTGTCGACCATTCCACCAATCGACCTCAGTCGGCGCCTGAGTTACCTACTCCGTTATCCGCATGGCTGTATCGAGCAAACGACTTCGGGTGCTTTCCCGCAACTGTTGCTTGATCGGCTGACGACTATATCCGGCGAGCAAAAGCAGGAAGTTGAAACCAATATCCGTAACGCGCTTAACCAATTTACCCGTTTCCAAACTTCTGACGGCGGATTTGCCTATTGGCCTGGTGGCCGGCACGTTACAGGCTGGGGGACTAATTATGCCGGTCATTTTATGTTGAAGGCTGAAGAGGCTGGCTATACCTTGCCTTTTGGAGTGAAAGAAAAATGGCTGAACTATCAAAAGAATGCTGCCCGAAACTGGCAACATTCCGATCGCGCTTACGAACGATCGGAGCTTGTTCAGGCTTATCGGTTATATACCTTGGCTTTGGCTCAGTCGCCCGATTTTGGAGCGATGAACCGGCTGCGTGAGGAAAAAGATCTCGATCCGTTGGCTCAGTGGCGGTTGGCCGCTGCCTACGCGGTAGCCGGTCAACCGGAAGTAGCCGGAAAAATGATCGGTACTTTGAGTAAAGCAGTAAAACCATTTCGGGAGCTTTCGCACACGTTTGGTTCCGACTTACGCGATAAAGCGATGATCGTGGAAACACTGGTGCTTGTGAATCGTCAGGCTGAAGCTTTTCCGTTAGTGACTAAGCTTTCAACGGCCTTGTCGTCAAACGAGTGGATGAGTACGCAAACAGCAGCCTACTCGCTGCTGGCTGTTTCCGAGTTCGCAGGTGGTGCAAAACTCGCTGACCATCCGCTGAAAGCAAAAGTGTCTTTCAATCAATCCGCAGCACGATCTGTTTCGGCAACCACTCCGGTTTGGCGGAGCGATGTGGATTTGAAGGGAAATAAATCGGCTCAGGTGAACGTTGAAAACCAAACCGGCAAGGCGATGTACGCACGATTGGTCAGCGATGGTATTCCGGTCACGGGCGATACCACTTCAATCCAAAATAACCTGTTTATGGAGGTGCGCTATACCGATATGCAGGGACAAAAACTTGATCCGGCGAAATTGGCGCAGGGAAGCGATTTTGTGGCCGTGATCAGTGTCCAGAATCCGGGGCAACGAGGTGTCTACAAAGAAATGGCTTTGACCACGATTTTCCCCTCTGGTTGGGAGATTATTAATGCTCGGTTGAATGATGTTGAAAGTCGGCTGAAGAGCGATGTGTTCGACTATCAGGATATTCGTGACGATCGGGTGTTGACTTACTTTGAGTTGAACCCGAACGAACTGAAAACCTTCCGGATTTTGTTGAATGCAGCCTACGAAGGTAAATTTTACCTGCCATCCGTGCAATGCGAAGCAATGTATGATAACCGGATCAATTCGCGGAAACCAGGAAAATGGGTGGAAGTAGCAAAATGAGTTTTACTTCGGGACGCAGGTGCGAAAGTGCAACAGTAAGCATGGCGTTTTTACGTCATCGAATGGGGTTAATTAAGCGACATGCTCGCTTGGGATTGCTGATCGTTTTTATGGCAGCCCTTTTCCTGTTTTGGTGGTTCTGTCTGCCGTCACCATTGTTTTCCGATCCAACATCGACTGTCATCGAGAGCCGGAACGGAGAGTTGCTTGGTGCCCATATCGCGACCGACGGACAATGGCGCTTTCCGAAAGTTGAGGCTGTGCCCGCAAAGTATGAAACCTGTGTGCTCACATTCGAAGATCGTCACTATTATTATCATCCGGGTTTCAATCCCATTTCGCTTGTTCGGGCTGTTATCCAGAATATCCGTAATGGGCGTGTGGTTAGTGGAGGAAGTACCATTACCATGCAGCTAATTCGTTTGTCGCGGAAAGGCAAAGACCGAACGGTGTGGCAAAAATTCATTGAGTTGTCGATGGCCGTTCGGGCAGAGCTGTCGTATTCCAAGGAAGAGTTGCTGCAAATGTACGTTTCACACGCTCCTTTTGGCGGGAATGTGGTGGGGCTTGATGCTGCCGCCTGGCGCTACTTTGGCCGGCATGCTTCCGATCTTTCCTGGGCCGAGTCGGCCACGTTGGCAGTTCTTCCCAACGCGCCATCATTAATTTATCCGGGCAAGCGGAACCGGTTGTTGCTGCAAAAACGAAACCGTCTGCTCGACCTGCTGTACCAACGAGGGCAGTTGGACCAAACATCGCTGACGTTGGCCAAATTAGAGCCGCTGCCACAGCAGGTGTACGCTATTCCGCAAACGGCACCGCATTTGTTGAATCGGGTGTTGGCCGAACATCGTGGTGAGCGAGTGCAAACAACGATCGATCTGCCGCTGCAACGGAATGTGAACGGCGCAGTCCGACAGCATTTGGATCGCCTTCGGGCTAACGAAATTCACAACGCTGCTGTTCTGGTAATGAATGTGGAAAAAGGGGAGGTGCTCAGTTACGTTGGCAATTCGCCAGATAGGGGAGATGGCCGGCATGGCGAACAAGTCGATGTAATTGTTTCGCCCCGTAGCTCCGGAAGTATCCTTAAGCCCTTTCTGTACGCTGCAATGCAGGATGATGGACTCATTCTGCCGCAAACACTCATTCCCGATATTCCGACTCAGATCGGTGGTTTCAGTCCGCAGAATTTCAATTTGCAATTTGAAGGGGCTGTTCCGGCGTCCATGGCGTTGTCGAAGTCGCTCAATATTCCGGCTGTGCGTATGTTGCGCGATTTTGGTGTCGATCGTTTTTACGAACTGCTTAAAAAGCTCCGTTTTTCAACCATCCGCCAGTCGGCAAACCACTATGGGTTGTCGCTTATTTTAGGAGGGGCTGAAGTCAGTTTGTGGGATCTTGCCGGAGCTTATTCTTCGTTGGCACGCATTCTGGTACATTACGAACAGAATGACGGTGTAATATTGAAGGATGATTTTCGAGGCCCCGACTATCTGTTTAAAGTATATTCTTCGGAAGAAATTGTTGAAAAACCTATTTCAGAGGGAGCGGCATGGCTGGCTTTTGAGGCATTGCTGAAAGTGAACCGCCCGGACGAAGAGTCGGGCTGGGAGTCATTTGCATCGTCGCGAAAAGTGGCCTGGAAAACCGGAACGAGCTTTGGCTTTCGAGATGGTTGGGCGGTTGGTGTCGATCGGAATTACCTGGTTGCTGTTTGGTGTGGCAATGCCGATGGCGAGGGGCGCCCGGGCTTGACCGGGACATCGGCTGCAGCCCCGTTGATGTTTGATGTTTTCAACCTGTTGCCTGGTGGGCACTGGTTCACGCAACCCGTTGACGAGATGGTTCAAATACCGGTTTGTCGGGAAAGTGGTTGTCGGATGGGAGCTTATTGCGAGCAGGCCGATACGATTTGGGTGATGCCTAAAGGACTCAATACTGCGGCCTGTCCATATCACCACCTTGTTCATCTCGATTCAACCGGTCGGTGGCAGGTTACCAGCAACTGTTTGTCGGTCGGCGAAATGACGCATCTGTCGCGTTTTGTCTTGCCTCCGGTAATGGCTTGGTACTACAAGCGGCGCAATCCTTTTTACAAATTGCTACCACCGTTTATGCCCAGTTGTTCGCCGGACACACAGGGAGTGATGGAAATGATCTATCCGAGGGAGAATAATCAGGTTTTGGTTCCTGTTCAGCTCGACGGAACCTTCGGGAACGTGATTCTGGAAGTTGCTCATTCATCGGCTGATGCCATCGTTTATTGGCATCTGGGCGATACGTATCTTGGCCCAACTATTGGCAAACATCAAATGCCGGTCAATCCGGAGCCGGGTGACTATATTGTCAGTTTAGTTGATGATCGGGGAAATACACTGGATAAAAAAATTACTGTTGTTGAAAAAAAAATCAATACGCAATAGGCTTATTTGATGAATGATAAGGCTTGCCGGGGTGAGTGTTCTCTACTGAGTGTGGCCGAGAACGGTTGACGGGCCTTCGTTTTAGGAGACTGAACCGTAACTTTTTTTGTATTTTTGAAAAATTCGTGTGACTCACAAAAACATTTTAGTTTCTGTAGGGTTACACTTTTAAGTTTTTAAACAATAAGTTATGGTTGATAGATTGTCTGATCCGATTGGCCGGTTGATGGGCCTTCGTTATAAGTCGCACCCTTGGCATGGGGTTTCAATTGGTAAAGCCGCTCCGGAAAAAGTCGTTGCGTTTATCGAAGTGGTCCCAACGGATACGGTAAAGTATGAAATCGATAAGGATAGTGGCTATCTGCGAATCGATCGGCCTCAGAAATACTCCAATGTGGTTCCTGCGTTGTATGGTTTTATTCCTCAAACATTTTGCGGCGATTCAGTGGGTGAATTTTGTATGGAAAAAACGGGTAAAACCGGAATTCGTGGTGATGGTGACCCCATTGATATATGCGTTTTGACTGAAAAAGATATTACTCATGGCGATATACTAGTGCATGCCAGACCGATCGGTGGTTTCCGAATGATTGACGGAAATGAGGCTGACGATAAAATTATTGCCGTTTTAAATAACGATGTGGTTTATGAAGGCTATAAAGATGTGAGCGATTTGCCTCCAATTGTTGTTGAACGTTTGAAGCATTACTTTCTGACTTATAAGGATATGCCGGGCAAAGATAAGGATACGGAAATTACTCACCTCTATGGCTTGGAAGAAGCTCAGACTGTTATTAAGAGGTCGATGGACGACTATCAGAAAAGATTCGATAATTTGGGCAAATTGCTCTATTAGATAATGGAAAGATCGGCAATCGCCGGTCTTTTTTTTTTGTGTTAGTCGGAATTCCGCATGTAAGGGACGATGTACGGAGAGAATCCTCTTTGTCTAATTATTCGTGCGGAACTATTTTCTCACCAGATTGAGATAGGCGTACCGAAAACCATTTTTTTCGTCGAATAGCTCTTCCGATGATTCAATCACCCAATCGTTTTCTTTTAATCCCGTGAAGTAGGTGTCTGCTTCAAAGTCGCGATATACCTTTGTGAGGTAGATTTTGTTGCAAAATGGATAAAACTGTTCATAGATTGTTCCGCCCCCAATAACAAAGACTTCATCTTCTCCCTGCACCATATCAATCGCCTGATCAATCGAATTAGCCGTTTCGCAGCCTTCAAATTTAGCCGTTGTGTCGGTGGTTATAATGATGTGTCTGCGGTTGGGCAGTGGCCATTTAGGTAACGAAAGCAGGGTTTTTCTTCCCATGATAATTGTGTGCCCGCTGGTAATAGCTTTGAAGCGTTTCAAGTCGCCGGGCAAGTGGAAAAGTAAATCATTATTCTTACCGATGGCGCCATTTTGAGCCATCGCCACAATCAATGAAAGATTTTGGTGAATCATATCTGGATGAATGTTACGAAAGTTGAGGGTTTGGAAATTGACTAAATCGAAACTTTTCCCGGAATGTGCGGGTGAGCATCGTAATTAATCAATTCAAAATCTTCAAACTTAAAGTCAAATATGGATTTAATCTCCGGATTGATTTTCATTTGGGGCAACGCTTTCGGTTCGCGCGTCAATTGCAGTTTAACCTGTTCCAAATGGTTGAGGTAGATATGAACGTCGCCACCTGTCCAAACGAAATCACCCGGTTCAAGTCCGCAAACCTGAGCCATCATGAGTGTGAGCAACGCGTATGAGGCAATATTGAAGGGAACACCCAGGAAAACGTCGCAGCTTCGTTGATAAAGCTGGCACGACAGTTTGCCGTCAGCTACGTAAAACTGGAAGAGTAGGTGGCAGGGAGGAAGTGCCATTTGGTCCACTTCGCCAACGTTCCAGGCACTCACAATGTGTCGCCGCGAGTTCGGATTGTTTTTTAGTGAATTGACGACCTCCGTAATTTGATCGATATGATCTCCTTCAGGTGTTGGCCACGAACGCCATTGATAACCATACACATGTCCCAGATTTCCGTTCTCGTCGGCCCATTCGTTCCAAATTCGAACGCCATTGTCCGTGAGGTATTTAATATTTGTATCGCCGGCCAAAAACCATAATAATTCATGGATAATTGACTTTAGATGCAGTTTCTTAGTTGTAAGAACAGGGAAGCCCTCGGCCAGATTAAATCGCATTTGATGCCCGAAAATACTGATGGTTCCGGTTCCGGTTCGATCCTTTTTTTCTGTTCCGTTTTTTAGAACATGATCCAGTAAATCAAGATATTGCTTCATCGTATGTGTTTGCTTTCAATAAGAAAATTGGTTGGTGTTTTTTTCGAGGCCGCAAGTTACAATTATTTTTTCCCGAACCAATAAAGCCAAACTTTGAACGCTAAAATGAAACACAGAAGAAGCGCGTATTAAAAATACGCGCTTCACTAAAGGGTTCACGGAAAATCGTATTATTCAAATATCTCCTGTTCTGCAACAAACCCTTCAGAAATGACTGTCATGCGGATATTTTGTTTGTTTACCACTTGTCCGTCGAGCAGAATAGACGGGACCAAACGGTGACCATTGTTGATCGTGAAACTCATATTGTCGGAAGGCTTTTTACCTTTGGCAATTTTGATTGCTACATCGGCAGCATTGTATGCCATCGATTCAATGGGTTTGTACACGGTTATGGTTTGGGTTCCGAGGATGATGTTTCGGATAGCGGTGATATCAGCATCTTGTCCGGCGACTAAAACTTTGCCGGCTAATTCGTACTCCTCCAGTGCCTGAATAGCACCACCTGCTAGGGCGTCATTTCCTGCAATCACCGCGTCAACTGTTTCTCCTTTTTCCAGAACTTCTTTCATCATTGTGTAGCCATCTTGTGGCTCCCATCGGTCTACGAATTTGCTTCCAACAATGTTAATGTCACCTTTGTCCACCATTGGTTGCAGAATGTTCATCCATCCAAGGTATAGCTGATAGGAGTTGTTGTCAATCGTAGGACCACCAATGAGTACATAATTGCCTGTCGGGCTTACGGTTGTGAGGAATCTGGCTTGCTCCTCCCCAACTGTGATGTTGTCGGTCGAAACAAAAAAATCGATATCACTATCCCTGATCAAACGGTCATACGAGATCACCGGGATGTTTTTATTTTTGGCCATTTTAACGATTCCGGCTGCAACAACCATGTCTACCGGAATAATTACCAATACATCAACATCTCTGTTGATTAGTTCTAATGCTTGCTTGAACTGTACATCGGGATCCGATTCAGCAACTTTGACTATCACTGTCCCTTTTTGTTCTTCAACTTTCTCAACGAAAGCGTCTCGGTCTTTTATCCAACGTTCTCTGGCAATTGTATCCATAAGGAAACCAATTTCAGGTTTTTGTTTACAACCGGCAAGAAGCAAGAAGACCATCAAAATTGAAAAGAAAAACTTGATTTGCTTCATAACGGAGAGATTTTGATTAATACTATTTCATGTTACGAATTAAAATAGAATATGTTAAGACTTTAACAACATCAAAATTCGTGTAACCCGTTTGAACATCTGTTCAACGAGATCTGAGTATTACTCTCTTTGTAAAAGCGAAATCGGCTGTTTTGGCGAGATTCAGGAAGGTTAGGGCGATAATTAATATAAAATATTTAGATAACTGTTTAGCCTAAAATCATCCCAATAATAGTTGCTGACATTAAGGAAGCTAAAGTGCCTGCCAGTAGGGCATACAGGCCGAATTTCGATAAAATAACTCTTTTGTCCGGTGCTAAAGCGCCGATTCCACCGATCTGAATACCGATGGAGGCGAAGTTGGCAAAACCGCATAAAATATAAGTCGCCATAATCACCGATTTGTATTCGAAGAATGATCCCGCGGTCTTAAGCTCGGAGAGACTAATGTAGCCGATAAATTCGGTCAGGATTAGTTTTTCGCCTAACAAGCGACCAAGCAGCATGATGTCCTGTTGGCAAACGCCGATGAACCACATTATTGGAGCAAAAAGGTAGCCCAATAAAAATTGAAGGCTTAATTCGGTGAAACGCCCATCGGTTCCCTGTGCAATTAAGCTGTTTAGGCCGGTCATCGAGCCCAGCCATCCAAAAGTATAGTTCACCAGGGCAATCAAGGCAAGAAATGCCAAAAGCATTCCGGCTACATTAACCGCCAGTTTTAGGCCTTCGCTGGTTCCGTTTGTGATGGAATCCAGAACGTTACTGCCGATCTTATCTTTGCTTACCTCAACTTCCTGATTGACTTTTTCGGTGTTCGGAACCAATATCTTTGAGAAAATAACAGCAGCAGGTGCCGCCATAACCGATGCGGTGAGCAAATGCTTGGCAAATTCCAGTCGCAAAACCGGATCGTTTCCGCCCAGCATGCCAATATAGGCAGCTAAAACACCGCCCGCCAAAGTGGCCATTCCTCCTGTCATCACCAACATGATTTCGGAGTTGTTCATTTTCGATAGGTAGGCCTTGATCATTAGTGGTGATTCAGTTTGCCCCAGGAAAATATTCCCTGCAACAGAAAGCGACTCAGCACCGGATAGTTTCATAAGTCGGCTAAAAACCCATGCCATCACCCAAACCACGCGTTGAATGATTCCCCAGTAAAACAGCAAACTTGTTAAGGCTGAAAAGAAAACAATGGTAGGTAGAATCTGGAACGCGAAGATCATGCCGAAGTTCGTGCTGTCGGCAAGAGAGCCAAATAGGAATTCACTTCCTACATTCGTGAAATCCAATATTTTAACGAATATTTTGCCGAAGAATTCGAACCCCACCCGAATAAACGGGACATATAGCACTCCGACAGCTAGAATGATCTGAAAAATTAATCCAATTCCGACTGTTTTCCAAGGAATGTTTTTCCGGTCTTTGGAAAACAACCAGCCGATTGCGACCAGTATGAGCATGCCTGCTAAGCCGCGAAGAACGGTAACAAAGCTGAATTCTTGCTTCTTGTCGTTCGACAAAAGAATGTTGGACGTTGCTTTTAGTTCGGTTGTTTGCTGGATTACTTCTTTCGGAGTTGTTGATGTTGTTTGTATCACAGTGTCAGCCAGATTCATTGCTTCAGGCTGCTGCATTGAAAATACAGATACTGGCAATAAGCTGATAATTAGCAACAGTAATATCAGCCTTGGGGTGAGCTGTTTCATAGGATGTGATTATTTTTTCCGACGGTTAATTTCGTCTCTTATTCGCGAAGCCCGCTCGTAATCTTCATTGTTAATCGATTCATTCATCATGTCCGTCAGTTCGTTCACCGTGTAGCGCTCAAACTCAGATTCGGTTTTGGTGCTGCTTGGCTTTTGGTGGCCGAATTCAACCTCCGACGGACTTTCCGGATCCAGAATGATCCCGGCTTTTCGAAGAATCTCTTCCGTGGTGTAAATTGGGCATTTAAAACGCAGAGCCAATGCTACGGCATCCGAGGTACGCGAATCAATTCGGACCTCTTGTGTTCCCAATTCACAAACCAGTTCGGAGAAAAAGATTCCTTCTTCCAGTTTGTAAATGACAACTTCGGATATGTTGATATCGAAAGCGACAGCAATATTTTTAAATAAATCATGCGTTAATGGGCGGGGAGGTTTTAATCCCTCAAGTTGAATGGCAATTGCTTGCGCTTCAACCGGCCCGATGATAATTGGAATTCTTCGGTCGCCCGATTCTTCAGCTAACACCAAAGCGTAAGCTCCGGATTGCGTTTGACTGACAGACAGGCCCAGAATGTTTAATCGAATTTTATGCATAAAATAATATCAAGCCTCGGAGGATGTGTATGGAACAAATATAACAATAGTTTTAGTGAATGAAGCCAATTAAAACTCAATATTGATGTTTTAAACGCCGTCTTTTCAGAAAATAATTAATGAAATCAGATATTTTTCGAATCTGCTGTCGGTTCGATTTGTGTTAATTAAGCCACACGATATCAGTATATTGTTTGTTGTGTTTGTTGTGATGGTGAAAATGTTGGAAGATTCACGCTGGCTGGCAAAAAAGATTTGTAATTCTTTGGCAGTCATTAAAAAATATCTACTTTTGCAGTCCGAAAGTTTCGAGTAGGCCCGAAAAGAGGATTCGTTTATGAGATCCCGCCTTCCGGACAAAATTATTAAACGTTCAGTATGTACGCTATTGTAGAAATTGCAGGACAACAGTTTCGTGTTGAAAAAGACAAGAAAATGTTTGTTCACCGCCTCGAAACAGCAGAAGGCGAAAGTGTAGAATTTGAGAAAGTTCTTTTGGTCGATAACGAAGGTGATATCAAAATCGGTACTCCAGTTGTTGAAGGTGCTAAAGTAACTGCTAAAGTATTGGATCATTTGAAGGGAGAGAAAGTAATCGTTTTCAAAAAGAAAAGAAGAAAAGGTTACAAAAAGAAAAATGGTCACCGTCAGTATTTGACTCAGATTCAGATTGAAGAAATTATTGGATAACCCGAAAAACATTAATAACCATGGCTCATAAGAAAGGTGTCGGTAGTTCGAAGAACGGACGCGAATCGGAAAGTAAACGACTTGGCGTAAAAATCTACGGCGGTCAGGTTTGCAAGGCTGGGAACATTTTAGTTCGTCAGCGCGGAACATCACATCACCCAGGTAATAATGTTGGTATTGGAAAAGATCATACATTATTTGCACTGATTGATGGAACTGTTGTTTTTAGAAAGAAAAGAGACAACAAATCGTATGTGTCTGTTGAACCCGTAGTGGAAGTCGCAGCAAACTAAGACGATTATAAAATACGTATTGAGAATCTCCTGTCTTGTTTGAGGCAGGAGATTTTT
>NZ_JBFHIT010000023.1:0-71649 GCF_041596335.1 Mangrovibacterium sp. | reverse complement strand
TAGCTCATTCCTCGAAATGATGGACATTTTGAATGAGCAGCTGGTTGGTGAAAATAAAGAACCCGTGGCTTTCGACCACGACTGTCGTGAAGGTATTTGCGGAATGTGTTCGCTTTACATCAATGGCCGTCCTCACGGACCGGATGACGATGTAACCACCTGTCAGTTACACATGCGTAAATTTAAAGATGGTGAAACTGTTACCATCGAGCCTTGGCGTGGTGCTGCATTCCCGATCATCAAAGACTTGATCGTTGACCGTTCTGCTTTCGATAAAATTATCGCTGCCGGAGGTTATGTATCTGTGTCAACCGGTGGTGTGCCCGATGCCAATGCAATCCCAATTCCAAAAGTTGATGCTGATGAAGCAATGGATTCAGCCTCATGTATTGGTTGCGGCGCTTGTGTTGCGGCTTGTAAAAACTCATCGGCCATGTTGTTTGTTTCAGCGAAAGTGAGCCAACTGGCGTTGTTGCCACAGGGCCGTGTTGAAGCTAAACGCCGTGCGAAAGCAATGGTTGCAAAAATGGATGAGCTTGGATTTGGTGGTTGTACAAACACCGGAGCTTGTGAGGTTGAATGTCCAAAAAACATTTCAATTACGAACATTGCCCGCCTAAACCGTCAATATCTGGCTTCACGCTTGTCGGAATAGTCTGAATGACCCAATTAATACGAAGGCCTCAACAATTTGTTGGGGCCTTTGCTTTTTCCTGATTTTTTCCTCGCAATTTCACCAATCGCACTTCCTTGCTACCCGCGAATCAATTGGCCTGGCACCGAACAATTACTCTGAAGCCCCTAAAAAAAATAATTCACTTTCCATCACCGGAAGTCGGGAATTCTTGAGTCATTCCTGCGCTTTTTCACAAGACGGCAAAACTCAACGGGAGAAAAGCTGCCAGAGGATTCACTCGATAACGATAGTTCGATATAACTACAGGGGTTTGTCTTCCGGGGGAGCAGAATCGCCCTCTACTTTTGAACTGACAGGATCCGAATTCGCTTCCGGTTCATCCGCAACCGGTTTTCCTCGTGAAAAAAGCTCTTTAATCCGGTCGGCAAACTCAGTAAACAGTTCAACAATGGAATGACTGTATTTGGCCGTAAAATTGGTCATGGCGACCTGTATTACTGTGGCAACAATCCGGCGAAAACTATTCCGGTGTGTACGGAGGATCATTCTTCCGGAAATGAAATTGGTAAGTAAAGGAAGAATCGTTTCTAATATACCGCTCCGAACCTCAACAGCGTTTGAGAAATCACGCAGACTACTTCTGATGAGGTTAATTGGCCTAAGACTATCGAATGTAACCTTCACGTGTTGGATGAAATCGGCCCGTTCTTCTAACTGACGAGTTTCCAACATCCGAATTTCTTGCTTTAGCGATTTTCGCGTATACTTCATATGCTATCTTCCTCCTTCAAAATCTGGTTGATAATCGAATTCGTCATCGGATGTTTCAGGAGAGGTTTGCGGAAAATCAGCAAGATGATTGTTATCAAGCAATAAAAGCCGGAAACGGCAAAGAAACCGTAGTACATTTTTCCGAGGAATTCGCCCAACCATAGTCCAATGCCTATATTCAGGATTAAAAAGAAGATTAATGCTGCAAGAATTACTGGCAGCCATGAAACAATATTGGACAAAACATCCGATGTTTTGTCCAATGTTCTAAGTTTCAATAAATGAAGTGTTGTTTGGCCGTACTTCTGACCTTTTTCAATCAGCTCATCTATTAATTCCGTTTGTTCTTCCATAGAGGTTTTTTGTTCTTGATTAACAAGAATTAAAGTGGATACGTTGAATTAATTGGTAGACGGTTCTTCTTTTGCTTTGCTGGTAATCTTAGTCTCCAAATCTTTCACTTTCTTTTTAGCAGAATCAACCTGATCATGAAGATCGTCCATCAGATCGCTCATCTTTTCTTTCATGTCATCCAAATAATCCTCTCCTTTTTCGGCTATCTTACGCCTGGTTTCGGTTCCTTTATCCGGGGCGAACAAGATACCTAACATAGCACCGGCTGCTAATCCGGCCAAAACTCCAAGTACGACTTTTCCTGAACTCATAGCTTATAAATTTTAAGTTAAACAAAATGTATTATTTCCTTATTGACGTTCTTACTAAGTTAAACGAAATAGAAATCAAAGACAATTAATTGAACGTAAGAATGAGGGCGATAGTTCATATTTTTTCCTAAAACTGGATAATAATAAGACTTTTATGTAACATATATTAAACATTCGAAAATGCAGGCGCGAAAAGTAATACGAGCATTGGAGAACGAGAGGCGGTGCTTGAGGTAAATTATACCGATCTAAACAGTCGCGATTCGAAGGTGAGCTTGTTTCCGTTAATAGGGCTCCACTTCTCCACCACTTGATTCATCAATATCCTTTAGTTTCGGGTTTCCTTTGTATAGAACATCACCACCACTACTGGCGTTTGCGGTGAGCGATTCGATGGCATAGACAACGACATCAGCACCACTCGACGTAGCGGCACGAACAAACTGCGCGATAAGGTCACCACAATCCAGATCACTTCCACTTGAGGCATCAGCAGAGAGGTTACGTGTTTCACCAGCAATTTTAGCATCAGCACCGCTACTGGTACTTAACTGCACCGACTGCGCGAAAAGGCGCTCGAAGGCAACATCCGATCCACTGCTGGCTGAAATCCGGATCGTTTCAGCGTTGACCGCTCCATTGGCCGCCACATCTGCACCAGCAGAAGCCTCCAGGCGAGTAAGATCGTCGAAAGTAACATAGACTTTCCGGCTTTGGAACCAATCCCAAACCCAACCAGTGTGTTTTTCAATGTATATATGCAAGGTTTCACCCTCTACTTTTGTGATGATTTTATCAATCAAATCGTCATCAGCCTCCACCATTACCTGCTCCTGAGCGCCCTGAGTGAGGTACAGATCAATTCCGCCTGACACTGAAATTTGACTAAACGAACTGACGATCCGCTTTTGTTGATTCTGGCTTTCTGCCAAACTACCGAGACTAATAAATGCAAATCCTGCGGCGAGGACAATGCATCGGAATAATTTACTTTTCATCTTTAAGAGTATTTAAGCTTGATTTTACGCCTTCCAACCTGAAAGTTATGCGACCTGTTGCGGGCGCTTATTTAGGCGATACAGAGCCGCCCGAAGAAGTATGAATTTCCGTTTTAGCTGGCTTGCCCGAGTAACGAATCTGGCCACCGCTCGAAGCTTCAGCGATTATTTCGTCTGCAACTTCAATCGAGATTTGTGCTCCACTGGACACATCAAGCTCGCAACGTTTTGTGCGCAACTCACTTCCGATGAACTGCGCACCGGATGAAGCCTGAACTTCTGCTTTAGTGCTTGCTCCTGAAAGGTAGATTTGCGCTCCCGACGAACACCGGGCTTTCACCTCATCAGTTTGAATTTCGATAAACTGCATGCTTCCAGAGGAAGCTTTTACGGCAACCTTCGAGCCACGAACCAGCCCTTCACTGCGAATCACACTGCCGGAGGTAGACTCCACTTCCTCCAACCCAACGTAGTGAACATAGACCTTTTTGGATTCTGCCGACCGGATTCTGCTTTCCGAATAGATTTCGAGTGTTTTACCTTTCAGCTCAGTCCGAATGTAATCGTGCAAATTATCATCAGCCACAACTATAAGGTATTCTGTAGAATCCGAAACCAAAAGGACTTCCAGCCCGTTGGACACCTCCAAATTTACAAATCCGGATAATTGCCGGTTTTCCCGGGTAACAGTTCCGCTGCCTCTTACAGACGGACCTACATAAATACACGATTGAAGAAAGAAAAGTGAGACCAGGATTCCCCCTAAAAAGATCGATTTTCTCATGCTATAGAATGTTTATGCGATTGATCGTTAAAAAGCGTGTACCTTACAAATTTGCCCAAATAAAAGTGGAAAAGGATTTCAAATTCGCTGAAACCATGAAAATTATCGGTAAAACAAGCTATTAGAAGCCGAATCTCAACTCATTTTCTACTTGATCAGTTCACCAATCAACCTCAACCCTTCAAGTGTCAGATTTTCATCCACCCGATCAACCCGGCTGAATTCGTGAGCAAAAGTTGAAGCCAGGCCGCCGGTTGCGACCACCGTCAACGTTTGATTCAACTCCTCCTCAGTTTTGTTGATAATTCGTTCTACCAAGCCGGTATAACCAATCACAATGCCGCTTTGAATGGCGTGCACTGTGTTTGTTCCGAGCACCGAAGGAGGACGCACCGGCTGAACATCGGGAAGTTGAGCCGTATTACCGGCCAATGCCTGAATAGCTGTTCGCAAACCGGGCGCGATAGCCACTCCCAGAATGGTACCATCACTTGAGACTGTTGTAAACGTAAGCGCTGTTCCAAAGTCTATAATCATGCAACATCGTTTATAACAGGTAAAAGCCGCCATCGCATTGGCCACCAGGTCGCTCCCTATCTCGTAAGGATTTAACACATGAAGCGGTAAAAGCTCGAAAATCTCCGGACGAAGCAAGTGAGCACTGAGATTGAGAAAATGCTGAATCATATCCTCGAACTCCCGATTCAACGACGGCACAACACTACTTAAGATGACCTTATCGATTTGGTTTTTGCAGACCTTATTACTAGTAAACAAACTGCGAAAAATTACCTCATACTCATCCGCAGTTTTGAGAGGGTCGGTCTGTATACGCCAGATCTTTTGCCAAAAACCCTTTTCATTGACACCAAAAACAATATTTGTGTTACCAATATCGATTGCTAATAACATGTTTCCCCCGATTTTAAAATAGCAATTTAGCTGTTTTTATGAAGATTGATGAAATTTATTGCCGAATTGTACGTTACCCTATGTGAGCTTATTCTGATAAATTGTTCGCTAAAAAATATTTTTGTTTCATTTTTTACTTATTTTTATCAGACAGACCTTGAGGAACTCTAAGTTTTAACTGGTTTTTAACTCTTATTCTCTGATTTATGGTTACAAGTAAGAACCCCCTTATTTTTGTCGTCGAAGACAACCAAGTCTATAATCGACTGATTGTTAGTTTCTTAAAAACGAACAAACTAACCAACGTGGAGTCCTTCTCCTCGGGTGAGGATGCCATTAAAGCAATGGAGAAACAACCTGCGGTCGTTATTCAGGACTATCTGCTGGAAGGGATGAATGGTATTGAAGTTCTAAAAAGAGCTAAAAAAATAGCTCCGAACGTGGAATTCATTTTTCTTTCCGGACAAGACAACATTGACGTTGCAATTAATTCCATGAAATATGGTGCTTACGATTACATCGTTAAAGACCAGATGGCGTTGAAAAAAATGGTCAATAAAATTCAAAAAATACAGTCATACAACCAGTTGGAAGTATCAAGAACGAGATACAAAACAGGAGTGATCTTATTTTTCGTTTTCCTATCCCTTTTTATTATAGCGATGATAGCTGTAGCTCTGATGTATCCAAAATATTTTGGATTGAAGATCGGTACCATCTAAAACCAGACTAAATTTATTTTACAATAGATAATAAAACCCGGTATGACTAGTCATACCGGGTTTTATTATCTAACAAAGTCGACTTCGTTACGATTAATTTGCTTTAGAGATCACGATTCCCGGCTCAAACACAGCCGAAAATTGCGTGGGTGAATCCAGCACCTCCATAGCTTTGGAGATTCCCCGATCTGTTTTTATAGACGCCCGGATAGCGCCTTTTTGATAAAAGTATCGCGACACAATTTCATCCGTCATCATTTCTTTAATTTCAACCTGGAACTGGTTCAAGTCTCTGTCCAGTTCGTGACTGACTTGTGCCCGCAGTGCTTCAAACTGACTTTGAGCCATTTCATAGTATTGTTCAGCCTTAGCGACCTCTTCCAATTGATCCAAAGCCTCTTCAGTTTCCGATTCGTATTCAAAGTCATGCTCCCTTAAAAAGGTTTTAAACTGATCGTAAATAGCCTCAGTAATTTCGAAATCTTCCGGTTGTGGAATCGATTCGTTTTGGTACGCAAACTGCGTCGCAAAGTCGAAGATCATATACTTCTGCACCAAATTGATCGATAGGTTACTAATTCGATCCAAATCCACTTTAATATCGGGAGTAACTCCTCCTCCATCATAAACCTTCCGGCCCTTTCTGGTTGTGAACTCGGAGATCAGCGAATCTGGCACAACCCCCACACTACCGTCTTCGTTGCGATGAGAATAATCCAACGCCTGAATGCAACGTCCACTGGGGATATAGTATTTTGCGGTTGTCACTTTTAACTTGGTATTGTAGCTAAGGTCGCGGGTTGTTTGTACGAGCCCTTTTCCGAACGTTCGCGTTCCGATAATTACCGCACGGTCTAAATCCTGAAGGGCACCCGACACGATTTCTGATGCCGAAGCAGAGCCTCGATTGATAAGCACTGCCAATGGCATAATCGTGTCGACCGGATTCTCAGTCGCGTTATACACTTTATCCCATTGCTTCACCTTCCCTTTTGTACTAACAACTTCAACACCCTTTGGAACGAAGATATTCACAATCTTCACTGCCTCATTCAGCAAACCTCCCGGGTTCGAACGTAGATCCAGGATCAATGACTGCGCATGGTGTTTTTCTTTTAGTTCTTTCACCAGCTGCTTCACTTCGTCTCCACAATTGGCTGTAAAATTCGACAGGCGGATGTACCCGGTTTTATCATCGAGCATACCGAAATAGGGAACCGCATCAATTTGAATTTGTTCCCGCACGATTTCCACATCGAAGGGCTTTTTCTCGCCCGGACGATCAATCTTAACTCTTACAACCTGATTAGCCGGGCCTTTCAGCAAGTTACTAACATCTTCGGTATTCATTTTCTCAGTTGATTTGCCGCTAACTTCAAGCAATACATCACCGGCTTTTAATCCAGACTTCTGCGCCGGAAATCCTTCATAGGGCTCCGAGATAATGATCTTATCGCCGTTTCTACCTATTAAAGCACCAATGCCGGCATACTCGCCCGTTGTCATAAACCGAAAGTCTTCCATATCCGACTCGGGGATATAGGTGGTGTAGGGATCAAGCGACTCGAGCATTTTATCAATGCTGTTCTTGACCAAATCATTTGGATTTATTTCGTCGACATAAAACAGGTTAAGTTCCCGCACCAAAGTATAATAGATATCCAGATTCTTATCGATCTGAAATAATTTTTCGTCGCGGGTAAATGCGGTAAACAGAACAGCTACGGCTAATAAGAGTCCAAGCAGAATCCCAATTTTCTTTTTATGAACTGATTTCATTGCGTCAAATTTCAATTTAATATCGTTTTCCCTTAATATCAGTGCCCAGGCAATAGGTACAAACCGGAGGCTTAATTCTAAAAAAATGCCCGTTGACTCCCGACTTTGCGGGGTAAAAAGCAAATGTAATAAAGCTTGCCGGAATATCCGATTTAGAGGTCTTAGATTTCGTTAATTAATCTTAAAGGGGCAGCAGGTCAGTATCATGCATCAACGAACATCCCAAACTAGATACATCCACGCCTGAGGAATCAATTTTGTACCGAACGCTTTCGAAATCAATTCCCTGACTATACGACACCATAACAGAGTCACCACGACAGCTTTGATCGAAATTCAAATGGCGCGGCCCTATTCAATAGAATAACCGGACTTTTATTGTAAACGTTCAACTCCCGTCGCCCCGGTCGCTCGATAAATCCGATAATCGGGATAAAATACGCGAGCTGTTCATTTGCAACAGAATTATAAATAAAATGAAATGCCATTACAGATTGATGTATAAGTTTGTCGGATTTTCTATTTTTGTGCCATGTACTATTCTTACGTATTATATAATCTGGAAAATCACCGCTTCCACTACGGGTTTACGGTAGATTTAAAACAAACGGAAAAAGCCCACAACGAGGGATTGATTGACGAAACCCGGGGAATTCGTCCCTGGACAGTTGTGCACCACGAACCTTGTGGCAGTAAAAGTCAAGCGATTCGCCGCATTCGTTTTTACCGAACCATTGCAGGCCAACGCTATCTGAAACGAATATTAAACTTTTAGATTTCAACAAAAGATAGTTGATAATCATTCGTTAAGGAGCCATTAAGCTGCAAAGCTTTTTTGTAGATTTGCGAATTAGAAACTAAAATACAGACTAGAAATGAGACGAATTATTTTTGGAGCATTTATGATAAGCCTGCTGTTTACCGGATGTAAATCGATGCAGCGGATGAAAAACAATGAAGCTGCTTTACCTGCCAAGCAGGAACAAGCTGAAACAAAAGTGTTCTCGGTAGCCGAACCACAAGCACCGAAAGAACAAGCGCCAGCGGCCACGCAAACTCCGATAAAGCCGGTGCGTACACAGACCGAAACATTCACTTTCGACCAAAAGGATGACGCGACAAAATATCAGGGAAGCTCTTTCTTTGTTATTATTGGCAGCTTCAGCTCGGTAGAAAACGCCAACAAATACAAGCAGGAGTTGATTCCTCAAGGGTTCAATCCAATAGTATTACACAGCGAAACCGGTTACTATCGTGTATGTGTTAACTCATATGCAGAAGAGGCTTCTGCCCGTCAACGGGTGAATCAAATTCGGAGCGACTTCCCGAAATATGCCGACACCTGGCTTCTTATTAAAAGGTAATTCAAGCAGATACGATACAAAAAAAGCTTATTTCCTCCGGGAAATAAGCTTTTTTATTTTTATACGAACGTTGGTGTTAGTTTACAAATCGCCGGGAATAACCGAGGGGACACTAAGTAACAACTCCGCTGCTTTCTCCAACTTGTCATTATCTTTGGCAAAACACAACCTGATGTATCTTGCTTTGGTTTTTTCGTGGTAGAAAGCCGAAACCGGCAATGCCGCTATACCAAAGTCCTTTGCCAGCCGCTCAACGAACACGGTATCCGGATCGTCGGAGAGGCGCGAATAATCGATCAATTGAAAGTAACTGCCCTGCGAGGGAATTATCTTATAGAGGCTGTTTTCCATCAAACGCAAAAAATAGTTCCGCTTGCCCTGATAGAACGACGAAATCTCGTCGAAGGAATGATTGTTGGGTATATAATCAGCCAAAGCATACTGCATTGGTGTATTCACATTGTAAACCTGAAATTGCTGCATCCGACGGTATTCTGCCATCAGCTTTTCGGGTGCCAAACAATATGAAATACACCATCCGTTGATGTTGTATACCGCGCCAAACGATGAAACAATAAAACTCCGGTCGATTAATTTTTCGAAACGAGCAATACTTTGATGCGTCTGATTATCAAAAACAATCGACTCAAAAGATTCATCACTCAAAATCAAAATATTCGTGCCGTTTGTCAAGCGTTGCAACTGTTGCAAATCTTTTTCTGACAAGACAGCACCGGTAGGATTGTGAGGCGAATTCAGGATGATCATTTTCGTTTTAGTCGTGATCATCTTCCGCAGTTCCTCCCAATCAATGGTAAAGTTTGGCGCTTTCAACTCGATATAAACCGGTTTTCCGCCATTGAGTAAAATTGAAGGAACATAGGATTCAAAAGCCGGTTCGAACACAATCACTTCATCGTCGTCGCGAATGACCGAACTGATGACTGTATGAACAGTCTGGATGGTTCCGGCACCAACCGTAACCTCAGTATTCGGGTTGTAGCGATGACCATAGTTTTTCATCACCAAATCAGAAATAACCGTCCGCAATTTCAGAATACCCTCCAACGGAGCAAAATTGTGATAACCAGACCTTAAATAGTCAACTGCAAGGTCAACCAAATCAGACGAACAGCTAAAATCGGTTTTCCCGATTGCCATATCCAGAGCGCCTGTTTCTTCAACAAGCGAAGTGACTGAAGAAAAAATACTCCTGTTTGTATTAGGAAGTTTCGATTGTACCATAGCTATAATTAGGTCGGAAAGATACAAAAATACCAGATTTCAACATCTACTCCTTGCTAAATTAGACGATAATAAAAAAAGAACCACCTCAACTAAGGACTTCTTTAAGAACAGCCAGCGACTTTAAATCGCCTGACAAGTCAAGATGAACCTTATAATATTCAACCAGATGGTCGAGCAAATTACGGCGAATTCGGTTGTTAAAACGAAGCTTTCCAAGCTCGCTAAACTCAATCTCAAAAAGCTCTGCGAACTTTAGAGTGGTCTCCACATCCATAAACTGGCTGTGTACAGGTTCATCCTGTTTAAACGAAGCCGAAATCAGGTCGAAATAACGGAAAGGGATCGATGGTGGCGACTGTGGATCGACACCAAGATAGCGGGTAAGTCGAAACAAGAAACTGATTAAGAAATTATTGTCTCCTTCTTCAGCTAAATCCAACAAACACACCGCATGAAACAAAAAATCAAATAGTTCCACATTTCGCTCTTCTTCTTTCAAACACTTCATCAACAACTCGGCAAGGAAAATAGCCTGCGAGCTTTTTGCAATATCGTAGGGAAGTTTTGTAAAAGGAACGGCAAGACGGGCACTTTTTAAACGCTGAACAGCCCTTCCATCCCGATGGTAAACTTCGAGATCGAGCAAGAATAGTGGTTGAAAGACATTAATTCGTGTGTTCGACTTTTTGGAATGGACTCCACTGACGATATAGGATTGTTGTCCGTATTCCTCGGTGTAAATCCGGGCAATAACAGACGAATCGGAGTAATTAATGTAATGCAAAAATATTCCTCGGGTTTTCGTTAGCACAAGCCATTGCCTTTTAGTGAATGAAAAGAATCTTGGTTACAAAACTTTGCTCCCCAAACTGGTCGTTTCCAAAAACCATGTAAACACCGGTGCTGACACGGTTCCCCCGAAGGTTCTTTCCATTCCAGGTGGCCTGTCCGCCCAACGAAGTTGTTTTGTAGACTAAATTACCACTGATATCGGTAATTTTAAGATCTGTATCCTCAATCAATCCTGTAATTACAATGTCGCCGACATAGTCAGGCCTCACCGGATTGGGATAAGCGTACACATCGTCATAATCATCGGTTCCTTCGGTAGCAGTTCCCATATACGACACCAATCCTTTGGAAGTGCCGATAAAAACCTCTACCGACTGATCGTTGATTGACAGACTCGTGATTTCGTCGGATGGCAGCGGGCTGTTATCTGTTGTAAAGTGAAGGATTTCTTCCGTTCCGTCATCAGATATCAGATACACTCCGGAACTTTTCGTGCCAAACCATTTTCGGTTAGCACCGTCGATCGCGATCGCTGTAACAGCCTCCGTACTCAAAAGCGGATGGTAAAGTCCGTCGTCACTATCCAGCCCGGGTTGCGCGGCATAGAAAGTACCACCATCCCAAATATCTTCGGGTCGGTAATATACGCCAACGCCAACCGCTGTCCCAATCCAGATGGCTCCGTCGCGATCCTTCGCAATGGAATAGATATTGGTTAGTGGTGTAAAAAGTTCGTCTGAACCATTACTGTAATAAGCTGTAACTGTTAAACTTTTACTCGCAGTTCCGTCTGCTTTGCGCACTGCAATTGTGTTTGGGTTTCGTGCAATGGTCACCCATAAATCGTCATCTTCGGTAATAGCCATTGCGCCGACAACGGTTGTAGACTGAACGCCCGGCAAGGTGAAGGACTCCCACTCCCCTGTTGGTTTAAGCACCGAAAGCGGCTCGTCGACCATACAATTGACCACCCACAAATTTCCGTTACTGTCGTATTTCATATCGCTAATGCGGACGTAGGGTTCATTGGGTTGTGACGGGAGAGCTGTTTGAAGACTTGAATTGTAATTATGATACCGGCTAACAAATTCACCATTCATAAACTCGGATATACCGCCCCCCCATGAACCGGCAAAAACATGATCGGCATCTGACGGGTCAACCGTTACGCAGACCAGATCTCGAAAACCACTACTGAACTCGCTAACAGTCTGACTATCGAAGGAGCTCCAACTGCCATTTCGGTACAATTGAAAGCGAGGGGTAAAAAACATATTATTCCATTCCGATGTCCGTCCGCCATCGGCCATCCACAGATCGGTACCGGAGCAATTTAGGGCAAAAACATTTGTGGAGGCCGGGCCTTCCGGAGCGACCTGTTCATATGCTGTGCTACTCACTTTAACCAGTCCATAGTCGTTATCGGCAATCCACAAATAGCCATCAGCATCAGTAGCAGCGCTGTTGGCAAAAATCGGGTCGGCCGATGTCTCACCAAATTGATAC
Organism: Mangrovibacterium sp.; assembly: GCF_041596335.1. Taxonomy (GTDB): domain Bacteria; phylum Bacteroidota; class Bacteroidia; order Bacteroidales; family Prolixibacteraceae; genus Mangrovibacterium. The sequence continues at coordinate 59,471 of NZ_JBFHIT010000023.1, read as the reverse complement.
GAAGCAATGCGGGCAACGAGCTGCGAACCGGGGTCATACACCTCCACTTTCGAATCGGCGGCCACCACCAACTGCCCGGCAGACACCATCAAATCCGTGATCGTATTCAGGGAACTTAAAAAAGGAGACCAGCCTGTTCCGTCCCAAGCGTAGAGCGCATCGTTTCCGTAGCCACCGTTTGTAGCGACAATCAGCTTGCCATCGAAATACGCCACCTGATCGAAATCGCCTTCGCTGTTTGGCAAGTTGCTTTGCTTGACCCAATTTCCGTAATATTGCAAGCTTTCAGAGTTGATATCGGCTCTATAAACACCATTCTCAGTAGCAGCATACAAATAAGTGCCATCAAAGGCCATTTCGTTTACACGAATTTGAGCCGCGTTATCGCCAATGTAATACGTATCTTTTACTTCCCGCCGCTCCAGGTTGAGGGCTACAATTCCGAAGCCACAAGACAAATAGGCCGTTTGACCGACCACCAGTATATTGTAGATTGTTTTATCGCCCAGAATTTGTTTCCGCTCAATGTCTGACATATTCACCACTTCGCCTGAGTAAACCAGATCGATATTACTACTTTCGTAAGCAACAATCAGCACATCGGCTTCCTCGCTGTATCCAATGGTCTCAATCCCAACGTCTGTCAATCCTTCAATGGCGTTGAGTTTCCGAACACTATTGTCTTCTTTGTCGAAGCTAAACAGGCCACCATTGGTGACACAGTAGATCTGATCGCCGACAACCATTACTTTTTGTCCTGACCGGTACGACAAGTATTCTTTCCATTGTCCTACCGCGAACGAAAGCATAGAGGACATCAACAAGCAAAAGATCAGCACTAATTTTCTCATTCGATTGGATTAACGATTTAGGAAAGCGACCAACTTTTGCACCGCTCGAGCCCGATGGCTGATTTTATTCTTCTCGGCCAGATCCATTTCGGCGAACGACAACGCATAGCCTTCAGGTTGAAAAATGGGATCATAGCCAAAACCTTTAGCACCTCTTTTTTCGCGGAGGATTTCGCCCCAAACTTCGCCGTTCATGAGAGTTTTCTTGCCGCCAATCACCACCGCAATGGCCGTTTTAAAACAGGCTTTCCGGTTTGCTTCGTTTTCCAACTTCAACAAAACTTTCGCCATATTGGCTTCAGCATCTTTCGCCTCTCCGGCATAGCGGGCCGAGTAAACGCCAGGCTCACCGTTCAATGCTTCAATCACCAAACCTGTATCGTCGGCAAAACAATCGTAGCCGAATTTTTCGAAAACATACATGGCTTTTTGCAAGGCATTGCCCTCGAGCGTTGTCGCTGTTTCAGGTATATCTTCGGTACAGCCGATGTCGGCCAAACCAAGCAGCTCAACCTGATCGCCCAGAATGTGCTGAATTTCCTTTATTTTATTGGGATTATTGGTAGCAAAAACAAGTTTCATGGCCGTAATTTTAGATCAACATTTTCCGATACAGACGTCAAATTTACAAAAACATCCCAATGTTTGCGCAAAACACGTGAAGCGGAACCTTGCTTATCAATTACATCCTTAAAAATTACCCGCATGAACCAAAAACGTTTTGCCATGGACTTATGCCGTGAACCCTAGAAACGAAAAAGCTGCCGGCTCACCCGACTTGTTCCGTTAAAAAGAAACAGATCAGGTGTTGCTGGCAGCTTTTTCCCGATTTAAGAATCGTTTCAGCTGTGTCTCAAATCAGGTTTAGCTTGCAGCCTGAGGCTCAGCTATTTTGGTGCTTCGCCGATCGATGTATACCCGAAGAAAGAAGTAGGCGATCGTTAAAGCCGCATAGCTTGCCGCTTGCAGGTACAGTGTCAGCAACTCCGTTCTTACATAGCTAATGTCTACGCCCATGGTTCGCAAACGCAGGTAAGCCGGGATGGCTGTTGTGCCGGGCAATAGTTTCGACAGGCCCACCAACCATTCGGGCATAGCTGATACGGGCCACGAAACGCCACTTAAAAACAAGGCGATGGGCGAAAGAAACATCATAAACACGATGGCCGACTCGCGGTGCCTTAGCAAGGTCGACAATCCGATTCCGAAGAAAATAACCGCCAGCAGAAAGGGAAACAGCAACATCAGAATTTCAATCATGCTACCTTTATCGGGGTATTGAAACCAGTCGTGCACCAGCACCAAGGCCAGACAAATATTAAAAGCCGAGATCAACAAATAGGCGCCCACACGTCCAAGAATATGCGGTAGAATTTCACGGTTTCGTTGTTGCTCCGGAAGAACAAAGGGCGTGCCCTTCGACTCGGAAAAGGTTCCGCCCATAATTCCGATTCCAATCAGCAAGGTTTGCTGAATGATAATTATAATCATGCCCGGCATGATAAAGCTTCCGTACGAACCGGCCGGAATATACAAGGTATGTGATTGTACGCTGAGTGGCGAGGCCGAAATCTTAGCCTGCTGCAGCGATTTGCCTTCGGCCAGATAATGTTTCACCCCAATGCCACCGTTAAAATAACTGTTTACATACGAGGCAGCCGTGTACATTGTCTTGTATTTCAGCAAATAACTGCCATCGGCATAAACAGCCACGTTGGTTTGCCTACCCGACAGGATCGTCTTCTGAAAATCCCTTGGGATGAGAACGACCCCACTGATTTTGTTGGCCATAAACAAGTCTTCGGCCTCCAGTAAACTGAGCGGTTTGCAGGCTACGCTAATTTCCTTCGAGGCATCGAGCATTCCGGTGTATTTGCGGCTGCTTGTTGTTTGATCCAAATCAACCACCCCAATCGGTAAATCGGTTAACGTTTCGTTGAAGTAGCCGAACGAATACACCAACGGATAAATTAGCAAAGCACCAATCAGAATTAACAAGGCACCGCTATCACCGAAAATCGCTTTCAGTTCTTTTTTAAAATGAATGGCGATTAGCTCGAAACTATTATTGTTAGATCTATTTTCTTTCATGACACTTATGATTTTCCCCAATGATTAGGATCGGCCAAAACTCGTTTGTAGGTTGCAAACGAAGTCATTCCAACAAGCATAAAAACCAGGATATAACACAGGTAGGGCAAAGATTCAAGAATTGGGGCTCCGCGCAACGATTGTGAGATCAGAAGTTTTTCCCACCAGGTAAACGGGAAGATGGCAGTCATCATTTGGGCGAATACCGGCATTCCCTCCATTGGGAATGTCAGACCGGCAAAGGTAACGCTCATCATCAGATAAGCACCCCCAATTGATAGCGACAGGCGCATGTTTTTGGTGGCGGCCACAAACATCAATCCCAGCACCTGATAAACGACAATGGTAATCAGTTGTCCGAAAAACAGGAGCATAAAACTACCCTTTATCGGCATCCCTTCAACCACATACAGCAAGTAGGCAATAAGCATGGCAAAGCCCGAGAAAATAACCGTATAGGGCAGAATTTTTCCTACAATGGCCAACCGAATGCTATTCGTGCTTGTCTCCAGCAAATCGGATCCGGTGCCTCGCTTTAGTTCGTTCCCAAACGAGTAAACCGAACTCATAAAGGCAAACAGGAACAGAATTAGGTACAGCATGGCCGAGTTCAGAAAATATCCGTAGTTAGCGTAGGGATTAAACAGCACGTGTTTTTGAATATTCACCGGCACTACCCGAGCCATTGCCTGCTCGTGGTTGTTGCCCGCCATCCCAAGTTTTTTCAACTGTATGCCTGCGGAAAAAGTTCCCAAGGTTGTTAAAAGCGAACGCTGAACCACACCCGCCACCGTAACGTTTGTACCATTAATGTACACAGGAACCGGAGATTCCACCCCCTGTAAGACATTCTTCTGAAGGTCGTTGGGCAACACCACAATGCCTTGCACCAATCCCTGTTTCATCCATTCCTGCGCTTCAAACAGATCGTGCGCTTCAGCAAGCACCTCAACATCGGGCGAGGCAGTAATGGCATTGCTGAGTTGGATGGACAGCGGAGTATTGTCCTGATCGACCACGGCAACAGGCATATCTTTTGCCACCCCCTGATGAAAGATGTAGAACAGCAGCAAAATACCAATCAGTGGGCCACCGAACAGCAAAAACCGGTAAGCCGGATTGAGTTTTATGCTCTCGGCTTCGCGACTAAAGACTGCAAATATCGGATGGTTCTTCAGCCTGTTCATATTATTCTTTTTCGGATAAGGTAACAACGGCTGTCATTCCGGGGCGCAGTCCTTCAATTTTTGAAACCGGGCGAGCTTCAATTTCAAACGATTTTAAATCGAATTGGCCGGAAGTTTTGGTTGCATTCCAACGTGCAAAATCGCCGGTTGGGCTGATATAGCTTACTTTAAACGCGAACGATTGGCTTTCAAGACCCGGGATGACAGCTTCAAAAGTACTTCCCATTTTAAAGTGGCTCATGTAATCTTCGCGAATGTAGAAGGTCACCCAAATGTTGTTCAAATCCAACACCGTAACAACCGGAAATCCGGTGGGCACCAATTCGCCTTCTTCCACATTCACCCCCGACACTTCGCCTCCGGCAATGGCATTAATCGATGTTTCGTTCATATAAGCCATCACCTCGGCAATGGCGGCATCGGCCCGTTTCACCATTGCGGCAGCAGCCGTTTTATCTTCTTCGCGGGCACCTTTCTCCGCTTTTTGCCAAATGGCCTTCGCTGCATTAGCTGTTTCGCGGGCGGCTTTCATTCGGGTTTCGGCTTCATCGCGCTGTTGCGCAGGCACTACTCCGTCGTTGAAAAGATTCTCGACCCGGGCAAAGGTTTTTTCGGCAAATTGTGCTGCGGCCTCAGCCTTTACGTAGGTGCTGTAAGCAGCGGTAATATCTTCGGCCTGCGCGCCATTTTGTGCTTTACGACTTTGCGCGTCGGCAGCCGAACGGGCAGCATTGGCATTCGCTAATTTGGCATCAATCTCGGGGCTGTCAATCGAAAATACAAAATCGCCTTTCTGAACCTGCTCTCCTTTTTCTACCGCGATTTCTTTAATCCGGCCGGGCACTTTCGAGGCAACATTGTATTGCTGCGCTTCCACCTCGCCCTGCAAAACAACGGGTCGGGGCCTCATAACGGTAATCAGCGTGTACACGATAAAGGCAACGATGGCGACCAAAACGATTATGGTGGTTAATGTTCTCTTGTTCATTATGCTTGTTTTTTTGGTTACATTTTAAATTGAATGACTACAACGTTTCGGTGATTACGCATTCACCTTTCGAGAAAGCAATGAATTGCTCAGGGACGCCGGCCGTTTGCATGAAGTAGGCCAGCGCGACGTCGTACTGATAAAGTACATTCAACCGTTGCGTTTTCACAGCCATGACTTTCGTATTCGCCTCAACTACAGTTGTCGATGTGGCAAAGCCTTCGTTAAAAGCCTTTTCGGCACTCGACCGATACTCGACTGCCAGTTCGAGGGTGGTCTCCAGTTCATCTTTCTGCTCAATCTGCATCTGAAGTTCGTGAAACAGTTTCACCAAATAAGCTTCCAGATCATCGTTGGCTTTTTCTTCGGCATAAGCAACCTGATTGTGCCTGGTTTCGCTGGCACGAAGGTTATTTTTGCGAGCCATTCCATTGAAAAGAGTCCATCGCATACCAACACCAACCATCCAGTCGGGCATGTAGGGCGAAAAATCTTTATCAACCAGATTGTAGTTTCCCATTGCGGCAATCGTTGGCAAATACTCATTCTTTTCAATCGTGTGCTTAATATCCACCAACTCTTTTTTCTGTTGAATTTGGTTCAGCTGCGGGTTCAAGTCCTTCGCGTTGTCGATCCACGCCTTTAATTCTGCGACGTCGGGGTTGATGAATAAGTTGCTGGCCGGAATAACAACCGGTAACGAGTCGCCCGCCAGAGTCGCATTTAGGCCGGTGCGCAGGATCTCCACATTTCGTTTGGCTTTTTTTAATTCACGCTCGGCTTCGTTGCGGGCAACTTCCGAATGCAGCAATTCAACCCGGGCAATCATCCCGTTTTCGAAAAGTTTTTGCGCGTCAGAATAATGGTTCTCCATACTCACAAGCATCTCAGTTCGCAGATCGACCACCTGCAGCCCCAAAACCAGACCGTAGTATCGGGTCACCAACTCGGTAAGCAGCAGGCCTTCGGTATGGCGCAACTCCTCCTTGCTAATCTTAAACTCAGCATCAGCCGCTTTATTGGCGCCATCAATTTTTCCTCCGGTAAAAATTGGCCATAAGAAACTTGCCGACACCAGAGCGAAGTTTTCTTCCTGAATTGTTTCATCCCAGTTGGCCATTTCAATCTCCTCGGCGGCATCGAGCAACTGCGAACGAACAGCCTGTGTGCTTAACTCATCAGTCAGCGTAGGCATCAGGCTACTGGTTGCCGGATCGGGATTGGCCACCCCGCTAAATACACCGTAAGTCCCCAGAGTTTCATAAAGCGGGGTAATTGCTTCGCTCACCGGTGTTAGGTCGAGGTGAAGCGGATCGGACATGGCCACTGCCTGTGCGCTAATTGACACCGACGGCAGATGCAGCCCTTTTTTCGATTTCATCTCAAATTCTTTCTGGCGGATTTCTTCTTTTTGGCGAAGAAGTGCCGGATTTTGTTTCAGCATCATCTGCATAGCCTGATCGAACGACAGCAATTGCGCTTGCTCCTGCCCGAAAACCGATCCACAAGCAACAAATAGCGCCAGAAGCATCGTCCATGTCAGTCGTTTTTGAATTGTTCTCATGTAGCTCTGTTATTTTAAAAATTTTTGGAGTATGCTTAGTAAGTGATTGATATCCGCCTCGGTAATTTGCTCCTGGTCGGCGTATTTATATTTCTGGTTGATGAACTGAATGGTCATGATAAACAGGATCAGATACAAATCATCCACACCCAGTTCCTCATCGAGACAACCCGATGCCACACCAATGTTGCGTATGGTTTCAATAAACCGGAGGTTCTTGCTGCGAATCTCATCGTCGATAACAAAGTTGTAATCATTGGTGAGCACATACAAAAATTTCACTTTAATCGGCTCCGAGTTGGCAATTCCAACAAAGTAGCGAATCATCTTTTCAATGCTTCCCGGGAAGGAAGAATCCTCTTTTATAAACTCGCCGAACTTATTGAAAACCTCTTGGTAAACTTCCTGCAAAATCGCGTTCACCATTTCATATTTGCCTTTGTAGTGCCGGTAGAAATATCCGGAGGCAACTCTCGCGTCTTTGGCGATCAACGCTGCCGATGCACCACCAAAACCGTGAGCAACCACCAACTTCATGGTCGATTGCTTGAGCCGGTCTACCTTATTTTGATCTGTGATTCGTGCCATTATTCGCGTTTTAATAAATGAATATTCATTCATTTATGACACAAAAGTAAAAACTTTTCTCACAACAGGAATTCACGGTTCAAAAATTTAATCCCGATTTAAATGATTGTTAATGAGCAGACCGCTACGAAATAAAGAACCGGATGGAGGGGGCTGGCTGGATTAGGAATAATGGGAATGCACGACATCAAATGTTGCCGCACTTAAACAAAGCGTGCCACGACTATTGAACTTCTCGACATCAATAATCCTGGCACGGAAAACAGATTCCACGGGGAAAACTAAAGCTATACTTATCCGGTGACGGTTTTTCGACCGCACCTTAGGGTTTAATTTTCTGAAACAATCCCATAAGTTTGGTTTGGTAGATCTCTGAAATTTGGGTTTCGTGCTCGCCAATGGGTTTTACAGGAATTAAATCCATGACTTCGTTGCCGCTCAATCCCGAATTGAAGTACAAATCAATAGCAGCCGATAAAGTTTGCTGTATTGTTTCCTTGCTCTCCGATGCGGTCAATCCCATTTGCACGCCCAGCTTCTGCATTTCCTGCCATTGAAACCAAAAATAGGTGGGCAACATGGCCGAAACCAGTGCATAAGCCTCCAGTTTTGATTCCTCCGTTTCAAACGTGTTTCCAAGAATATTCAGCAACTCAACAAGTGCTTGTTTCTCGTTTGCCGGGAATTCGGCTGAAAACGAAATCGGGTTAAAACCTTCGTTGATATAAGAAGTGGCGTTCGGAATCATCCGTGCAATGTTTTTCGAAAGCAGCTTGGACGCAAGCTTTTCGATACTGATTTTCGGGGCGAACGAAACCACCTGTGTCTTTTCTGAAACAGCTGCTTTAATTTGCTCTAAAGCGTCCATAATAACCGGAGGGTGCAAGGCTATAAAAACTACGTCTTGCTTTGCCGCCACAGTACACGAATCAGTGGTCTGAATTTTCGGGAACTGCTTTTTCAGCGCGTTCAGAACTTCTGCATTGGTATCGCAAACCAGCACTGATGACAGGTCGATTTGTTTGTTTGCCAACGCTTGCAGAAAAATTTTAGTTATTCTTCCGCCACCAATAAAACCGAGTGATTTCGTCTTCATTATTTTAAAGTTTAGTTGAAAAATAAAGCTTTACTACGCCTTGATTTTACTTCATCATTTTGTAATGGATATCAGCAAAAACACGATGGCCCAACGATTTAGGATGGCACGAGGTACAGCTCATTTTAACTGAAGCATTGTTTACTTTGCCTTCGCTGCCATGACAGGCCAGACAGGTGTTCGCCTCTAAGTTACTAGTTGTATCAGCAATATACGTATTGTTGTAAATGTCGTTAAGTGCCTGGGTAATTTTGTAAGCTACATCGCCGGTCATCCGGCTGCACCTTTCTTTGCGCTCTTTGCTGTCGACTTTAAATCCTGCGGCTTTGCACCAGTTTGTACTTGATGCATGGCACAAAACTGAATTTGAAATACTCTGCTCAGGAATATAGTCCAGTTTAGGGTTTTGCGGACTGAATGCCGGCAATGATTCCTGCTCGTACCACCTAAAAATATCGGCAATCATTTTGTCCTGAATGCTCTTAGCGCTTACTAACAAACCAATAAGCGCTGCCGCACCATTCAGCGTTCCGCATATCGTTCCGCAACCGCCAACTCCGCCATGTCCATATTTAAACAAATGCATAGGAAATGATGTAAATGGCTCGCCTATTTTTTCTGACAACTGCGAAATAATACTCTTTACGGTTGCGTACATACAACTTCCTTCGTTGTAAAACCCATAAGCCAATTGGGCACTAACAGCAGGGTCAAGCAAGACATACTTCCAGTTGGTTTCCGTTGTTTGGTCGTAATCAACTTTGCCGGGTTCGACTTCGGGTTGTTTTTCGGGTTTAAACGCTGTAGAAAGTGCAAATAAACCGACTCCAGTACCTGCAAAAGCACCGGCCGCTACTTTCATTGCTTTTCGTCTATCCATTTTTCTTGGTTCTATAGTATCCAGTTAAATAAAAATCCCAGCAAAATGATAAATACGGTAATGGTGCCAAAGAAAATACCGATCAGCTTCCACTTCATCACTTTTTTCAACAAAGTGGCCTCCGGCAACGACAAGCCCACTACGGCCATCATAAACGCGATGGCAGTGCCCAGCGGAACACCTTTGGCAACAAAAACCTGAATAACGGGAACAATTCCCGCAGCATTGGCATACATGGGAACAGCAAGAACAACAGCCAACGGAACAGCATACCACTTGTCAGCCGATAGGTATTCGGTAAAAAAGTTTTCGGGAACAAACCCGTGCATAGTCGCGCCAATCGCAATACCAATGATCACATACAAAAGCACTTTTCGCACAATCTCCCATCCTTCCTTAATGATTCCGGGCAGGCGTTCGATAAAAGGAGTTTTTTCCGATTCCCATTCCTCCGAAGCCTGTTGAGAATTCGACTGTATCTGCTTGACCCAATCGCTGAGATAGCGGTCGAGTTTCAATTTCCCTAACACAAAACCACCGATAGCGCCCATTAAAATTCCACTTGCAGCGTAAACCAATGTTGGTTTTATCCCAAATAAACCCAGAAACATGGCTACCGCTACTTCGTTAACCAATGGCGAAGTAATCAAAAAAGAAAAAGTAACGCCAAGAGGAATTCCACCGTTTACAAAACCGATAAACAAAGGAATTGAAGAGCACGAGCAGAAAGGTGTTACTGCCCCGAAAAACGAGGCAAAGAAATATTCCAAACCATACAATTTCTTTGTGGTCAAATAAATACGCAACCGGTCAACCGGGAAATACGCGTTCACCACGCCCATTAAACTGCTAATCAGGAATAGCAGGATGACTATTTTAATGGTATCGTAAAAGAAAAAGTTGACCGCTTCACCTAAATGTGATTCAGGATTGAGTTTCAATAAATCAAACGTAAAAGCATCAACCAGACCAGGCAAATAATGATACAGTGCCAGCAAAAGCGGTAAAACAATCGCAATCAATGTTACCAACCGGGCTTTGCTATTACTCCCCTGATTTTCTGCGTCGGGTTTTTCGAGGGCTACAGCAACATCCTGTCCTTTGTCTCTGTTTTTTTGTAGAATACTAGTTATACTCATTCTTCATTCTTTTTATTGTTCGTTAAACACCGAACATACAAGGCAAATTTTTTAGAAATAAATGGTGAAAATGTAATACAGTCCGACAACGATAAACACTACCGCCACTACTCGTCTGAACCACAGTTCAAATGTTTTTAGTTTATTGTAAACATTGCCGATTGAACCAACGCTAAATGCGATAAGCCAGGCAAATATGATCACGGGGATTCCGGTAGCAATGGCAAAAAACAGCGGTAAATACAATCCACTCGCACTGCTGATTGTCATGGGCATTAGCATACCGAAATAAAGTACGCCGCTGTAGGGGCAAAATGCCAGGGCGAAAACAATTCCCAATAAAAGAACTCCCCAGAATCCGCTGTTCTTTTTGTTCTCCATTTTCTCGGTCAACGAACCGATACCGGGTATTTTAAGTCGTAATACGCCAAGCATAAACAAGCCGATGATGATCAAAAGCGGCCCCAGTGCCTTTTCGCCCCACTCCTGAAAGAAGCCTGCAAACTCGAACTGGCTCGCTCCAAAAAAGAAAAGTAACCCAATGCCTGTGTATGAAATAGCCCTACCCAGGGTATAGACCAACCCATTAACAAATACCTTTCGCTGGCTCACAATATCTTTACTGATAAAGCCGATCGCTGTAATGTTGGTTGCCAAAGGGCAGGGACTTATGGCTGTCATAAGTCCCAAAATAAATGCGGTAAAGATTGGAAACTGCGATGTTTCCAAAAAGTTTTGTAATACCTCCATGCTTACAACATTGAATCAATGGTCGATTTCAATTTGCTTTTCAATTTGGCGGGATTGGTTCGCGCATTTAAAAACGCATCGTTCGTAACATCAGACTTCTTGTCTCCGCTGACAATTATTAGAGCTGTCCCGCTAATTTTATATTTTCCAACCAACGGGTTGTTTTTTTCTTCTTCTCTGTTTATGGATTCAAAACTTACTTTGTCGCCATAGTACTCTTTGATTGCCTCTTTTGCAACCGATTCTACTGCCTGACAGGTTTCGCAACGGCGGGTTGCATGAAAATAATAGGCTTTAACTTCACTTGATTTTTGAGTGCCGCTACAAGCGACTTTAGTACTGGCCGAATTTTCGGCTGCCGTACCGCTGCAACATTGAGCCGAAACTGAGATTACTCCCACTAACAGTACAAAAACTAAAGTATAAACTAATTTCATCATGGTCTGACTGATTATTTGGTTAATAATTTTGAGATTTCATCGACCGAAGGAACTTTTCCTTTTACCACAACTTTACCGTCGATAACCAAAGCTGGAGTTGTCATTACGCCAAACTGCATAATTTCAACAATATCTTCCACTTTCGTTACGGTAGCGTTTACACCGGTTTTTGCGACGGCTTCGTTTGTTACTTTTTCAAGCGATTTGCATTTGGCACATCCTGTACCCAGAACTTTAATTTCCATGTTTGCAAGTTTCAAATTGTTTAAGTCCATGTGTTTTCTTTTTTTAGTTCGCTATTCGCAAAACAACGAACGTTTGTTTCAAATTTTTTTAGATTCCCAAAAACTGTTTGAAAAGCTGTTGCGCTTCTTTCCAGTTTTCCTTGTTGATACAATATTTTATTCTTGGCGATTCAATTTCGCCCTGAATTAGTCCAGCGTCTTTCAATTCTTTGAGGTGTTGCGATAAGGTAGATTTTGCAATCGGTAATTCATCGCTCAAATCGCCACTGTAGCAACAACTTTGGGTTGAAAGCAATTCCAAAACATACATCCGTACCGGATGCCCCATTGCCTTGGCGTACCTTGCAGCTCTAATTTGTTTGTCTGTTGTAACTGATTTTAAACTCATCCTGTTCGTAAATTTGCGAACAAAGGTAAATGCTTTTTTTGAATTGCGATAACCAATTGTCATTTTTTTTTCGCGCAATGGAACGATTGAGCTTTTTGCAAGTTAGCAAAACCAACTCCGGAGGATTTGAAAGCCTATAAAACTCGCCGAAACATGCGGCTTGTTCGACTCCGGCCGGAGTCGTATCACAAACCCGGCTGGATACATTCTTCCTATAAACATACGATGCCTCCGGCATCTTATAACATTCGCAGACTAGGTTCGCATTACATTCCTGCAAAGAATGAAGCACTCGCCCCCTCTTTAATAGCAACCATTAATTCTTTTAGCTTATCTAATTTTGCAACTTCAAAAATAACTGTATATTTGTAACCATTGAACAATGTTTAACAACGTGGTTATGAATAGTTATTTATCATTATCGGAAACAGCTGCTCTTATCGGCAAAAGTAAAGAAACATTGCGAAGATGGGATAAAGAAGGCATACTAAATGCCATCCGTGAACCAGTTTCAAATTATAGGGTTTACAAAAAGACTGATGTTCAGGCACTGTTAGGTTTGTTTTATGATGAAGATATTAAAGATAACGTTTCAAATTATGCAGAACCTCAAAATCAATATTCTGCACTAGAACTTTTTGCAGGTGCTGGAGGTCTGGCCATTGGTTTAGAAAAAGCTGGAATAAAATGTGTCGCACTAAACGAAATTGACAAATGGGCATGTCAAACTCTTAGAAAGAACAGACCGAAATGGAATGTTTTAGAGGGTGATATTAAAGATTTCAATTTTTCACATTTTTATAATTCTGTTGATGTAGTAACCGGAGGTTTTCCTTGTCAAGCTTTTAGTTATGCAGGCAAAAAACTGGGTTTAGATGATGCAAGAGGAACTCTGTTTTATGAATTTGCCAGAGTTGTTAAAGAAGTCAATCCCCCAATTTGTATCGGTGAAAATGTACGTGGCCTTTTAAGTCATGAGAATGGAAAAACCTTACAAGGAATGATTTCAATACTTGATGAAATCGGATATAATGTCATGCCAATACAAGTTTTGAAAGCTATCTATTATCGAGTGCCACAGAAAAGAGAAAGGCTAATCTTAGTAGGAGTTAGAAAAGATATTAACCTGACTTTTGAATATCCAAAACCACATAACAAAGTTTATAATCTCAAAGATGCACTAAAAAAGAGTGAACTTTTCGATACTGATGTTCCAAAATCTCAAGGTGCAAGTTACCCAGAGTATAAAAAAAGGATTCTAGACTTAGTTCCACCAAAGGGATACTGGCGAGACTTACCTACGGATATCCAAAAAGAATACATGGGTGGAAGTTTTTATTTGGGTGGAGGAAAAACAGGAATGGCACGTAGAATTGGATGGGATGAACCATCGTTGACACTAACCTGTAGCCCTGCTCAAAAACAAACTGAGAGATGCCACCCTGAAGAAACTCGCCCTTTCACTGTTCGAGAATACGCTCGGATTCAGACCTTTCCTGACGAATGGAAATTTTCGGGTTCAATTGCGCAGCAATACAAACAGATTGGCAATGCTGTGCCGGTTAATTTAGGGCAAGAAGTAGGGTTCTCAATTGTCAAGTTTTTGAATGAATTTTATTCTATGAAAAATCAAAAAGTGAAGAAGCATTAATTTCAGATGCTAAAATTTCACACCCTTTGTTGATTAAGTCTTTTGTATCAATGTTATTAATACTTTTGTGCAGTTCATAAACTAAGCTATTATAGAAATCTGGATAACCCGTAATTCTGTGCCAAAACTCTTTTCCAACAATAACAGGATGAGTTTTATCAATAGCTTTATAATGCATACTTAATTCATTTATTTCGCCATATAGAACTCCAACTATAAAGTCCGAGTTGCTTATTCCTTTAAAAGCATTATTTGTTCTCGCTAAATTAATGGTCTTAGTAAATTTCTGAACTAATGGTTTCACATCTTCCGAGTTAATTGTATTTGGACCAGATTTTAATTGACACCATTTTTTCCTTTGATCAATCTGATCAATAAATTCAATATCCATTCCTTTTATTAAAGACCCACTTGCAATTTCTAGATCAACAAACATGTTTTGAATTCTTGTCCCAAAAGATGTATTTATAGAAGTCCCTAGCACACGCGGGTAAAACAAAGCTTTAGCTACTCCTTCAGGACTATAATTACCTTCAAGAACTCTTGATAAGTATTTTACGACTATGGGATTTATATTATATGACTTTAATCTGGAATTCCTTTTTAGTGATGCTTCAATATGATTATTGAAAATATTTATCTCAAAATATTCAACAATCTTCTGTACCAGTATTTTCTCTTTCATGTTCTATTCTCTATAAATTCAAAGATAACAATTTTCGTTTTGTTAAACCATCGCTCTTTTCTCTAGTTGCATCCAACGCCAGAGTCTCAAAAAGCTACCCAACAAAACACCTCATGATTTCTCAGATCGCTTTATAAAGGCCAACCCAATTTACGATAAATATTCTTTAGACTGTTTTCAAATTTGTGGGAAAGATGGTCAAACACGCACGGCGAAATAAAATCAAATCCAGAGGATTTGAATGTTTATAGAACTCGCCGGAACATGCGGCTTGTTCGACTCCGGCCGGAGTCGAATCACAAACCCGGCTGGATACATTCTTGCTATAAACATGCGATGCCTCCGGCATCGATGGATCTAATTCTGGCTTTCGAAGAGCGAGGAATTTATACGATTTTGGCTTTCAACACACGAAATACCTGCTCGGCTGTATCGGCAAGCAATTCGGGCGCATTCGCAATGCAGGCATCGAGCGAAGCCGGGCCCTTTGGCAACGCGAAGATGGAGGTAAACCCTTCGCCGTAAAGTTCGCGGTAGCCTTCACCTAAGAATCCGGCAAAAGCGAACAGCGGTTTTTTGTATTTTTTAGCCAGCTGTGCTACTCCCCAAGGTGTTTTTCCGTGTTTGGTCTGGCTGTCCATTTTACCTTCGCCTGTCAACACGAAGTCGGCTTCCATGACTGCTGCCTCCAGCTTGGTTTGTTCTTTCACAATATCGAATCCGGCTTGCAGACGGCCACCGGCAAAGGCCACCAATCCGGCGCCCAATCCCCCGGCCGCGCCACTTCCGGGCAACGAGAGCACATCAATCTTCAAATCGCGACGAATAATCTCTGCAAAATGCGCCAGGTTCCGATCGAGCATATCAACCACTTCGGGGGTGGCACCTTTCTGCGGGCCGTAAACAGCCGACGCTCCGTTTGGGCCGGTAAGCGGGTTGCTTACATCGCAAGCCACTAAAACTTCGGTTTGCGCCAGTAATGGATTCAGTTCGCTCGCATCAATCGACTCAATTCGACCCAACGAACCGCCTCCCTGCGACACTTTATCGCCATTCTTATCCGGGAAACGGTAACCCAACGCCCGAGCCATGCCCATCCCTCCGTCGTTTGTTGCACTTCCGCCAATGCCAATGATAATGCGTCCGCACCCCTTTTTCATCGCGTCAACCATCAGTTGTCCGGTTCCAAAGGTTGTTGTTTGCAGGGGGTCGCGCTCCTCCGGCTTCAGCAATTCAATCCCCGAGGCAGCCGCCATCTCAATCACCGCCGTTCCATCGGGAAGAATACCATAAAAAGCCAGTACCGGACGCCTCAACGGATCGAACACCTGAATGCTCACCCGTTCGCCACCTAAAGCTGAAAGCATGGTTTGCACAAACCCCTCGCCCCCATCGGCAACCGGGATCGATTTAATCTCGGCCTCAGGAAATACGCGGCGTACACCATCGGCCAGAAAACGAGCTACATCAGCAGCTTCCAGGCAATCTTTAAATGAATCGGGAGCAATTAATATCTTCATGGCATGGTAGTTTTGCGGTACTGATGTTTCATATTTTTAATATCGAACAGCCTCCGAAAGCTTGAAATCGGCTGAGCACTTTTTAATCTTCAATTTCACTTCCGGAGATGTATTCCATTGTTTCTGACTCTGTTTAAATCATAAATCGGGTACGCAACCATAAGCTTTGATAAGGTTTCATTTCGATGCACTCGGGATTCAGCAAATCCCAGGTAAGCATATCGCGACAAAACTCCATCAATCCGGCCGGGAGCACTACCTCCTGCTTCTTATTGGTAAGATTAAAGAGGCAAACCACCGACTCTTCCATCCGATCGGTTTTTCGAAGCAGACAGAAAAACTCGTTCCCCAAATCGATGACCAACTGTTGGGTTTCGGGCGAAAAAGCAACCGTATTGCGCCGAATACCCGTTCGCTGATTCAACTCAGCCAAAATGGTGGCATGCTGCGAATTGTCTTGCAACAAATCAGTCAGCTCATCAAGTTCAAACTTTCTCCGATTGATCGAACGATTTACTCCGGTTTTTTCCAGCCCTTCGTTATCATTCGGAATGCCGAACAAGTTTAGAAAGTAGAAAGCCGGTACGCCCTGCAACGACAACATGATGGTTTGCGACAGCAAAAACCGGTCAAGCTGATATTCGTCCACTCCATCGCGCGTTCCTTTTAGCGCGTCGAAGAACGTGACGTTAATTTCGTACGGCACATGCGTATCGCCCAATTGCCGGGTGGTAACCCGCGCGCCGAACTCCTTCAGCTTTTCGATCATGGGCAGCTTCTCTTCGTCGGGCATAATTCCCTCTAGTGGTCGAACCCCAATTCCATCGTGCGACGACGTAAAATTGAGATACGTAGTTCCGCGACGCGGATCGCTCAACTCTTTCGCCCAGTTGGTAAAGTAAGACCCGTTGCCGGTATGCAGCGCATGCAAAATGAGCGGAGGTAGGGCAAACTGGTAGATCAGATGCGCCTCGTCGCCCAAGCCAAAATAGGTAATGTTTTCGCGATGCGGCACATTCGTTTCAGTCAGCAACAGCGCCCCCGGATAACAATAGTCCATCACATCGCGGAACAGGCTCACGACTTCGTGCGTTTCATTTTCGTGCATGCAGGCGGTTCCCGAAGCTTTCCATAAAAACGCGATGGCATCTAAACGAACCACCCGAATTCCTTTCGCCATGTAGAAGAGGAAAACACTGAGCATCTCCTTCAGCAACTCGGGATTCGAGTAATCCAGGTCAACCTGATCGGCGCTAAATGTTGTCCACACCTTTTTAGGTCCGTTCACAGTGGAATATTCGGTCAACAGCGGACTGCTTCTTGGGCGAATAACATGAGTGGTATCAAAGTCATCGGGAGGCACAAAGAAATAATTCCGCCCGGGCTTTTTCCCTTCCCGAAATTGTTTAAACCACACGCCCACGCTACTGGCATGATTGGCAACCAAATCAGCCATCAATATAAAATCAGTCTCCAGTGACTCAATATCATCCCAATGACCCAATTCCGGATCCACCGCATAAAAATCCTTCACTGAAAACCCATCATCGCTACTGTACGGAAAAAATGGAAGAATATGAATGGTGGAAATCATGCTCTTCAATTTATCGGTGGCAAACTGATGGAGTGTATGCAACGGGGCTTCGCCCTTGCGTTTGATCACATCGCCGTAGGTAATCAGGAACACTTGTTTTTCGTCCCAGCCCGGACGTTTCCGGGGTGTTTTATTTTTGCGCTCGTCAATAAAGTCGCAAAGTTCATTAATCCAATCTTCCGAAAGGTTCTTCTTATAAATCCGGTTCAACCGGTTGCGTATTTTCGACTTCGTGCGAATGTCCATTGCCTGGCTTTTTAAGTTCAATCTTTTGAATTTCGGGGTTCGGGTTCATGAAAGGCCAACATCCAGACACAGATGCCGCCTGTCTGCGATCGGGCGTTAGACCTCGCTATTATCTAATTCCACAATCTCGTTAAATTGTTCCAACACATCCGGAATCGCGTCAATAACCCGTTTCCACGAAGGAATGAAAGGAATGAGATCGGGATTGTCTAAAAAGTCGACTCCGGCGCGATAAATATTCTGCGCAAACATATCAACCGACTGTTCCTCTTTGTGGCGATCCATACTCAGCCCGTTGATTGACGCGTCGGCTGCGTATTGCTCCACCATATCGAGCGCAAGACGTAAGTAAACCGCTTTCACAGTGCGAACGGTTCCTTTGCTGAATACAGAACCTTGTGTGGCCAACTTGGCAAAAATACTCCGGGCAATATCGAAACTCATTTTCGAAAGTCCGCGTGTGGGATCGTTGTTCGATTCTTCCTGATGTTTATGATCGTAAGCGTCGGCAATTTCAACCTGACAAATGCGATTGGTCGCGTTATTTCGTTGTACTTCCGATAGAATTCCAACTTCCAACCCCCAGTCTGAAGGAATACGAACAGTCTTCATAATATCGGCCCGCATTGAAAATTCCCCGGCCAGGATATAGCGGAAATGATCGAGAAAATCGAGGTATTCATTAGCCGGAAATATCTTTTTCAGGGAACGGATCAATGGAGTCACCATCAGGCGGGTAACCCGCCCGTTCAGTTTAACGCCATCGGAACGGTAGTAAAATCCTTTACAGAATTTATAGTTGAAAGTTGGGTCGGCCACCGGATACAGCAACCTCGCCAGCATATCCTTGTTGTAGGTAATTACATCGGCATCGTGCAGTGCAATGGCCTCTGACCGGCCCGAGGCAATCATGTATCCAAAACAAAGCCACACATTTCGTCCTTTACCGGGGTCGCCAATAAAGATCATCTTTTCCTCGAACAGCTTTCGCAATTGCATCATTCGGGGGCCGTCGTTCCAAAGCACCCGGCATCGGCAATTTTCGTTACTTAGCTCGGCAAAGTATTGTTTCGCATGTTGGTATTGGCTTTTTGACGCCTGATCCAAACCGATTGTAATCTCGGTGAGATAGGGAACTTCTTTCAGGGTATCAACAATATGTTTCAGGGCCGGTTTTTCCAGCTCGCTGTACAACGCCGGGATTATTAATCCCATTTTGCGTTTTCTGGAGAACTTAACAAGTTTTTTCTCTAAATACTCCTGAGTTGAGTAGTTCAGGTTGTGCAAGGTTGTTATTCCTCCGTTTTGATGAAAATCGCCCATATTCGGTTTTTTTAGGTTTTTTTTAAACTATTTCAAGTAGCTGTCTAAGTTCTGTAATCACATAATCCGGCTGAATTTTTGAGGCTTGAGGATGATCTTTCCGCAGTCGGTAAGCTCGCTTGTCGCCAGCATAGAAACAGGTTTTAAAGCCCACTTGTTGCGCCGCGTAGATATCTTTCAGCATATCGTTTCCAACATACAGCACATCCTGTGGTTTCAGGCCCCGTTTGGCCAAGGGTTCAACCAACGCTTCATACACTGCCGTATCCGGTTTCCCCTTCAACATTTTATAGCTGAAAACGGAGAGATCGCGTTCAAATCCATCCAGAAATTCTTCACCATGAATTTTTCCTGAAAAGAAATAATTCATCATCACCGGTGTGTAAAATTGCGCATTGGACACGATTCCCAGCGGATAGCCTTTATCCCGCAACGCGTCGATGGTTTCTTTCATTTTTGGCATTGGCCAAACCTGGTTACTACTGAGCTCGAAAATAAAGGTAAACAAACGTAAGTCGGCCTGCTCCAAGCCTTTAATCAAGCCTTGATCTTCAGCCCGGCCAAGTGTCTTTCGCCAAATGTCTACAATATTCAGTTCGGGAAACGGTATTCCCGCAGCTTTGGCATCTTCTTTTCCACGAATCACTTCTTCCTCAAAAAGAGGATGAATCGCCATCAGTCCGGCTTTCGGAACCAGCGTTTCAAAACCGGCTGCATCCAGCGACCGTTTAAACATGCCGGCATCGTAGCCGGCTTGCATAATATCGCCCGAGGCCGAAATAATCAGCGTTCCGTAAATATCGAAAATTACTGCTTTGATATTTTTATCCGCAGAAAAAGAAGGGACAGCACCGGTTGGAATCAACTCCATCGGTTGTATTTGATGTAAAAAAGGTGCTAGATGATCGAGGTACGACAAATTCATAGGACGATATTAAAATGAGATTCATAAAACAAAATGTGGCACCTATTTATAACAGGCCGCATTTAAAATTGTGCGTTCTCAAGATATCAAAATCTGTTCGATTATTATCTTTTGGCTTGCTTCGCGCCCAAAATATTGGTGAAAAGTTAACAAAGTTGGCCCGGTTCTGAACGGAAGAAATTTTCATCGCTGTTTCATCGACAAACGGTTTCTGAATTCTTGTTTAATTACAACTAACCGCCTGGTCTCGCTGGCATTTTTACTCATTTGGATGATTACCTTTGTCCAACTGCAAATGTTGAATTCAACGAACGAACAACTATGATACAGGATATTTTCCCCCATCGATTTAACAACCAGTATCTCGCCAACCAACGAATGAACGAAGCGGATTGGGTATTTCATTTTCGGGGAAATGAATTATTGGTAAAGATTGAAGGAAACACGGTTGTACTTCCGCAACGAAAGGATTTTCCGGAGCTCTCGGAGCAAACACCGGCTACCTTTTTGTTTCAACTAAATGAGCGGTCCTGCTTCCTGATAACGAACCTCCGTGAGAACTCCCAAGAGGGGCTGGAATACAAGGACATGAGTTTTTTCCGAACCATCGATCAGCCCGAAGTTGCGTGGGTTGCCGTGGCGGCCTTCCAATTGAAAAACTGGTATGCGCTAAATAAGTTCTGCGGACAGTGCGGGTCGCCCACCAAACACAAAACTGATGAAAGGGCGCTGATGTGCCCGGCTTGCAAAACTGTTTTCTTTCCAAAAATATCACCGGCCATTATTGTCGCCATCCTTAGCAACGACAAAATACTGCTGGCCCGCAACGCCAGCTTTACCGGCAACCGCTTTGCTTTAATTGCCGGTTATGTTGATGTTGGAGAAACCATTGAACAAGCTGTCCGGCGCGAAATTAAGGAAGAAGTAGGACTCAGCGTCACCAACATTCGTTATTACGACAGTCAACCCTGGCCCCTGTCCGGATCGCTTATGATTGGCTTTATTGCTGAAGCCGACGAGGAACAACCGATTGTGATCGACAACAAAGAAATTGTTGAAGCGGGTTGGTTTTCGAGGGGAAACCTTCCAAATCATCCGAACACCTCCAGCATTGCCGGCGAGCTGATTGCCAGGTTCGAGCGGGGCGAGCTGCTGAGTCAATCATTCTGCCCTACAGAGGAACAGATGCGTTAATAGCGGCCAGTTTCCGTCGCCGAATTATTCCAGTTCAACGCAAACGACAGACTCGAAAGAATCACTATTTTCGCGCCGCCAAACCACGAAACACTAACCCGACGAAAGCTTTTTTCAACAATTTGTTGTAATTAATTGCTTCAACCTACGACCTATGTTACAGAAACATTGTTGAATCTATTTTACTTACAACTCTATAAGCATGAAACAAGTTCTTTATTTTCCGGCCGTATTACTGGTGCTGCTCACAGCAGCATGCGGCCCAAATCAACAATCAAAAAACAGCACAATGGGAGAAAACCCGTTACTCAGCGCCAGCAGTTTACCATACGGCGCGCCCGATTTTACAGTCATCAAAAACGAGCACTTTCAGCCTGCTATTGAGCAAGGAATGAACGAACACCTGGCTGAAATTGAAGCCATTGCCAACAACACCGAAGAACCGACCTTTGACAACACGTTGGTAGCAATGGAAAAAAGTGGCCGGTTGCTAGATCACGCCAGCGGAGTTTTTGGGTTGCTGGCCGGTGCAAACACCAATCCCGAAATCCAACAGATTGAAGAAGAGATGGCCCCCAAATTGTCTGCTCATCGCGATGCCATTTACATGAACGACAAACTGTTTCAACGCGTAAAAAGCATTTATGAGCAACGCGAAAGCCTGGGACTGGATGCCGAGTCGCTGAAACTGGTTGACTACTACTTCAAAAAATTTGAACAGGCCGGCGCCAACCTTTCGGCTGAAGCCAAAGAACAAATGAAAAAGCTGAACGGTGAAGAAGCGACTTTGAATACCAAATTCACCAACATCATGATGGCAGCAGCCAATGCCAGCGCGCTGGTAGTGGATGATAAAGCTGAACTGGAAGGTCTTTCGGATGGCGAGATTGCCGCGGCAGCTCAAAAAGCCGAGGCTGCAGGGATGACCGGGAAATACATGATTCCGATTCTGAACACAACCCAACAGCCGGCTCTGCAGTCACTGAAAAACCGCGAGACCAGAGAGAAACTATTCAAAGCATCATGGAGTCGTGCCGAACAGAGCGACGAAAACGACACACGCGCGATGATTCTTCGCATGGCCGAAATTCGTGCTGAGAAGGCCGAATTAAATGGTTTTCAGAATTATGCCGAATGGAAACTGCAGAACCAAATGGCGAAAACACCGGAAGCTGCGATTGGATTACTAAGCAAACTGGCTCCGCAAGCAACAACCAAGGCTAAAGCCGAAGCCGCCGACATTCAGAAACTGATTGACAAGCAAGGCGGTAACTTCAAACTGGCCGCCTGGGATTGGAATTTCTATGCCGAACAGGTGCGCAAAGAGAAATTTGACCTGGACGGCAGCCAGATCAAGCCCTACTTCGAAATGTACAATGTATTGGAGAATGGCGTGTTTTATGCCGCTACTCAACTTTACGGAATCACATTCAAAGAACGTAACGACATTCCGGTGTACAACGAAGATGTTCGCGTTTTTGAGATCTTCAACGAAGATGGCTCAGCGATCGGACTGTTCTATGTTGACCTTTTCAAACGGGATAACAAATCGGGTGGCGCATGGATGGGAAACATCGTAGAACAATCGAGACTGCTAGGCGACAAACCAGTTATCTACAATGTATGTAACTTTGCTAAGCCAGCCCCGGGCGAACCGGCCCTAATCAGCTACGACGATGTAACAACCATGTTCCACGAGTTTGGCCACGCCACCCATGGATTGTTTGCCGACCAAACCTACCCAAGCCTATCGGGAACCAATGTAGCCCGCGACTTTGTTGAGCTTCCATCGCAATTCAACGAGCACTGGGCTTTATACCCAACTGTTTTTGCGAATTACGCGAAGCATTACAAAACCGGCGAGCCAATGCCACAAGAGCTGGTCGAAAAAATTAAGAAATCAGCCACATTCAACCAAGGGTATGCTTTTTCAGAATTTTTGGAAGCAGCGATACTCGATATGGAATGGCATACACTTACAACTGCCGACAAGGTAGAAGATGTTAATGCCTTTGAAGTGGAAGCTTTGAAAAAGAATGGTGCCTATCTGGACGAAGTTCCTCCACGCTACCGCACCAGCTACTTCAAACACGTTTGGGGTGGCGGTTATGCGGCAGGCTACTATGCCTATTGCTGGGCCGAAGTGCTGGACAACGATGCCTTTGCCTGGTTTGAGGAGAACGGTGGCCTGACTCGTGAAAACGGCCAACGTTTCCGTGATATGATTCTTTCGCGTGGGAACACCGAAGATTTCACAAAAATGTTCCGCGATTTCAGAGGTCAAGATCCTACAATCGAACCATTGCTGAAAAAGCGGGGATTACTCTAACCAATGATATTGGTAATTCTTCATTCCGTACTTGCTTCAGCGCCTCTCACTGGTTCAGTAACAGCTGCTGAAGCAAACTCGGGATGACGGACAAGCCACCCTATAAAAAACCCGGCACTTCGAAAAGGCCGGGTTTTTTGCTTGCTGTTTAATTGAAAAAAACCACCCTAAAGGCGTATGCTTCTATTTTGACCGAACTGCTGATGGATCGGGCATCACTACGGCCAGAATGAAATAGACCAAAATCAGCACCGGGTTGAAGAAACTAAACACTCCCCATAGCAAACGGATGATCACCGGATCTATTTCGGGGTTAATATACTCGGATATGCCGCCGCAAACACCGGCTAAAACGCGGTCGTAAGATTTCATTAATCGTTTCATTGCTTAATTGTTTTTATGGGTTAGTTACCAGAAGCCATTTCCCGGCTGATTGATTTGACTCCATCCAGATCGTCGATCTTAAAATCGCCGTAGAACGAAATCCAAAAGCACACTTCGGAATAATCACCGCCTATCAGAATATGAAATTCGCTGGCTTTTTTCCCGTTGCCGAGCATCCAGATTTTGGCATCGTCGTCGTCATCCGTTTCAATTAACCGATATGCCGAAGGCAACAAATCTGCTGATTTACGGCAAAACTCAGCCATCCCAAGTTGCCCTTTTTCGGAGGTATAAGTCATAAATCGAATTTCAGACAAATCTCCTTCAATGTTTTTACCTTCTTCATCCAAATCGATGTTGAACGCGTCGGTCATACTTTTATTGAACGCGAAATACATGACCCCGGGTTTGTTCCGGAAGGTATCGAACAACTTATCCGATTTGCTTTGAGCCATCAGGCTTCCGCTCATCATAAGAGCGATTAGTAACAGGCTGATTTTAGTCTTCATCGTTTTCGTGTTTTAAGGTTAATCCATCGGGCTTCATTTCCCAATATTTACCCACCATGTCGCCATCCCAGGTGTTCGATACATTTTCGATATCGTAAATAATTCGCACCATCTTATCACTCAAATAGATGCTCTTCCCTTCAGGAACTTTCAACGTCAGATTTACTTCCTGCCCAAGCCAGCGCTTGCTGTCTTTCAGGGTGTAATAAGGATCAAACATCAGGGTTGAATCTTTCAGGTTGAAATTGTACTCGATTTCCTGAACCGACTGATTCGCCTCCTCTTCGTCTCCGCCTCTCGACTGTTTGCGAATGATCATCACAAATTCGCCGGTATTGCTTTTTTCAACATCAAACCGGGGACGGCCGAACAAAACGGGCTCTCCATTTACGTCAACCACTTTCATCCGATCCATACTCACCGAACGTGTTCTGCTGTTTTTATAGTGGTCGTCATTCAACTCCAAATAAAGGGTTTTGTAGTCCTGTTGTTCCAAAACTATGTTCTGGCTAACCGTAGAGCGCTCGCGGTAATCGTCCAGCTGTCCGACAGAAACAATGATAACCGTTACGAGTGCAACCAACCAAACCCCAAAGCTCGACAAGAAGATAATCTTGTTATTCGACTTGTAGCGGAACACAATTTTGGTTCCGATGTAAAGGATTGCCAGTAGCGGGATTGCTACCAGAAAGGCCACCGCGATCATTAAAATTGTGATTGATGCCGGAGCTACAAACAAATGAACCATCTCGGGTACAGCAATTTGACCGCCAAGATGACCCAGCCAAGGTGCGGCTCCGATGATTGAATGACCAACCATCATGGACACCAGAAAGCCGAGCAGCCCAAGAAATCCAACCAAAATCATGATCGCTCCTAAAACGACGCCGACGACTTTCAACAACACCTTCATCACGTTGTAAACAATTTCACCAAATCGGGATACACTCTCGCGCCCTTTATTATACGAGTCGGAACTGCGGAAGCGATCGTAACTTTCTTTCACCTCCCGAACCTCCTCTTTGATTGATTTTTCGATGTTGGAAACGGTGGCTTCCTGTCCGCGCATTTCCAGTCGTTGTGCTGTTGTTTTTGCTTTAGGCACAGCGATCCACAGCACCAGATAAACAAATGCCCATGTACCTCCGGTGACAAAAAACAGAATTACATTGATCACCCTCAGCATCACCGGATCGATGTTGAAATAGGCACCCATACCGGAACTAACACCTCCCAGCACCCGATGATCGGGATCGCGGTACATCCTTCGCCTTGTTCGATGTTGCCCCGTACCGGCTTCATTCGTTTTACCCTGTTCTTCCATGTCTTCACCCTCGGCTTCCAAAAAGTCTTCAGGTTTTCCCATGCGGGCAATCACCTCGTCGACCCAACCGTCGTTTACAACATCTTTGTCTTCTTCTTCCATTCGTTTGCTGAACAATTCAGCAATGCGTGCTTCAATATCCTGCAAAATTTCGCGACCATCAGCATCGGAGCCAAAATGACCGGTGAGCATATGCAGGTAGTTTTGTAGTTTTTCGTAGGCATCTTCGTCGATGTGAAAAACACTGCCGCTAATATTTATTGTGAATGTCTTTTTCATTGTCTTCGTATTTTGTGTTTTCAGTTTTGGTTCAATTTTCAGACTGCTTTTCGCGATTTGATTGTTTCGACAGCGTCAACTAATTCACTCCACGATTCACCCAAACCTTCGAGGAACTGTCTACCATCATCGGTTAGTTCATAATATTTACGCGGCGGCCCCTGTGTTGATTCTTCCCAGTTGTAGGCAAGCAAACCATCGTTTTTTAGCCTGGTCAACAAGGGATAAAGTGTTCCTTCAACCACAATCATTTTTGAGTTTTTCAGCTCATCGATGATATCGCTGGCATAGAGGGGTTTGCCCTCCAGCACCAGTAAGATGCAGTACTCCAAAACCCCTTTACGCATTTGCGCTTTTGTATTCTCTATTTTCATTGTTATTTCCCTTTCTTCGTCAGTTCATTATTCTCTTTCATTGCCACCCTATGCCAGCATTCAATTAATGAAATACTGCGCATTACACATCCAAGCTTCTACCTGTAATTCTGCTTCGGGTTCGGCAACGTAGCGGTTTGTAAAATAGCCTGCTTCAGTCATCCAGCTTTCAATTTCCAATGTTTCGTCTTGTGCCTCCTCATTAAAAATATTAGATGCTCCGAAGTAGTAGTCACTTGACATCCAGCCTTCAACCTCCAACGATTTGTCCGTCGATACCTGGTTAAAAACATTGGACGCTCCAAAGTAATTATCATTGCTCATCCAACTTTCAACCTCCAGCGGCAACTCGTTTTCCTCATTTATATTGAAAGCGATGGTAGCTGATTTTGAGGGAAGTTCGGTTGCTGTTTCTTCGGTAGAAGCATCAACTAAGATGGAAGCCACTTTTTCAAGGCTGTGGTAGTTCAATAATTCCGCCCAAAGATTTTGTGCGCTTACTGTAAAACTTATCAGAACAACGCTGACTAAAATAGCAGCTGCACGTAACAATACTCCTGATAATTGTTTGTTGTTTCCTGTTGTGTTGTTTCTGGTTTTCATGATCTTGCCTCCTACTGTTTTCGTTTGTTTTCTCGATGTTTAATTGTTCTTTTTTGTTTTGCTTTGAGACCCTGTTTGTTTTCTGTTTCTGTTTTTATGACGACTGTTCTTCTGTTTCGTTACATATGATATAGAACTTTTTTTAAACTATTTCTATTTGTTACCTCGTATTTGGTATTACAAATATACAACCATTATATATTACCATGCAATACATAGTAGTGTATTTATTTTTAGCTATGCAGAATGCAATACACCTAACACATTGCACTACTGACTATTAGATCGTTTTCTCATTAATTGTTGAATTTTTAAAAATCGGTGAATTGCATGAAAACATCGGTATATAGAGACTGAATCGGCAAATTTAATCAACAAAAAAAGGCTCCCCGAAGGAAGCCTTTTCAATATTGTCGTTTATTAACCGATTAGAACATATAGCGCACACCAACTTGTAGCTGCCAGCATTGACTGTAGTTTTCGTAAGTCGAGTACGTTTTTGTAGGGTACTCGCCACCAACTTTAACCACCGAGAACGAAGGAACACTACTCGCATCCCTACCCTCGTACTTCAAAACTGAGCCATAATTACTTGCTGCCATGTTATCGTTAACACCCCACTTCGAGTTAATTAAGTTGCCAACATTTAACACATCGGCACTCAATTGAATCGTATGGGCTTTGTTTCCAACCTTCACCGAAAAGTCTTCTAAAATACGTAAGTCAAACTTATGAACCCAAGGCGCACGTGCGGCATTTGCCTCTGCGTACTCTCCTTTGTGCTTACTTAAGTAGTTATCTTGCTCTATAAAAGCGAAGAATGCATCTTCGTCAGCAGTTGATACAAACTGAATATCGCCTTTTGCTTTCGGAATATATATCAAGTCAGCATTCACCCCATCACCATTCATATCATTGCTGTATGTGAATGAGTTTCCATAAGGGCTGTAACCAGAGTAGAACAGGCTAATTGTTGTCCCTCGCATTACTTTAGATTCGTTAGAGCCGAAACGATAGCTAAGTGAACCAATAACCTTATCCGGAGTAACATACTGAGAGCGTTGAGCATCTGCCGTATTTGGTCCGTTCACTGAAGCTACACCACTCCATGCCGAATTGGCGTAACTTCCGGGCATACCCGAAACTTCTTTCATTTCGGTATGTGTATAGGCCGCCATAATTCTCAGATCCTTCATTGGCTCAGCATTAACCGTCAGGTTCAAGGTATAACCATAACCTTTACTTGTATTGGTTAATACACAGGCATCGCGCACGCCTTCAGCCGAGGGTGAATAGAGGTAATCTGAATAGATGTAACGATTATCCGGCCCGGCGAAAGTATCCCAACTGCTGGTTGGATTCATCACGAGGTAGTTTTCCTGCATTACAGCATTCACGTTTTTGGTATAGATACCTTCTGCAGTAATGGCCAATGGGAAGTCGACCGGAACCTGGTAATCGACAGCCAAACCTGTTTTCCACACCTGTGGCATTTTAAAGTCGGGATCGACACCGGCTACTGAACTGGCAATACTTCCATCCTCAGGTGTTACCTCTGTTTGGAACCCTAAAGTTGAAATCATTTCATCCACGTCGGTGATCAAGCCTCCTTCCAACAGATCCAACCGAGCATCACGGCTTGCCACCGTTCCGTCTGAGTTGAATCGGGTTTGCACTTTCATAAGCAATTGATTCATTCCGGCGTTTGAAGGCATGTTGGTAAAGAATACCAACGGCAAACGACCGGTAAACAAGCCAGTACCACCACGAACAACAACTGATTTATCTCCATTCACATCCCAATTCACTCCAATACGTGGTGAAAGATTAATCTTAGAATCCGGCCAGGCACCGGTATCAATTTTACGCCCCCCAAAATCAAGATCATAAATGGCCTGGTTGCGCATAATGTCGTTCAGGAACGTAACATTGTCAGCACGCAAGCCAACAGTCAATTTCAAATTGCTGTTAACAGACCAATCATCCTGAATATAGGCTCCCAATTGTTGGAATACAACCTCATTGACCGGGTTCTTAACACCATTGGCACCGTAAGTCAATGCGAAATCTACCGGAGCAGCGCCGGTTAAGAAGTCACTTAAACTGGCATAACGGTAATAACCGGTACCACTGCGCATGTAGGAATTACTCGCCGACTGATGCTCGTAGCTAATTCCCGCTGTTAATTTATGCTTATCTAAATAGTACGTAAAGTTGTCAGTAATGGTATAGATCTTATTCTTTACACCATTATTATAAGTAAACAACTCGTACCCTGCCGAGATATATGGATCCAATGCTTCAGCCCCTGTCGCAATGTCACCACTCATAATATCGATGAAAGGAAACACAGAAGAGTTTGTTCCGCGAATATCCTGTATGTCGGAATAAGTGGCAATAACCTGATTCGACATTTTCTCGTTGATCCGACTGTTCAATTCAATCGTTCCTGATTTCACCAGGTTGTCCATTGAGTACATCGAGTTCGCGTATGACATGGAGTACTGTGATACCCGGTCTTTATTCCGGTCGCGATATGCTCCATCTGTTGAGTTCCCGTTTGGAGCGTTCCAGGCTGTATTCTTGGTATAGTTGTACCGAACATTTAGTTTATGGGCGTCGTTAATGTTCCAGTCCAAACGAACCAAATATTTCATGTTTTCCTGATCAGCGGGAAAATCCGAGAACGAACCTGTTTCGTAGCCGTATTTACTTTTCAGAAAATCTGACACGGTGGTCAAATCTGCCTCTGTTACGCGTGAAATTGTTTGTCCATCAGTGACTCCATCTGTGGAGGCTCGCCAAGTTACGGCTTGTTCCGGGCTTTTCTCTTTTTCAATGTTAGCAAAGAAGAATAATTTATTTTTGATAATTGGGCCTCCCAACGAAGCTCCATAGGTGGTTTTTGACTCTTCGGCCGGGTCGCCAAAATACTTATCCCCTATTTTATTACCACGCATATCCTGATTCCGATAATAAGTATAAGCTGAGCCTTCGAATGTGTTTGTACCCGATTTTGTAATCGCATTAATACCGCCACCAATAAAGTTGGTTTGACGCACGTCAAAAGGCGCAATTACGACCTGAATCTCTTCAATGGCATCCATTGAAATTGGATTGCCACCTCCGGGCAAACTGGAACTTAAGCCAAAGTTATTGTTGAAGTTAGCACCGTCAACAGTGAAGTTCGTAGAACGACCGTCGCCACCGGCAAAGCTCATCCCATTGGCATATGGAGAAACCTTGGCCAAATCAGAAATACTCCGGTTGATCGTTGGCATAATCGCCATCTGCTCGCTTGAGATATTCGTTGTGGCACCGGTTTTGTTTGACTGAAAAGCCGATTTGGTTCCAACAACAATCACTTCGGCCATATCAACGGTACTCTCTCTCAATTTTACATTCAACAGATAGGTTTCACCCAGCCGCAACCGAACATCAGTAAAAGTTCCCTTTGAATAGCCAATAAAAGAAACTTCAATCCGATACGGTCCACCTGATCTCATCCCCTGAAGGTCATACAGGCCATCCGTATTTGTTATTGTACTATAACGAGAACCAGAAGGTTCATGCACGGCAACAATCGTAGCATTCGGCAAACGTTCACCCGAATCGTCTGTCACCGCACCACTCAAACCGGAAGTAGTCACCTGAGCAGTTGCTACCGTATAACTCACCAGCATCAACAGTAGCAATGCAAAGTTTTTAACTGAATTTTTCATAGCATAAAAATGGATTAATGTTATCGAACAAAAAAAAAGATTAAATATCTGGATTAGATTAAATCCACATAATGTTTTTGTTAAAAAATGGAAACAAAACAACATCTTACACGACAACACGAAAAACCAAACCAAAAAACCAACATAACCGCCTGTCGTTCTGACAAATACTCGTGACGATCCGAATCCAACTCGAAACATATTTTGAATCTACATCGTTGAAATACGATGATTTTATCGACTACAATAATTAAAACCAACAATATGAAACAAAATGCACATTGATAAAAATTCAAATAAAACAGGCAAGAAGCATCTAAAATTACGAATAAATGACTGGAAATTTACCGTTTGTACACGTCAAAATCCATTTGCATTTCATAAGTTTTTTGCCGTTTTTTACATACCCACCTGTACCAACCAGTTGAGGTGATTAAACTACTTAATAAACTATGAAACAGTCATTCGTATTCTTATTTCTAATTTCGATAGTTCTGTCTATCGCGTCGAGCTGCACAAGCAAGTACGAAAATGTTCCTTTCGAGGAAGCAAGTCCAAAACCTTGGGTCGATCCAACCATTGTACAAATCAACAAAGAAGCTCCGCGGGCTTCGTTTATTCCGTATGCATCCGAAGAACAGGCTAAAATCGATGACATCTGGTCATCCCCGTTCATCGAGTCATTAAACGGAATCTGGAAATTTCATCTTGCTCAAAACCTGAGCGAACGTCCCTACTGGTTCTTCAAGAATGATTACAACATCAGCGATTGGAGCGAAATTGAAGTGCCTTCAAACTGGCAACGACAAGGCTTCGACTATCCGATTTATACCAACGTAAAGTATCCCTTCAAGGTCAATCCGCCTTTTATACCGGAAGATTTCAATCCGGTGGGATCTTACAAACGCGACTTTGAGATTTCTTCCGACTGGAAGTCAAAAGAAGTATTCCTGCACATTGGCGCGGCAAGCTCAAACGTACAGGTTTGGGTGAATGAGCAGTTTGTTGGCTACAGCGAAGACAGCAAAACTCCGGCCGAATTCAACCTTACACCTTATTTGAAAAGCGGTCGCAACCGATTAGCGGTGGAAATACACCGGTGGTGCGATGCAAGCTACCTCGAAGATCAGGACTTCTGGCGCTTAAGCGGGATCACGCGCGACATTTATCTCATAGCTCGTCAAAAGCAATACATCCGCGACTTCCGGGTTAGCTCACCCTTGGACGAAAACTACCGGAATGGGTTGCTAACCGTCAGCGCAGAAGTGCTCAATCTGGATCCCTCCGTTTCAGGTTTAAAATTGAAAGCCGATTTGCTGGATGGTGATCAAATACTGAAAACAATGGAAGCTCCCATCACCTTCGCCGAAGGCAAAGCGATAATCAGTCTGAGCGAAACACTCGAAAACATAAACCACTGGAGCGCTGAACATCCAAATCTTTACTCGCTGCTAATCAGTCTGCAAAAAGAGGATGGTTCAACCATTGAAGCCCTGAAACAGGATGTAGGTTTCCGTACCATCGAAATTAAGAACAAACAACTGATGGTGAACGGCAAAGCCATTTATGTAAAAGGAGTAAACCTGCACGAACACAACCACATCACCGGTCAGGTGCAGGATGAAGAGACTATGCTGAAAGACATTCAGCTCATGAAAACACACAACATCAACACAGTACGCACATCGCACTACCCGGAACCCGAAGCATGGTACAAACTCTGCAACAAATACGGGCTCTACCTGATTGATGAAGCGAACATTGAATCGCACGGAATGGGCTACGGACCGGAATCGTTGGCCAAAGACAGCATCTGGGGGCCGGCACACCTGTATCGCACTCAAAACATGTTCGAGCGCGACAAAAACCAACCGTCAGTCATTATCTGGTCGCTGGGTAACGAAGCCGGAAACGGGATCAATTTCAATGCAACCTACAACTTCCTGAAAACAGCCGACCAAAGCCGGCCTGTTCAGTACGAACAAGCCCATGGCGGCGACAACACCGACATCAACTGCCCAATGTATGCCCGAATGGAAAGAATGAAGGAGTATGCCGACGGAAATCCTCAAAAACCGATGATCCAGTGTGAATATGCGCATGCCATGGGAAATAGTGTCGGAAACCTGCAGGACTATTGGGATTTAATTGAAAGCTACGACATTCTGCAAGGTGGTTGTATCTGGGACTGGGTTGACCAGGGACTGTTAACCACCAACGAGGCCGGTGAAAAATACTGGGCGTATGGTGGCGACTTTGGCCCGGATACGGTTCCTTCCGACGGCAACTTCTGTATCAACGGGCTCGTTGACCCGGATCGCGGCGTAAAACCACAACTTCTCGAGGTGAAAAAAGTCTATCAAAATATCGGATTCAAAGCGATCAATCTGAATAAAGGAGAGTTTGAAATTCAGAATAAATATGCTTTCACCAATCTGAATGAATTCGACCTTGGCTGGACAATTACCGGTGAAGGAGCTGCAGTAAAAACTGGAAAACTGGAAGACTTTAATCTATCACCGGGCGACAAAGCCACGATTCAAATCGATTGCCAGATTGAAAACCATCAGCCTGGTGTCGAATATTTCATCAACTTTTCGGCAAAAACAAAAACCACTCAAGGTTTAGTTGAAGCCGGAACGGAATTGGCTGCAGAACAGTTCGTACTTCCTGATTATAAAGCAACTAAACCAACCGTTTTAAGCAGTTTGCCATCCATCGAAATCAGTGAAGGCGAGCAAGGCATTGAGATTAAAGGTGAAAATTTCACCGCTTTTTTCGACACTCAACGGGGTCTTTTAAGTAGCCTGAAAAGTGCGGAAACCGAATTAATTCAGGAGGGATTCGTTCCAAACTTTTGGAGGGCACCGATCGATAACGACTACGGAAACAACCTGCACAAACGAGCCCGCGTATGGCGCAAAGCCGGTCAGGAAGCGAAACTGGTAAAAAGCAGTTTGCAAAAAGCAGGTAACAACAAAGCAGTAATTACCTTCTATTTCGACCTGATGAACGAAGACCAATCAGCTAAAGTCGCGGATTACACGACTGTTTATACAATTTACGGATCAGGCGATATCAACGTAAGAAACGCCTTCGAAATGACAGCGGATCAGCTACCCGAAATTCCGCTGATTGGGATGAACATGGTGATGCCACGTACGTTCGACCAAATGAGCTGGCTGGGTCGCGGGCCACACGAAAGCTACCAGGATCGCAAAACAGCGGCCTTTGTTGGCCTTTACAGCGGCTCAGTAGCCGACCAGTATTTCGCCTATGTTCGCCCACAGGAAAACGGCAATAAAACCGATGTTCGCTGGGCAAGCATCACCAACGCCGAAGGGATCGGCCTGCTGTTCGTTGGCGAACCGTTGTTTGAGATTAGCGCTCACCATAACATCATGGAAGATTTTGAATCGCCGGAACGTACCGACGGCCGTCAGGCAGCTGGCGTGAAAGCTGTAAACCGGCACACAACCGACGTGAAAGAACGCGATCTAACCTCAATCAACCTCAATTATAAACAAATGGGAGTTGGCGGCGACACCAGTTGGGGGGCTTTAACTCACCCGGAATACCGACTGACTGAGAAATCGTATACCTACTCCTTTCGTATACGACCTATCATCAAATCAGACAATAAAAACGAATTGGCCAAACAGCTTTTCAAGTAAAATTAACATTCACCACAGGCAGCCCCGATCGGTTCCGATCGGGGCTTTTTTACCCCTAACGAATCCGAAACACAATCAAATGAACACAATGCACCGGAAAACATTTCAGATGTTTACGTGTTTTTTTAATAGGAATTCGTAATTTTGCGCCCACATTTTTTCAGCAAAGAAATTAGCAACATGGAAAGAGAACAGATACAAGTGATGTTAGAGCAAAACGGGCATATTGTTGAACCAATTGATCCGACTCTGAAATTGGTTGATGAAATTAACCGCTTGAAGAAGGAAAAGAATGCTGTCATCCTGAGCCATTTTTACGTGGACGCCGACTTGCAGGACATTGCCGATTTCGTTGGCGATAGTTTACAATTGGCCCAGGCTGCTGAAAAAACAGAAGCTGACCTGATTGTTTTTGTCGGAGTGCATTTTATGGCCGAAACCGCCAAAATTATCAACCCAACGAAAAAAGTAATTCTACCCGACCTAAAAGCGGGCTGTTCGTTGGCCGAATCTGCACCTATCGAGAAATTCAAAGCTTTCAAGGCCAACTACCCCGACCACAAGGTTATTTCGTATATCAACTGTACGGCCGACCTTAAAACGGTTACCGATGTGGTTTGCACCTCATCCAACGCTGTTAAAATTGTGAATAGCTTCCCCAAAGATACCAAGCTTATTTTTGCTCCCGATAAAAATTTGGGAAACTACCTCAACGGCCTGACCGGCCGCGATATGGTGCTTTGGGATGGCGCCTGCATGGTACACGAGCAATACTCGCTTGAGAAAATTATCGATTTGATGGATCAACATAAGGACGCAGAATTCATCGCGCATCCTGAATGTGAAAAACCGGTACTTTTAGTCGCCAAACATATTGGGTCGACTGCATCGCTTTTACAATACGTACAAGACAGCCCGGCTAAAAAGTTTATCGTGGCAACTGAAAGTGGCATTTTGCACCAAATGAAGAAAGCTTGCCCTGACAAAATCTTTATCCCGGCACCATCAAACGATTCAACTTGCGCCTGCAACGATTGTTCCTACATGAAACTGAACAGCTTACAAAAACTTTACATCTGTTTAAAACACGAACAACCTGAAATTCAACTTCCTGAGAACATCATTAGAGAAGCCCAAAAGCCAATTTTCAGGATGCTCGAAATCTCCAAATAAGCGACAAGAACATCCTTATTTACAAGCCAATATTCTTGCTTATGTCTAAGTAAGAACGTAAACACATGGAAAACAACGGGTTTTGAACAGCAGTTTGTTAATTAGTTTTTTTACGACTAATCCAAGGCCCCTGTCTGATTTCGTAACTTCGTGATATCAGAAAAATTTGCGATTATGCCGTACCGAAGGTTGCCAAATACAGATCAGGCCAGAATGCGTGCCATTGAGACCGCATTGGAAAAAGGGAAACGCGTCCCCTACAATGACTTGGCTTTCAGCTAC
Organism: Mangrovibacterium sp.; assembly: GCF_041596335.1. Lineage (GTDB taxonomy): Bacteria > Bacteroidota > Bacteroidia > Bacteroidales > Prolixibacteraceae > Mangrovibacterium. The sequence goes on along the minus strand of NZ_JBFHIT010000023.1, from coordinate 23,473 downwards.
CTGAGCTTAGAGAAACTCCAATCAATTTACCCAAGACTTTCCGGAGCAATCCGTCAGCTAAATAATGCGAAGCAAAATCAGTTTGACAAGTCGCGTGAATACGGCGAAATTTTCAAAAAAGCAAAACTCTATTTAACCCACTTTGCACAAGTCCTTACTTTTGCTGTTATTCGGGAAGAAATGAAACCCGAAGTTCGGGCGTTCTATGGCCTCGAGGTAGATTCGCAGCGAATTCCGGCTATGAATCTGGAAAAAGATGTTCTTGAATGGGGCGAACGAATTATTAACGGGGAACACCAACGATGCATGAAAGGTGGAAGCCCAATCTACAGCCCGTCAATCGCCTTGGTAAAAGTGCATTTCGATTTTTTTGTCGAAGCCTACCGCAACCAAAAGATGCTTCAAAATATTACCAACCGGGCTTCGGAACAAATGATTCAGGTTCGCGACGAGGCTGACGCACTGATTCAGCTCGTATGGAACGAGATAGAACAAAAGTTCAGTACTCTTTCAGAAGACATAAAACGAGAAAAAGCAGCCGATTACGGTGTAACCTACGTCTATCGTCCGTCGGAACTTAAAAAAATTGAAGCCGAAAAACTTCAGGCAAATCTCTTTTAATCCAAACCGGCAGGGACTACATTCAAACGCTTTTTCATCAGATAGACTAACCGAATGGTAACCAGAAGGCTCACAAGCGCAACCGGCCAATAGAAGGATATGCCGGCCGAAAAATCCGGGTCGACAACTTTTTCCAAACCGGATTGTCCGTTTCGGGCTGCGTGCAAACTCAGCACTCCAATGGTATTATTAATAAAATGGGCGGCTACCGGAACCCAGATCGATCCGCTATACACCAGGAAATAGCCAAACAAAGCACCCAGTAACAAGCGAGGTACAAAACCAAAAAACTGCAAATGCAATGCGCTGAACAGGAAAGCAGAAACCCAGATGCCGACATGATAGTTTCGCGCCATCTTGGTGAATATTTGCTGAATCACACCCCGAAACAAAAACTCCTCGCCTAAAGCCGGAATAACAGCAATCATAAACAGATTGAACATCAACCCGCCAGTACTCTGCACTTCGATAAACTTCTCAATCGTCATTTCGGCTTGATCTTCCATGCCCCGCATCCACTGTTCAACCCCCGAAAGCCAGTTAGGAAAGGTCATTTCCTGATTCAGATAGCCAACGACTGTGATAAAGGGCGTGCTAACCAACAATCCAAGAATCCCCATCAGCAACAGGCGCCCACGAACGGGCCTCTTCATTGACAAATACTTCAGAGAATCGCCCGCGAACAGCCATCCAATAACAAATGGAGGGAGTACAAACATGCCTATTGACTGCATCGTTTGAATGTATTTCAATACAAAAATGTGATCCGGGTTATCCAGATCGGCTGCACTTGACACAGCTAAAAATCCATCGAACCCAAAAAACGGAATAGCAGCAAAAACCGACAACACCATGACTGCCAGCACAGACACCAGAATGACGAATAAAGCCATGATAAATTGAGACCCCGATCGCATCTCCTGAAAAGCAGTAAAAAGCATATACGTTAGTTTAGAATCCAAATATAGGGAAAGCTTGCCGAATACAAATTCTCCAGCCCGAAAAGGCCAAAACCAGCAAAACACATTCACCCAAACAGCTTAAAACAAGACCGAGGTAGTTTGGGCTAGATTCCCCACCGACAGGATGAGTTAAATTGAGCACGAACATAGGATTTGACAATCTATCCGGGCATTTTAGTTCTAAAGCCCGCCTGCTATGAGCCATAAAAAAACGATGCTCCATGTCTGACATAGAGCATCGTTTAAGCGTTTATTTATGGAAATCGATTAGGCCTTTGGCTTATTCGCTTTCTTTTCCTTTTTCTCCAGTCGCTTTTCTTTCAACGACTTTGTGGCTTCTTTTTTGACGCTTTTCTTTACTTCCGGTGTTTTTGCCATAACCTTTATTTTTTAAAAATTAGTTCTAACTTAACGATAAACTCACTCCAAATATCCGAATGAAAATTACGCCATTTTTAAATCGGTTGTTTCACTATTAACTTCTTTTAGGAAAATATTTTTTAGAAAGAAATTCGCGCTGATCCTGCAGGCAACACTTCAACGTAGGAATCAGCTTCACCCACAAGTTTTGCCATCCAGAGAAATCGCAATGAAAATCAGCCCGATAAACGCCCTGGTATTGGCTACTTTCGCCGAATGCGATAATCGACTATCTTTGCCCCGAAATAAATTTTTGAAAACGTGAAGATTGGATCAATTGAGCTGGAAGGGACGCCACTTTTTTTGGCGCCGATGGAGGATGTAACCTACAAATCGTTTCGACGCATTTGTAAGTTGAATGGCGTTGATGTAATGTACACCGAATTTGTGTCGTCGGAGGCACTCATCCGGGAGGTGGAAAAAACACGGATGAAAATGGAGCTTTCGGATGAGGATCGCCCGATTGCCATTCAAATATACGGCTACGATGTTGAATCGATGGCCAACGCAGCTCGCATTGCCGAGGAGCTGAAACCGGATTTTATCGATCTCAACTTTGGTTGTCCAATGAAAAAGATTGTAAGAAAAGGAGCCTGTTCAGCGCTTTTGCAAGATCTACCAAAGATGCAACAAATGGCCGCCGAAGTGGTCAAAAATGTGTCGTTGCCCGTTACCGCCAAAACCCGTTTGGGCTGGGACGAAAACTCGAAAGTAATACTTGAAGTTGCCGAACGCCTGCAAGATGTTGGAATTGCGGCTCTGGCTATTCACGGACGAACGCGCAGCCAGCTATATAGCGGCGAAGCCGACTGGACGCTTATTGGCGAAGTTAAAAACAGTCCGCACATCCACATTCCCATTATTGGCAATGGCGACATCAACGGGCCCGAAAAAGCGGCTGAATTACTAAAGCAAACAGGCGTTGATGGCTTGATGATTGGCCGCGGGGCTATTGGTCGTCCGTGGATTTTCAACGAAATTAAACACTACCTGAAAACCGGCGAGTTACTGCCGCCTCCTACTGTTACCGAAATTGTCCACCACATGCAGGAGCAACTCCGAATAACTGCCGACTGGAAAGGCAACCCGCTGAGTGCGATTCTGATGATGCGCCGGCATTTCGCGCGTTATTTCCCGGGCGTTCCAAACTTCCGGACTCACCGAATCAAAATGCTTCAGGCAACACAAGTCGACGAGCTCGACAAAATAATGAATGAAATAATTGAACTCTATGGCGACTTGAGGGTTGATTATACAGACATTAGACTAAAATGACGGATCTGGGATATAAAAAATACTTCTCCGAAATATCGTTCAAAGAGAAATTGCAGCAGGTTGCCGAACTGGCAGGCGCTAAGGTTGTTTATGCTGCACTGCTACTCTATTATTTGATGAAAGATCCCTTGGTTCCGTTAACGGCGAAGATCACCATTACTGCTGCCTTGGGCTATTTCATTTTACCAACCGATGCAATACCCGATCTGGCGCCATTGGTCGGATTCAGCGACGATCTCGGCGTGCTTATTTTTGCCCTCAACCAAATTAGCGATCACATCACTCCCGAAATTAAAGTGAAAGCCACACAGCAACTACAGCGCCTGTTTAAAAATCTGAGCAAAAAGGACATTCACGATCTGGAACAAAAAGTGTTCTAATCCCCTCACACCAATCAATTTGCGCCCCCGTTATCAGGCCATCCCCAACCGAAATTAAAACGACATTCGATGAACAGATTGTGGCATTATTTTTGGGCTGTAACTTTTTCGGTATCAATTTTCAACACCAATGAAAAAAGCAACGCTAATCCTGTTCCTTTGTTTATCAAGCTGGCTTTTGAGCAGCCAAAATAGTAGCGCGCAGGTTACTGTCGCACAAAAGCCGCAACCACCTGCCCAGTATATGATACCACCGCCAAAACCGGGACTAGGCTATGTGCTAATTCCGGGCCACTGGATTTGGTCGCGCGAGCACAAAATCTATGTTTGGGTCGTTCCGGGCTGGGTTCCATCAAAAGAAGACTACACTTGGGCTCCCGGCTACTGGAAAGAGGTTCCGCGAGGTTGGAAATGGATTTCCGGCCATTGGGAGCGAATCGACAAAAAAAGATGGTTTTCCAAATAAGCAGAATGAAAGCGCTCCACCCCCGCTAAATTTGACAATCAACAAGATAAAACACTTTAAGCAAGGTGCATTTTCGACACTTGTTGGTGTGAAATGTTTAATTGAGAAGGAAGATCGGACTTAGTTTGGTCTTCTTTTTTAACTTTGATGCAACCAAACAAACGGCATGGAATTTCACCTTTTCGACCTCAACCTCATTCAGTGGCTCCTCATGGCCTTTTGTGCCATGCTCATCGGCATGTCCAAAGTTGGCGTTCCGGGCGTATCCATGATCGTCGTTCCCGTTTTGGCCATCATCTTCGGAGGAAAACAGTCAACCGGAGTTTTGCTGCCCATTTTGATGATCGCCGATCTGTTTGGGGTGTTATACTACAGAAGGCATGCCGAATGGTCGTATTTGTGGAAAATTATCCCCTGGGCTTTTGTTGGAATTGGTCTGGCTCTTTGGGTGGGTGAAATTGTCAACGATGAGCAATTTAAAGACATCATCGCCATTTTGGTGTTTCTGTGCATCGGAATTATGCTGTGGCACGATCGCAAAAAGGGGAAACAGTTCTTTCCCGACCAATGGTGGTTTGCAGCATCGATGGGTGTTCTGGGGGGATTTGCTACCATGATTGGTAATGTGGCCGGCCCCATATTTGCCATCTACCTGCTAGCCATTCACTTGCCGAAAAATAATTTCATTGGCACCTCAGCCTGGTTTTTCCTCATTGTAAACTATTTTAAATTTCCGTTGCATATTTTCGTATGGAAAACAATTAGCTGGCAATCGCTGACAATCGATCTAGTAACCCTTCCGGCTATTGCGCTTGGAGCCATGCTGGGGATTAAACTGGTAAAAGTACTTCCCGAAAAAGTCTATCGCTCAGCGGTTATTATCATCACAGCACTATCCGCATTTTTGTTGCTGGTGTAGTTTTGAACGTAGCAACAAGGCTCAAAAGCCTCCTCTACATACAGCCATGTATTTAAATGTTCATAACTAAATTTGAAGCAAATTCAGCCCCAACCAGCTCAGGTAGAGAACCGCCACGAACGATGCACTAAAATTGATCGGCCACCGGCCCAAAAAGCGACTGCAACCCGATTTTTGCTCCCAAAAAAGCGCCATTTTTTGCTACTTTTGTAACACATGATTGACCAGTATACGATAGATCGAATTATTGATGCCGCCGAGATTTCGGAGGTAGTTGGCGAGTTTGTAACCCTCAAACGCCGAGGGGTAAACATGCTCGGAAACTGCCCTTTTCACAACGAAAAAACTCCATCGTTCACGGTATCGCCGGCCAAGGGTATTTTCAAGTGCTTTGGTTGCGGCAAAGGCGGTAATGCGGTCAATTTCATCATGGAGCACGAGTCGCTCAGCTATCCAGAAGCGCTAAAGTGGCTGGCGAAGAAGTACAGTATCGATGTAAAGGAGGAGGAAGAAACTCCGGAACAAATCAAGCAAAAAGACGATCGCGAAAGCATGATGATCGTGTCGGCTTACGCGCAAAAGTATTTCAGCCGATACCTGAATGAGGAAATTGAAGGCCGGAGCGTTGGGCTCAGCTATCTTCGTGAACGGGGAATTCGGGACGAGATCATTAAAAAATTCGACCTCGGCTTTTGCCCCGACGGAAAGGACATTTTCTCCCAGAATGCCCAAAAACAGGGCTACAAAATGGAGTTCCTCGAGAAATCGGGGCTCACAATTAAGCGCGACGACTGGGTGCGCGATCGTTTTGCCGGACGGGTAATGTTCCCGATTCACAATGTGGCCGGCCGGGTAATCGCCTTTGGCGGCCGAACACTTAAAAGTGATAAAAACATCGCGAAATACCTCAACTCGCCCGAGTCGGAGATCTACCATAAAAGTCGGGTATTGTACGGAATTTACCAGGCAAAACGCGACATTACCCGACTGGATAAATGTTATCTGGTTGAAGGATACACGGATGTGCTTTCGATGCATCAGGCTGGCATTGAAAATGTTGTGGCTTCATCGGGAACAGCGCTCACACACGACCAAATTCGGCTCATCAAACGCTTCACTCCCAACATTACCATTATTTACGATGGCGATGCTGCCGGGATTAAAGCTTCGCTGCGAGGAATCGACCTGGTTCTTGAAGAAGGCATCAACGTAAAAGTACTGCTGCTTCCCGATGGCGAAGATCCCGATTCATTCTCTCGATCGATGAGTTCCAGTCAGTTAACAGCCTACATCGCCGAAAACGAAACCGACTTTATTCGATTCAAAACCAAACTGCTGATGAAGGGTGCAAACAACGACCCGATTGAAAAATCCCGTTTGGTGAACGACATCGTCCGGTCCATCGCCATTGTTCCCGATGCCATCACCCGGTCAATCTATATTCAGGATTGCAGCCGGCTAATGGATGTTCAGGAAGAAGTTCTTTACGATCAGGTTCGAAAAATCATTCAAAAACAAACCGAGGATCTTCAAAAGAAAAGCTATCGGGACAACCACCAAAACCCCTTCGATCCTGATTTCGACCCTGAACAACACAATCAAAAACCTCAGGTAGCTGCTGTTAAATCTCAGTATACCTGCGAGATTGAAGAGCGCGAAATTATCCGCATCATGCTAAAATATTTCCATGAAGAAGTATTTGAGGAAGAAGACGAGAACGGTGAGCCAATCAGCCTGTCGGTAGGGCAATTTGTGTTGGAAGAGATTGACAACGACGGGTTAAGCTCCGACAATGACTTAATAAACCGGGTACTCGATTTATTTGCTGAGAACCTCGACAATCCGGCTTTTAAACCGGCTCCATTCTTTATTCACCACAGCGACCCGCAAATCAGCCAACTGGCAACCGATTTACTGGCCGACAAATACATTGAAAGTAAACGCTGGAAAAAAGGCGGCGCTTTTGTCGAGGAAGAACATGAAATACTGGATCTGCTGGTTCCAAAAATTGTTCAGGAATACAAACTCAGCAAGGTTCGTTTTATGCTAAAAGAGCTTGAAAAACAAATACAGTCAGCTGCAGCTACCGGAAACTGGGACGCTGTAATGGACTGCCAAAACCAACATATCAATTTAAAAAAGGTAGCCAAAGACCTGAGTGAACAGCTAGGCAACCGTACCATCCTTTAAAATTATTCCGCAGATGAGAACGTTAATCATTGACAACCGCGAAGAAATTGACGAAGTAATCCGGGCATGCAAAACCTGTTATGTCGCCATGAGCAACGATGGCATGCCATACCTGTTACCGATGAACTTTGGATACAACGGCGAGCACGTCATCCTTCATTCGGCAAAACACGGACGTATGTGGGAAACACTGCAAAAGAATCCCAAAGTATGTATCAACTGGACCCTAGGCGAAGAACTGGCCTGGCAGGATGTTCAGGTTGGGTGCAGCTACCGCGTGAAATCGAAAACAGTATTGGTTGAAGGTACCATTGAATTTATTGATGACTACGACGAGAAGGTTAAATGCCTGGAAGAAACGATGGCGCAATACAGCGACCGCGATTTCAAGTTCGGCAAACCAGCGGTGGTCAATGTAGGGATAATGAAAGTACACATCGACCGGATCTCAGCTAAAGAATTTGGAGCAAAAGCGGTTACTCCCTGGAGTAAATAAAACGATTCTTTGCCGTAGTTTACTGAAAGTAGCACTGCGAATTCAACAAGTTCACTATTTTTGTTGAACATGATATATTGCCAACGAAATCACCATCTTATTAAACAAAATCAGTTAAATTTCCTTATTAACAAGAAAGGAGGGAAACAATGATTTTTGTAACCGGAGGAACAGGATTAGTAGGCTCCCATCTGCTTTTAAATCTGGTGCAATCGGGCAAGCCGGTTCACGCGCTCAGACGGGCGAACAGCAACTTAAAATCAGTTCTTAAAATCTTTAATTACTATTCCGATCAAGCCGAAGAACTATTCCATCAGATTCAATGGGTTGAAGGGGATATTTTGGACTACCACAGCATGGAGGAACTGCTGGACGGAGTAACCGATGTATACCACTGCGCCGCGATGGTTTCATTCCACCCGAACGACCACGACAGCATGCTCAACAACAATGTCAAAGGCACTGCCAACCTGATCGACGCGGCCATTTTCAACCATGTAAAACGTTTTTGTCATGTCAGTTCAATTGCTGCCTTAGGAAAAACGCAGGATGGAACAGAAATTAATGAAGAAACCTATTGGACTCCGTCGAAACGGAAGTCGGCGTACAGCTTGAGCAAGTTTTTCTCCGAAATGGAGGTTTGGCGAGGTATTGAAGAAGGACTGGATGCGGTGATTGTAAATCCGTCCATTATACTGGGTCCCGGAAACTGGGACATTGGCAGCCCGAAACTTTTTCAGTCGATCTGGAAGGGTATGAAATACTACACCAAAGGAGAAACCGGCTTTGTTGATGTTCTGGATGTCGCGTCAGCGATGACCCGGTTAATGCAGGCCGACACATTCAGCGCCAACAAAAATCAGCGTTTTATTTTAAACGCGGGCAATATGAGCTACCAGGATTTCTTCTACCAAATTGCCGATGGACTGCAACGTCCACGACCTAAAAATTTCGCGTCAGACCTAATTCTGCATGTAGCCTGGCGAGCTGCACGTTTAGCCAGTTTCTTTTCCGGCAAACGCCCGGTAATTACTCGGGAAGCAGTTTCCGGATCCAATACCATCAATCGCTACAATGGCACCAAAATTACCACCGGCGTAGGATTTCAATACCGCAGCCTAAATACGACTATTCAAAATATCTCTCAGCTTTTTTTGAAAGACGTTGAGCAACTAACACCCGCAACGAAGAAAAGATAGCTGCTCTGCATTTACTTAAAATAGAATCGTTTTGGGGCCTTTTCGAAGCGACCTATCCGTCCGCGTCAAAAAAGGTGACGGAAAAGGTCTCAAAGCTGCGGACACAACGTAAAAAGGGAGCCTCCGAAGAAACTCCCTTATTTGCCTCATTCAATTTCGAACGGCTTATTTTTCCAGTTCCTTCCAAACCAGAGCACTGGCGCCAACAATAGCGGCATCACCCATACTCAGTTCAGACGGTAAAACTTTGATCTTGTTTTTAAAGATTGGCAACAAATGCGCTTCCAAACTCGCTTTAGTTGGCTTGAAAATATAATCGCCGGCTGCTGTTGGCCCTCCAAACAGGAAGATCGCCTCCGGACTAAGATGGTGAACTGTATCCGCCAAACCTTGTCCTAACCACGCACCGGTTTGTTCAAACACTTCCAACGCCACTTTATCTCCTTTTTCCGCGGCATCAAAAATCATTTTCGAACTTAGTTCCTTAAATGATTTGTCTGCCAAAAGGCTGTCACCGGCATTGTCGCGAGCCATGATCTCGAAAGCAGTCCGTTTCATGCCACCAGCCGAGCAATATGCTTCCAAATGACCTTTGGTACCACAGCCACACAAACGGCCTCCCGGAATCAGGATTGTATGACCGCATTCTCCGGCAAAGCCATCGTGCCCGTAAACCAAGTCGCCGTTTACAACAACACCACTACCAACACCGGTTCCCAAAGTGTACATCACAAAGTTTTTCATATTCTTTGCACCACCATAAATCATTTCGCCAATAGCAGCCGCATTGGCATCGTTGGTTAGTGCAATGGCTGGTAATTCGGGGAACTTGTTTTTCAATAAGGAAACAAAATGAATGACTCCTTTAAACGACAGGTTTGGAGCGTACTCAATCGTCCCGTTGTAATAGTTTCCATTCGGAGCTCCAACACCAATTCCTAAAATTTCGATATCGCTGTTAACCAGTTTTACCGACTTTATTAATTCATTAATGGCATTCGCCAAATCAGTCATGTAACGATCAATATCTCCGTGCGCCGGAGTTTCAATGCCACCTTTAACCAGTACATTTCCTACAGCATCAACAATTCCGATTGCCGTATTTGTTCCGCCGACATCAACACCGACAGTTGCTTTCTTACTCATATTACAATGATTTAGTTGTTTTAAGTTCAAACGATTTCTGTTGTTCGATTCGTAAAGATAATAAAGTCGAAAAAACAACTTCAAAAAACCAGTAACCAACCGCTCAATTTTTATTGAATAAATCGTGTTTTTCAGATTACTACAGCGGTTAACCGGACACCTCATCGTGTCCGGAGCCATGGAAAGGGGAATGAATCTTCCTTCCGCCAAAATCATAGCGCGAACTCATATGGCCAATAATCTCGTTGGCCGACGACTCAACAGGCTTATTGGTAACCGGAATAACGGTGAACCGTCCGCGTAGAAACACCAAATTGGCATAGCGAATTTCCTCCCGCAACCGATCCTCATCCACATAGGCTGTATTGTCTGTATTCTTAAAGTTCCGCAAACGCTTTATCCGATGGGCAATTAGTTGATTCATGCTAATTTGCAGTCCAAACACCCGGCCGGGGTCGATATTAAACAATTCTTTGGGCGGATCAATTCCGGGAACCAAAGGCACGTTTGCCACCTTCCAACCATACAAGGCCAGGTAAACACTCAAGGGCGTCTTTCCGGCGCGCGACAACCCACAAAGTACAATCTCTGCTTCATTTAGTCGTTGGGGGCTCATTCCATCGTCGTGATCCAAAGTGAATTCAATGGCATCAATTCGTTCGAAATACTGCTGTTTAATTTCGCGAAAAAGGCCGGGAGACTGCAAAGAAGGAATTTCGAGCTTCTCGTCCAGATACTCGGCCAACGGCCCCATGAAATCAATCTGCGGAACTCCGTGTTCTTCAGCCAGCGCAATCAGCCGGCGTCGCAGATCGTGTTGAACCATTGTATGGGCAATTAGTCCGTTATTACTTTTTGCTCTCATCACAGTCTCAATCACTAAACTCTCGTCCATTACATGCGGGACAATGACGACCCGAACATTGTTGTTGGGATACTGAATCAGCATGGACTGCACCATATTATTACCGGCTAATCCTTTCCCTCCGGATACAATATAAATGATCGAAGGTTGGTTGTTTTTTTCGTTTGAAGCCATCAGTTTGTATTTTATCCTTTCACGCTAAAATACATACTTATTACCAGTTTACCTTTTTGTTATTGAACATGAACTGCTAACTTTGGTTTCTAATCTGTTTAAACTGAAAACCCATGTCCTACCATGCAAAACCAGGTCGCTACGAATCGATGCCATACAAACGTTGCGGCCGCTCGGGAATTAAACTCCCGGCCTTTTCACTCGGACTCTGGCATAATTTCGGAGGAGTTGATATTTTCGAGAATGGACGCGCCATGATTCACCGGGCTTTCGACCTCGGGATTACACATTTTGATTTAGCCAACAATTATGGTCCTCCACCGGGCTCTGCGGAGGAAAATTTTGGGAAGATTCTTCACCAAGACCTTTCAGCCTATCGCGATGAGCTGATCATATCAACCAAAGCCGGATATGGAATGTGGCCGGGACCCTACGGCGACTGGGGAAGCCGCAAATATATGCTCTCCAGCCTCGACCAAAGCCTAAAGCGAATGGGCCTCGAGTACGTTGATATTTTCTATCACCATCGTCCCGATCCGGAAACCCCGCTCGAAGAAAGCATGATGGCATTAGACCAAGCTGTCCGTCAGGGAAAGGCTTTATATGCAGGAATTTCGAACTACCCGGCAGATCAGGCACGCGAAGCCGCCCGGATTTTAAGGGAACTGGGAACTCCTTGTCTGATTCACCAACCAAAATACAGCCTGTTTGAACGTTGGGTTGAAGGTGGTTTGCTCGATGTGTTGGAAGAGGAAGGAATTGGTTGCATCCCCTTCTCGCCATTGGCGCAAGGCCTGCTCACCAATAAATACCTGAATGGGATTCCCGAAGGTTCCAGAGCCGCAAAATCATGGGGATTCCTCAAACCTGAGATGGTAGAACCTGCACTTTTAAAGGTGAAAAAGTTAAACGAGCTTGCCATCACACGCGGACAATCGCTGGCGCAGATGTCGCTGGCCTGGTTGCTAAAGGACCACCGGGTTACTTCGGTGCTTATTGGAGCCAGCTCGGTAAAACAACTTGAGGATAGCGTTACCGCGGTCAATAATTTGACCTTCTCGAGCGACGAACTCGCCCAAATAGAAAATATATTGATCGGCTAGCGAGAGTACAAGACAGCATAAAAAAATCCGGCTCTGTCGAGTCGGATTTTTCTTATTTATAGCTCTTGTTTATAAGTCTGTTTTAATGCCGTCAACGATACCGTATTCGACAGATTCTTCAGCCGACATCCAGTAGTCGCGATTAAAATCTTTCATGATGCGCTCAACAGGCTGTCCGCAGTTATTGGCCAGAATCTCTGCACCCAGCTTTTTAGTTTTAATTATTTCCTGCATCTGAATTTCAATGTCCGATGCCGGACCTCCGGCGCCACCACTTGGCTGGTGAATCATCACCCGACCGTGAGGCATTACAAATCGGCGGCCTTTTGCTCCTGCCGACAACAAAATTGATCCCATAGAAGCGGCCAAACCGGTACAAATTGTAGACACAGGACTGCTGATGCTTTTCATCGCGTCGTAGATCGCAAACCCGGAAGTAACGTAGCCTCCTGGACTGTTAATAATTAACTGAATTTCTTTACCCGGATCGAGCATTTCGAGATACAGCAAGCGTTCAACCACATGTTTTGCAGAGCGGTCGTCTACTTGTCCCCATAAAAAAACTTTCCGTTCGCCAAGAATTTTGGCATCTATCTGGTTTTGTAATTTTGATTTGTCGTTCATGTATTTTCGTTTTTGAATATTCTTCAACAATATTACATTATTTTCGTTCAAATCGGAAAGTGAATGGCGTGTTGCCGGAGGAAAATTAACACTCTTCCGATATTAATCCTCATTACCTGTTTTCACAATCCTAAGATCTTTCCGTTTTCGAAGAACATCCGACGACCAGTCAGGCTATCCGGAGCAGCAATGCAGAATCGTCCAATCAGGCCCGAAAATTAGTCTTCCGGTGCACAAGATCATCCAACCGATGAAGTTTCTCCTGGTCCGCTTCATCCATGTCGATTACCAACTGCTCGCCGCTTTTTAGTTCAATTTTCAACAGTCCGTTTTCAATTTCGCAATAAACGAGCTGATTGAACCGAATGAATTTTCGGGACAGCCTGCCGCAATTAATCATCATCATTTTTGAGGTGTAAACAATGTAATTCTTACGAAACAACTTCAAATAGAAGATCGCACTCAGCAAAAGCCCCAGGCCTAAAAACCGGCTATTCCATACAGCATACGGATCTGGTAGCAGATCAATCATCCCGATCGTTAAAAGAACGACGATAGAAACAATGAGCATCATGTTAGCCGTACTCCATAATTTTTCAATCCGAATTTCCACAGTTATCAATTGTTTTTAAGGTTCAATAAGAATGGTATAGCGTTCAGTTGCAGGGTCAAATTCAAACGAAGCACCTTCAACCCGAACCTCGTTATATTGGGTATACGAACAGCAATCACCATTTAGTCGATCTGCATCGACATAAAAAGAGAACAAGAGCTCTCCACCAATAGTCACTTCCAGCTCTACTGTCTCCGTTTTCCAGCCGACGGAGCTAATCACCAACCAATTCAGGTCATTTTCATCAATAAATTCAACACTGTACGGATCTCCACTTAGTTGATCTACAACTTCAATCTCTAACTTATTGTAGGTGCCGTTGGTGAACAGATTTTCACCATTACTCATATCGGTAATTTCAAAAACAAATGAATCTGGCGGTGTAAAACAAGCTACATCGTCGCATTTTCCACTATCATCAATACAGGAAGCGACGACAAATGCCGCTAAAATGAGGTATGTGAGTATCCGTTTCATGCTATGGTGAGTTTTTTTATGGCAGTGGCCGAAGAGATCCGGCAATTCCTCCATATATCCTTCCCCGAGAGTTATCGCTTAAATTCTCTGCAAGTTATGAACTTGCGTTCTAATAATTGGCATAAAACGGTATCAAAAAGCAATTGTAAACTGAACTTTCTGAGACAAAGGTCAGAAAACGACAATCGACAAACCGCAAAAAAAGCCGGGCTATCGACCCGGCTTCTATCTGACAAACTATTTGTGTTCTTATTTTTTAAAGGAGAAAGTCGTTGTTCCGATGTTGTTTCCATCGGCAAAGACATCAATTGTATAATCGCCTGTCATAAAGGCATCAAACCCACTGTTGTCCCAATAAATATTCACCGGCAACTCACTTCCTTCGTAGGTTACTTCGCGCATGGAAGAGAATGGTATTTTTAAATCTTCAAACTGAAACAAGTTGTTTTTCGATTGTACCAATAAAACCTGATCGGGCCGTAAGATCCGCACATAAATATTTTTGGCTCCCCGCTTTGCGGTAATATTTTTACTCAGCGTAAAGCTAACCTGTAACTGTTCGGCTTTTGAACTATTGTTAACTTCTTTGCCTTTCTGATTTATTGCGATTACTTGCAGGTTTCGGGCTTCGAGCATGGCTGCCCGTTCAACTTTTTGCGATAGTTGCTTGCGCACCTGTTCCAACTCGCGGTTACGGTTTTCAGCCTCCATAAAATCCTGCTTCACCTGCTCATTTTCAACCATCAGCTGTTGGTTACGACGATTGAGCGAGTCGACCTGCACAATGTAGTTTCGCATAATCCTCCGCAGAGAGCCGACCTCCTCCTGGTAGCGCGAGATCTGATCATAACTGGCTTTTTTAATCTGTCCGACCTCAAGCAGCAAGTCCTTTACTTTTGTTTGAGCGACAAAAAGCTGTTGATTCAGCGTATCGTTGTCAGTCTTTAGCGAATCGTAATTTTGCACCATGTCATTCAACTCGGTCTGAATTGAATTTTTTTCGGCGTTCAACGACTCCATTATCATTTTATGCTCCCGTCGTTGCATAAACAGGAGTACTACGACAACGACTAAAATAGTCACCAGAAAGATCACAATCAGATTATTCCGACGCTCTTTATCGGTTTTCCCTAAAGAGATTTTATTTTTCTTTTGTTCCTGTTCTGTCATAAATCAAGCAAATTTCGGACGATCAATGTCCGTTTTTTTTTGTTTAAATTTCTGCTGCCGAAGCACGTCAAATTTCATTCCACGACTGAAAAAGTCGCTTGCAAAAGTAGCATTATTTTACGGGGCAGTCAAATAAAATCACTGATCGAGAACACTCCCTACTCTTGCTAAAGCGTCATTTTTCAGAAATCGATCTTGAGCGCGGAGACTTCCCTGGATTAAATTGCCATCAGACAAGATGACTTTGGGAAGCAGCCTAGTTGCCGAAACAAACTCGACAACCACCCCATTGTTCTGTCCACTTTTTTATCTTTGTACAACCCGACTGGACAGACGAACCGGAGCGTTAAATTTCGCATGATTTTCCCGCTGTTCAGTAATCAATCGTTTTTTAAGAAAAGACACAGAAATTGAGTAAAAAGAAGTTTGACATCGAGTTGTATACCTGGGGCGAATACGCCGGCTGGGATAAACAAAGTAAAGCTTTACCAAAAATCTTAGCTATTAGCAATACGGTTGAAGCCGAAATTGGTACTGAGTTTGGCTATGTGCTGAAGATTAAAAAAGCAAAAGGATACAAACTGGACTTTCGCATCATTCATCCACCATTCAACGACGAATTTGGGGAGCCGATGGATGATTTTACCGGCGAAGTTTACATCAATAGCAACGACTATGAATTCTTTTTGGGAGACTGCATCTGGGAGCCTTTGGAAGACAAACTCGGTCAGTGGCGATTAATTACCGAGTTGGATGGAAAAACGATTGCGGACAAAACCCTTTATCTTGTCCGCAAAGGCGCTGAATTTTGATCTAGGCGTTGGGTAGTTTAGCCAGTTTTTCGTAACACTGATCACAGCCCTCAACCAATTCTTTTCCAATCCGTTTGTAGAATTGTTTGGTCAAAGCGGGATTGTCTTTTCCGTCCGGATGATTGACCCGGTTACGCAGTTGGTTTCGTAACACCAACACTTCACCAACAATGGAATAGGCGCCTTCGGTATCGGCATCAACTGTCAGATGGATGTACTCAAAGCAATCCAAAACGACCTGGCCAACCAGGAAGTCGATGTCTTTCTTCAGATTTTTTAATTTTGCCATATCTTAGTCTATTTCAGAATTTAGGGGGAAAGTTACGGATTTTGCATCTAAAAAAATCGCTTTCACCGTACCAATTCGGATATTCGTCTCCACCATAATCGGGATATGATTTTGGTCGGCAGTGAACCATATATACATCTCTTCTCCTTCGGGAAAGTAATCGCCCTTCACCAACGGAACGGCAACTTTGTGGCAGTTAAACTTTCGGCCGTTCCTGGTTTTCACCGGCTCCATTCCTTTGTATCGAAAATACAACTCGCTGGTTTTATCATTTGTCAGCATTTTAAACCGGACAAGCTCATCGTCTTTCAACCGATCGAACTTGTAATTCCGGAGCTGGAAAGCCTGAGTCAGGACGTCGTTTACACCAGCCTGATAAGGAATTGTTGAGTTGATCGGACTCCCGCTTTTCGATTCATGAAAGTAAGCGGTCTTTCCCGGCGGATGATTAAACAGATAAGATTCGCGCGAAAAAGCTCCGGCATGATTTACAGACCGGTAAAAATAGTTGGGCTGAAAATCCGGGTATGACAGGTAGGTGAAAAACGTATCACGCACCGAGTAAAGCCAATCATAGGCTTTCAACGAATGTCCGGTAGCTTTCAGCAACCATTGTTTCTGCCCGCCGCGAGTGAGCGTATCGGCCGTGAAAGTAACTTCACCTGCATTCACCCATACAAACTGCCAGTTGTAGTATGCTCCATACGAGATTTCCTCACCCGGAGAAAACGCGAACTGCTTGCTTTGTCCCCGGGCCTGACTCCAACAAAGTAGTACGACTATACTAACGAGAGCCGCCCGGCCTGCCTTGCTGGTTCTTTGCAGAACCTCCTTTTGACGTTTTCTTATCTTTTTCAAGTTGATCTTCATCAATCAATTCTTTTTTAAACTGAAGGTCGTCGGGAAGGATCCAATTTTCGCGAATTTCGAAATTAGACCGTAATTTCAGAATTTTGGGATAGTAAATAACACGCTCCGGCTGCAAGCCTTCGTCGATTCTTCCGATATCCCATTTCCCGTTCTTATTAGAGTCAATTACCAATCGAATTTTGAATTTATCCGGGTTCAAAAACGGAAATTCAATTTCTCCATCCGAATCAATCCCAATCTGGCTTATAACTTCCTCATCGTCGGTGTTTTTCACCACCTGAATAAAACTTTGCCCATGAAGATTCGACACCGTCAGGATAATTTTGGCATAGTAAGCCTCTTCTTTAATCGTCAACTTCTGCCCGAACTTATTCGATGGATACCCTCGAATTGTAGTGGCAGCAGCGGAATCAACCTCC
Organism: Mangrovibacterium sp.; assembly: GCF_041596335.1. Taxonomy (GTDB): domain Bacteria; phylum Bacteroidota; class Bacteroidia; order Bacteroidales; family Prolixibacteraceae; genus Mangrovibacterium. Next base: position 5,983 of record NZ_JBFHIT010000023.1, on the reverse strand, counting down.
AACCGGTACTCCTCCTGAAACTCCCAGGGATAGGAAATAATATATTTCCGAAGAGAAACGGAATCACGTGCGATCGTAAACTCCCGCTCCTCTTCAAGCGTATCAACTTTTTGGTACAGGTGCACCATGCCGAAATCGAAAGAGTCCAGCGGTTCCGGCGCTTCGAGCACCAGCTTTCGGTATCCGTCAAAACCCTCTTTTCCGTTCGCCCGAAAAGAAAAATGTTGAACTTTTGGAGCTTCTTCCTCTTCTTGTTCTTTCTTCTTTTTCTTTTCTTTTTCCGTTGGTTTGGTATAAACCAGACTCACGGTATCAGTTCGCAAAACCAGGTTCTCCAGACTATCCTGTACTTCGTAATTAACTTGAAAAATAAGGGTGTCTTGCTGGCTTAGCGTTGTATCTTTTATCCAAAGATTCACCGAATCGCGCTTGGTTGAAAACTCCAGCAAAGCCCAATCGGTTGCAAGTTTCGGTTTCACTAATTCCACCCGAAACGAATCGGTCACAGATTCATCGAAAAAGAACTGACATAAATCCGCCCGATCTCGTTTTGAATCTTCAAGGTATTGGTTATAAGACTCTTCCTCGTACAACAACAAATAGTAAGGCTTCGTATTGTACTGACTATGGTCGTGCTCGTGTTCCCTCCCCGGACCGTTTCGATCCGAAGCCTTGTGCCCGCCCGGAATGGAATCCGCAACAATTGGTGCAGCCGGCACAACAAGGGAATCGTAGAATGCTATTAATTCGGACGTTTGATTGAAGGTGAGGCTATTGTCGGCATCCTGAACAGCATACAAACGATAGTTCCCCGGAGCTACATTCGAAATCAGATAAAAACCCTCGTCGTCGGTTTTGGCAATATAGTCGGGAATACTGTCGCGGAAATAATGCAAACTATCCACTGAATGGAGCAAAACCAAAACTTCTTCTACCGGTTCCATATTTTCAGCCATACGCACATAGCCACCAACCATTAAACTATCGAATTCCGGGCCGTTGCTAAATGCGAAACGATAGTCGACCAGTGGATTCTTCTCGTTATTGTCGACGATCGAACTTTTAAAATCGAGTGAATAGGTTTTGTTGGGCTTCAGTTGTTCGCCAAAATCAACAATCAGCGTTTTCGACTTGGTTCTGACTATCGGCTGCTTTTTCAGGGGCGGAGAAACCACCAAATTCGAGGAAACATCGGTTGACACAATGAACTCGTCGAAGGTAAGGTTCACCGTGCTTCCCTTGTAGTTCCGGGCCCCGGCTAACGGAACCGTTTTTAAAACTACCGGCGCAATCGAATCTTTATCGCCGCCTGTAGGCATCCCTTGATTTGCACAGGAAGTTGTGAAAATCAGATAGCTAAGGTAGCCCAATATCATGGTTAGTATGTATCTCTTCATTTGCTTTTTATCCAAATAATTCCTTCCGTTCTGGACTTCAGTCTCTGTCCTTTCCTTCTGAAGTTAAACGGTTACTTTCTAGATCACTATTCTACCGTCACCGATTTTGCCAAATTCCGCGGTTGATCGACATCGCATCCCCTCATGAGAGCAATGTAGTAGGAGAATAACTGCAAGGGCACAACCGTCAACAATGCTGCTACGGCAGGGTGCGATTCGGGAATTTCAAACAGATCATCTGCCATATTACGCAATCCGTTATCGCCCTCGGTAACGACTGCGATGATGTTTCCTTTTCGGGCTTTCACTTCCTGAATATTGCTCACGACCTTCTCGTAGTAGCTATCTTTAGCCGAAACCACCACCACCGGCAAGTTATCGTCAACAAGCGCGATTGGTCCGTGTTTCATCTCACCGGCGGCGTAGCCTTCAGCATGGATGTACGAAATTTCCTTCAGTTTTAGAGCGCCTTCAAGTGCTACGGGAAATAAATAACCTCGCCCAAGGTAGAGCGCGTTTGTAGCGTTATAGTATTTTTCGGCTACCGCTTTTATATGCGGATGCTTTAACAGAATGCTCTCCACCTTCTCCGGAATTTCAAGCATTTCGCGAATAAACATTTTTAAGGTTTCAGCATCAATCTCTCCACGCTCCTTAGCCAATTTAAAGGCGAACAAGGTGAGTACGGTTACCTGAGCTGTAAAGGCTTTGGTTGAAGCCACGCCAATTTCGGCACCGGCATGCGTATAAACACCGGCATCGGTTTCGCGGGCAATACTGGAGCCCACCACATTACAAATGCCAAGAATGATGGCTCCCTGCGCTTTGGCCATTTTCAATGCTGCCAGCGTATCGGCAGTTTCACCACTCTGACTGACAGCGATGATGACATCACCGGGATGGATAATCGGTTTCCGGTATCTGAATTCGGAGGCATATTCCACCTCAACCGGCACACGGGCATATTCTTCAATCAGGTATTCGGCAACCAAGGCAGCATGCCAACTGGTTCCGCAACCCAGAATGATGATCCGGTTAGCAGCAACAATCTTTGGGAAAACATCCATCAATCCACCCAGCACAATATCATCCTGACCGTCATGGATGCGACCCCGGAAAGTATCGCGAATTGTATTGGGCTGCTCAAAGATTTCTTTCAGCATGAAGTGCTCGAAGTCTCCTTTTTCCAGATCACCAATACTCAGATCGACTTTGGTTATTTTGAAGTTCGCCGGATCGTTGTCCAGCGTTTTCAGGGTCAGGCTATTTTTCTCGATGATGGCAACGTCGCCATCGTTCATATAAATTACGCTGTCGGTATATTCAACAATGGGGCTGGCATCCGAAGCCAGAAAATATTCACCCTGTCCAAGTCCAATTACCAGTGGACTGCCCATACGAGCAGCAATCATGCGATGCTTTTCGTGTTGACAAAGCACCACTATACCGTAGGCGCCAACTACTTTCGACAAGGCCAGACGAACCGCTATTTCAGCACTGTTTACCTCTTCCATGCGATAAAAATACTCGACCAGGTTAACCAGCACTTCGGTATCGGTTTCACTCTGGAACGAATAGCCTTTCGCCATCAAATCTTTCTTCAGCTCCGCATAGTTTTCGATAATCCCGTTATGCACCAGCACAAAATCGTTGTTCATTGAGCACTGCGGGTGTGCATTCCGGTCGCTGGGCTCGCCATGTGTTGCCCAACGGGTATGACCAATTCCCATGTGCCCGTGAACATCTTTATCGGCAACGAAAGCTTCGAGTTCGCTCACTTTGCCTTTCTTTTTATAGGACCTTAAATTCTCGTTGTAAATCGCTATTCCGGCTGAATCGTAGCCACGGTATTCCAGCCGCTGTAGGCCCTTGATCAGGATTGGATAAGCATTTTTATCGCCGATATAACCAACTATACCACACATATTTTTCTGTTTGGAGACAGCATAAAAGATGACTGTCTGTTCGTAATTTCCTATTTCTAAATTCCTTCCGCCTCTAAAACTTTAATAATCAACGATTAAATTCGTCAATTATTCCGTTAGTGCTCCAATTTTTCAGGAAGCAGAACTTCCGGCAAGCGAAAGTAAATCTCCAGCCCGGCCGTTGAGTCGGAAAAATAAATGTCCCAAAGCTACAAACTTCACCGAATATTCACTTTGCTTTTTTCGCAAATAAGCAACACAAGATGGCATATCAGCGATAAAACCGGATGAAATTGATTGTCCACCGATCAGCTTAACAGCGAAGTTCGGGTTTAATACGATGCAGACAAGCGACACAAAACGCTGAAAGTCGGTAACGCTGTTGTGGTTTACTTGTTCGATTGGCGTTCCTTGGTTTGCACCGGAGCCAAATCATCACCAGCCTGCTTTCGGACCAATAGCCCAGCAACAAAAAAGTCACCCTGAATTTTCTTCAGAATGACTTTTCAACGATTCAGAATCGTGCTATACGCTTATAAAACTTTATCGTAAAATTCGTTATACGCGTCCAAATAGGTTTCTTCCGGTTGGTACCCCAGGTTAAGTTTCTGCGAAGCGCTTATGTATTCAGCCAGCTGCGGGTTAATTTCCTCACTGCCTTGAATAACGCCATCAGCATATTGAATACCTAATTTCGACATACTCTCATAGGTCGATTCCTTTAAAATTTCCACATCTCCTGCTCCAACCCCGTCGATCAGGACATTTTCCGCAGCTTTTGAATTTAACGGTTTCTTAAAGTTTTCATTATAAACCGAATAAACCACCTTCGATTTGGCAAATAACGGATCGTCGTGGTAAGCTTTTTTGATGTATAAAGGCACCAACGAACTGAGCCAGCCATGACAGTGGATGATATCCGGAGCCCAGCGTAACTTGATCACGGTTTCCAATACCCCGCGGGCAAAGAAAACAGCGCGCTCGTCGTTATCTTCAAACTCTCTTCCTTTTCCATCCCTCAGCACGTGCTTGCGATGGAAATAGTCTTCATTGTCAATAAAGTATACCTGCATTCGGGCAGCCTGAATGGACGCAACTTTAATAATTAGAGGGTGGTCTGCATCACTGATCACCAGGTTCATACCCGACAAGCGGATGACCTCATGCAGTTGATTTCGTCGTTCGTTTACACTCCCGTAACGGGGCATAAATGTCCGAATTTCACGTCCGCGCTCCTGTATGCCTTGTGGCAAATATCTGGATTTTACGGACATCTCTGATTCGGGAAGGTAAGGTGTTATCTCTTGAGAAATGAATAAGATTCTTTTCTTTTCCATGGAAGTATGCTGAAATTGATTCGGCAAAATTAGTAAAAATATAGCGAATATTCAATTCGAACCGCCATTGTTCGAGGAATTTGGCGGAAAGCGACCTATTCGGGCGACTTTGTAAGGATTAATTTATTTACTTTGCAGCCAAATTTTTCACCCATGATTCTGATACGGGAAATTAGGGATTTACAAGGGCTGCTTCAAGCCCAACAAGCTGAAGGAAAAACAATTGGATTCGTTCCAACGATGGGCGCCCTGCATTCGGGACATTTATCGTTGGTGGAACAAGCGGGCAAACAGACCGATTTTGTGGTGGTTAGTATTTTTGTTAACCCAACCCAATTCAACGACCCAAAAGATTTGGATCAATACCCCAGGACACTGGAAGCCGATTTGAAACTACTGGAATCAACTCCCTGTCAGCTTGTGTTTTCACCCAAGGTAGAAACCATGTATCCGGAGCCTGACAAACGCCAGTTTCAATTTGGTGAGCTGGAGCAAGTAATGGAAGGTCAGTTTCGTCCGGGGCACTTTAATGGGGTGGCACAAATTGTGAGTAAACTATTTGAAATTGTAAAGCCCGACAAGGCATTTTTTGGCCAAAAAGACTTTCAGCAGCTCGTAATTGTGAAAGCAATGGTAAAACAACTAAATTTGCCGGTCGAAATTATCGCCTGTCCAATTGTTCGCGAAGCCAGTGGTTTGGCTATGAGTTCGCGCAACGAACGGCTAAGCAAAGAGCAACGCGAAAATGCGGCACTGATCTATAAAACACTATGCCAAGCCAGGAACAATGCACCCGACTTGAGCGTAGAAGAAGTTAAAAGGCAAGTGGTGGAAGAGATTAACGCCAATGCTTTTTTAGAGACTGAATATTTTGAAATTGTGAACGATACAGATCTGAAACCTGTGTTACGATGGGACGACCCGGTAAACAAAGTAGCTTGCATAGCTGTTTTTTGTGGTGAGGTTCGATTAATCGATAATCTGGTTTTCTGAATCTGAATTTCTAAACGAAAAAAACGGCCGAAAGGCCGGGCTTGAAAACAAAAGCAGATCAAAGACTATAAACAAGAACGAGATGTATATTGAAGTTTGTAAATCGAAAATTCACAAAGTGACCGTTACGGAGGCCAACTTGCAGTATGTCGGAAGTATCACGATTGACGAGGACTTGATGGATGCTGCCAATTTGATCGAAAATGAAAAGGTTCAGATTGTGAACATCAACAATGGCGAACGGCTGGAAACATACGTCATAAAGGGAAAACGCGACACAGGTGTTATTTGTCTGAATGGCCCGGCTGCCCGTAAAGTGGCTGTTGGCGAC
>NZ_JBFHIT010000022.1:0-72802 GCF_041596335.1 Mangrovibacterium sp. | reverse complement strand
ACATTTATCATTCAATATGCCGACAACCTTGGCATTGATAAAGCAACAGCTCAGTTGTACAACATTGCCGCGATGGGCATCTTCCTGTCGAGTCGTTTTATCAGTACGGCACTGATGAAGTATGTAAATGCCAGACAATTGGTCAGGTATTTTGCCATTGGCGGATTGGTGACCATCACCGGTACAATCTTTATCGAAGGCATGCTCGGTCTCTACTGCTTGGTTGCAACCTCAGCATTTATGTCGTTGATGTTTCCAACAATTTATGGTATTGCCTTGCGCGGAGTTGGACAAGATGCCACTTTAGGCGCGGCTGGTTTGGTCATGGCCATTGTTGGCGGCGCACTGATGCCCCCGCTTCAAGGTACAATTATCGACTTGGGAACAATCGGATTTCTGCCAGCTGTTAATGCCTCGTTTGTACTTCCGTTAATCTGCTTTGTTGTGATCGCGATTTATGGTTACCGGTCTGACAAGTTACTGAAACGCATCGACAACGAGTAAGCGTGTTTATGTCCCCGATAAAAACCACAAAAAATAAATTCCCCAAATATTAAAATCGAAAAAATGTCTGAAAGAAACTTAAATCTTTTACATCCCCGTGATCAGATTATCATGATCATTAATCGGATTTATAAGAAAGGTCTAACCACAACATCAGGAGGTAACATCTCTATTATGGATGACAACGGCGACATGTGGGTAACACCTTCAGGAGTCGACAAAGGTGCGCTGAAACCGAGCGACATCATGTGTGTAAAAGCCAATGGCGAAATAGTTGGTGCACATAAACCGTCCATGGAATACCCGTTTCACAAAGCGATTTATGTAGAAAGACCCGATATAAAGTCTGTGGTTCATGCACATCCACCGGCATTGGTAGCTTTTAGTATCGTTCGTCAAATTCCGAATACCAATGTCATTCCACAGGTTAAAAGAGTTTGTGGTCCTATTGGTTATGCCAAATATAATATTCCGGGAAGTAGCCGATTGGGCGACTCAATTTCGGAGCAATTCAAATTAGGATTCGACTCTGTGATTATGGAAAACCATGGCGCAGTTGTTGGCGGAACCGATGTGATTAAAGCATACGAGCGTTTCGAAACTTTGGAATTTTCGTGCCGTACGTTGATTAACGCCAGAAATATCGGAACTCCGTGTTTCCTTACCGAAGAACAGCTTGACTTATTCGATGAGAAGATTCCGGTAAACTTTCCACAAATGGAGACAACGACTCACCCTTCCGATGAGAAAGAAATTCGTTTACTGATTCGGGATATGGTACGCCGGGCCAGCGATCAGGGTTTGATGATGAGCACCTATGGAACTGTTTCGGTTCGCTGGAAAGGGAACGACTTCCTGATTACTCCAACCGATGCTACCCGTTGGGATATTCAACTGGATGATATCGTACAAATTAAAGACGGCAAATGTGAAAAGGGAAAAATCCCCAGCCGTTCAACCTGGATGCATCAAAAAATTTACGAGATGCACCCATCAATCAACGCTGTTATTATCACTCAGCCCGAAAACCTGATGGCTTATGGTGTTACACACCGAAAACTTGATGTTCGCACCATCCCTGAAAGCTGGATTTTCCTGCAAGACATGGAAAACGTTGAATTTGGTTCTCAGTTTGAAGGAGTTATGACCATCCCTTCGATGATTTCAAAAGAAAATCCCGGTGTTATCATCGAGAATGATTCAGTTTTGATGACTGGTACCTCATTGCTGCAAGCATTCGACCGTCTGGAAGTTGCTGAATTTAGTGCGAAATCACTGGTCATGGGAACTTCTCTCGGAGCATTTGCACCGATGGGCGATGACGAAATCGATGAGCTAAGAGTGGCATTCTTCAGCTAAGAACATTCTATTTTAATCGAATTAAGTCTGACTTAAAATATTCAAACAAAACGATATCATGTTAACAAAACGAAGAATCTACTTACCTCCTGTTAGCCTAATTGGCCCGGGAGCTTTGCAGGATCTGGGAGACGATCTGAAATCACTCCCCTATAAAACGGCACTTTTTGTTACCGATCCCATTTTAGTGAAAATTGGTGTGGCACAAAAAGTTACCGATGTGCTTAACAGCGCTGGTATAAACTATGTCCTTTACTCTGATGTTCAGGCAAATCCGACAACAAAGAATGTTTACGACGGATTAGCGGCATTAACCAAGAATCAATGCGACTTTATCATCACATTGGGTGGCGGGTCTCCGCAGGACTGTGGAAAAGCAATCGGCATTCTGGCTACCAACGGTGGAGATATTAAGGATTACGAAGGAGTTAACTTATCGAAGCTTCCTTCACTCCCCATTATCGCGATCAATACCACAGCCGGAACAGCTAGTGAAGTGACCATCAACTACGTAATTACCGACGAGGAACGCCATGCTAAAATGGTGATGGTTGACAAGAACTGTCTGGTATCAATTGCAGTAAACGATCCGGAACTAATGCTAGGGAAACCGGCTGATTTAACAGCTGCCACTGGTATGGACGCGTTGACACACGCTGTTGAGGCCTATGTAACGAAAGGCGCCTATCGTTGGACGGACACCCTGGCATTGGAAGCTATTAAACTAATATCGGAAAGCCTTGAAGCGGCTGTAAAAGACGGATCGAACCTTGAAGCAAGAAGCAAAATGGCTTGGGGACAATTCATTGCAGGTCAGTCGTTTTCGAATGCCGGACTAGGCTTTGTGCACTCTATGGCTCACCAACTGGGTGGCGTTTACAATATGCCTCATGGAGTTGCGAATGCAGTACTACTTCCTCATGTTCAACGGTTTAACATGAAGTCGTGCGCAGCAAAACTGAAGCAAGTAGCTGAAGCGATGGGTGTAAATGTTGACGGATTAACCGATGATCAGGGAGCACTGGCTGCGATTGAAGCGATTGAAAAATTATCAAAAGCAGTGGGCATTCCATCCGGCTTAAAAAGTCTGGGTGTGAAAGATGTAGACGTACCTTTGATGGCAAAAAATGCTTTAGCCGATGTCTGTGCGCTGGGAAATCCATGCGATATCTCGCTCCAGGATGCAATACTTATTTATCAGGAAGCTATGTAATTAGTTAGGGTAAATAATCGATATAACAGGTTAAAAAAGAATGCCGCGGAATTCATTATTTCCACGGCATTTCTTTTTTTATAGGCACAATTCTATTGTATCGCTCACGAGTTACCTTCTTCTTGTTGTGCGCGATCTGGTCGAAGTTGAAATACCAAAAACACCAAGCAAACCGCGTGTCAATTCCCGAACAATTGTATTGGCTACCGGGCTGGTCATCATCTTTTCGAACGAACTTTTCTCGCTTCGTCGCGAACCACGGGTTTTCCGGGCATTCGCGTTTTCCAAATTCTGAGCCTCTTCCTCCGCCAACGTATCATCAATCCGTTGAGTAAGTATTTCGTGCGCGCTCTCACGATCGATTGTCCGGTCGTATTTGCCAATCAATTTCGATTGTCGATTTATTGAGCTGATTTCTGCTGCAGTCAAAATATCCATTCTCGAATAGGGTGGCCTCATCAAGGTATGCACGATCGGTGTTGGACGCCCCTTTCGATCCAACGAAGAAATCAAAGCTTCGCCAATCCCCATTTCAGTCAAAAGATTTTCAACATTATAAACATCACTTTCCGGAAAATTCTGAGCCATCAGTCTTATCGCTTTCCGATCCTTGGCCGTGAAGGCACGAAGCGCATGTTGAACTTTGAATCCCAGCTGACTTAGAATATTCTCCGGAATATCGTTCGGAGTTTGAGTAATGAAGACCAAACCAATCCCTTTCGATCGAATCAGCTTAATAATCGTGTCTAACTGCTCAAGCAATTCTTTCGATGCGCTTTTAAAAATCAAGTGAGCTTCATCTATAAAAATCATCAATTCAGGCTGTTCAACATCTCCTTTCTCCGGAAATACATCGAATACCTCGGCCAGCAACGAGAGCATAAAAGCAGAAAAAAGCGAAGGTTTTGATTGCACATCCGTCAACCTGATAATATTGATCATCCCACGGCCATTTTCATCGCGATGGCAAAGATCGGCCACATCAAACGAGGGCTCGCCAAAAATACGGTTGCCTCCCTGCTGTTCCAAAGCTACAATCTTCCTCATAATAGCCTGCGCCGAGTTAACCGGAACCAAACCATACATTTTCTTTATTTCATCTTTTCCCTCGTCGGCAGCGTATCGCAAAACAGTTTTCAAATCATCGAGATCGAGTAAGGGGAGCTTTTTATCGTCGCAAAACATAAACAACATGGACAGCAGCGACGTCTGTGTATCGTTCAAAGAAAGCACCTTACTTAAAATAACCGGACCAAATTCAGATACTGTACTTCGTAAAGGAACCCCCGGCTCTTCTGATATACTCATAAACTCAACCGGAAAGCCTTTTGCCTGCCAGTCCATTTGAATATGCGCGGCTCTTTTTTCAACAATTTTATTGGTTGTTCCCCCGGCTCCCAGTCCGCTGATATCTCCTTTTATATCCATTACGATCGTCGGAACACCAATTAGTGACAATTCTTCAATTAAAACTTGCAAAGATTTTGTTTTACCGGTTCCGGTAGCTCCGGCAATTAATCCGTGGCGGTTCAACGACTGCGGAGCAAATGTAACTTGTTGTCCATCAACCGGTGTCATATTCACCATCACACCTCCCATTAGCAATCCAGATTTACTGTCCATAGTATTTTTTTTTAATCAATTAAACATTTTCTCAAAACGAATTGTTTATTGAACGAAGAATTTAGCAACGAACATTTAAATTTAACAAAATGATTAAAGATTTAATTAGTAGTGCATTAAATAGTGAAGGCGGCAGTCTTCTTGATAGCATCGGCTTACCTTCCGACAAAAAAGGGAAAGCTTTAGACCTGGCAAAAGACAGTATTCTGGGTGGTCTGACCGACTCGTTTACAAGCGGTAATATCGGAGAGATTACCAAGTCTTTTTCAAGTGGCGGATCCAGTTCACTTGTGCAAGGCATCGTATCAAACTACGGTTCTAGTTTGATCTCGAAACTAGGCGTAAACGAAACAATAGCGAAAACGGTTAGTTCTCAGCTAATACCAATGGTATTTAAATACATAAACAATAGAAACGACGCACCGACAGACAGTGATGAGGGAGTAAAAGGTTTATTGGGAGATTTAGTCGGAGATGGCTTGAAGGATAAATTGGGAGGTTTCCTTAAAAATAAATTTAAACTCTAAAATCGAACAAAATGGGAAAAAAAATCACTGAAATCGAAGGAATCGGACCTGCTATGGCCGAAGCGCTCGAAAAAGCTCAAATTACAACCGTTGAAGCTCTTTTGGAAAAAGGAAGTACAAAAGCTGGCCGAAAAGCGATAGCAAGCGAAAGCGGTATCGACGAAGGTAAAGTTTTGAATTGGGTAAATATGGCCGACCTTTTCAGAATTAAAGGTGTTGGCAGTCAGTTTGCAGAACTATTGAAAGCGTCTGGAGTTGACACGGTTAAAGAATTACGGAACAGGAATGCTGCCAATTTGCATGCAAAAATGGTTGAAGTTCAGGCCGAAAAGAAAATAACCCGTGCTGTACCGGCTGAAAGCCAGGTTGCAGACTACATTGAACAAGCCAAGGAATTACCACCGGTAGTGACTTACTAAAATAGTTTGCTGTAAATATTGCAACCACTCGAGCCCCGGAGTGGTTTTTTTGTTTCTGGACGCCATCCAACTCATCCTTTCTAAACAACCGGCGTTCGTTTTCACGACTTCTTTTTAATTAATGAATTGAATTTATAGGACAGGTCGAAGTAAACTAAAAAGTTATGCGGATCAACATGGCTGGTACTGGTGTAATTGAGTCGCTGGTTTACAATTTTATCGTATTCCATTGTATCAAAAGCATCCACTACTTTTAGGCTTAGTGCCAGCTTGCGCTTGTACATATTCGCTTTAAATCCGGCATCTACCGAATAATAACCGAATCGTTTTCCATCTTCCGATATAAAAGGAGAATTATACCGGCCGGAAAATTGCACCGTCAAATCTTTATTAATTTTATAGTCGCCAGTCAGTTTCGCAGAAGTACTTAATTCGTGTCGGTCAAGGTCCGGACCAAATTTTTCTCCGCTAATCCGGCTAAAAAAAGCTGAAAATGCCGGGCGAAAAACAAATTTTCCGGCTCCCATCATCGCATTCGCATCAGCTCCAAACGACAAAACACCGCCCAAATTTTCGAACGTAGAGTATGTCACATCCTTGTTTTCCTCATCCTGCACAACTGTATACCATCGCCCAATAATATCAGAGCGGTTTTTAGCAAAGAAAGTCAGACTATAATTGGTTTTGGAAAAAACCCAGTGATTTGCAAATTCGGCCTGTGAAAATACTTCCGGACTAAGTTTCGGGTTACCCGTACTTTTAAAATACTCGCCCCACGATAATGAAATGGGATTAAGTTGATTTGCAGTAGGTGGCAATATGCGGGATGTGTATGAGAACTCCCAGTTATAAATGTTGCTTTTTACTTGTTTAAAATGAATGGAGGGGATCAATTTGTAAAACGCTTTACTCGTACTTTCGTCCGACGTTGCTTCATTTACCGACATTTCGAACCGCAAACCTGCACTCAACCGATACTTACCAAAACCACCGGAGACCAAACCGTACGTGCTGGCAGCATAGCCATGATAGTCGAAGGAAGAGCTTTTGATTTCATACGACGTTTCATCGAATTGATCTGTTGAATCATTCCGCAAATAGATCGACCGGATCGAAATTAAATCCTGGACATAATGATCCATCGATAAAAGCAAGCCGGTTTCTACTTTCCATTTTGTTGAAATGGCCCGGCTGTAATCAGCCTTGAACTTCAAGAGCCGAACCTGGTTCGAGTAATTCTTCGAATCGGTGGTGTACTTCGTCACCGGCAAACCCTGATCGACCGTAATCGGTTCGTTCAACTGGTCGTACTCGTTTAACGGTTTGTTGAAGGAGTACAGCAGGTTCAGATCGAGCAGATGTTGGTCATCACCGTTGAAAATCTTGTGAAAGTCGGTTGAAAATTGATGAAACTGATTGTGATCCTTTCCGTCTCTGCTGGTCGAACTTTTTGAGGTGAGTTCGTGATCCGAATTAAAATGCTCGGTCAGGTATTCCGATCGGTTCTGTTGCGATTTATCCTGAAGGATATATTGGAAACCGACAAAACTTTTGCCATCCAAATAATAGTTCGCACTGTTACGGAAGAAGGTCGACACCGGACTTTTCGTATTATGCCGATCTTGCGACATAAAGCTCAAGGTTCCGTTAGTCGTGCTTTCCCGGTCAGTCTGAATATCATCTTCCAGCACATCTTTTTTATAGTTAACAGATGAGGCGAACTTCCACTTTTTCAGATTATAGCCCAATTGCGCCGAGCCGTGGTGCTTGTCACGATTTCCGAATCCGGCACCTACTTTACCGGTGTATCCGGTTTTGGCACTTTTCTTCAATTTTATATTCACAATCCCCGCACCTGTTTTCGATTCATATCGTGCTGATGGGTTGGTAATCACCTCAATGCTCTCAATCGCATCCGATGGAATCTGGTCCAGCATCGACGACAGATCACTCTCAACACCATCAATCAATACGGTTGCCTTTGCGCCACGCAGCGTTACTTTATCGTCCATATCCGTACCCAGCGAGGGAATGTTTTGCATCAGTTCCAGAGCCGATTCGCCAACAGCATTGATATTCCCGTCAACATTGTATACCATTTTCCCGGCCTGCGATTCAAACATTCCTTTCTCTGATACGACTTTTACCTCTTCCAACTCAGTGGCTTTGCGGCGCATAACAACCGGCTGCAAAACGACATTCTCACTGCTAATTACAATCGAGTCGACCTGCTTGCGCTCAAAACCAACGAAAAACACCTGAAGATAGTAGTTGCCGTTTTTTAGCCCTTGAAACACAAACTCACCCTGATTATCCGTCATGCTACCTTTAATCATCGCCGAGTCGGCTGCATTATAAAGAGCCATATTGCAGAGAGAAATTGTTTTCCCGTTTCCGGCCACAACCCGACCGCTAAGTGAATAAATATCCTGTGCGCGAGCCACCGTTCCTATAAACATAAGAACTAGCAAAAGGCCTAATTTCAGCTTTCCCAATGTGTTTGATTTTGTTTGTTCGGAATGAAAGTTTTCAGGCTGCAAATTACACTTTCTGCGAACATTTAAGCCTAAAAATAATCAATAAACGGGGTGGTAAAAACTTTGCAAAAGAAAGAATAGTCTTTTCAGGCGCGCCATCTTAGGCCCGGCTCACTATCTCTGTCGCAATTTTGGCAGTTGCTCCCCCATTTTTTCGAACTTGCCAACTATGTTGTCGTCTAATTCAACCTCCCGTGCTAAACGATTCCGTTTAAATTTTGTAGAACTTGCGAATTTCGGCTTCGATTTCCGGTTCCCAAATCCGGGATAAAATCTCGCCGGCCATTTTTTTATACTCTCCGGCTTTGGCCGTATCGCCTTGTTTCGCATAAACTTCGGCGATCCTGTTTAGTGTTGGTATATGCATATCGCTAACATCGAGGCACATTTTATACTTCTCAATCGCTTCCGGATAGAGACCATCATTTTCGAGTTGCATGGCAATATCGTAATATGTCTCGATATCGCGGATTTTGTTCTCAAAGGGTACGTCAATAATATCTTCTTCTTTCAGGGTTACAAAGGAGCATGGTACTTTTCCGACCACTTTTTCGGTAACGCTGCCCATCATCAGCCTATCTAAACCCGATTTTCCGGTCGTTCCCATCACCAAAAGATCGATACTGTGCCTCGAAATTGCATTGAGAATTTCGGTGGCGGGATGCCCAACAACCACTTCAATATCGTAGCTCAGTTTTGTTAGGTTGAAATCGGTTAAAAACAAGTTCAATTTACTCACTCGCACTAAGCGTTCTCGTTCGTTTTCTTTATCGAAATAAGCCTTATTCCTCAATGAATCTGCCTGATAGGCTTCACAAACGCTGAAAATAATCAACTTCGAATTAAACCTTCTGGCAAGTGTTATCGTGTTTTTCAATGCCCTTTTCGATTCAGCCGAAAAATCAATCGGGCAAATTATCTTCTTAATGTCCAGGCTTTTCCCTTGCTTCACAACCCATACCGGCTTATTGCTTTTTCTGATAATCTTATTTGCAGTAGTTCCCAACTGAGAAACGTCGTTTTTCGAAATCTCACCAGATCCAATAAGGATGACGTTCGCATTCAGTTCATCGGCCAGCAGCGTAATTCGGTCATAAGGATTCCCAAACAACAGATGTGTTTTTCCGATTTTCACACCTTCTTCTGCCATTTTTTTGCCCATATCCGCCAAGTGCTTTTCTGCCCCCTCCTCCAGAAGCAATCGGACTTTCTCATTTTCCACATTTTCAGGCAAAACATGAACCAGAATAATCTGAGAATTAAATGTTTTGCTCAAGGTTATCCCATTTTCCAAGAGGCTCTCCGACGATTGATCAAAATTTGTCGCCAATAAAATTCGTTCCAGTAGTTTCATATTTTTGCCCTCCTTTATTTTCAAGCAACATTTAAACACCTAAATTTCAACAAAATTACACGAGTCATCCAATGCATCATCCGTTAAAATTAAGGGGTTCCACCCGACAGGATAAACCGATCATACAGCGTATTTATTGATCCGATTTCACCAATTATCGTAAGAATATCGTTTTCACAAAGAACTGTATTCCCCTTTGGAGCAAACGAGGTATTCTCCCGATCAACCAACACGACCAATACATCCTGAGGTAAAGTTACATCCATTAGTTTTTTACCTATCAAAGCAGCGGATGGAGCTTTTTTCGAAATCCTGAATGATATGTATCGTTTGTCGTGCAAGAGATACTCGATAATCTTCCGTTCAGTTTTTAATGACAAAAGATCTTTAATGAAATAGTCTCTTTCGGCAATATCGATAATGCTTGACAGCATGCGCAGCTGTTGTTTTGCGTTATTCTCATCGTTCACCAGAAAAAAGAAAACTTTTATTTTTTCCATGTATTGCGTCCCCTCGCCGCCAAGAGGTTTCTTAACGCCACCTGCGCACAATACAATGTGAAGCACCGGCTGTTGAATGTCCGGTTTCCGAGCATATAAAAGCGACACTCCCGGTATGGCCAGAGCCGGATCGATCGGATTTACCTTCATAAAGTCTTCCGCCAAACTTTCACTCTCAACACCCAGTTCTTTTGAAATTGCGTTAGAAACATCCATCACCAAATTTTCGAATTTAGCCTTGCTGACGAAATGTATTTGCGAACGGACAATTGTTTGATTAAAAGGATCATCCTG
This sequence comes from Mangrovibacterium sp., assembly GCF_041596335.1. Lineage (GTDB taxonomy): Bacteria > Bacteroidota > Bacteroidia > Bacteroidales > Prolixibacteraceae > Mangrovibacterium. Next base: position 62,472 of record NZ_JBFHIT010000022.1, on the reverse strand, counting down.
ACGCAAACCTTTCTCTCGAAGAATCTCCATAAATTCGTTTTCTAGTTCATCGTGCTGATTTTTCCCCAGTAAAGCGAACCAGTGAAAAATTGCCCCTTCCCGTTTCACTTTCGAACGAACAACAAATATATACCACAAGTAGGCCAGTATGATCGTAACGATTGTAAATACCAACGGCCCCCAGCCCATGTAAAACATTAGTGCTAACGACGAAATGATTCCAAATATTTGCATCCAAGGGTAAAGTGGCGAATGATAGCCAGGATCGTACGACGCTATTTTACTATTTCGAAATACGATGACAGAAAAATTTATGGCCATAAATATGAACAGCTGAAACGTACTTGCAAGCTTAACAATCCCCTCTTCGGTTAGTACAACGATGAAAAGTATAATCAGGCCTGCCGTGAGTAAAATGGCAGGGATCGGTGTTCCCCATCGGCTGACCTTGCTAAATTTCTCCGAAAATAATTTATCACGCCCCATGGCTAGCGGATAACGCGACGTGGCAAGCATTCCCGCATTTCCGGTTGAAGCAAAAGCAAACAATGCAGCTATGACAATAATATATAGTCCGGTTTTTGCCGGTAACCAGCTAAATAATTGCTCAACAGCAGTCGCTGCAGGAGCAAGGTCTTTGGCAATCGCTTCATTTCCGATTACTGATACCATCACGAAAACGCCAAGCACATATATTAATCCTGTAACCAATAGCGACAATGCCATTCCCAACGGTATATTTCGTTCCGGATTCTTTATTTCTTCGGCAACACTGGCAATCTGAGTCAGCCCTAAGTAAGAAACAAAAACAAACCCGACCGTAAAGATTAATCCATTGGCCCCTCCTGTAAAAAAAGGATCGTAATTGTCTTTTTTAAATTCGATGGATGGATTGACTCCTGAAAAAATATTCCATAAACCATCGGCGATAAACGCTCCTAATACAACCAATAAACCGATCACAAATATTTTCTGAACACCAGACGATTTCTTGGCTCCAAAAATGTTGATAATCGCAAATACAACCGCAAAAACTACAGCAGTTTCTTTGATTGGTATGTCCCAGAAAATTGCACCATAGGCACCAATCCCCACGAGTGCAAAGGCTGTTTTTAGAAGCAAGGCAATGTAAGTTCCAATTCCGCCAATGGTTCCCATCAAAGGGCCCAGGCTTCGATCGAGAAAAAAATAAGCTCCGCCCGAACGCGGCAAGGCTGTAGAAATTTCGGCAATACTAAACATGGCCGGCATAATTAAAAGCCCCGCCAGAAAATAAGCCAGAATAACCGATGGACCGGTATGATGGGAGGCAAGCCCGGGCAGTAAGAAAAAACCCGAACTAAACATAGCACCGGTACTAACCGCGAATACATCAAATAAACCTAGTTCTTTCTTTAGCTTCATCGCTCAACTTTTTATGTTCCACCATTAAATTTACGATCGCCCCCTATTCACAAGGGTGACTTGCCTGCGGGGTCGGTATCGTCGCACTTTTGTCCTTATCGAATCGTAATATACAAAATTCGAATCATATACAACTGTTGCACATAGCCGCGAACAACGCCTAAAAAAAATGAAACGAGTAATGAGCATTCAAACTCGCACACAGGGAAATGATCATTTTGAACTCGAGCGTTGCCTGTCGCTAACCAACTTCCAAAAACGGCCCAACGATGAAGTCTGATTAATCCTACATTATACAATATTCGTCGTGAGCGTCGTTGCGAATTAATGGCCGAAGCGCATCGCGAATCAGATCTTCGTCGTTGGAGAGCTATGGATCAAATGATTACGACTCCATACCATATTGAAGGATTCAAATTATGGGGACCGATGCAGGAATGGTACAAAGACGCCAATGGCAATTTTACGATTTCATGGGGTACCGCGTCTTCAAACGTATCTTCGCCTGACTTAAGTAATTATTTGCGTCCTTATGAGATTACAGGTGGCGAACTGGTTTATAATGGTTACAAATGGCACATGGCTCATTACCTTGAACCAATCGCGATACAACAATTTTTGATAACCTCTGACAACAACGATGTTTCAACATCTCCAATCTTCCAAAACCCGGATTGGCCAACCGAAGCAAATCTTGGTCCGATTGGGCTATAAATTTATTTCAACCGAAACGACCTCTTCCTATTTTACAGGGAGAGGTCGTTTTTCATGTGAAGCAAACAGATTGTTGAATTCCAGATTTCGCGATCACTCAACGAAAAATAAATGAGCTGAAACCATTGAAATATTGGGCTAAAAAGGATCGGTATAAAAAGACTTTGCGTCTCGAAAACAGACCGTAAATATCAGTTGAAAATTGCGGTTTTCTCGTGCTTACGCCAAACCACCAAAGCAATAGATTCGGGCATTACCGATGCAAGAATCAAAAAAAGACTATATTTAGAAGCGACTAGAACAACTAATTTGATAAACACTAAACCAAACATCGAACTACTTGAACTCCTTCGAAAAGGGGATCGAGTTGCGTTTTACCATATCTATGAACGATATTGTAAACGGCTGTATGGCTTCGTTTTGCGTTATATTAAAGTAGAAGCTGATGCTGACGAAATTGTGCAGGAAGTTTTTGTCAAAATCTGGGAATCGAGGAGGAAAATCGATGTTTATTCATCTTTCGAGTCCTATTTGTTTACCATTGCCTACAACACCACAATCAGTTTGCTGCGAAAACGAGCGAATGAAAAAAAATACCTGGAGCATTTAATTTCCTTACAGGATACCAGCGAAACCCCTGATTTAATCGACGAAATTCATTATAAAGAACTGAATGAACAGGTTGATCGCTTGTTGAATGAATTAAGTCCGCGGCAAAAAGAGATCTATCATTTGTGCCGGGTGGAAGGGCTAAGCCACGAGGAAATCGCCCAAAAACTTGAGATCTCCCTCAACACGGTAAAAAAACACATGTCCAATGTCCTTTCATTCTTGAAATCTCGAATGGATAATGGACTGATAAGCAGTGTTTTATTTGCTTATTTCTTCCTTTCCTGAAAAAAAATCAATTTTTACATACTCCTTAGAGCCTGGTTAAGCGTATTACTTTTCGAGTCTTTAAGATGACATGCAATTCTGAAATTGAGTTGGATGGTTAGTTTAAATTAAACCTCCTGAGTTTGGGGAGGATATTATTTCGAAGAAATGACAAAAGAGCTATTAAAAAAGTTTCTAAACAATAATTGCACTGAAGCAGAACTAAATGAAGTTTTGCAATGGGTTAAAACAAGTGCATTGTCTGACCAGGGGAAACAGTTTGGCTTTGATGACTGGAACAACTATCTGGAAGAAGGGAGTTTTGGTAACGACGAAAAATTTGCGACACTGTTTGATCAGATTCAGGAGCAAATTGACGACAAGGCGCGCGAGGAAAAACAAATTAAACGCATTCAATTTTCGTCAATTAAAACGTGGCTTACGCAAGCAGCTGCAATTTTATTGATCCCTGTTTTGGGCATTTTGTTTTATACACTTTCCGAAAGAAAGACTGAGCTTGCACAGTATGCTGGTATGACGGTGGATTCGCTGGAGATTGTCGCACCGGTAGGTTCGCGAACGATCGTCCAATTATCCGATGGCTCTGTCGTTCATCTGAATTCAGGCAGTAAATTGAAATACCCTCAGTTTTTCACAAGCAAAACAAGAGATGTAAAACTGACTGGCGAAGGGTATTTCGAGGTCGCCCACAACCCTGAAAAACCATTTATCGTGCATGCCGGAGAGCTGAACATAAAAGCCCTGGGCACCGAGTTCAACGTACTGGCTTATCCGGATACAGAAGTATTTGAGACAACCCTCATTAATGGAAAGGTCGTACTTGAGCAGGGAGTCGGTAACAATAAAACAAAAACAATCAGCGCAATGGAACCGGGTCAGCATGTTCAATACAATATCCGAACAGATGAGGTCTCAAGTTCTTTCGAAAATGTAGAAAAATTTATTGCCTGGAGAGATGGGAAACTCATGTTTATTGACACTCCAATCGGTGAAGTAGCCGAAAAACTTAGCCGGATGTTTAATGTCGACATTTTGGTTGACAAAGACATTGAAGACTATATCTATACCGTCACTTTTTTAGATGAACCTCTATTTCAAATCCTGGATCTGATGGCCATTGCCACACCAATCGACTACAAATCACTTCCTCGAAAAAAACTGACGGATGGTCGTTATACGAAGCAGAAAATAATAATCAGCAGAAAATAATACCCAACTAAAACTAACGAATACCAATAAAAAAATGTCTATGAAAAGTTAATTGAACGAAGAGTTAAAAAGAACAGGGAAATGCGCCAACACCTCCCTGTCTAAGATTAAATCTTATCCCTGTATTTACGGTACAGGGGAATTATAAACTAATCATTCCAAATGTATGAAAAAAAATGCTTATTGGTCTGAGAAGGTAAAACTTCCCGGACTGACCAAACTATTTCGGATTATGAAACTAACTTGTTTACTAGTACTGTTCTCTGTAGTCAGTGTTTTAGCAAGTAACTCCTATTCTCAAACTAAAACACTAAACCTCGATTTGGGGAAGACTACGGTGCAAAAAGCACTGTCGGAAATTGAAAGCCAAAGCGAGTTTCTGTTTATGTACAGCGGTAACCTGATTGATGTAAACCGCGAAGTGAATCTAACGATTAAAGACAAAAAAATTGGCGAAGTACTGGAAAGCTTATTCGCCGGTACGGAAGTAAATTATGTTGTAAAAGACCGCTTTATTGTTCTAACTAAAAATGGTACTGAAGGCGACCTTACCTCCGTTATGCAGCAGGGCCCCATTACCGGAACCGTAACCGACGAAAACGGTGAGCCTCTGCCTGGCGTAACAGTCGTTGTTAAAGAAACAACCAATGGTGTCATTACGAATATGGATGGGAAATATTCAATTTCGAGTGTCCCCGCAAATGCCATTCTTCGGTTTACATTCATGGGGTTGAAAACAGAGGAAATTCAAGTTGGCTCGCAAACTGTTATTAACGTGAGTATGGTTGAAGAGACGGTTGGAGTCGACGAAGTTGTCGTGATCGGTTATGGAACACAAAAGAAAGTAAACCTGACTTCAGCAGTTCAAATGGTCGACACGAAAGACCTTGAAAACAGACCGGTGAAATCCGTTACCGAAATGCTTTCGGCTTCGGTTCCCGGGTTAAACATTACAACCTCATCCGGTGCTCCCAATGCGACATCCGATTTAAATATTCGTGGGTTTACCGGGTTTAATGCCAGTGGTTCCCCTTTAATTCTGGTAGATGGAGTTCCACAAGATATTGACTTGGTAAATGCCAACGATGTGGAAAGCATTTCGGTATTAAAAGATGCGGCGGCCTCAGCAATTTATGGTTCACGAGCTCCTAATGGTGTGATCTTAATCACCACCAAGTCGGGGAAAAAGGGCAAGCAAATGCAGATTGATTTCACCGCGGATCTAATCGTAAGCCAACCGCTTGGCATTCCAACTCCGACGGTGAGTTATGAAAGTGCTATGATGAATGGCTATCGACGATACAACTCGCTTCAATCACCACTCTGGTCCGACGAGGCCATTGAACGCATGCGGCAGTATGTAGCCGGTGAGATAACAACCACGAATATTATTCTGCCTAATGGGAAATATGGCGGTGTTTATGAGTACAATGCTAATGAAGACCATTTCTCCTCTGCTTTTCGTGAGAACGTCTTCAACCAAAAATATAACGCGAGTATCAGCGGAGGGAGCGATAAAAGCACCTATTATGCCAGTGTTGGCTATGTGGGAAACGAAGGAATGTATGATAGCGACTATGATTGGCTAAAAAGGTATTCCGCTTTGATTAAAGTAAACACCGACATTACCGATTGGCTTAGCGTGGGTGTAAGCTCGAAATACGGGCGGCAACAATCAGAGCGCCCCACAATTTTTAATTCAGGACAAAGCGATGCCGCATTATTTAATCATGCCGGCTTTTTCAATACGTTGCCTGATTATGACGACAATGGTTCGCCCAATGAGTTCTCCATCATCCCAAACCTCCAGGGGCTTTCGGGATCCTACAACAATACCACCGACGATTTATGGTTAACGGGGCAGTTTGACTTTAAACCGTTGAAAGGTTTAAGCATAAAAGGTGATTATAGCTGGAACACGATGCATGCGTTTGATAACAACGTTGAATTGGTTTTTGGTAGCTGGGATGCCGACGGAACACCAAAACCAAGCCGCCGTAGCCCTCAATTGGATAAAATTACCGAGAAATCGAGCAACAAGTATTACCACAACTTAAACCTGGTAGCCTCTTACCACCTTAATGTACAGCAGCACGACCTTACACTCTTGGCCGGATACAACGAGGAAGAAAACCAGTTTAACAGTCTTACCGGTTACAATACCTTATTCTACAACCAGTCTATTCCCTCTCTGAGCACAACTTACGGCGACAGTCCTGTAGTCAACGACGTTATTTATTCGTGGGCAACTCAGGGCTATTTTGGCCGGCTAAGTTACAATTTCAAAGAAACCTACTTGTTGGATGTGAACATGCGTTACGATGCATCTTCCAAGTATTCACCCGACACACGCTGGGCTTTCTTCCCTTCTTTTTCAGCAGGTTACAACATTGCCAAAGAAAACTTCTGGCCTTTGAAGGAGCATGTCAATATGTTTAAACTAAAAGGCTCGTGGGGTAAACTGGGGAATAACACCGGTGACAATTATGCCTATTTGCCCACTATGGACACCTATGCCCAAACTCCTGTAATCCTCGATGGAGGAAGGTTGCCATACGTAACCATGCCTGGCATTATTTCCGCCGACCTTACCTGGACCAAGCCACGCACCATCGGTTTTGGGGTTGAAGCTGGAGCATTTAATAACCGCCTAAAAGTTGAATACGATTGGTTCCAACGGACCGTGTTCGACCAACAGGGACCGGCTGAACAATATTCGGAAGTATTGGGCACCGCAGCTCCCAAACGAAACAATGCCGTTTCTGAAACTCGAGGGTGGGAAGTAATGGCTAGCTGGAGCGATAAAGCTTTTAACCTGAAAGGCTCTCCGGTAAACTACAGTGTACGCGCCGGAGTATCGGATTACATCGGATATGTGGTAGAATACGAGAGCAATGAAACAGGTACCCGCTCTGGCTGGACACCCGGACAGGTATTTGGTGAAGTGTATGGCTGGACGAGCTTGGGAATAGCTCAGAACGCGGAAGCCTTCCAATCCAATCCCTTGTGGCGAGGTGGCTGGTACTATCCGGGTGACTTATTAATGGCCGATACCAACGGTGATGGACAGGTAGACAACGGACAAGGAAGTTATTGGTACGCGCAGGGTGACCGTAAGTTGCTGGGATACGATTATCCACGTTACAAATATCACATTGCCCTAAACGCCAGCTGGAAAGGTTTGACGATTTCGGCCCTGTTTGACGGAGTAGGAAAGCAAACGGTTTACGAGACCAGCAAATTTTTACTTGGTGACCGAAACTATACCACACAGGAAAACTGGGACAGGGGTTATTGGAATTTAAACAATCAGGATGCCTATTTCCCGAGGGCTTATTGGTCGAATGAAAATCAAATCTATGAAAGGTTTTCGAATGACCAGTATGCCACAAACCTGGCTCATTTACGGATTAAAAACGTGAATATAAGCTACAAGGTGCCTGCCTACCTGGTTTCAAAACTAAAACTTCGCAGTCTTTCTGTCAATATCAGTGGGGAAAACCTGGGCATGATTTATTACAAAGCATGGTCAAAAGAATTTGACCCTATTCAAATAGAACAAAACAATTTGAATACCTATCCACCTTCCCGTATTTTTTCACTGGGCTTTAAACTGGGTATCTAACTAAAAAAGAAAAAAAATGAAACGAATAATATTATATCCATTAGTAGTTGCAGCTTTGATCTTTTCAATGGCTGCCTGTGAAGACGATTTTCTGGATCGGTATCCGGAAGATGCGATTAGCGACGCCACGTTTTTCACAAAAGCCACCGATTTTAAAACCTACGTAAATGGTTTGTACAACAATGTTCTGGGGGCAGCCCATATCGTGAGTGGTGGAGAAAACGGAACAGATAATTTTCTTTCTGATAGCCCCGGCTCTTCGGAAATGCAGCACTCAAATAGTGGAGCGGCCAACCAAACAAACAATACATGGAATAACCGCTACTCCTATATCCGACAGGTTAATTATGTATTGGGAAGCAAGGACAAACTTGAAGCTCGTGATGATGAAGCAAACCAATACATTGGCGAAGCCCATTTTATACGCGCCTGGCATTATTTTGAGTTGCTTCAGGCCTTTGGTGGTGTGCCCTATATCGACCAGGTACTGGAAACCGATAGCGAAGAGTTATTTAAAACCCGTGACAGCCGCGATTTTATTGCTTCCAAAATCATCCAGGACCTGGATTCAGCCATTGCCCTCATGAACTGGAAAAATCAGGGATTCGCAACCGCACCCCGAATAAACAAGGAAAGCGCGTTGGCTTTGAAAACCCGGGTAGGCCTTTACGAAGGTAGCTGGGAATATTACCATAGCAAAGAAAATACGGTTTTCAAAGTAAGTGGAAAGGACGGCAGTGAGTTTTTAAACCAGGCCGTTAGTGCCGGAGATATGTTGATTGCTCAACAAGGAACAAATATCTATAAAGGTAGAGCCGGCTATGAATATTACGACCTATTCAACCGACAAGATTACAGTACGATCGATGGTGTATTCCTATACCAGCACTACGATGTTCTTTTGAGTGTAAGCCATACTCCCAATGCAGGTGCTACGTCATACGGTGGTGGATTAACCAAGGATGCCGTGTACAGCTATTTAATGGCCGATGGCAAACCAGAGAGTGTTTCAAGCGAAGTATATGATTATACCCAGCTAGCCAGCATTATTGCTGCCCGGGATCCTCGCATGGACCAAACCCTCTACTCACCAGCAAGGGGGAATTTTGAAAATGTACTTCTTGAGTTTATGACGGCTCCGGAAAACATTAGCAAAGGCCCGTATCAGGATTTAATTAACTCCTATACAGGAAAAGGCGGTTATAAAGTTTGGAAAGGCTTGCGTAATCACTACGTTGACAAATGGGGCGATAACGGTGATGACATCATGCTACGCTATGCCGAAGCTCTGTTAAATTATGCCGAAGCCAAAGCAATCCTGGGCACCATCACCCAATCTGATATTGATAAAACCGTGAATGTGATTCGCGACCGTGTGGGAATGGTTCATTTAAGCTTGGCCGAAGCCAATGCATGGAGTGTCAGCTATCCCGTTTCCGAAGGATATGACCCTACTGCAGCAAACATTTTGAATGAAATACGCCGTGAACGCCGGGTTGAATTAGTATTGGAAAATTACCGGAGAGATGACTTGAAGCGATGGGCCATATACGAAGATGTAGTGAACGGTTACAAACCGGTAGGTGCCTACTATCAGGAATTCGAAGACTTTTGGAATGACGACACCCGTGTACTTGCTGCCGGATATGCGCAAAGCCAATTATCAGGGCTTCGATTATCACTCGGACAAAATATTGGCGTAACCGGTGAAGATATTAATCCACTTTGGAAAAATGCAGATTTTACCGAAACTGGAAGGGGCTATTATATCGATCCGGGGCGAGACTACTTAGACGCGATTCCTACAAAGGAAATCGATTTTTACGAGCAAAAAGGTGGCGTAACCCTGGAACAAAACCCCGGTTGGTTCTAATCGCGTTTGTTTAACTTAAAATATTATTACAATGAAAAATATAATACAACTCGGATTCATTTTATTCATGCTGGCATCGCTCTACTCTTGCGAACCACGCATTGAAATGGATATGGCAGAATGGGGCGACCATGCATATATTAACAACGTTCAATTGTTCAAACTGGAGACAAAAGACGGCGTTAAACTGGAGGAATACTATGTCGATGAGACAACGGTAACAGGTACCCGCCAGATTACCGTGTCGTCAGGCACGGCTGTAATAGATGATGTTAACTTTACCGCAACGGTTACTTTAAAGGCCGGTGAAAGCTTTACAGGCATCGGTTTTTTATTCTACCATTACGGCACAAAAGTGGAGCCTTTAAACGGCGCTCCGGTTGCAGGTATTATTAACGACTTATCTGCCGCTTCATTTCAGTACAGGGTTTATTCAGCTGATGGCACTACCCACGACTGGACGATAAATATTGTCCAATAATGCTTTTGAATTCCAGGTCTCATTTTCAGGAGACCTGGAATTTTCTTCTTCCAATCACCAACGATCGAAACGCTCCCGAAAACAATCGTGAACGGAGACCTAAAATGGAAATTAGGAGCGGCATTCATTTGCCACTGCCACTCAATCTTCAACATTTGACATTTTCGGTCGTGGATTCTAATAGCATATCGTGAGAAGGGGAATCAAACTCTGTTTGTTCTTAATAAGTCATTCACTAACAACCAGGATCGAACCGAATAGTATCCAAGCTTATATTCCGTGCCCTAACATGTCGACATTCTGTTCGGCCGGCCCGATGCAGAAATAACCATACAATTTGATTGAAATAAGCAACTGTTTGAATACGATCCGATGTACTTTTAGCGATGGAATGAAATTATTCAACCCGTTTTTTATGACCTTTCATTGGATGAAGTCAAATAGAAGCCTGGTGAAACTTAAATCGAAAGAAACTACCCGAATGAAACAACTAAGTACTTTAACATTGCTTCTGTGTATTGCTGTTTTTTCAAACGCACAACAACAAACCACCTGGCCCGTTCTTAAAACCTACAATCAGGAACACATCGACCGAATTGCCATGCCTGTTGGAGGCATCGGAACAGGAACGGTTTCGCTTAGTGGATACGGTGCTATCGTCGATTGGGAAATCATGAGTCGTCCGGCGAAAGGTTTTACGCCTAAATATGCAGGCGTGGAAGTAATTAATCGTGCGCCCTTTTTCTCCATTTATCTGAAAGAAGAGAATAAAGAAGCTCAAGCGCTGCTCATGGAAGGTCCGGTTCCAAGCCACTTCGACGAAGGCTATTACGGTTCTAAAGCGCCCAACCATGGGTTGCCTCGTTTTGCGGAAGCAACATTTCAAACGGCCTACCCTTTCGGCCAGGTTTTGCTACGCGATAATAGCTTACCGGTAGAGGTAACAGTCGGTGCGTTTAATCCATTAATTCCGGGAAACACGGATGACAGCAGCCTCCCAATGGCGGTATTGAGCTATAAAGTGAAGAATATCAGCAACAAACCAATTACAATTTCGTTAGCCGGTAACATCCCCAATTTCATTGGCTTTGATGGCAAAGAAGGACAAGCATACCAAAACATAAATACCTATAAAGAGGAAGGTAGCTTGAAAGGCATCCATTTTACAGCAAACGAAAATGTGGATCAGAAAAGTCCTCAGTGGGGAACTTTTAGCCTGACGACAGACAGCGAAGGAGAAACGTCATATCGCACTTGCTGGCAACCCGGTGAATGGGGAAACAGTACGTTGGAGTTTTGGGACGATTATACCGATGATGGTTTGTTGGAAGAAAGAACCTCTGAGCAAAAAAATAATATGGGGTCTTTGGCTATAAAAACAACCTTAGCGCCCAATGAAGAGAAAGACATTCGCTTTTACATAACCTGGAATTTCCCGAATCGCCTTGATTTTCAGAACAAGGAAAATGTTGGAAATTACTATGCCACACAATACGAAGACTCATGGGACGTAGCCCTGAAAAACGTTGCAAGAATTCCTGGACTAGAAGAACAAACAAAGTCTTTTGTCAATGCATTCGTATCCAGCGATTTCCCCGATGTTGTAAAGGAAGCGGCCTTGTTCAATTTGTCACACTTTCGCACGCAGCTCGCTTTTAAAACCAAATCGGGCTATTATTTAGGCTGGGAAGGCACCAAAGATCAGGATGGAAGCGGATCCGGTTCGTGTACCCACGTGTGGAATTACGAACAAACCATTCCTTTCTTGTTTGGTGATGTAGCACAAAATATGCGTGAAGTGGAGTTTGCCTTTGCGACGACAGAAAAGGGAATGATGAATTACCGCATTCATTTGCCTCTGGCGACCAAAGCGCAGAGTTTCGGTCTGGCAGCAGCCGACGGACAAATGGGCTGCATTATGAAATACTATCGCGAATGGCAACTTTCGGGCGATGATGAATTCCTGAAAAAGAACTGGCCAATGGTGAAAAAAGCACTGGAGTTCTGTTGGATTCCCAATGGCTGGGATGCCAATAAAGATGGCGTAATGGAAGGTAGTCAGCACAATACCATGGACGTGGAATACTATGGCCCGAATCCGCAAATGGGCTTTTGGTACCTGGGCGCTTTGCGTGCAACAGAAGAAATGGCCGGTTACCTCGGAGAAAAAGACTTTGCGAAGACCTGCAGAACTTTGTACGAAAATGGTTCTGCCTGGATGGATAAAAATCTGTTTAATGGTGAATACTACATTCAGCAAATTGTGCCTCCAATGCACCTCGATAGTATTGCTAAAGGACTTATCCGTGTTGTTAGACGACTGGTTCCCGACGATCCTCAGTATCAGCTGGGAGAAGGCTGTTTAGTCGATCAGTTAGTGGGCCAGGTTATGGCGCATATTCTCGATTTAGGCTATTTGGCAAATAAAGACCACATCGTAAAAACCAATGAATCCATTTTAAAATACAATTACCGCCAAAGCTTACAGAAGCACCCCAATTTTATGCGCTCATATGCCTATGGAAATGAGTCGGCCTTGCTGATGGCCGATTATCCCGGCGAACGGCCCAAGCAACCCTTCCCCTATTTTACTGAAGTGATGACTGGTTTTGAGCATACCGCAGCCGTAGGTATGTTGTACGAAGGTCAGGTAAACGAAGGCTTAAAAACCATTCAGGATATTCGTAACCGTTACGACGGTAAAAAGAGAAATCCCTTTAACGAAGCCGAATTCGGGAACCACTATGCCCGGCCAATGATGGCGTGGGCAGGCGTTTTGGCAACATCAGGCTTCCACTACTCCGGAGTCGAAAAATCCATGCGATTCACCTCCGTTCCCGGTACTTATTTCTGGAGCAATGGCTACAGCTGGGGAACCTGCGAGGTTAAAAAAGGTGAAGCCACGATAAACGTACTTTATGGAAAATTGGAGCTGAATAGCTTCTCGCTGGAAGGACTGGGCAAAAAGAAACTAAAAGGAAAATCCATTACTGAAGGTAATCTGATAGCGATCAAATTATAAAACTTATAACGCCACAGAGTGACAGCCGCAAAAGCACTTTAACTGTTTTTGATTTATCATCCACTTTGGGTAAGATAATTGTAAACACATGAAACAATTCAAACAAATTCTAATTCTGCTAATTCTCGTGATTTCAACCACTAGTTTTAATCAGAAGAAAGCCAAAATTTTAATCATTGGTGATTCGATCTCCATCGGTTATACCCCTTTCGTACAAGAGGAGCTTAAAAACCGTGCTGAAGTTTTTCATAACCCTGGCAACGCTCAACATACCGGGAAAGGCCTGGATAGCATCGCCTCGTGGATCGGCGATATTGAATGGGATCTCATCCAGTTTAACTGGGGCTTGTGGGATTTATGTTATCGCCACCCTGATTCTAACGTGCAGGGAAAAAGAGACAAGCTGAATGGAACAATCACTTTTACGCCTGAAGAGTATGAAAAACAACTCGACGCCATCGTTAAAATCATCCGTGAGAAATCAGATGCCGAATTGATATTTGTAACCACCACGTATGTACCTACTGCTGAAGCAGGAAGATTTAGTAAGGATGCCAAAAAATACAACAAAATTGCCAAACGCGTAATGAAAGCAAACGGTGTAAAAGTTAATGATATATATAAAGCATCAATAAATATTCACGCTAAGTACGGCAAAGGCAACGATAATGTTCATTATAACCCCGAGGGATATGAAGACTTAGGACGGCATATCTCAGATTTTATAGAGCAAGAGATTCGATTTTCTTCTAACTAAAATCGAGCTTAAGAATCAGAGTTTGCAGCTAGGCACTTTAATAAACTATATGATTAAAATAATAAAAATAGGAGTACTGTTTTCATTAATTGCTAGTTTTTCAAATGCTCAAAACATTTACCAGCAGTGGCCGGTGTTAAAAACCTACAAAGGCGATTACGCCACTAAAGTCGCCATGCCCTTAGGAGGCATCGGAACGGGTACGGTATCCATTGGTGGTCGGGGCGATTTACGCGATTGGGAAATCGTTAATCAAGGCGCATTGGGATGGAAACCTGTATTTAATTCAGGCAGAGGTTCTATTCAGCTTGCCCCGTTTTTTGCCATACGCACAAAAACAAGTGCGGGAGAGAGTCAAACCAGACTCCTGGAGGGACCACTTTCGTCGGATAATCTGGAAGGCGATTGGGGGAGCAATGAACTCAACAGCGGATTTCCCCGCTTTGGAGATTGTGAATTTAACGCAGCCTATCCCCTCGCCCAAATCAATTTAGCCGATGAAAACAGTCCGGTAAAGGTTAGCCTAAAAGCTTTTAACCCCATGGTTCCCGGCGATACAAAAGTCAGTAGCATTCCCGGAGCGATCCTGAAATACGTGGTTTACAATAAAACGAATGAAGCGATTGAGGCAACCGTTTGCGGTGCCATTCCAAATTTCATTGGGACTGACGGTTGGGGCGGCAGCTCGGAAGGTAATAAAAACACCTTCCGGAAAGAGAGCAATTTCACCGGTATTTTCATGGAAAACGAAAACAAAGATACCCTCAGTGGTAAATGGGGAACTATGGCCTTGGTAACTCCGGAAACAGCGGGGATTAGCTATCGTAGCCAATGGGATCCTAAATTGGGGTGGAATGGCTCGTTAATTAATTTTTGGGACGACATCAATGACGATGGCATGCTCCAAGAACAAACCGGCGACTACACAGGTAACAAACCAGCAACACTGGCGGTAAAAGCCAGTATTCCGCCAAATGGCTCTAAAGAATTTGTGTTTGTGTTAACCTGGAACTTTCCAATCCGGTTGGCCTGGGAAGCACAACCGAATTACGGCGAACACACACCAATAAAAAATCATTATGCCACGGTATACACCGATGCCTGGCAGGTAGCAAAAGACTTAATCCCAAATCTTCAACCCTTAGAAAAAAGAACGGTTGAATTTGTTGAAGCTTTTGTAAATACAGATGTTCCGCAGGTGCTTAAAGAAGCGGCACTATTTAATATCGCGAACCTTCGCTCGCAAACAGTTTTTTTAGATGAAGACGGATATGCCTTTGGTTGGGAGGGAACAGGAAGTATAGTAGGTACCGCACTGAACCCTAAAGGAGCAAAGGCCGGATGGGGGTTTGGCAGCTGTACTCATGTGTGGAATTATGAGGTAACAACGCCTTTCCTGTTTGGCGATGTGGCCATGAGTATGCGTGAGGTTGAATTTAAATATGCAACTGACATAAATACCGGCGCCATGGCCCATCGGGTTTGGCTTCCGTTAAAAACGAGTGAACAGCGAATGAAAACAGCGGCTGATGGCCAGCTTGGTTGCTTGATTAAAATGTATCGGGAATGGCAGCTTTCCGGCGACAATGAAAAACTGATGGAATTGTATCCCTACATAAAAGCAGCCATGGAATTTGCATGGAAAAGTAGCGGCTGGGACAAAGATGCCAATGGGGTATTGGAAGGAAGACACCACAATACGATGGATGTGAACTACATTGGTCCGAACCCTCAAATGGCTACCTGGTACCTGGGCGCTTTACGGGCAAGTGAAGAAATGGCGATTCAAATGAACGACAAGGCTTTTGCGAAAAAATGCAGGTCTATGTTTGAAAACGGTAGCAAATGGGTGGATGAAAACTTGTTCAATGGCGAGTATTACATTCAAAAAGTACCCGAACCTACGGACTATCAAGTGGGCGAAGGAATTTTAGTGGATCAGCTGGTAGGACAATATTTGGCACATACTTGTGGCTTAGGCTACCTCTTGGATAAAGACAAAATGACCACCACCTTAAAAACCATCAAAAAATACAACTGGCAGGAGGACTTCAATAACCACTTAAGCACCTTCAGAAGCTACGCTGTCAACAATGAAAAGGGCCTGATTATGGGCTACTACCCCGAGAATAAAAGGGAAGCACGTCCATTTCCATACTATAGCGAAGTAATGACCGGCTTTGAGTATAGCACCGCTGCGCATATGTTGTACGAGGGGCTGGAAGAAGAAGGCTTAGCCGTTTTTAAAGCCATTCGCGATCGTTACGATGGAAAAAAAAGAAACCCATTCAATGAAGGCGAATTTGGTCATCGTTATGCAAGGGCCATGGCTTCATACAGTGGTTTATTGGCTTATACCGGTTTTGAGTACAGTGCCGTAAATAAAACCATGAAATTTAATGACCGGGAAGGGAAGTACTTTTGGTCGAATGGGTACCAATACGGAACCATTGAAATTAAAAATTCAGGCGACGATAAATCTGTCATACTAAAGGTTATGAATGGAGAACTTTCGTTAAAATCATTTAGTCTGAATGGATTTGGCGAAGTGAAGTTTAAAAAGGGAAGAACCTTTAGTGAAAATAAAAATGTGGAATTGATTGTAGTACGATAGAAAAATATGGAACGAATAAGTTTTTGCACATTGGTTTTTTCAGTTTTGTTTTATTCCTACTCTTTTGGGGAAAAAGAAACAAATACGAAACCCAACCTCGTCATCATCTTCACGGATGATCAGGGTTACGGCGATTTGAGCTGTTTTGGAGCAGAGCATGTTTTTACACCAAACATTGATAAAATGGCTGAAGAAGGTGCCCGGCTCACCAGTTTTTATGTGGCAGCCCCTTTGTGTACTCCTTCGCGCGCAGCGCTTATGACGGGTTGTTACCCACGACGTGTAAGCATGGAGCCACCTTCAAGCTTAGCGGTGGAATTGCCAAATATTCCTCCGGGAAAGCGATTTCCTGTTTGCCTGGCGGCTGATGGCAACGGCTTGAATCCTGATGAGATAACCATTGCTGAAATTGCCCTGTCGGTTGGTTACCGGACCGGGATATTTGGAAAGTGGCATTTGGGCGATCAACCGGAGTTTTTACCAAGCCGGCAAGGCTTTGAAGAGTTTTTTGGCTTGCCTTACAGTCATGATATTACGCCCCGCCATCCGCGACAAGAATATTTTCAATTTCCGCCCCTTCCGCTTTTAGAAATGGAAGAAGTGACAGAGCTTGATCCGGATGCCAATTATCTGACCAAGAGGATCACGGAACGAGCGGTGAAGTTCATCAAGGATCATAAACATGAAAGCTTCTTTCTTTATGTGCCGCATCCCATTCCGCATGGCCCATTGGCAGCTTCGCCCGAAATAAAAAAAGAATATGCCGGGGTTCTGGCGAATGGACAGACGGCCTCGCCGGAACTTTATTCAACAGCTATTTACGAAATTGACTGGTCGGTGGGACAAATTCTTTCTACCCTAAAAGAACAGGGCATCGATGAAAATACAATCGTATTAGTTACCAGCGATAATGGCGCCACCAAAAAAGGCTCAAACAAGCCTCTGCGTGGACACAAGGGACAAACCTTAGAGGGTGGAATGCGCATGCCAACGGTAATTCGCTGGCCCGCTAAAATTGAAGCAGGAATTGAAATCGATCATCTGCTTACCACCATGGATTTGCTGCCAACCTTTGCAAATTTAATTGGTGCTGACATTCCCAGCGACCGCATTATAGATGGAAAAGATATTTTGCCTGTGTTGATTGATGGAGCTGAGAGTCCGCACGAATACTTTTTCTATTCTCATTGGGGAACTTTAGAAGCGGTTAGGTGGAAAGATTGGAAACTCCGAATCGTTGACGGTGAAGAAACTCTCTACAACCTAAAAACGGATATTGCCGAGCAAAAAAATCTCAACGACCAATTCCCTGAGATTGTAGTTCAATTAAAAGAAGCGATTCAAAAGTTTGACGCGGAAATCACGTTAAATGCACGTCCGGTTGGGCAGGTTGAAAATCCGAAACACCTTGTCCTGCCGGAATAATAAAACTAAAACAGAGATAGACAATTTGATTAAAATATCATACAAAAATACCGCCAGATACGGCATGCAGAGCCGAGAAGGGCGATCATGAATGATAATTAAGAACAAACGAACGAATGCCAATAATTGGTGGCGATATACTTTTATATTTTCAACCGATCAATTAAAAATGTTTAAAAAATGAAAAGCTCCCTTTTTATAAATTCAGCAGCCATTTTCCTTTTAGCATGTAACTTTTCAGGCAGTGCCAAGGAACACAGGCCGAATATCATCTACATTCTGGCCGATGATTTAGGATTTGGCGATGTGAAATGTTTCAATTCGGACGGGAAAATCCCAACACCGAACCTGGATAAAATGGCTGCAAATGGGGTCATGTTTACCGACGCGCATACTTCATCGGCCGTATGCACCCCTACCCGCTATGGCATATTAACCGGAAGATATAACTGGAGAACTTCGTTGAAAAGTGGTGTCTTAAGTGGCTATTCAAAATCGCTGATCGCGCCTGATCGCGCCACCGTAGCAAGCATGCTAAAAAGCCAGGGATACGCTACGGCCTATATTGGCAAATGGCATTTGGGCTGGGACTGGGCTCTGGAAAATAAAGCGAGCCAAAACATTGATAACCTCGACGCAAAACCAAGTGTTGACTTCACAGTACCGATACAAAACGGGCCGTCAACGCATGGGTTCGACTATTCTTTTGGCTTTTGCGGCTCGCTCGATATGGCTCCGTATGTGTATGTGGAAAACGACATGCCAACAATGGTTCCTACAAAAACGACTATTTCTGTCGATGAAAAAGGAATCTGGAGAAAAGGACTGACTTCCGACGATTTTGTGCATGCAAACGTTTTGCAGGATTTAACCGACAAGGCGGTGGACTATATCACTAAAAACGCCAATGGCAAGTCGCCATTCTTTTTATACTTCCCCTTGCCTGCCCCACACACTCCTATTCTACCCACAACCGAGTTTTTAGGAAAAAGCAACACCAACATGTATGGCGATTTTGTGATGCAGGTCGACGATGTTGTTCGCCAGATTCGGGAAGCACTGAAAAGTCAGGGGATTTCAGAAAATACACTGTTGGTATTTACCAGCGACAACGGTTGCTCGCCGAAGGCCGATTTTGAAGAGCTTGCTAAAGTTGATCATGATCCAAGTTTTCTGTTTCAGGGAACAAAGGCTGATATTTTCGAGGGCGGCCACCGTGTGCCCTTTATTGTTGAATGGCCTGGCAAAGGACTGAAAAATACCAGTTCGGACAAAACAATCTGCACCACCGACTTTTTTGCTACCTGCGCCGAACTTACCGGATATCAAATTCAGGATCATGAAGCAGAAGACAGCTACAGCATGTTGCCAATTATTACGGGTGCAAACAGTGCCAAGGTCCGCGACTATACAATTCACCATTCCATAAATGGTTCGTTTGCCATTCGGCAGGGCGATTGGAAGTTGTGTGTTTGTCCCGGATCGGGCGGATGGAGTTACCCTCGTCCACAGGACATAAAAAACGAAAAATTGGATTTGCCGCCCATGCAGTTATACAACCTGAAAGATGATATTGGCGAAACAAATAATTTGATTGCTGAAAATCCGGAAAAAGCTGCAGAGTTAAAAGCAGCCCTCAAAAAAATCATTCTCGACGGAAGGAGCACTCCCGGAGCCATTCAGGAAAATGAAGGGATGGAAGGCTGGAAACAACTGGAACCGATCATAAACTAAATAATCAACCGGAATGAACTATTTGAATGCGAAAAAATTAAGTCTTGTTTCACTAACTGTTTTATTCATGTCCTGCAATAGTCAAAATCAAAATAATCATTTCCCGAAAGGCACTTACGGTTATGATGTTGAACTTTTCAAAAATCAAAAAATTGAAATTCTTCAACTGACAGATGAAGATAGTGGTGCTTCCGTTCTTATCGCTCCGGGATATCAAAGCCGGGTAATGACCAGCACTGCCAGTGGCATGGAAGGAAAAAGTTTTGGCTGGATCAATCATGATTATATCGAAGCAGGAGAATTCAACACTAAGTTTAATCCTTTTGGAGGTGAAGAACGCTTTTGGCTGGGACCTGAAGGCGGACCGTTTTCAATTTATTTTAAACCGAATGCAGAGCAAACCTTCGAAAACTGGAACGTACCCAAGGAACTTGATACAACTCCATTTGACGTGGTCGAAAAAAGCGGCTCGAAGGTTTCGTTTCAAAAAACCTTTGAACTGACCAATACATCAGGAACTTCACTTCAGGTTGGAGTAAATCGCACAATCAAACTTCTGCCAAAAGAAGCGGTAGCAAAAACACTGAAAACACCACTTAACGAATCGCTTCATTGGGTGGCATACGAAACCGAAAACATTCTGACAAACAAAGGTGAAAATAACTGGACGGAAGATTCCGGCTTTTTATCCATCTGGTTGCTGTGCATGTTCAACCCGGCTGAAAAAGGTGTGGTTTTCCTGCCCTATAACGAAGGAAATGAAGATGAACTTGGGAAAGTTGTTGAAGACGATTATTTCGGGAAAGTTCCGTCCGAACGCCTGATCGTAAAAGATGGAGTCGTTTATTTTAAGGTAGATGGCAAGCAACGCAATAAGATTGGCTTATCTCCTGAACGATCGACTCCCTATTGCGGAAGTTACGATCCTGAATCTAAAAGCTTAACGGTGCTATGGTATTCAAAACCCGAAGAGCCTGCTAAATACGTGAATTCGAAATGGGGAGAACAGGAAGATCCGTTAAAAGGTGATGCTCTAAACTCCTACAACGATGGGCCAGTTGATGACGGATCGATCATGGGGCCTTTCTACGAAATTGAAAGCTCCTCGCCCGCAGCCTTGCTGAAAGCTGGAGAAAGCATAACCCATACACAGCGGATTTTTCATATCACCGGCGATGAAATGCGTTTGAACGAATTAGTACAAAACCTGTTTCATGTTTCGCTGCACGATATTGAGTTGGTTTTTTAAGTAAAAAAAGTGTACAGCTGGTCACTATCGACCGTTTAAATAATGAAGTTGATGTTACGAAAATACCGGTTTATACTAACGCTATCCCTTTGGGTCGTAGCTTTTTCAGGCTATGCCCAAAAAAGTAGCAACAATTCTCATGAACTGCGTTTAGCCTCCGCTTTGGGCTCTAATATGGTATTGCAGCAGAATGAACCCATAACGATTTGGGGAGAAGCAAGGCCAGGCACAAAAATCCTGGCGCAATTGGACGATGAAAAAAGCAACACAACAGCCGATCAGCAAGGGAACTGGCGGGTAACTTTTAAGGCCAGAAAAGCATCCTTCGAGCCCATTTCTTTAAAAGTGAATGATCTGAACCTTCAGAACATCCTGATTGGTGAAGTATGGCTTTGCTCCGGGCAATCGAACATGAATTTTAAGTTGAAAGACATTGATACTTACGATTCAATTATTGACTGCACCGCAAATAATAAGCTTCGGATTCTACAACATACAAACATTCGGATTGTAGCAAAAAATGGCTATTCGGACGAAGAACTGGCAAGGTGTAATACACAAAACTTCTTTGATGCTGAATGGGTTGTAAGTGAAAAAGAAACTGTCGGTGAGGCTTCGGCGGTTGCCTGGTTATTTGGGCACGGCCTGCAGCATAAGTTAGATGTTCCGGTTGGGATTATACAAGTTGCTTTGGGAGGCTCAGCTCTTAACAACTGGATTCCACCCGGCGCCCTCCAAGCGAATCCTTCAACCAAATCGTTGTTCGCAACCGACTGGCTCGAAAATGAACAGGTAAAATTAGCCCATCGCGAGAGGGCACGCGATGCCTTTCAAAATGTATTAACCCCGGGCAAGCCCTATATGGCAGGGCAATTTCCTTATCGATGGTTGTGCGAACCGGGCTTTTTATTTGAGGCAGGAATCGCCCCTTTGCAACACCTCCCATTTCGTGGTGTACTTTGGTATCAGGGCGAATCGGATACCGATAATGCGGAAATGGTGGAAGCAGCAAAGGATCTATTCCCGTTGATGGTGAATGAATGGCGTGCCTATTTTAATCGGGGCGATTTCCCGTTTATTTATGTGCAATTACCAGGCTTTAAAAATGAACTGTGGCCCGAATTCAGAGAAATGCAAAAACAAGCACAACAAACCTTGGCAAATACGGCCATGGTTGTGAGTCTCGATTTGGGAGATCCGAAAAACATTCACCCCAAAGACAAACAACGAGTTGGCGAAAGAGCAGTGCACAACGCCTTAAAATATGTGTATGGCTTTAACGATCTTAGCGGCTCTCCAAAACCGGAAAACTGGGTGCAGGACAAAGATGAAATTACCCTCCGCTTTTCGGAATGTGGAGATGGGTTGCAATCAGCCACAGATACTATTTTCGGTTTTGAAGTCGCCGGTAAGAATGGCGATTTCAAGACGGCAAAAGCCTGCATCGCGTCAGAGAATACCTTGCGTATTTTGAGCCCGGTAAAAGAAGTTCAATGGTTACGATATGGCTGGATGCCATTTCCCAATCCGCCGCTTACATTGTACAACAGCGAGCTGTTGCCACTGGGTCCTTTTCGCATCAACCTAAACAACCAATTTTAATCGCATGAACAACATTCAAACTTTATATTGCTTTTTAACAACAGGCTTTTTGCTTACTACACCTGCCTGCGCGCAAAAACAAAAAGCAACTGACAATCAACCTAATATCGTTTTAATTGTGGCCGACGATCTGGGCTACTCCGATGTTGGTTACATGAACCAAAAGCCGGAAATCCGAACGCCCAACATCGATCAGCTGGCAAAAGGAGGAATGGTTTTTAGTGATGCCTATGCTGCTGCTCCGGTCTGTTCGCCAACCCGTGCCAGCCTGATGACAGGTAAATATCCGGCCACGCTAAAACTGACCTGCCACATACCGGGTGTGGGAATGAATGACTATTTGGAGAAACTTAGCAAAGGGAAAAAGTTGAAGGAAGCTTATTTTCTGGATCATTTGCCCGAAGAAGAAGTAACCTTGGCCGAAGTTTTAAAGGAGCAAGGGTACGCGACTGCGTATATTGGCAAATGGCATTTGGGTGGCGAAGGCTCCATCTATACCAAGGATGGAATTGTGAACGCGGCCTATCATCCCGACAAGCAAGGATTCGACCTCAACATTGGGGGCTGTGCATATGGCCAACCAAAAAGCTATTTCGACCCCTATAAAAACGGCACCATTAACGACCGGAAAGAGGGCGAATATTTAACAGACAGGCTTGGCGACGAAGCGGTGGCTTTTATCGAGCAAAACAAACAAAAGCCCTTTTTCCTGAACCTGGCAACTTACGTTGTGCACACTCCCCTGACAGCACCCGCCGAAAATGTGGGGAAATATCATGGCAATAAATACTTCGCGATGATTGAAAAGCTTGACCAAAATGTCGGAAAGGTTATCGACAAACTGGAAGAACTCGGATTGCTTGAAAATACCGTTGTATTTTTCTATTCCGACAACGGTGGGTTGTGGGGAAATCCACCCTTAAAAGGGATCAAAGGCACCTTGAACGAAGGGGGAATACGAGTTCCGTTAATTGTGAGCTGGCCGGGGAAAATTAAGCCGGGTAGCACCTGCGATGTGCCCGTAACCTCAGTCGATTTTTTCCCAACCTTGGTCGAGTTAGCCGGGATAGCCCCTTCGGATTACCCCCAACAGGAAGGTGAAAGCCTGCTTCCTTTAATTTCCTTGGAAAGCGGCTTCCCGGAACGGGCCATCTACTGGCATTTTCCACACCATCGCAAAGAAGGGCTATCCATGGGAGCAGCTATCCGCGAGGGCGACTGGAAACTGGTGAAAGAATTTGAAACGGACGAATTGTTCCTGTTCAACCTACGCGAAGACCTTGGCGAAGAAAACAACCTGAGCTTACAGGATCCGGACAAAGCAAATTACCTGTTGAACAAACTGGAAAAATGGCAAAAAACGGTTGATGCCGAAATGCCTGAAACAAACGAAAATTAGATCTGGAAATAACATAAAACAACTATCAAATGAACTTCCTAAAGAGATATTTTGTAATTGGTTTTTTACTGCTTTCGCTGTTGGCGTGTGGCCAGGAAGAAACAAAAACGGTTACTGCCGTTGATTTTAACTTGCAAGGCATTGGCCTGGAGCAAGACGTAATGCGCCGGGATCCCAGCGATATTATCAAAGTAGACGATTTGTATTACGTGTGGTATTCCAAAGGGAAAATATCTCCCGGGTACGATGCTACGGTTTGGTACGCTACCTCCAAAGATGGCAAGTCGTGGACCGAAAAAGGAATGGCATTGGCAAAAGGGAAGCCCGGAACCTGGGAGGGCGAAAGTGTTTTCACACCCAATATTCTTGTTGCTGAAGGCAAATACTGGTTATTCTATACCGGCGTTTCACGGAAGTTTAAACAGCCCTACAATCCCGATTCAAAAATTGGAATTGCTGTATCCGATTCGCCCGATGGCCCCTGGGAACGCCTGCCGAACAATCCGGCATTGAAGAATAGCGATAATCCGGAAGATTTTGACAGTCACCTGATTGATGATGCCTGCCTTATTGTGAAAGATGGAAAATACTGGTTTTATTACAAAGGACGCCAACAGGGAAAAAGTCCTGCGGAAACCAAAATGGGCGTAGCAATTGCCGACCATCCGCAGGGGCCCTATGTAAAACATGCTGAAAATCCGGTTATTCCGGGCAATCACGAAGTGGCGGTGTGGACACAAGGAAAAGGCGTGGCAGCCATGATTGGAACAACCGGACCCGATGACATTACCAATACCATACAGTATGCTGAAGATGGGATTCATTTTACCAAGATTTACGATTTGAAAAACAGCCCGACAGCCGCTGGTTTGTATCGCCCCGAAGCATTTACCGAAAGTGGTAAAGGGGAAATGCCCGAGTGGGGTGTTAAAATTGGCAAAGCCAACAGAGAGAAGGCTGAACTGCCTTTTATCCAGGGATTTGAATTGAAATTTTAAAAACAGTAAAACAAAACCATCATGTTTCATAAACTTCTATTGTTGTTCGTAGTAATCGCCTGCCTTTCATCTTGCACGAAACCGTTGGATAATTTCAAGCTGACTTCACCTGACGGTAAGCTTTCCCTTCAGATTGAACTGATCGATGCCAAACTGAACTACCGTTTAAACCGGGAGGGAAACCAACTGATC
Source organism: Mangrovibacterium sp. (assembly GCF_041596335.1). Taxonomy (GTDB): domain Bacteria; phylum Bacteroidota; class Bacteroidia; order Bacteroidales; family Prolixibacteraceae; genus Mangrovibacterium. The sequence goes on along the minus strand of NZ_JBFHIT010000022.1, from coordinate 37,277 downwards.
GGGAATTCCGAATTGGAACTATTTGCCAATGTGCCGATAAGGATTACCGCTGTCGCGGAGACCGAAAAAGATACGACATGGAACCCGGTTTGGGGACAGCACAGTAGCATTCGCGACCAGTTTAAGGAACTGACCTTGGATTTTGATTGTGAAGGGGTTGGTGGAAAAATATTGGCACGAATTTATAACGAGGGTGTCGCGTTTCGTTTCGTTGTCAACGAGGGCGAAAAACCCGTTGAAGCAACCTTTAAATGCGAATATGCATTGCCCGAGGGAAGCAACTATTTCACCCCCATGGGCGAAAGCGAACCTTTGGGGCCTGTTGACCTGAACGGCTTGAACGATGTGGTAAACCCCACGGATGGCAAACAAAGAAAAGTAAATGTTCCGCTGGTTGTCGAAATTCCCGATGGTTCTTTCGTTGCCTTGCTGGAGTCCGATTTATATGCAGCCACCGGTTTCGACGATATGAAGCTTGGGGTTAATCTTCCGGAAGGAAAAATTGAATCGGTCAGTCAAGTGGCGTTAAGTAATGAAAAACTGACCACTCCCTGGCGGGTAATTTTGGTCGGGAAAACCGCAGGCGACCTGGTTGTTAATACTGTTGCCATTAATTTGGCTACACCCTGCAAGCTGGAAAATACCGATTGGATTAAACCCGGAAAAACCCTTTGGGACTGGCGTGTTCACGGCTACACAGCTCCCGATGGTTTTGTGTATGGCATAAACACCGAGAGCTACAAGCGCTTTATCGACTTTGCTGCCGAAAAGGAGATTGACTATTTTCTGATTGACGACGCGTGGTACACACATGTTACCAAAGGACATTTCGAATTATCCGACAAACTGGATTTGCAGCAAGTAATTGATTATGCCGCTGAAAAAGAGGTTGATTTGATGTTGTATTACGACAGGCGACACGGCGAATATGGCGACGAGGAGCTTTTCCCGTACTACCAGTCGTTGGGAATGAAGGGCATCAAATATGGGTTCATGGGAAGCAATGTCGATTTTACCCGCGAAGCTATTCAACGAAGTGCACAAAGTAATTTATTGATCGATTTTCACGATGGCCCGGTACCATTTACCGGAATTTCGCGCACCTACCCCAATGCCATCACCCGCGAATATTGCCATGCTCAGCAAGATTCGCGCAGAGCTTTTACTCCTGAAACCTTCATTAAAATGGCCTTAATTAACGCGATTACCGGTCCGCTGGATATGAACAACGGAAATTTCGACCTGACCGGAATCAATGCCGGTTTGCGGGAAAAAGGCCCACGCGTAAAGAATTCCTATTTATCGACTGTAACTTCAGAAGTTGCCCGGACTCTGGTTATTTTCAGCGGATTGGTTTGTATACCTGATGCTCCGGAAGCTTATGCTGCCAAAGCCGACTTGTTCGAGTTTATCCAAAAAATGCCTGTTGGCAAATGGGACGAAAGCCGCGTACTGAATTCGAAAATCGGCGAGTACATTACCACTGCCCGCCGTCACAATCAGGAATGGTTCATCGGTAGTGTCTACAACCAGCAAGGTGGAACATTGGACATTAATCTTGATTTTCTGGAAGAAGGAAAAGAGTACGAGGTAAGCTATTACGAAGACACCAACGAAACCAACTGCAAAACCAATCCCGAAGCCTATCAGGTGCGGAAAGGATCGGCTAAAAAGGGTGATGTGATTACTGCAATTCTTGCACCCGGCGGTGGACATTGTATGTGGATCAGGCCTAAAACCAACGAGTAAAAATAGCTGCTGACTAAAAGCAACTAAAAACAAACCAATGAATAACCTAAGAAACAAAATTTGTTTGATGCTCTTGCTAACAGCATTCATGGCCTGTAGCAAAAGTGAATCAAACAATGAAATACAAGAATTGGAGAGTATTCCCGAGTTTATTGGAGTAGAACAATCGGCAGCAAAAGGGCTATTTTGTTTAAAGCAGCAGCAACTAATCCCCGATTCCAACGGAATAATTGCCGAAATAAAACTGCAGTTGCCCAAGTTTCAAAACGGCGTATATTACCGGCCTTTTTCCGAAAAACTGGCAGCCGGAAACCGGGTTGAACCGTTGTGGTTCAGCCAGATTTCCGACTTGCCCACCATGGTTCAGAAGAGTCCCCGAATGGATAACTCCCTGAACCTGGGCGCTTTTTTGATGCTTCAGGAAGACGATGGTCGATACCTGGCTTTGCTGCCTTTGGTTACGAACCACATCGGCAACACCTTCAGCATTCGCGACGAAAGCGTTTTTCTAACCATGGCCACTTATGGCACCAGAACCGAAGATGTTTCAGTCCCGCTGATAAGCTTTGCCCGTTCGGAAAATCCGTATGAAGCAGCCCGGATGGCCTGGGAGCTTGCCATGAATACGGAGGAGATCAACGAGAACATCAATTGGCGGGAAAATAAAACCTACCCCGAGGCTTTTCGATATCTGGGCTGGTGTTCGTGGGAGCATTACAAAAAAGACATCAGCGAAGAAATCATTCTGGATGCCATTAAAGGAATCAAGTCGAGCGCGATTCCGTTTCGTTGGGTATTAATCGATGATGGCTATTTGGATGCGAAGAAAAGTCAGTTGATGTCGTTTGGCGTTGATCCCCAAAAATTCCCGAATGGCTGGGATCCCATCATCAGTCAGAAAGATGAAAAGATAAAATGGATGGGGATCTGGCGCAATTTTAACGGCTATTGGGGTGGCATTTCGCCCTATCATACCATGTCGCATTTGCAGGATCACCTTGAAATGCGGGGCGAACGGTACATGCCCAAGATTTCAGCCGAAGCATCCAATGCCTTTTACCACGAAATGACGGCCAACACGAAAGACAATGGTTTCGACCTGATTAAAGTCGATTTCCAATCGGATAATTTCCGCTACAACACCGGTTCCGAAAATGCCATTCTGGGCGTTCATTACAACAATGCTGCTCTGGAAGAAAATTGTGTCAAACAAAATCTTCAGTTACTGAATTGCATTGCCATGCAGAATTTCAACGTGTTTAATCACAAGTACAGCGCGTTAATTCGTGGCAGTGTCGATTATAAAACCACCACCTACCGCTTGGATGTGACCCTGGTTCAAAATTTTTGCAATGCGTTGTGGCTGGGGCATACGCATTGGCTCGATCAGGATATGTTTTTCGCCAATCACAAAGAATCAGCCCGATTAATGGCAGTGGCCAGAGCAGTTTCCGGCGGTCCGGTTTATTTGTCGGACGAAGCTAACAACATCGATGATACCGTATTGAAGCCGGTGATATACAACGATGGCCGAATCCTGGGAACACTGGCTCCGGGCGTTCCACTGCCCGAAAGTTTGATGCAGGATCCCTTCTATGGAGGGAAAGCCTTTCGGATGATCGCCCCGCTTGAAAACAAATCAGCAGCAATTCTGGCGGTGAATTTAAATCAGGATGAAAAGCCGGTAAAATCAGCGATCCGCTTATCCGACTACCCGTTCGCCGGAGGAATGATGCAACCTTACGAAGGGCTGTGGAAGCTTCCGGAGGAAGGTGTTTTGCTGTATGATCAATATGCGGAAACAGCAATTGTTTTAACGGAGGAATATGCTTTTGACCTGGAATCGAGAAAAGAGCGCTTATTTCTGTTGAGCCCGATTCAGTTTGGTTGGTCGGTTATTGGGCGACCGGATAAATATCTGTCTGCGGCCGGAGTCAAACTGCTGGAAACCGATGAGAAAACGCTAAAAATAAAAATGATGGAAGATGGCCCCCTGATGATTTGGTCTGATGGCAAAGTTCCTGCTTCTGACAATTTTGAGTTTACACAACTTGAAAATGGTTTGTGGCGCGGCGAATTAAAACAAGCAACAGAGCATAAAGAATATATCATTTCTACCAGGTAGCTTTTGCCTGAAAACGCTTGATTTTCAACAACAATATATAAATGAGATTTTACCTCATAAATTTTAGCCAATGAAACAAAAAAAATTGTCCATAGCCGTTGGTGCTTTAGCAGTCTTATCAATAACGGCGAATTTTACAAAAAAGGCGGTTGCAGCCGACAAGCCTAACATCATCTACATCATGATGGATGAATGGGGCTATTTTGAATCGTCGGGAATGGGGCATCCCATTTTGCAGACACCAAATATCGACAAGCTGGCCTCCGAAGGAATGCGATTTACGCAGTTTCTGGCAGGAGGAAATGTTTGTGCTCCAACTCGAAGCACACTCCTTACCGGTCAGCATACGGGACATACCACAGTAAGATCGAATGGTGGAGGATTGGCCCTTTGTCCGAACGATATCACCATAGCAAAAATACTGAAAGATGCGGGTTATGCCACCGGTGGCTTTGGCAAATGGGGTTTAGGTGATGTGGGTACAACCGGGGTGCCCGAGAAACATGGCTTTGACACATTTTACGGCTACTACCACCAGGTTCACGCACATACGTACTATCCCAAATACCTGATTCACAACAGTAAAAAAGTTCCATTAAAAGGAAACACGGGCGATTTTCTCTCAGGCGAGACTTTTTCTCACGGCTTAATACATGCTGAAGGACTGGACTTTATTCGCGAAAACAAAGATCACCCATTCTTTGCCTACCTGTCGTGGACTCCGCCTCATGGTTACTGGGCCATGCCCGATGACGATCCAGCCTGGCAGAAATATAAGGATAAGCAGTGGGATGCCACAAACCAAAAAGGCGAATACGATGCGCAAATGTATGCCGCCATGGTAGAAATGGTCGATCGGCAGATTGGCGAAATTATGGCGTTGCTAAAGGAGCTTGACATTGATGAGAATACAATCGTGTTTGTATCCGGTGACAATGGCGGACAAGCTTATTTTAAGAACAGCCAACATCCACACGGTTTTTTCGCTCCCAATCTGGATCCACACACCGGAAAACGCTTTCGGGGCGGAAAAGGTAATTTTCACGAAGGTGGGCTTCGGATTCCCTTCATGGTCAGATGGCCCGAAAAAATAGAGCAAGGTGCAGTTTCTGACCATTTGGGTTACTTTCCGGATATTATGCCAACACTGGCCGAACTGGCTGGCGTGAAAACTCCCTCAAGCTCGGATGGCATTTCGATTTTGCCCACCTTGCTTGGTAAAAATCAAACGGCACAGCACAAGTATTTGTACTGGGAAGACCCCAAAAGTATTGCTGTGCGCATGGGAAACTGGAAAGCGATCCGACCTCAAAAAAATGCCTCATTTGAGCTGTATGATTTAAGCAACGATATTGTAGAGCTCAAAAATGTGGCCGATCAACATCCTGAAATTCTTGAAAAAATGATGCTCTATGCAAAAGAAGCACATACTCCCCCATGCAAAGGCAACGTATTGGATGCCTCGGTGGGTTTCAAGGGGCATCTGGAAGATTAGTGATTCAACGATTAATTAAACCTAACAAATATCAAAAATGAAGTCAATCTTTTACAAAATAGGATTCTCACTTGTCATCGGGTTATTGGTGGCTTGCTCCAATTCTGAAGAGACGATAAACGAGCAGCCGTTAAAAATCTGGTTCGAACAACCCACAGCGAACTGGAACGAAGGTTTGCCCGTGGGGAACGGTAGTTTGGGTGCCATGATATACGGAACACCGGCCAAAGAAATTATTTGCCTGAACGAAGAAACCATTTGGACTGGCGAGAAAACAGATGACCGCGACAATGAAAAAGCTGGGCCTGAAGTACTCAAAACGATTCAAAAAATGATCTTCGAGGGGAAATACATGGAAGCCGAAGAATACCTGACCGAAAATTTGCTGGCCGAACGCTTACCTTCAGGAACCATGACCAATCAGATGTTGGCCAATTTCTTCGTTGAACGCCAAGGCATGGATAGTGTGAGTAACTTCCGTCGTGAACTGAATTTAAACACTGCCGTGCAAACGACTCAATTTGAGAAGGATGGCATCACCTACAACAGGGAGTTCTTTTCAAGCTTTCCGGCTAAAGCCATGGTTATTAAATATTCGGCCGACAGAAAGAAATCAATCAGCTTATCGGCCTGGATTGAACGTACTGAAAACACGAACATCGAGCTGACTGACAACAGCATTCATATCTCCGAACATGTGGGAAATGGTGTGGGCGTTAAGTTTTATTCAACCATTCATTTTGAAACCAAAGGTGGAACAACGAACGTTGTGGATGGAAAATTGGTTATTGCCGATGCTGATGAACTGATTCTTCGCATTGTGGCCGCCAGCGATTATCGGGGAGAGAATCCGAAGGAACTGTGTGAGAACAATTTGAAAAACGCGTTAGCCAAAAACTACAACGCATTGTACAAAGAGCACACGGCAGATTATCGTTCCTTGTTTAAACGACTGGATTTCCAGATTTCGGAAAGCGATGGCGAAGATTTGCCGACCGACAAAAGACTTGAAACGGTAAAAAAAGGAACTGTTGATAATTACCTTACGCAGGTGCAATATCAATTTGGCAGGTATTTGCTCATCAGCAGTTCGCGACCGGGAACCATGCCGGCCAATTTGCAAGGAATCTGGGTCGATGGGTTTAATCCGCCATGGAACTCGGATTACCACATCAACATTAACATCCAGATGAACTATTGGCTGGCCGAAATGACCAACCTGGCCGAATGCCACGAACCCTTTTTGAAGTTCATTGGCGATCTGCGCGAAATGGGCCGGATCACAGCCAGCGAAACCTATGGATGCCGGGGTTTTGTAGCCCATCACACCAGCGACGCCTGGCTTTCAACGGCTGCTTTCGGAAAAGCCCGGTATGGTATGTGGCCCATGGGAGCAGCCTGGTGTTGTCAACACCTTTTCACGCACTACGAGTATACCGGTGACAAAAAATATCTGGCCGATCAGGCCTATCCAATTATGAAAGAAGCGGCGCAGTTTTTTGTCGATTTCATGATTATCGACCCGAAAACAGGCATGCTGGTTACTTCGCCTTCGGTATCGCCCGAAAACAATTTTAATACTGCCCAAAAAGAATTCGCTACCGTATCCTATGGTTGCACCATGGATCGGGCCATCATTCTCGAATTGTATCGCAATTGTATCGCATCAGCTGAAATACTGGGAATTGACAAAGCGTTCAGCGACACCCTGAAAAGCCAGCTCGAAAACATTCCTCCGCTTCAGATCGGTAGCGATGGCCGCTTAATGGAATGGATGGAAGAATTTGAGGAGCCATCTCCCGGGCACCGGCACATTTCGCACTTGTATGCCTTGCACCCGTCGAATCAAATCTCGAAAGAGAGCACGCCGGAATTGTTCGATGCTGCCAAAAAAACCATCGAATATCGACTGGCCAATGGCGGTGGGCATACCGGCTGGAGTCGTGCCTGGATTATCAACTTTTGGGCACGCTTGCTGGAGCCTGAAAAAGCGCATGAAAACATCATCGCGTTGCAGCAAAAATCAACCTTGCCCAATCTGCTCGATGTGCACCCTCCTTTCCAGATTGACGGAAATTTTGGAGTGGTTTCGGGCATTACCGAAATGCTGATGCAAAGTCACGATGGGAAGATCAACCTGCTGCCTGCACTTCCGGCTGCCTGGCCAAATGGAAGCATTAAAGGACTTAGGGCACGTGGTGGTTTTGAAGTGGATATTGACTGGAAAAACGGAGCGCTGGAACAGGCAACTATCCGGGCGATCAGGGATGGCGAATTCAGAGTCTATTCCAATGAACGTCTTAGCGAAGTGATTGCCTTAAAGAAAGGCGAAACAATGGTTTGGAAATAGAAACAAATAAAAATGATCATGGTGATTAAATGGCCTCAACATATAGTCCGATGTTTGGTTCTGTTTTCGGGAGTGATATTGTCAGCTTTCGCGAATGCCCAGGAGCTAAAAGTTCTGAACTTTTATGGCGACAATGGCTTTGTGCATGACTCTAAAAAAAACGGCATTGCTTTGATCGAAGAACTGGGACAAAAGAATACCTGGGAAATTGTTTCAAGTGATGATCCAACAATTCTTTCACCCGGCAAACTACTGACTTTTGATGTGGTGCTATTCAACAACAATTGTGGAAATAAAGGCCCAATTATGAATACGGATCAGCACCGGGCCTTGCAACAATATATCCGAAACGGTGGTGGCTTTGTCGGAATTCATTGTGCTGGTGCCATTTGGGAAGAAGGTGGGGCATTTCAACAATGGTACGAAGGATTAATTGGTACGCGCTTAATCAACCATCCCAAGGTTCAGGAAGCCAAGCTTATTGTTGAAGACCGTTCGCATTGCTGCACCGCTCACCTGCCTGAAGTGTGGACGATTACCGATGAATGGCATCGGTTTTCCATCAATCCCCGAGAAAATGTGCATGTACTGATCTCAGTCGATGAAGACTCGTACGAAGGGGAACAAAAAATGGGTGGCGACCATCCTTTTACCTGGGTTCAGCACTACGATGGTGGCCGTTCGTTTTTCACATCACTGGGGCATACCAATGAAATTTATGCCAATCCCGATTACCAAAAGATGCTTGAACAAGGTATTTTATGGGCTGCAGGCTGCACCGGCGAGCGCAGCGAACTTCCTGTAAATAAAGGCATATTAGTAGATTTGGATGCCGACCACGGCATTCATTTAGAAGACGGAGATAAAATTGCTTCGTGGACAAATAAGGTAGAAAATAGCGCGGCAAAACTATTTGTCAAGCAAGATGAAGGTCGAAAAGAAAAAGGTTCGGGAAGGCCGCGTTTACAATTGAACGGACCAAAATTGAACGGACACAATTCGGTGGTCTTTCACCGGCAGGAATTGCTGAACCACAACGAAGATGCATTCGACCATTTAATTACAGGCAGTGGCTATACCTGGCTGGCCGTTATGTCGACCTACGAGCAGGTGCCCGGCAAGCCCGGAGTAAATTCGTTTTTTGGCAACCTGCGAAATACAAATACTGATAAGCTGGGACAATACGAAGGCTTTTGGGCCGGATTGAGTGATAGCAGTCAGGTTTGGATGGGCTCAAGAAACGCGCTAGAAAAAGGATTATGGAACGAGAATAACCCGCATGTATTGAATCCTCAACCTTTGAAAACAGCAACATACTATTTGGTAATGGGAAGAATGGGAGCTGGCACAGATACGGTAGATATCGAACTATTTGTCAATTCAACCTCACCGGTCGCCACAAAAAAGTTTCCGGTAAATAAAAATGCCAATCCATCAAAATTAGCAATTGGTCAGGAACGAGATGCGACCAACCATCCCGGAGCAGAATCATTTGATGGCGAAATAGCCCGTTTCCTCATTTTCGAACGACCATTGTCGGATGAGGAATTATGCGAAATGCAAAAATATCTGGTGGAGATATATGGTATTGAAGTAAACTAAATAGAACAATGAATCGTGAAACGACCATGACAAAAAGAGTTTTAACACAAAAAATAATGACTGAATGTTTGGGTCTTGGGTCTTGTGTCTTGGTTCTAATTTCTTAAATAATGAAAAAGCTACTACCGATAATCTCAATCGTTTTTATTTCAGCACAAGCAAACGCACAATTTATCCTGCGCTACGATAAGCCTGCCAGCGAATTTACATCGGAGCAGAGGAAAAATCCCAATAAATTGGGTTACATGCAAGAGGCTTTGAAGTGGATCCGGATTGGAAAAACATTAATTAAATGAAAATAAACCTTCTGATTATGTCTGTTACTTCTACATACAAACGTGATTACACGAAAGCCTTTTTTCTTTTGGTAGGTATGATTATCCCATTTATAGGCTTCAGCCAAAAAGAAACGGCCGATTCAATAAAGGTGTTCTTTTTGGGTGGGCAGTCGAATATGGTTGGCAGGGGTTTGAATGAAGATTTACCTGAATCATTCAATAAGCCCTTTTCAAACGTGTGGATTTTTACCGGTAATTCAACTGGCGGCAAGTCTGAAAACGGAGGAGCGGGAAAATGGGAGCAGCTGCAGCCGGGTCACGGCGCCGGATTTAAATCAGATGGCTCCACAAATTCTCATTCAACTAAATTTGGAGTTGAACTGTCTTTTGCCCAAAAACTACAAAAGCTTTATCCCAACGAAAAAATTGCGCTCGTAAAATATGCTTGTGGAGGCACATCCATCGATACCATGGCAAACCGTAAATCTGGTTACTGGGAGCCCGACTATAGTGGAAAGCAAGGAGTAAATCATTACGAAAACTTTCTAAAAACAATAAACAATGCATTCGATGTAAGCGACATTAATGGCGATGGAAACAACGATGTTCTCATTCCTTCGGGCATTATTTGGATGCAAGGCGAAAGCGATGGCAATGATGAAAAAGTAGCTTCTCGCTATTATGCGAATCTGAAAAGATTAATGGATTTAATGAGAGCCACATTTCGTAACAACGATTTACCTGTTGTGATTGGGAAAATATCGGATTCGGAGAATGATGAGGATGGTAAAGTTTGGGATTATGGAGAACTGGTGCAATATGCGCAGGAAAAGTATGCAAAAACAGAGCGTAACGCCGCCATTGTCAGGAGCACCAAATTTTATACGTACTCAGATCCCTGGCATTACGATAGCAATGGGTATATCGACTTGGGCGAGAAATTCGCTGAAGCAATTTTCCATTTGAATAAAACAGACATAAATAGATGAGCAAAAGAAAGTTAACACCAACACTCGCAGCCATATTCGTACTCTTTTTGGGTATAAATTGCACTGCCGATGATGATGCGCGAAAGCCCAATTTCGTTATCATTTTCACCGACGACCAGGGCTACCAGGATTTGGGATGTTTTGGCTCGCCAGACATTCAATCGCCCAGGCTCGACAAAATGGCTGCTGAAGGAATAAAGCTGACCAGTTTTTATGTAGCGGCTCCACTCTGCACACCTTCACGTGCGGCATTAATGACTGGTTCCTATCCTTCGCGTATTGATATGGCTGAAGGTGTAAACTTCCCGGTTTTGTTGGATGCCGACCCCAAAGGTCTCAATCCCAATGAGATTATCATTGCCGAAGTTTTAAAATCAGCAGGCTATAAAACAGGTATGTTTGGAAAATGGCATTTGGGCGATCAACCGGAATTTCTTCCAACCCGCCAGGGATTCGATGAGTTTTTCGGCCTTCCGTACAGCTACGACATTAGTCCTTTTCATCAAAATAAGAACTATAATTTTCCCCCTTTACCACTGCTTGAAATGGAAACGGTGATTGAGGAAAATCCGGATTGCGACTACCTCACCAGGCAAATAACAGAGCGGTCGGTTCGCTTTATTGAAGAAAATAAGGATCAGCCATTCTTTTTATACATCCCCCACCCCGACCCTCACCGGCCTATTTATGTATCGCCCGATTTCATTGCCGATGCACCGGATTCGATAAAAGATCGCCTAAAAAAAGAGGATGGTTATATTGATTATGCTGCACGAGACCTTCTCTACAAATATGCCATCAACGAAATCGACTGGTCGGTTGGCCAAGTGCTTGATGCCTTAAAGGAAAATGGAATCGATGAAAATACACTGGTGATTTTCACGTCAGACAATGGCCCAACAACAGGAAGTGCCACCCCCTTAAGAGGCAAAAAAGGAAGTACTTATGAGGGAGGAATGCGAGAACCGGCAATTATCCGCTGGCCGGGGAAAATTCGGGGAGGGCAAGTGAATGATGAGTTGCTGACGGCGATGGATCTTTTACCAACTTTTGCAAAACTGGCCGGTGCCAAAATCCCTGATGACCGCGTGATTGATGGTAAAGATATCTGGCCGGTGCTGACCGGAGCTGAGAAAAGTCCGCACAAAGCATTTTTCTATCACCAACGCCGCGAACTGAAGGCAGTGCGTTCGGGCAAATGGAAATTGCATGTCGATGGGAACAAGCCGGTGGCTTTGTACAACTTGGAAAAGGATATTTCAGAATCAACCAATGTTATTGAGGGGAACCAGACAATTGTTGATCAACTTCAATCTTATATCAAAGATTTTCAGGAAGATATAAAAACCAACATTCGCCCGGCGGCATACATGGAAAACCCAAAACCGCTCAGCAAAACCAAAACCAAATTGTAGACTGATAAACGATTAAAAACAAACTATTTAAACCATACCTTTTTAAAGTCTTCCCTTCGGGGAAGGCTTGGAGGGGCAAAACGTTAAAACTATGAAACAGCTGAGATTTATATACCCGTTTGCAGTGCTAATGATTATTGCTGTAATTTCAAATGCTCAGCAACAGAGCACCGATTGGCCGGTACTAAAAACCTACGATCAGGAACATATTCAAAAAATTAAAATGCCTGTTGGAGGGATTGGAACAGGAACAATTTCGCTAACGGGCCGTGGCTCTTTAGAGGATTGGGAAATTATGAATCGCCCCGCCAAAGGCTTTAATCCTACCTTGGAAAATTGGGGGCCTGTAAAAGAAAAAGGGCCTTTCTTTGCTATTTTTATTGAGGATGGTGACGGACATACCTATACCCGTTTGTTGGAAGGTTTACCTGATGAGTCAGAGTATGAATCATCTAATGGAGCACTTGCCAATCAGATTGGCCTTCCGCGTTTTGGTCATACCGAATTTAAAGCGGCTTACCCTTTTGGCCAAGCGGTCTTAAGTGACGATGTGCTTCCTGTTGAGGTGGTTGTTGGCGCATTTAACCCGCTGATCCCCGGCGACGTGGATAATAGCAGTATTCCTTTGGCCATTCTTAATTACACTGTAAAAAACACCAGCTCAAAAGACATTACGATTTCGTTATCAGGTACCATTCAGAACTTTATTGGTTTTGATGGCAACCGAGGTCAGGCCATTAAGAATATAAATACCATCCGTGAAGAAGATGGGCTAAAAGGCATTCATTACACTTCTAATGGTGTTGATCCCGAAAGCGAACAATGGGGCACAATGAGTTTAGTTTCTTTAAATGAAGGTCAAACGACCTACCGTACCGCTTGGCAAAAGAAAACCGGTCGTTGGGATAAAAAGCGTCTTGACTTTTGGGATGATTTTAGCGAAGATGGTGTTTTGGAGCCACGTGAGAATGACGAAGCCAATGCGCCAATGGGCTCTATGGCAGTGAAAACAAGCTTAAAGGCTGGTGAAGAAAAGAACTTTCGCTTTCTAATCGCGTGGCACTTCCCTAACCGCCAAACCTGGGACAAACCAGGCTTTCAGAAAATGATTAAAGCGACAGTTGGAAACTATTATACGACAAAGTATGATGATTCCTGGGATGTGATTACTAAAACCCTTCCTCAGATTGATGTCTTGGAAGATAAAACTAAAGTGTTTGTCAATTCCTTAATAAATAGCGACCTACCCGAAGAGGTGAAAGAATCTGCATTGTTTAACCTGGCCCATTTACGTACACAGTTAGCGTTCCGTATTAAAACCGGACAGATGCTCGGATGGGAAGGTACTTTTGATGATAGGGGGAGTTGCTTTGGGTCGTGTACGCACGTTTGGAATTACGAGCAAACCACCGCCTTTTTATTTGGTGAATTGGCCAAAACGATGCGCGAGGTGGAGTATAAATATGCCACCGACGACGAAGGCCTAATGAGTTTCAGAGCGTATTTACCTTTAGATTCGGCGCGAGTTTGGGGCAAAGCCGCTGCCGATGGGCAGATGGGTTGTGTAATGAAGTTCTACCGCGACTGGCAACTTTCGGGTGATGATGAATTTCTAAAAGAACATTGGCCAAAGGTGAAAAAGTCACTGGAGTTTTGCTGGATTCCCGGTGGATGGGATGCCGATAAAAATGGCGTGATGGAAGGTTCGCAGCACAACACCATGGACGTGGAATATTTTGGACCCAACCCACAAATGGGCTTTTGGTATCTGGGCGCGTTGAAAGCATCGTCCGAAATGGCGAATTACTTAGGTGATAAGAAATTTGCAACTACCTGCGACCAACTTCTTACACAAGGTTCAGCATGGATGGACGCTAACTTGTTTAATGGAGAGTATTATGTGCAGCACATTCAGCCACCCATGTCTGTTGATAATGTGGCTGCTTCTCTTATGGGCGCAACAGGCAAAGATGGCATAGATCTTACATCACCCGATTATCAATTAGGTGAAGGTGTATTGGTCGATCAACTCGTAGGGCAGGTATTTGCACACCTTGTTGGGCTGGGATATTTAGCGAATGAGGACAACATTAAGCAAACGACGGCTTCTATAATGAAGTACAACTATGTGGATAAGATGTATTCTCATGCTAACTTTCATCGTTCATATGCCATGGGTGAAGAGTCTGCTTTATTGATGGCTGCCTATCCGGGTGAACGTCCCGAAAAACCCTTTCCCTATTTTACCGAAGTAATGACGGGTTTCGAATACACAGCCGCCATTGGTATGTTGCAAGAGGGGCAGACAGCAGACGGATTAAAATGTATCCGCAACATTCGCGACCGTTACGATGGTAAAAAGCGCAGTCCTTTTGACGAGGCGGAATGTGGCCACCACTATTCGCGCAGCATGATCGCATGGGCAGGCGTATTGGCAAGCACAAAATTCCATTACTCTGCAGTGGAAAAATCCATGTCGTTTACCTCAGCGCCCGGAAAATACTTCTGGAGCAATGGCTACAGTTGGGGAACTTGCGAAGTAAAAAATAAGGAAGCCGTTTTAACCGTACTTTCAGGCAAACTGGAATTGAATAGCTTTTCACTTGAAGGGGTGGGGACTAAAAAATTGAATGGCAATACGATTCAAGCATCAGAAGCTGTAACGATTAAGTTGTAACAATCAAAAAAGTGAAGCGATGAGAGGAAAACTACTTTATGGAATAGGAATTTGGGTAATGCTTCCGTTTTTACAAATGAAGGTTGCCGAGTCAAAACCCTTGAATTATCTGATTATTCTGGGCGACGACATCAGTTCTTCAAGTTTGGGTTGCTACGGTTCAGTCAATCTGAATACTTCACCCAACATTGATAAACTGGCGGAAGAAGGAATCCGTTTTACCAATATGTTTGTTTCTGAGGCAGTTTGTGCCCCCACGCGTGCCGAATTGTACACCGGTCTTCAGCCGCACCGAAATGGATGCAAAAGCAACCACATGAACACAAAAACGGGGACATTGAGCATTGTTCAGCATTTGGAAAAACTCGGTTACCGGGTTGGATTAACCGGTAAAAGGCATTTTTCGCCTACCTCCGTCTATCCTTTTGAGAAGGTGGCCGGATTCGAGGAAAATTGCAATTCACGGGCGCCAATTGCCGAATCGTGGGAAGGCGTTGAGGAATTTATAACCCGCGACCCCAACCAGCCTTTTTGCCTGATTATTTGCTCCATCCACGCGCATGCGCCCTGGGATGCCGGCAATACGTCGCTCTGGAATCAGGATGAAATACAATTGCCGCCTCACATGGTGGATACCGATACTACCAGACATTATTTTCGCGAGCATCTGGCTGAAGTTCGTCTGTTCGACGAACAGGTTGGCAAAGCCCGTGCAATGATGCAAAAACTGGCCCTCAATAAAAATACTGCGCTGATTGTTTTGGACGAAAACGGTACAGGAATGCCCGGCGGAAAGTGGTCGAATTACGACTGGGGTGTTCGCTCGGCCTGTATTATGAAGTGGCCGAAACCTTATAGCAGAGCATTCCAGACCAATGCTCTTGCCCAATATTGCGATATTGTTCCCACATTAATTGAAGCTGCCGGTGGCGATCTTCCCGATGGGCTGGACGGAAAAAGTTTGCTGCCGCTTATTTCTGGTAAAACCACAAAACATCGCGATCATGCATTCTTTGTTTACAACAACGGCAAGGAAGGAACTGATTTTGCATCGCGAGCTGTAACTGATGGGCGATTTAAGTTAATGTGGAACCTGACACCTGACAATCTCTTCGCGATACGGGTAATCAATGGCTTCGATTTTGGTTACGTCGATAAAATGGAAGATCGGCATGTACGTAAAATATACGAAAGCTGGCTCGAGAAGGCAAAAACGGATACCAATGCGAAAAATATGGTACTGCGTTTTCGGAAACAACCCGAATTTCAGCTTTACGATTTGAAAACAGATCCCTGGGAAATGAATAACCTGGCTGAGAACCCGGAATATGCTGTTCGTCTGACAGAACTTAAGCAAGCATTAAAAAGATGGATGCACCAACAGGGAGATATGGAATTTACTGGTAAAAGCTCAAATTAAACCTTGAAAAAAGTTCAGAAGAATGATCAGATATCTTAAAGTAGGAAAGCAATTGCTGTTCGGAATGTTTATAGGTCTAACTTCCTGTGTCCCGGTTCAGGATACTACTCCGGCGCAGGTTGAATGGACCAGCCGCTTGCTTGAATTACAAGCAACACATCAGCCCATCAACAACAGTAGTGTCAGACTTCTGATGAAGGAATTAAACACGGAATATCCAGCACAAACTCAGCTCGTTTTAGGCAACGTAAAGGTTGAAGAATTGGTCGGGTGGTTTGATACTGAAAATCTGCTCATTGATCAGCTGGCTCTTCACACCTTCGAAAAAATTAAAACTTATCCGGGTATTTTTTCTGAGCGAGTCAGTCAAATCGGCGCGAAGAACGGAGCGCATTCACTTGACGAGAAAAAAAGCCTTATCGAAGAAATGATTGTTTTCCTGGAAATCACAGATCGTTTCAACTCCATTAATTTCAATGCGCTAAAAGCCGGAATTGCTGAAATTCATTCGCGATACCCTGATCAGTACAAAAGCAAAGAATTTTTACTTCAGCTCGAAAAAATAGAGAAAGAACACAAACAGATTGAGGCGAAACTCGCAAATTCAGCGCCCTCGGCTGTGTTGGATTTGGAACAGTTTGTACAAAATTATGAGGCCTTGAAAAAAGAGGCCGTGCTTTCGAATCCTCTTGTGAAAAACACGCCCATTGTTTTTGTTACGCGCAATCAGTATGCCATCGACCATCACAACACAGCAACGCTTTTTCAAACCAATGAAACAAATACCAATAGTTTTGCGCCGGGTGGTTCAATGAAAATTATCGACCTGAAAAAAGGAGGCAAAATCACCACACTTCTGGAAACAACGGACGGTGTGATTCGCGATCCTGAAATCAGCTACGACGGTAAAAAGGTGCTTTTTTCAATGCGAAACAACATTGACGAAGACTATCACATTTACGAAATGGATGTGGATGGTAAAAACCTAAAACAACTAACCGCCGCAACTGGTGTGGCAGATATCGACCCTCAGTATCTTCCCAACGGCGACATCGTGTTTTCGTCGACACGTGAACCCAAATACTGCATGTGTAACATTCACATTATGGCCAACCTGTTTAAAATGGAAGGCGATGGCGCTAACATTACACAACTTGGTAAAAGCACCTTATTCGAAGGTCACAGCACGATTTTACCTGATGGCCGAATTCTGTATGACCGCTGGGAATATGTCGATCGAAATTTTGGCGATGCTCAGGGATTGTGGACCATGAATCCCGACGGAACAAATCAGGCCATTTACTTTGGCAACAACAGCAATTCACCCGGCGGATATATCGATGCTCGCCCTATTCCCGGCACCGATAAGGTGATTGCAATTATGGGTTCATGCCACGATCGTCCGTGGGGAGCTCTTGGAATCATCAACCGGGAAAAGGGCCTCGATGAAAAAGCGTCGGTTGAAAAAACCTGGCCTGCTTCGGCCCGTGAACTGATTGGTATAGGAAATTGGGACACCTTTAAACAAGTAAAACCGCTTTACGAAGATCCCTTTCCTTTAAATGATACCTGGTTTTTATGTTCGCGCTCCCTTGGAATTGGCGAGCAAATGGGCTTGTTTCTGATTGATATTTTCGGAAACGAACAACTCATTTACACCGAAGCACCCGGGTGCTACGACCCCATTCCAATTCAAGCACGCGAGAAAGAATATTCCATCGAGAATAAACGAAATTACCAATCGGAAACCGGTCAGTTTTACGTGCAGGATGTTTACCAGGGAACCCACATGAATGGCGTTGAGCGGGGAGCCGTAAAATACCTGCGCGTAGTTGAATCGATTGCAAAACGCAGCTGGACCGTGCCTGCCTGGGGCGGACAGGGCGTTCATCGTCCGGCAATGAACTGGCACAGTTTCGAGTGTAAAAAAATATGGGGAACAGTTCCTGTCGAGGAAGACGGATCGGCTTATGTGGAAGTTCCTGCCGATAAATACGTATATTTTCAACTTTTGGATGAGCATAAAATGATGATCCAATCCATGCGAAGCGGAACGATGGTGCAATCCGGAGAAACGCTGGGCTGTATTGGATGCCACGACGATCGCAGAATGGCGCCGCCTTCATCGATGTCGCAGGTAGCGCAGGCTTTAAAAAATCCTCCTCAAAAATTAAACGGCTGGTACGGCGAACCACGAACGTTTGGATTTACGAAAGAAGTTCAACCTGTACTCGATAAGCATTGCGTTAAATGCCACGACTTCGGAAAAAAGGCCGGAGAAAAATTAGTATTGGCCGGAGACCGAAATCCATACTTTAACGCGGCGTACATGGATATGCACATGCAGAAAGCTGTAAAGCCTATCGGTGCCGGTCCTGCCGAAATTCAGCAAGCCTATTCCTGGGGATCACACCCAAGTAAGCTCGTTCAAATGCTAAAAAAAGGACATGCCAATGTCAAACTTTCGGAAGAAGAGATGGAACGAATCACGACCTGGATTGATTTGAATGCGGTTTATTATCCCGATTTTATTTCAGCATATCCCAATAACCCGGCCGGTCGCAGCCCAATTTCAGAAAAGGATTTAAATCGTCTGGGCGAATTGACAGACATCAATTTTAAAGAGCTGAGTAAATATGGCAGAACCTTGAGGGTGCAAATTGCTTTTGAACGACCTGAACTGAGTCCGTGTTTGAAAAACATTGCAGACAAAAACTCAGCAGAATACAAGGAAGCTCTGGCCATCATTACAAAAGGAAAAAACCAACTTATTCAAAAACCAAGGCTGGATATGGAACATTTTGTCCCTTCGGAAACGGACAAGAAACGCCTCGAAAAATATGATTACCGGCTGAAAGAGGAAATCACAAACCGGGAAGCAATTCAAAATAAGGAGAAACACTTCGACCCTGAACTAAAAAGAGCAAACTAATAATGAATATCAGAAAATAAATCGAGCGATGAGAAATATGCTCACACAGAAGGATGATTAAAAAACCAAGAATAAAAACTTTGCATTTTTTAAGCCTCCCCTTCGGGGGAGGTTTGGAGGGGGCTTAATTACAAACAAATGAAATCCACAATTTACGCCTGTCTATTCCTTTGTTTCGCTGTGTTGGTCGGATGCTCCTCGTCGACCGGCGAGCTGATGTCGCCCAACCAGATTGTGGTTAGTAAAACCCAAAACAAACTATTTATTGCTGATGAAACGGCTAATCGAATTTCAATTGTAAACCTTGAAAATTCAGAACTTGAAAGTCCTGTCTTATTGGATGGGAAACCCGGAGGTTTGGCTTTATCTGCCGACGAGTCCATATTATACGTCACGCTTTCCGATCCTCAGGGACGTTTGCAGGAAATTGATTTGGCCACACAAAAAGTAGAACGCACAGTACAAGTTGGGCACACCCCCATGTCACCAGTGCTTTCACCCGACGGAAACGCAATTTATTTGTGCAATCGTTTCAACAACAGTGTCAGCAAAATAGACCTGAAATCGTTCACCATCACAAATACTTCTCAAGCCGATCGTGAACCGGTTGATCTTGCGTTGGCAGAAAAAGGAAACCTACTTCTTGTTGCCAATCATCTGCCAAGCGGCAGTGCCAATGCCGATTATCACACAGCCACGATTTCGGTATTTAATGCCGAAACCCTTGAGCCATTAAAGGAAATTTTGTTGCCCAACGGTTCAAATTCGCTGAATAAAATAGCGCTTTCACCCGACGAAAAGTTTGCTTATGTAACCCATATTCTGGCTCGATACAATGTTCCAACCAACCAGGTGGAACGTGGTTGGATCAATACTAATGCACTGAGCATTATCGACATTCAGGACACCTCGTATCTCTGTACGGTAATGCTCGACAATCTGGATCGAGGAGCTGCAAATCCTTACGATGTAAAATGTAGTGACGATGGTAAAAACCTGTATGTTACCCACTCCGGAACCAACGAGCTAAGCATCATCAACCGGGAAGCTCTGCACCAACGAATCGCAAACATAGCTTACGGCGCAGACCTAACTGTTTATGCCCGTTCATTGGAAGTCATTCAAAACGACTTAAGCTTTTTGCAAGGCATCCGCAAGCGAATTGACTTAAACGGGAAAGGAGCTAAAGGGCTGGCTTTGAAAGACAACAAGATTTTTGTCTCCATGTATTTTTCAGGTTTTGTTACTGAAATTGATTTATCAGGAACAAATTCAATATCGCCTATTGAATTGGGAATTCAGGCTAAGCCAGACCTGGCTCGATTGGGCGAGATCTATTTTAACGACGCCACCTTGTGCAAGCAACATTGGCAAAGTTGCACGTCTTGTCATCCCGGAGACGCGCGCGTGGATGGCTTAAACTGGGACTTGCTAAACGATGGCATTGGCAACCCAAAGAATACAAAAAGTATGTTGTTGGCTCACTCCACCCCACCATCGATGATAACCGGAATCAGGGCTGATGCGAATCTGGCTGTTCGCGCGGGTATCGAACATATTTTATTCACCCAACAACCTGAAACAATTGCTGTTGCAATAGATGCTTACTTAAGCAGTCTGAAACCGGTTCCTAGCCCACTTTTGGTAAATGGGGAATTAAGTGAATCGGCAAAACGAGGAAAAGAAGTATTTCAAAAAGCACAATGTGCCCATTGTCACTCCGGAACGTATTTCACGAATATGAAAAGCTACGATGTTGGCGAAGGAACAGGCCTGGAAGCGAGTCAAAAATTCGATACGCCTACCCTTGTTGAAATCTGGCGAACAGCTCCCTATTTATACGACGGAAAAGCGATGAATTTGAAAGAACTTTTTACCACCTACAATACCAGCGACAAACATGGAAAGACTGCCGATTTAACCGAACAGGAACTTGATGATTTGGAGGAGTATTGCCTGTCGCTGTAAATTCAAAAAACAGAAAACATACATGAAAAGACTACTGATTTTCACCATTTTACTGGCCGTTTTATCCCCCTCAATACTTGTGGCATCAGGTAATGGTGAAAAAACCAATAAAGCCGATTCGGTTGCTTTTATTATTTGTGCTTCAGAGCGGGGTAAAGTTTTGCTGCTTAATTCCAGGGAAGAAATAATCAGGGAGATTGAAGCAAAAAACACGTACGATGCGCATCAGTTAAAAGGCGGAAATATTCTCTATACCTGCCATTATGGTGTTCAAATTATCACCCCAGCCGACGAGATCGCTTTTGACTATCAAAGTGAAAGTGAAATTTTTGCTTGCCAGGCTATTGAAAAAAACAGAATCCTAATTGGCGAATGCTCGGCAGGACGACTTTTAGAAGTCGACCGGAAGGGCAAGATCCTGAAGGTAATTCCTTTAACGTATAAAGTTGGTGGTCATATTTGTTTCCGAAGCGCCCGTAAACTTGAAAACGGAAACTACATGGTTAGTCAATATGGCGATAAAACAGTACGGGAATATAACAGTGATGGAGAAATTATTCAGGAATTTGTGCGCCCCAACAATGTATATGGTGCACATCGTCTGGAAAATGGGAATACGGTTATCGCCGATAAGTTCGCGCTTTCGATTTACGACAAAAACGGAAACTTGATCTGGGAATTCAATGCAAAAGAATACCCCGAGCTGGGCGTTAATCATCTGGCTGGTTTTCAGTATTTGCCAAACAATGAAATTGTAGTTTGCAATTGGCTGGGACATAAACCCTTCAAAAAAGGGGTGCCTCTTTTTAAAATCAATCTCGATAAAAAAGTCATTTGGACATATAACAATGCAGCGCAAACATGCAGCTGCACCAACATTCAGGTTTATCCGGATCAAATCAAAAAATAGACAATGATGAAATATTTATTCGTAGTTTTTATATCCTTCCTGCTTGCGTCATTAAGCATCACATGTACTTCTGAAAACAAATCGCGCCAACCGAATTTCATCATCATCTTGACCGATGATCAGGGCTATCAGGATGTGGGCTGTTTTGGTTCGCCAAACATAAAGACCCCAAATCTGGATCTTATGGCAGCCGAGGGAACGAAGTTTACCAATTTTTATGCGCAAACCGTTTGTGGGCCATCCCGCGCGGCTTTAATAACTGGCTGCTATCCCATGCGGAATGCCCGCAACGACGATGGAGAAGCGCCACATCCCAAATTGTCGTTGAGCGAAGTGACCATTGCCGAAGTATTAAAACCAGTTGGCTATTCAACTTGTATGATCGGCAAATGGGATCTTGCCGGGCATAATCAGGAGCAGTTTAACCCGGAACTATTGCCTTACAATCAGGGATTCGACTACTCATTCTTTACACCAACCAGCAACGATCATTATGTAAATCTTCTTCGGAATAAGGAAGTAATTGAGCTCAATGCTGATATGTCAACCCTCACCCGCCGATATACCGATGAGGCCATCGGTTTTATTGAGAAAAACAAGGAGCAACCTTTCTTTCTTTATTTGGCGCATACCATGCCGCATACGAAACTGGCAGTATCACAAGAATTTAAAGGAAAGTCGGAAGGTGGTTTGTATGGCGATGTAATTGAGGAAATAGATTACAATGTGGGTCGCATTTTATCAGCTTTAAAAGAAAAAGGACTGGATGAAAATACCTATGTGATTTTCACCAGTGATAACGGTCCGTGGTGGATCAAGAAAGAGCATGCCGGCCACGCCGATCCTTTGCGTGGAGCAAAAACTTCGGCTTGGGATGGCGGATTGCGCGTACCCTGCATCATCCGGGCACCGGGAAAAGTTCCTGCCGGAAAAACTTCAGATCAGCTTACAGCCACCATCGATTTGCTTCCAACCCTTGCCAAAATTGCCGGCGCGAAAATTCCAAGCGATCGGGTAATTGATGGTCTGGATATTTCAAAAATCTGGAACGGAAAAAAAAGTGCGCTGAAACGTCCCTATTTCTTTTACCAGCATCAGGATTTACGTGGGGTGCGCCTCGGACAATGGAAATTGCATTTGCCGCATCAGCCGGATTCAAAGTCGATAGCCTACACAAAATGGCCGGTTCATATTGCGCCCGAAGACCGGATTTTATTCGAAAAACCGGTGCTTTATAACCTGGAAAACGACATCGCTGAAACGACTGATGTGTCTGCTGAAAATCCTAAAGTTGTTGCAAAACTGCTTAAACTTCTGGATTGGGCAAAAACTGATATTGGAGATTTTGACAAACGAGGCGTAAATGCCCGTCCGCTGGGTGATGAACCTTACTTTACACCCAATGAGCTGTTTCCTGAGAAAATGAAAAAATAATTTTCGGCCTATGAAACTCAACGAACTAAAAATCAATTTATCGCTTCCCATTTTTCTATCGCTGTTCGTGAATAGCTGGAATGTAAATGCTCAGATAGCCACTCGTCCGAATGTAATTGTAATTATGGCCGATGATTTGGGTTATGCCGATGTGGGTTATAATGGATGCAAGGATATTCCTACACCACACATCGACAAGCTGGCAGAGAGTGGAGCAATCTTCTCTTCTGGTTACGTTACCGGCCCCATGTGTGGCCCTTCGCGTGCCGGGTTTATTACCGGACGAATGCAATCCTCCTTTGGTTGGTATGGCAACCCCGGAGCACCGTTGGATCCGGAGCAGGGACTTCCATCCTCTGTTAAAACTATTGCGCAGTACATGCAGGAGCTTGGGTATGTAACCGGTGGTGTGGGTAAATGGCACATGGGCACGGCTCCCAGTCAGCATCCGAACAAATTGGGCTATTCCGACTGGTATGGATTCCTCAGTGGAGGCCATCTTTATTTTCCAATGGATCATCCTTCCTATCATGGAAAATATACAGAACTGAAGAAACCATACGGGATGCGGGATATGCACCATACTTTACCCATCATTCACAACTACGAACCTGTGGAGTGGGATCAATATCTGACCCATGAATTAACCGATCAGGGTGTTGCTTTTATCGAACGGAATCAGGAAAAACCGTTCTTTCTGTTCATGTCGTACAATGCGCCTCACGAATACATGGAAGCACCGGAAGAAACAATCGCAATGTTTTCTCCTGAAAATATGACCGAAATTCCGGGGGTTAAACCGGAGATTCGTTCAATTTATGCGGCAATGACCTATGAATTGGATCGGGGAGTTGGGCAGTTGATTGCGACGCTTGAACGACTGAAACTCGCAGAAAATACGATCGTTTGGTTTTTAAGCGATAATGGCGGGATGAAGCGCACCAGCGATAACCGTCCGCTTCGTGGCGCCAAATGGGACAGTTACGAGGGCGGACTTCGTGTTCCTTTCGTGGTTAGCTGGCCGGAGCATGTGAAACCGGGCACTGTTCTGGATGCTCCGGTTAGCTCGCTCGATATTGGCGCAACTTCAATAGCATTGGCTGGCGGCAACTTGGTAGGTACGAACCTGGATGGTGCTGATATCTCGCTATACATCAAAGGACTCACGAAAACCGCTCCGCACGAGGAACTTTTCTGGCGTATCGGCAGAGAGTTTGATGAAGAAAGTGGTGTGTTGCGCGTTCGCGATTATAAACTGATCGTTCAAAAGGATAAGGTACAACTGTTCAACTTAAAAGAAGATCTCTCCGAAACGACAGATCTATCCAAAACCCAACCTGAACGGACTAGCGAAATGTTAGCCCGGTGGAAAACGCTAAATCAATCAAGTCAGCTGCCTATTTGGAAAACACTCAGCAATGAAGCGGGTGAAAAAGACGAATACCAATACAAAGACTACGAGTGGTTAAAGGGTAGTCCGCATTATCGGACATATGAAAAATCAAATGAAATTAAACAATAGACGTATGAACAAATTAAAGTGGAAAAGATCTGGATTGAGTTTCCTTTTTCTGGTTTTTTGGTGTTTCAATTTCTTAAAACTAACAGCACAGGAAAAGCCAAACATCCTGTTTATTTGCACCGATGAACAGCATCCGGCGATTTGCGGGTTTCGGGGAAATCCGGTTGTAAAAACTCCAAACCTCGATGCCTTGGCAACCTCAGGAATGCACTTCACACGAACCTATGTTTCATCTCCGGTTTGTGGACCAAGCCGCGCTGCGTATATGTTTGGGAAACATGTTTTTCAGATTAAAAACTGGTACAATGGCAAAGCATGGCCGAAGGATGAGATTACATGGGCAACACGTGTGACCGAAAGTGGATATTACACGGCACACTTTGGCAAGATGGATTCGCCGGGATTGTACGGTAACTTGGGCTTTACAGAGGAGTGGAATTCTGCGAAGCGACCTGAAGCAAAGGTTACCGGAACCGACTCACGGTTTCTGCCTGACAAGTATCGCCTGGCAAAAGGGCATCTGAAAGTAAACACATTTGAAATTAGTGACTATAAGGCTGATCCTTATGAAAGCGGTCCGAAAAATTTTGGGCAATACGCTGTTGATCGTCCAACGGTTAACCATGCCTTAAAATTTCTGAAAGAAAGAAAAAACGACCAGAAACCTTGGATGTTACATGTTGGCTTACTTATGCCGCACTGGCCTTTTACCCTTCCGCAGAAATATTACGACCTATATGCCAATGTTGAAATTCCGATGCCTCACGCCGCCAAATTCCCGAACACGAATATGCATCCTGCCTTGCAGCATTTTCAAAAATGGGACGGACTGGATGTGGCTCCGGATGAAAAAGACCTTAAGAATGCGATTCGGGCCTATTACGGCATGGTAACTTTTGTTGACGATATGGTTGGCGAACTAATTGCCGAACTTAAAAGAAACGGCATGTACGACAATACCTACATCATTTTCACTTCCGACCATGGCGATAATCTGGGCGAACATGGGTTAATCGGGAACAAACATACTTCAATGGAAGGTTCTGTGGCTGTTCCACTGGTCATCACCGGTCCGGATGTAAAACACGGAGCAAAAGTCGATACGCCTGTCGCGCTGGTTGATATGTATCCGACGATCATAGATATGGCCGGGATTGAATACCGCGATCCGGAAATGCCGGGCAAAAGTCTGCTGCCTGTTTTGCAGGGGAAAGAGGTCGCCGCCGATCGCACCGTATTCTCCGAATGGCATGGCGTTGGGTTTCCGGGTGCCTGGTATATGCTGGCAAACAAGAAGTATAAATATACTTATTACGAGCGCGACAGACCCAGCTTGTATGATATGGAAACTGATCCAAAGGAACTCAATGACCTGGCGCTTGATCCATCTTATTCAGAAATAATAAAGAAGTTTGAAGCTGAACTGAATACCATACTTGATCCGATAAAAACAGCGAGAGAAGCCCGAATGCAGCAGGGAATGATTACCCCGGATGGCAAGGATCTGATGTTTGAAAAAGCCGCGAATGAAAACATTCAGGAAAAAAACTAACCCTATAAAAACCAAAACGCATGAATATGAAACAGAATCAATCTTCAAAAATTAGTATAACTGTCGTCTTTCTTCTCCTACTTTGTTGCAGCACATTAAAACTAGTTGCACAAGATAAACCCAACGTAGTCCTCATTTTTGTCGATGATCTGGGCTATGGCGATATAGGGTGCTATGGAGCAACAAAAGTTAAAACGCCAAATATCGACAAACTGGCAAGCGAAGGACGCATGTTCACCGACGCTCATTCGGCCTCGGCTGTTTGTACGCCCTCGCGCTATGCCTTGCTTACCGGACAATACCCTTTGCGTGCCAATAATGGCGCCGGAATATGGGGGCCTGCTCCGGTCACCTCGCCTCTCCTTATTGAACCGGATAGGTTGACGATTGCCGATGTATTCAAAACCAGTGACTACAAAACGGCTGCGCTTGGCAAGTGGCATCTGGGATTTGGAGTAGGAGAAAACAACTGGCAGGAACCCTTACGCCCCGGCCCTCAGGATCTCGGTTTCGATTACTACTTTGGTGTACCCGTTGTAAACAGCGCTCCGCCTTATGTTTATGTGGAAAACGACCGTGTGGTTGGTGGAGATCCATCGGATCCGCTGGTCTATCTTGGAAGAGGAGCACATGAAGATGCGACACCGATTACTCCAATTCCGCCCGAGGCTTCGCAGCGTACGCCAAATATGTTTAAAGGTGCAGTTGAAGCGCACAAGCAATACAACGATTATACTGTAGGAACCATGTTGGCGGGAAAAGCAGTTGACTGGATTTCAGACAATAAGCAAAATCCGTTCTTTCTTTATTTGGCTACAACCCATATTCATCATCCCTTTACACCGGGGACAAATTTTCAGGGAAGTAGCGACGCTGAACTTTACGGCGATTTTATTCAGGAACTGGATTGGATGGTGGGACAAGTTACTGAAACGCTGGAGAAGCATGGATTAAGTGAAAATACCCTGGTGATCTTCACAAGCGATAACGGGGCGATGTTGAATCTGGGTGGTCGGAATGCAGTGAAGGCCGGGCACAAAATAAATGGCGATTTGCTTGGCTTTAAATTTGGCGTGTGGGAAGGCGGACACCGGATACCTTTTATTGCGAAGTGGCCGGGGAAAATTGAAGCCGGAAGTAAATCAGCCCAATTGATTTGCAATGTGGATATGCTGGCTACCTTTATGGCTCTTACCGGACAAGATCCTAAAACGCTTGATAACAGCGACAGTAAAAATATGATGCCTGCCTTGGTGGGCAACCCGAAAAAGCCAATTCGAGATGAATTGATTTTAGCTCCTTCTAAAAAACAAAACCTATCTCTTCGTAAAGGAAAATGGATCTATATTCCAGCACAGGGAAGTGGCGGTTTTTCTGGATCGAAACCGGAACATCATGCCTGGGGCGGCGCTCCGGCTGTCGCCTTTGTGGGCGGGAAAAACAGCGATATCGAAAATGGTAAGATCAAAGAAGACGCTCCTCCGGCACAGCTTTACGATCTGGAGAAGGATGTAAACCAGAGCACGAATCTTTATAACGAATACCCTGAAATTGTTAAGGAGATGGATGCGATTTTGAAAACATATATACCTATAAAAGAATAAAAGCAGTATTTAATACCGTTTATCATATTGGCTTTGTGCAGCTTTGAGACTACTTTGTGCAACTTTGTGTCATAGCTGTTTCACAAAGGGGCACAAAGGAAACACAGAGATTCACTAAGAAATAACAAAATGACTGAAAACGAATTGTCAAATATTATCATTGGATGTGCGATTGAAGTGCACAAACAATTGGGACCTGGATTATTAGAATCAGCCTATCAGGAATGTTTGCTTTATGAGTTGAGAAATTCTGGGTTAAAAGTAAAGAAGGAAGTTCCAATGCCAATTGTTTACAAAGAAGTGAAATTGGATCATGGATATAGAATTGATTTATTGGTTGAAGATAAAGTCGTTATTGAAATTAAAACTGTTGATCTTCTTAATGAAGTTCACTTTGCACAGGTTCTTACATATTTGAAACTAGGCAATTATAAATTGGGTATATTACTTAATTTTCAAGTTGCAATATTGAAGAATGGAATTAAAAGAGTTATAAATTAATCTGAAGTAACCTATTGGCTTTGTGCAACTTTGTGACTTCTTTGTGCAACTTTGTGTCATAGCTGTTTCACAAAGGGTCACAAAGAAAGCACAGAGATTCACAAAAAAAACAAAATATAAACGAATGAAAAACAAGATAATAACCCTATTCTATTTTTGTTTTAGTGTATCACTCTCTTTTTCACAATCCAAAAAACCAAACATCATTTTTATCATGGCTGACGATTTGGGATGGCAGGATGTTGGCTTTATGGGAAGTAAATGGTTCGAAACGCCAAATCTGGACAAGCTGGCGAACGAAAGCCTTGTTTTTACAAATGCTTATATGTATCCAACCTGTTCGCCATCCAGAACCGCATTACTTACCGGGCGTCAGTCCTTCCGCACGGGCGTCTATACGGTTCCTGTGTTGGAAAAAGGCGATGATCAAAGCAATATTTTCTCTCGCTGGACCGTCGGGCATGAACACCCGGTGTATGCCGAGCCTTTGAATGAAGCTGGGTATAAATTGATCCACCTGGGAAAATGGCACATTGTTGGGCCAAACCCGGATCGGGAGAAAGAGTATCCCTTCAAACAAAAACTGACTCAGCCTGACAATGGTGATTTCAGTTGGGTTGAAAAACACCAACAGGAATACCGGCAGTATTATCCCGAAGGTCGTGGGTTTCACGAAAACGTAGGTGGAACCTGGTGGGGCGATCCGGCCCGCGGTTATCCGGAAGGCTACAAATCGGAAAGTGGCGGTTACAAAGCTCCTTTTAAGAATCCATTTATCGACGACAAGCCAGATGATGAGTGGCTGACTGACAGACTAACAGACGAAGCGATCGATTTTATTCAACGTAATAAAGAAGAACCTTTTTTTGTGAACCTTCATTTTTATGCGCCACATCGTCCAATAGTTCCAAGGAGTAAAGAAGGGTATCAGAAATTTATGGCGAAAGCTCCTGATTCGATCACCGGGCAGGGAGGACAAAAGAACCGTGAAGAGATTGCCGGATACGCCACTATGATCGCCTCCATTGATGAAAATGTAAAACGTATTTTTGATTATCTGGATCAGGCAGGATTACATAAAAATACGATTGTAATATTCACTTCTGACAATGGATTCAACGGGTTAACAAGCCATTCGAATGCTTTGCGTGGTGCTAAAGGAAGTGTTTACGAAGGAGGGATTCGGGTTCCGGCATTTATCAATTGGCCCGAAAAAGTGAAGGCAGGTATCACAAACGTTCCCATTAGCGGAATGGATTATTTTCCTACCTTTTTGGAACTGGCAGATATTCGGGATTACACCGGAACATTAGATGGCAACAGCTTAATGCCCTTATTGAAAGGAAAAACAATGAAGGAGCGACCTTTATTCTGGCACATCGCCAGCACTTACATAGACCCACCCTGCTCCATTATCCGCAAAGGAAAATGGAAGCTGATCCAGTTTCTGAATGATGGAAAAGTAGAATTGTACAAGCTCGAAGATGACCTGAAAGAAAGTAAAAACCTTGCGGAAGTGAATAAAACAGTTGCAAAAAGTTTATTGGATGAACTTACAACCTGGCGCCGAGAAAACAAAGTTCCATTGCCACCAGCTTCAATTTTGAAGTATTAAAATGACTAAAATTGCTTGTTGAAACGAGCCATAAAAGTCAGGCTTTGAACACTGGGGCATAATTCTATTGGCAAGTATTTATGATACCAACAAAAACCAGGTCGCACAACAACCGGAGAACAAACCACCGACCTTTGCGCAAAACATTAATGCCGGGTGCTGCAAATGAACCGATTAATTTAATTAGTAACCAATAATCCAAACATAGTTGAAATGAACTATTCAATTTTCCCATTGTCTGCTCTCCTGCTTGCAGGAACAGTCGCAAATTTCAATACAGCAAAAGCAGCTGCAAAAGAAAAAAACAAAGTCAACATCCTGTTTCTTTTTGCCGATGATCAACGGGCCGATGCACTTGGCTGCTCGGGTAATACGTATATTCAGACACCCAACATCGACCAGATCGCCAAAAATGGTGTTCGCTTTACAAACAGTTATGTCATGGGTGGCCATCATGGAGCTATTTGCGCGCCAAGCCGTGCTATGCTCATGAGCGGAAAGAGCCTGTTCCATGTTTACGATAAACTAAACGGAATTCACACGATGCCGATGCATTTTGCCGATAACGGCTACGAAACTTTTGGCACTGGCAAGTGGCACAACGAAGCCGAAGCGTTTGAAGCAAGTTTTCAGAAGGGCGACAACGTGTTTATTGGCGGTATGGCCGATCACTACAATGTGCCGTGTCGAACCTTGGGCCCGGATCGGAAACTATCCGAACCTGTAAAAAATGGGTACTCAACCGATTTATTTGTTGACGCGACGATAAACTATCTCACCGATTACGCGAGCGGAACACGCGAAAAGCCCTTCTTCTGCTATGTGGCGTTTACCGCTCCACACGATCCCCGGTCGCCCCGCGAAGATTACATTGGCATGTATCCCGATGGCTCAATCCCACTTCCCGGCAACTTTAAAGCGCTGCATCCGTTTGCTTTCGACAATATGAATGTTCGGGACGAAACGCTGGTTCCCTGGCCCCGAACTCCGGAAATGATTCAGAAATCACTATCCGACTACTACGCTCTGATCAGCCATTTGGACAGCCGTATTGGCGACATCATTGAAACATTGAAAACAAAAGGCTTATTCGAAAATACCATTATCGTTTATGCCGCCGACAATGGATTAGCTATTGGTAGTCATGGACTTGTAGGCAAGCAAGACTTATATGAACACAGCATGAAGGTGCCACTCATTATTACTGGCCCGAACCTTCCTAAAAATGAAGTGCGCGATGCCTTGGTTTACCTTTACGACCTCTTTCCTACCTTGACAGATCTGTGCGAATTACCCCAACCGGAAAACGTTGATGGGAAAGACCTTGCTCCTGTCATCAGAGGGAAAAAGAACGAAGTCAGGAGTTCAATCTATACGGTTTACCGAAACACAGTACGAGCTGTTCGAACTCCCGAATGGAAATTAATTCGCTACCCTCAGCGTAATTACACGCAGTTATTCAACCTAAAAACAGATCCTTTAGAGATTAACAATCTGGCTGAACTTCCCGAAAACAAAGCCAAAATAAGCGAACTAGCGGCAATGATGAACGAATGGCAAACCCTCACAGATGACACGGCGACAATGAATCCGAAAACAGTACTTCCGCTTGAATACGACTATACGAAGCTTAAACAAAGACCAGATGACAAACAGCCGGAGTATATTTTAGAGCGGTATTTTAAAGGTGTTGATCTGAGTAACGTGAAACGGACACAACATTAATCTCGCAGCGTAAAAACCCACTGGTAGTCGACAAAAACATCGTCAACAAGAAGAAACTTTAGCCTGAGATATCGGTGTTTTCGACTACAGCTTCATATCCAATGGTTCGCAGCAGGGGAAAACGCCCCAACATTGACGTGCAGCTTTTTGAATAGCGCATACAAGAGTCAGTTCTATTTTAGTTAGGCTTCGCCTGAAGTCTTACTGAAATGAACTGACTCTAAAATTTCAGTCGAATCATCTAATCATTCGTGCTCCGATTATAGTTAGACCTGTTTTTGAACGATATCTCCGATCGATTGACTAATTTCTCACAGAAGTCTGGCGGCAATTTCTCTAAACTTGCAGGAAACTAACCAACTTTCGTTTTCAAAATGAAATCAATTCCAACTAATCTTTGTTTCCTGTTTCTTCTTCTTGCTCTGTTTTCAAACCAAATCCGGGCTCAAACCGGGGGCGACGCAATAATCTATCCTGAAGAAAAAGGAACCCTCATTGATGCTTTTTTTTACGATCTGAAACAATGGGCCGGAGCTGTCAATAGCGAATCGAAAGCCAACGATTTGTTTGTTACCGATGGCATGAACGGTGTTCGGATTTCAATCTACGGAAACAACTCGAAACCGGCTCACCCCTCGGCAGGTGTGGTTGTGGAGTCGGAATATACCGGCCTCATCTCATCCATCAATCTGGCAAAAACAACACGAGGCACCTCCGGATTAACAATATTCGCCAGCAAAAAACTCGAAGGACAAGACTCATTCCCCGACTGGGTGAAAGATGAGGATGGAATCATCCCTGAACAATACGCCACTTTGTTGGCCGATTTCATTAGGTACATGAATTCAAAAGGAATCGAAATTGATGTACTGGGAATCGACAATGAACGCGTCTACAATGAAGGAAATATGACGCCACAAAAACATAAAGAAACGGTCGACTTTCTGAAAGCATTTTCGGTATCCGATCAGTTCACCATGCCGCTCATTATTGGACACGAAGATTATGGCCCCAACAAAAACGACTGGATGAAGACGTTAAGCGAAAACGATTGGCTCGACAGAATTGATCTGTATGGCACTCACTATTACCCACAGTACCGACCAAAATCGAAGTTGATTACCGACCTGAGCTACGCCGGCGACAAACCGTTTTGGTCTACCGAACCTCACTGGGATAACAAGTCTGAACAAGACCAGCTGGCGATTGCCGAGCAAGCCATGTGTGCCCTTTGGGATCAGACTGATTTAGGAATGAGTGGCGTGATGTGGTGGAACTATGAGTTAACCTCACATCGTGGTTACATGATGCGGAATGCCACAGTTCCTCTTCTGGATTCACAACCGATCGACATGGACGACATTGACGGACGCGACATCTCCACACTCGGAAAATTACAGACCCGTGCGTTCCGAAAAGGAGATCAAATTACGGTTTATGCCATCAACATGAGCGAAACGCTTGACTATCCAAATTATGGTTTCAACCTGAACTCGGGAACCATTAATGGAACTGTCGCGTTCAAACAATGGACAGACGAATCAGCAACTATTGGGAACTCGGGCTCGGCGAATCTGATTAGCGACACAAAATTTGAATTGAATTTACCTGCTCGTTCAATCACTTCGTTTACATTCAATTTAGGTACGGTAACCGGCACAACTTCGGTATCGTCAACTTCAACCATTTTCGTTTTCCCCAATCCTGTTTCCGACATTTTATCGATTTTTGGTCTTCAAGCAGGCTCAACCTATGCGGTTTATAATCTGAATGGCGAAAAAATATTGGAAGGGGAAACAACTCAGTTAAATGTTGCGAACCTAAATACAGGAATCTATATTCTTAAAACGACCGACGGTAAAATACTGAAGTTCATAAAAGCATAATAGCCAGAGATAACTAATTAATGGCAATCATTGGAAAAAGAAGAAACTGATTTAAACCGAACCGACTCCGTAAAATGAAAACGACACTACTTTTATTATTCGTTACATTGCCCAGCTTTGTATTTTCACAACAGGTAATTCAGGAGAAACTTGGATCGGCTACCGTTTCTTTTTCCAACAACAAACTGGTTGTTTCAACCGGCAAAGTTGAACGAACATGGAAAGTTACTTCCTCCGGATTGGTTACAACAGATTTGAAAAACCTTGAAACCGGCAAACAATGGGTAAATAGCCCAGCCATAAAATGCGACTGGAACTACGAGGGATTGCTTGCCGACAGCTCAGAATGTAAGCTTATTCAGGTCTCATCGCAGCTCGGGAACGACGAAGGATTCACATCGGAATATCTCGAAACAGTTGCCGAATTTGACTATCCTGCCACACAAACACGCATTAAATACCACATCTGGGCATATCCCAATGCGCCCGGTTTGCGCACTCAGGTCTGGATTAAAGGGAAAGCTACCGATTCGATGCTTGGCGATATCCCAATTGAAAACAATGAAGGGATCCGCTTTCAACTAAATTCAGGCAAAAAAGTACACAGCTATGCCGCTGCCGGAGTCGGAAAAATATGGCAATCGGCTTGGGTCGTATCTCCAAAAGAAATAGAATACCAGGTTTTTGGACTGAACAAGAACAAATTGTACCAATTGGGATTAAGCTGGTGGGATTTTGAAGGTAAAGATCGCATCCAAAAAATTATTCTGACGAGCGTTGATGGCGAAACTACGGAAGAAATTCTCGCCCCCACTCCCCTTCCCGATTATCGCAACAAAAAGGAATTCCCCAAGGAAATAGTTCTCGATATTCCGGCAAAAGTACTCATGGATGGATCGATGCGTGTACGAATTGAATCGGCAAACAACACAGAGACGATAATTGGTGAATTGTGGATCAATGAAAAAACAGATGCATTAGCATCGGATTTAACGTTTGAAGGCGATGAAAACCGAATAGAACAATTGAAAAATGCGAAAAAAGAGCCATGGATACTTGCAGCCTACTCCGATTGTGGAAACGAACCCGACGAGGCAGCACTGGCCGTTTATGGTCGTTGCGACTTTCTTCCGATTGACGCAACGGAGTTCAAACGCGTGTATGCCGGATATTACAACGATACACAGCATCGAAACACCCCTGAAACACCCCTTCTGAAAGAGGAAGAAATAACGGGATCGATCGCCAAAACTGAAAAAATAAACTGGGCCAGCATACTGATGGTTTCCGACCAAAACGAGGGACTGGCATTGGTTAAAGAATCGCATAAATGTGTTAACCAGCGCGGCGTTGAAACAGGTGATTTTCTAGTTTCTGCTGATGGAATCGAAAACCGGGGGACCAGCTTGTATCCCAAAGATTTGTCACCCGACGAATACAAATGGTACTGGTCGTCCTGGACTGTTCTCTACTCCGGCAATCAGAATGACGGACGTGCGGCGATCAAAGCGTTCGACCGGTTGCGCTATCCTGTAAATCCGGAACTCGACATTTACACCATGGCTAATACCTGGGGATCGAGCCGAAACCGACTGGCGGCTAAAGAAGAAAACGTGCTCCGGGAAATCGACTGCCAGGCAAACCTTGGCATCGACATCCAGCAAATCGACGATGGCTGGCAAGATACAAACTGGTTACCTTCTACCGAATGGTACCCAACCGGCTGGGGAAATGTGGTGGAACGCGCCAAAGCAAAAAACATAAAACTAGGATTGTGGGGAGCCGCCATGCCAATTACTCCCGAAGCACTGATATACAACTATAAGCATGGTGGTTTTGTGACTTACAAACTCGACTTCGCAAACCTTTCAACACACGACAGAATTGATGAAATCATTGGCAAAATCCGAAACTTCATTCAAGCTACCGAGCACAAAGTACGCGTCAACTGGGACGTTACCGAAAACGCTCCCCGCTATGGCTATTTCTGGGCACGCGAGTATGGCTCGGTATTCCTCGAAAACCGAAAGACCGATGTGCCGACCAATGTCGTTTATGTGCCACACCTGGTTTTACGCGACCTGTGGCACCTTTCGAAATACGCGAATTTGAATAAATTTCAGGGATCGGTACAAAATGTAGCCATGACTGACAAAACCTTGAGCGACGCCTGGCAACATTCGCAGGCCTACGCAACGGCCATCCCTTTAATGTCGACACCGCTTTTCTTTCAGGAAACCCAGTTTTTATCGGCAGATGCTGTTCTTCAGATCAAATCCATTTTGGCAGCCTATAAAACCTTTCGAAACGAGCTTTACGAGTGCTTCATCTATCCCATCGGAAATGAACCCGACAACAAATCATGGTCGGGCTTCCAAGCTGTTCATCCGCAAAAAAGAGTAGGCTATCTTACGCTTTTCCGCGAACGAAACAACAACGAAAACAGCCAATCAATACAGCTTCTCTTTCTTGAAAAGAAAAGACTAAAAATCACGAATCTACTTACAGGAAATACGTTTATTATAAAAACCGACAACAAGGGGACAGCCATGTTTAAGATTCAAAAGAGCGGTGATTTCAGACTGTATAAATACGAGTACCTCAACAGAAAATGATTGCTTCCTGAAAATTGTTGAACACTCACCTAGAGTACCTCAACCACTGCACAAATCGCATAAAACCGATCAGCAGTATACGGAGCAATTCAGTATTTGAACGAGATTAGAAGCTACGACACCGATTTTGTTCCTACAACGCAATTGGATCGTATCGGGTTGACTTTTTTTCTTCAACCGAATCCATAAAATCAATACTTAAAAGATGGATTACTGAAGGTTACCGACATCCGGAAATACTACAAACGGAAAATATAAGCACAAAAAAAAAGGATGGTGCCCCATCCCTTTTCTAACTTAACCAAACCTATCTCTATGAAAAAAATTATGCTTATTACTTTGCTTTAATGTCTGTAACAAAGATAAGGCATCTACCAGTTAAGAGATGAAAAGGGATGTTAACAAATGTTATAAAACGGATGTGTGTTTGATTTGAAACACAGTGTATCAAATAGAAATGAGTAGCAGAAAATGTTGAAATTGATCGGCCGGCTACAAACAAAAAAAAGGATGGCGACCCATCCTTTTCTAACTTAACCAAACCTATCTCTATGAAAAAAAACTATACTAACTACTTTGCTTTTTTGTATGATTCAAAGATACTGCTTCTCCCTGTTAAGAGATGAAAAGCGCTGTTAACAAACCTTATTTTTCAACCTAAATATTGGTGGGCGTTCTACTAAATCAATGATCGAATGTGGAGAAGTAAAACCGCAAACTATTCGGCCGGCTACAAACAAAAAAAAGGATGGTGATCCATCCTTTTCTAACTTAACCAAACCTATCTCTATGAAAAAAAACTATACTAACTACTTTGCTTTTTGTATGATTCAAAGATACTGCTTCTCCCTGTTAAGAGATGAAAAGCGCTGTTAACAAACCTTATTTTTCAACCTAAATATTGGTGGGCATT